>NZ_MCIC01000016.1:0-424782 GCF_002025745.1 Hydrogenophaga sp. H7 | reverse complement strand
GGCAGCTCGATGGCACCGGTCACGTCCGTCGTGCGGAAGTAGAACTGCGGGCGGTAGTTGTTGAAGAACGGCGTGTGACGGCCACCTTCGTCCTTGGACAGCACGTACACCTCGCCGGTGAAGTGCGTGTGCGGCTTGATGGAGCCGGGCTTGCACAGCACCTGGCCGCGCTGCACTTCTTCGCGCTTGGTGCCGCGCAGCAGGATACCGACGTTGTCGCCAGCCTGACCCTGGTCCAGCAGCTTGCGGAACATCTCCACGCCGGTGCAGGTGGTCTTCTGGGTGGCGGCGATACCGACGATTTCGATTTCTTCGCCGACCTTGATGATGCCGCGCTCGATACGACCGGTCACCACGGTGCCGCGACCAGAGATGGAGAACACGTCTTCCACAGGCATCAGGAAGGCACCATCCACAGCACGCTCAGGCGTGGGGATGTAGCTGTCCAGCGCGTCGGCCAGGCGCATGATGGCCTGCTCGCCCAGATCGCCCTTGTCGCCTTCCAGCGCCAGTTTGGCCGAACCCTTGACAATGGGGGTGTCGTCGCCGGGGAAGTCGTACTTGGAGAGCAGCTCGCGCACTTCCATTTCAACCAGCTCCAGCAGCTCGGCATCGTCCACCATGTCGCACTTGTTCAGGAACACGATGATGTAGGGAACACCCACCTGGCGGGCCAGCAGGATGTGTTCGCGGGTCTGGGGCATCGGGCCGTCGGCGGCCGAGCACACCAGGATGGCGCCGTCCATCTGGGCAGCACCGGTGATCATGTTCTTGACGTAGTCGGCGTGACCGGGGCAGTCCACGTGGGCGTAGTGGCGGTTGGCCGTCTCGTATTCCACGTGTGCGGTGTTGATGGTGATGCCACGAGCCTTCTCTTCAGGAGCCGCGTCGATCTGGTCGTAGGCCTTGGCGGCGCCACCGAACTTGGCAGCCAGCACCGTGGTGATGGCAGCCGTCAGCGTCGTCTTGCCGTGGTCCACGTGACCAATCGTGCCCACGTTCACGTGCGGCTTGGTCCGCTCAAATTTCTCTTTTGCCATTGCAAATACCTCTGTTGAAAGAACAAAACCCGTGAGTGTTTAATGTCTCCGGCACGGGCCTGCCACGGGCAGCCGGCCCACCCCGACGGGCGCCGAAGACCGATCTGATTACTTGGAACGAGCGGCGACGATGGCCTCGGACACGTTCCGCGGAGCCTCGCTGTAGTGCTTGAATTCCATGGTGTAGGTGGCACGACCCTGGGTCATGGAGCGCAACGTGGTGGCATAGCCGAACATTTCGGACAGCGGCACCTCGGCCTTGATGGCCTTGCCGCCGCCGACCATGTCGTCCATGCCCTGCACCATGCCGCGACGGGAAGACAGGTCGCCCATGACGGTACCGGCATAGTCCTCCGGGGTCTCGACTTCCACGGCCATCATTGGCTCGAGGATGACGGGCTGAGCCTTGCGGCAGCCCTCCTTGAAACCAAAAATGGCGGCCATCTTGAACGCCTGTTCGGACGAGTCCACGTCGTGGTACGAACCGAAGTGCAGAGTGACCTTCACGTCGACCACCGGATACCCGGCCAGCACACCCTGGTTCAGCGCCTCTTCCACGCCCTTGCCCACAGCAGGGATGTATTCGCGCGGCACCACACCGCCCTTGATGGCGTCCACGAACTCGAACCCCTTGCCCGGCTCCTGTGGTTCGATCTTGAACACCACGTGACCGTACTGGCCCTTGCCGCCGGACTGGCGCACGAACTTGCCTTCGGCTTCTTCCACGGTTCCACGGATGGTTTCGCGGTAGGCCACCTGCGGCTTGCCCACGTTGGCTTCCACGCCGAACTCGCGCTTCATGCGGTCGACGATGATCTCCAGGTGCAACTCGCCCATACCGGCAATGATGGTCTGACCGGACTCTTCGTCGGTCTTGACACGGAAGGACGGATCTTCGGCAGCCAGACGGCCCAGGGCGATGCCCATCTTTTCCTGGTCGGCCTTCGACTTGGGCTCCACGGCCTGCGCGATCACGGGCTCAGGGAAGACCATCTTTTCCAGGGTGATGATGGCGGACGGATCGCACAGGGTTTCGCCCGTGGTCACATCTTTCAGGCCCACACAGGCAGCGATGTCGCCTGCCCGGATTTCTTCGACTTCCTGGCGGTTGTTGGCGTGCATCTGCACGATACGGCCGATGCGCTCCTTCTTGCCCTTGATCGGGTTGTAGACGGTGTCGCCCTTCTTGAGCACGCCCGAGTACACGCGAACGAAAGTCAGCTGCCCCACAAACGGGTCGGTCATGAGCTTGAACGCCAGCGCGGACAGCTTCTCTTCGTCGTCAGCCTTGCGGGAGGTTTCCTTGTCATCGTCGTCGGTACCTGCCACGGGCGGAATGTCCACCGGCGAAGGCAGGAAATCGATGACGGCGTCCAGCATGCGCTGCACACCCTTGTTCTTGAAGGCGGTACCGCACAGCATCGGCTGGATCTCAACCGCCAGCGTCCGCGCACGGATGCCGGCCTTGATTTCGGCTTCGGTCAGGTCGCCTTCCTCAAGGTACTTGTTCATCAGCTCTTCGTTGGCTTCAGCGGCTGCCTCGACCATCTTGCTGCGCCACTCCTCGGCCTGCGCCTGCAGGTCGGCCGGGATGTCCTGGTACTCGAACTTCATGCCCTGGGACGCTTCGTCCCAGATGATGGCCTTCATCTTGATGAGGTCGATCACGCCCTTGAAGTTGTCTTCGGCACCGATCGGTATCACGATCGCCACCGGGTTGGCCTTCAGGCGCAGCTTCATCTGGTCATAGACCTTGAAGAAGTTGGCACCAGTGCGGTCCATCTTGTTCACGAAGGCCAGACGGGGCACTTTGTACTTGTTGGCCTGGCGCCAGACGGTCTCAGACTGGGGCTGCACGCCACCCACGGCGCAATACACCATGCAAGCACCGTCGAGCACGCGCATGGAACGCTCCACCTCGATGGTGAAGTCCACGTGGCCGGGGGTGTCGATGATGTTGAAGCGGTGCTCGGGGTAGGACAGGTCCATGCCCTTCCAGAAGCAGGTGGTGGCAGCGGACGTGATCGTGATACCACGCTCCTGCTCCTGCTCCATCCAGTCCATGGTGGCGGCGCCGTCGTGCACCTCACCAATCTTGTGGTTCACACCGGTATAGAACAGGATGCGCTCGGTGGTGGTGGTCTTGCCGGCGTCAATGTGGGCCGAAATACCGATGTTGCGGTAACGCTCAAGGGGCGTGGTGCGTGCCATGAAATTCTCCAAAATTAAATACCAAAGCCCGCGACCCTGTGGGGCCCGCGGGCTCGCTTCCAAAAGAACAGCAGGCGTACAAAACGCCCGCGAGAATCAGAAGCGGAAGTGGCTGAACGCCTTGTTGGCCTCGGCCATACGGTGCACTTCGTCGCGCTTTTTCATGGCGCCACCACGACCTTCTGTTGCCTCAACCAGTTCATTGGCCAGGCGCTGGGCCATGGACTTTTCGCTGCGCTTGCGGGCCGCCTCCTTGATCCAGCGCATCGACAGCGCCAGACGGCGGACGGGGCGCACCTCAACGGGCACCTGGTAGTTGGCACCACCCACGCGGCGGGACTTGACTTCCACCATGGGCTTGACGTTGTTGATGGCGGTCGAGAATATTTCCACCGGATCCTTGCCGGTCTTCTTCTCGATTTGCTCGAGGGCGCCGTAGATGATGCGCTCGGCAACCGCCTTCTTGCCACCTTCCATGATCACGTTCATGAACTTGGAAAGCTCGACATTGCCGAATTTGGGATCCGGCAGGATTTCACGTTTAGGGACTTCGCGACGACGTGGCATTTT
Organism: Hydrogenophaga sp. H7; assembly: GCF_002025745.1. Classification (NCBI taxonomy): domain Bacteria; kingdom Pseudomonadati; phylum Pseudomonadota; class Betaproteobacteria; order Burkholderiales; family Comamonadaceae; genus Hydrogenophaga; species Hydrogenophaga sp. H7. The sequence goes on along the minus strand of NZ_MCIC01000016.1, from coordinate 420,961 downwards.
TTACCTCTGCATTGCTTCAGTTGGCGCCCTTTCGGACACCGCGAGAGCCATCCGGGACCCTCACTTACTCGACCCGCACGGAACAGCCCGTGTTTGGGGTCACTACGTTTGCACCACCTGCCAGGCGGAACAAACACCGACATTTCAGGAAGATCAGGCCTTCTTGGGACGCTTGGCACCGTACTTGGAGCGCGCCTGCTTGCGGTCTTTCACGCCTTGCAGGTCCAGCGAGCCGCGGACGATGTGGTAACGCACACCGGGCAGATCCTTGACACGACCACCACGAACCAGCACGACGCTGTGCTCCTGGAGGTTGTGGCCTTCACCACCGATGTAGGAAATCACCTCAAAACCGTTGGTCAGGCGCACCTTGGCGACCTTGCGCAGAGCGGAGTTGGGCTTCTTGGGGGTCGTGGTGTACACGCGGGTACACACACCACGACGCTGCGGCGAGTTTTCCATGGCCGGGCTCTTGGACTTGGTCTTTTCGACCTCCCGGCCGTGGCGCACGAGTTGACTGATGGTTGGCATGAAAGAAACGTCCCTAAACGTTTGATGAGCGAAAAAGCGAAACCCTTCGGAAAATTCCGAAAAGCCCTCTACTGTATCACGGGCCTATTGAAAGACCAAATCCATCTCTCTGGTGTCCGTCGACGCACCGATGTACTCACTGGATCCACAGCCGCAGTGCGTCCCAGGCCCGCCCGAAAATGCCACTCTCTTCAACGGACTCCAGCACCGTCAGAGGGACCTCGGCAACCGTCTCGCCGCCCGCGGTACGCACACGAAGCACCCCCACCTGCTGCCCCTTGAGCAGAGGGGCCACCAACGGATCCGGGCGCGTGACCTCGGTTTTGAGCCCGGCGCCGGTTCCTGCCGGAACGGACACCACCACGCCCTCGGGGCGCCCAAGCTTGGCCTGATCCGCGCGCCCCTTCCAGACGCGAGGAGTGACCACCGCACCGCCCACGGAGCTCAAGCGGACCGCCTCATAGGCCGTGAACCCCCAGTTCAGCAGCTTCTGACTCTCCGCTGCACGCGAATTTTCGCTGGCAGCACCCAACACGACGCTCAACAGCCTGCGCTGCCCCTCTGCTCCGGCGCCCAGCAACGCACTGGGCCGGCGGGCAGTTGCAACGAGGCAATAGCCGGCGGCATCGGTGTGTCCGGTCTTCAGGCCATCCACAGAGGGGTCGCGGAACAGCAGAAGGTTCCGGTTGGTGTCATTGGCTGCTGGAGTGCCTGGATAGCGGTAACGCTGAATGGCGTAATACGGAACGTATTCAGGGAAGTCGCGCATCAGCCGGGTCGCCAGCGTCGCCAGATCCCGGGCCGTGGTGGTGTGCCCCGGAACGGTCAGACCTTCCGGGTTCCTGAAGCTGCTGGCGTTCATTCCCAGCGCCTTGGCCTGGCGATTCATCATTTCGACGAACTGCTCCGCACTTCCACCCACGCCCTCGGCAAGGGCCATGGTGGCGTCATTGCCAGACTGAACGATCATGCCCTTGATGAGCTCCTCCACCGGCACCTTCATCTTGGGGTCAATGAACATGCGGGAGCCCGGCATTTTCCAGGCCCGCTCACTCACTGAAAGTGTCTGTTTGAGATCGATCTTGCCGGATTTGAGGGCATCAAACACGAGATAGGCAGTCATCAGCTTGGTGAGCGAAGCGGGTTCGACAGGCTTGTCCGGTTCCTTGGCCGCCAGGACCTGCCCGGACGACACATCCAGAAGCAGGTACGCCCGCGCCGCCACTTCCGGAGGTTGCGGAACAGCCGCCGAGGCGGCCAGGTGCCAACACAGAAAGAAAACGGCCAGCAGACCACCCTTGGGCAAGATTCGTTCAAACAGCATGGAATTGAAAGAGAAGAAAGAAGTCCAGGGCCGAAGCGACCCGAGTTCAGGCGACGAGATGCCGCTGCACCAGTTCTCGCAACAAGGGCAACTGCCCATGAAAGAAGTGCCCCCCGCCTGGCACCACCAGCACAGGCAGGGCTTGCGGGCGCGCCCAATCCATCACGGACTGCAGCGGCACAGTGTCGTCGTGCTCGCCATGAATGACCAATGTGCGCAGGCGAAGTTCATCCGGAATGACGGCGACACCGAAACGGCTGGTGGCAGGGCCCACCAGCACCACCTTCTGGATGTCCCGCTGGCCGTGCAATGCGGCCACGGCCTGGCTTGCGACGAAGCCACCAAACGAGAAACCGGCAAGACACAGCGGACCGTCAGGCGCCTGCGACCTGACAACCGCCAGCATGTCCTGCAGCTCCCCGCGCCCTTCGTCGTAGACACCCTCGCTCGCGCCCACACCACGGAAGTTGAACCGCACGGCCGTCCAGCCGCAAAGGACAAAAGCACGCGCCAGGGTCTGCACCACCTTGTTGGTGAGGGTGCCCCCATGCAATGGGTGGGGGTGTGCAATGACCGCCATCCCACGGGAAGACCCGGCAGGACGGTCGATGGCCACCTCCAGCTGCCCGGAGGGACCTACCTGTAAAAGATGCTCGGTGTGTGCGTTCACGTGTGTCGCGCTATCAATCCAGGAATCCGGGCATCTCAGCGCCCGACTTCCGGTGGCGTTCGCAAGCGCTCGACCACCACCCCATCCCTGAGATGCGACTGCACGATCTCGTCGATGTCCTGTTCATCCACGTAGCTGTACCAGACAGCCTCGGGGTACACGACGGCGATGGGGCCACCGGCACAGCGATCCAGGCAGCCCGCCTTGTTCACCCGCACCTTGCCGGGGCCCAACAGGCCCAATGCCTTGGACTGGCTCTTGCACCGATCAAAGGCCGCCTGCGCCTTGTGCTGCGCGCAGCAGTTTTCGCCGTTGTCGCGCTGGTTCAGGCAGAAAAAGATGTGGCGCTCGTAGTAGGAGGATCGGTTCTCTGACATGGCTGGATTCTAGTGGTCGGCCTGGCGCCCGGCGGGGAGTCGGGTCACTGCCCGCACGGCATACATCAGGGCGGCAAACGGCCACAGCCAGCCCAGCCACTGAGACAGGCCGTGGAAGCGGATGAAACGCCCCTGCTCCCAGACGTTCAAAGACTGGTCAAAGTAGGCACTCACTGGCGCACGATTGAGAAGACTCAGGGAGACTGCGAGTGCCAGCAGCAGACTGACGTGGCACGCGCGCGGTGGCAGCCTCAACGTGGCAAGCGCCACCAGCGCGGCGACGGCCATGCCCAGCAGCGCCGGCATGTCCACCCAGGCCCAGGCGTGGTCCGGCCCGTAAGTCATGGCCGCCGAGAATCCGGCGGCGCCCAGGGCCGACAAAAGCAGCGCAACCAGCAGCACCAGCCTGCGCGAGGGAGCATGCACATCCGCATACCCCAGCATCAGCGGTGCCAGCAGACCCAGCGCCACGCACAACGCCTGCGCCAGGGGGCTCAGCGGCACTGCCGCTTCCGACTGCAAGGGCAGCCAGACCAGGAAGGGCGTGTCCACCAGCAGACTGGACAACACCTCCTCTAGCTGTTCCCAGGCCTGCCCCAGGCCGAACGGCACCGACAACGGATACAGCAGGGCGAACGGCCAAAGCGCCAGCAACACCAGCGATCCGTGCGCCTGAGGCGCGAACCAGTTCCGACGGAACTGCGTCCATTGCCGCATCACACCCAGTCGTTCGAGGAACCAGGCCAGGCAGACGCCCAGCACGCCCCCTGCGATGTTGAGTCCGAGGTCCAGGTTGGACGGAACCCGCATGGGCAGGAAATTCTGCAGGGTCTCCAGCGACAGCGACAGCATGGCCGGCAACAGCACCGCAAACCACCACGCCCAGCGCCCCCAGCCCGACCGCAGCAACCCCAGCGCCGCCAGGAACCCAAGCGGCACATAGCCCACCAGGTTGGCCGACACATCGAACTTCGTCCAGTAACGGGGAAGGGGCGCGCTCAGAAACGCCCACACCTGTCCGCCAGACCAGCGCCATCCTTCGAAAGGATAGAGACTGGCATAGACGACGAGCGCCGCAAACAGCAGCGACAGCGGAATAGCAGAGGATCGGCTCGCCACGGCGCGCCCGGTCATCAGAATGGCTTGACGACCACCAGAACGACCACCAGCACCAGCATGATCACCGGCGCTTCGTTGAACCACCGGAACCAGACATGGTGGCGCCGATTGGCATTGGTCCTGAAGGACTTCAGAAGCCGCCCACAGGCGTGGTGATAGCCCAGAATCAGAACCACCAGCAGAAGCTTGGCGTGCATCCACCCGTTGCCGGCACCCAGGCCGATCCCATACCCCAGCCAGAGCCAGAGCCCCAGGACCAGCGCAGGGACGGCCAGCATGGTGGTGAAACGGAACAGCTTTTCGGCCATCAGCATCAGCCGTTCGCGCTCGGCCACGCTTTCAGGGGGAACCATCGCCAGGTTCACAAAAATGCGGGGCAGGTAAAACAGGCCCGCGAACCAGCTGGCGATGAAGACGATGTGGAAGGATTTGACCCAGAGCATGCGGGCAGTTTATCTGCGCCGCCGCTGCAGGGATTCATGGCCGCACGGCACAAAAAAAACCCGGCCCACAGGGCCGGGTTAGGAAGCCTTTTTGCTGTCACACACTAAGGCACCCGCTCAGGGAGGAAAAGCGGGGAGCGGTCCAAGGACGCGCTCGGAGCTGATGTTACAACAGATCACATCGAATGTGAAGCGAAGCCCTGTCAAAACTGACAGGGCCTGCGCGCAGGCCAATAAATAGACCCAAAAGCACTACATCATCTTGGCCAATTCGAACATCACGGCCGTGCCCAGCGCCTCCCGGATGTTCCCGCGTCCGACCTTGGCCATCGAAAACTCGCCAAACCCGGACATGTCAAACGAACTGTCGTCGGGCGAAATCTCCACGAACGGAAACTCGAACACCTCGCGCAACAGCTCGCTGCGGAAGCGCTCGAACTCCCCGTCCTTGATCTCCGAATCGACCACGATCAGGTTGGGCATGCGGGCTTTGACGGCATCGCGGGCCTGATGGAAGTCCACCACGCTGTCGGAGGTGATCCCGATTTCACGCAGCGCATCCCGCACGTCGGCCCGGATCTGCAGGCTAGGGGAGATCGTGAGCACGTAAGTGCCCGAGAGCGACTTGAACATCGACGAGTGTTCGTCCGACAGGTCGACGGTCGAAATGCCATCAACCGCCTGCACCACGGTGCGGCTGAACATCGCCGTGAAACTGACGCCCTCGGCGGTCACGTCGCGCTCGAGGTCGATACCGCCCGAGGCGGCAGCGATCTGGCGAATCAGCATCCAGCTGAGGCTGTCGGACGCGGTGCTGCTCGAAGGCGGGATCCCGTCGTTGGCCACGCGCATCTGCAGCCGCGCGTGCTGTGGCCACGCATTGAGGTCCATGCGCACATCCACCCGGTTGCCGAACGGAATGCCCCAGTCGAGCACCGCGTTGACAAAGGAATGCGCCAACGTCGGGTCGATCAGCACCTCGACCGGCTTGAGCTTGCGGCGCAGGGCGATGCCCAGGATGCCCAGTTCCTGCTTGCGCTCCTGCAGCACGCCCTCCACCAGATCGGCCATGTTCACCTTCTCGTGCGTCTGGCGGATGCGCCCTCCGTACAGGCGGTGGATCTGCTGGGCGCTGAGCCCCGCCAGCTTGATGCGTTCGGCAGGGATGTTCAGCGCCCGGTGCTCCATCTTGGTGATGCGGCCCTTGGCCAGCAGCTGGTCGATCTGGTTTTGAAGGCTGCTCACACCTTCGGTGAACTGGTCGGCCAGCGCAGACACCAGCTCCTGCCAGTGGTCCTCCAGCTTCCATGCATCGGCCTCGGTCGGGGCGCCCGGTTTGGGGTTGGAGGTCTGGTTGGGTGGGCTGGATCTGGTGGGCTGCATGACAGTGCTCTTGAGTGAAAGATTCCTACTGCGTCCCGCATGGCCGCAGCAGCATCAGTATTTTCTTATTACGCGGCGTGCAAGACGTCACTCCGACGTTCTCAATCATCGTGCTTTTTTTACGATTTGCAACAACCGCTCGGACACGATGCGCCGGTGCCATCGCAAATTACTGCACGGTTGACCGGTTTGCCACAATAGCCTCATGCACACACCCGCCCCCTACCCCCTGTCCCGCCCGCGCCGCCTGCGCCGCGACGTCTTCACCCGCGACCTGGTGCGCGAGCACCGGCTGAGCCCCGCCGACTTCATCTACCCGGTGTTCGTGCTCGACGGCGCCGGCCGGCGCGAAGCGGTCGCGTCCATGCCGGGCGTCGAGCGCCTGAGCCTGGACCTGCTGCTGCCGGTGGCCGAGGACTGCGTGAAGCTGGGCATTCCCTACATGGCGCTGTTCCCGGTGATCGACCAGTCGCTCAAGACGCCGGACGGCCAGGAAGCCATGAACCCCGAGGGGCTGGTGCCGCGCGTGGTGCGGGCGCTCAAGAAGGAGTTCCCCGGCCTGGGCGTGATGACCGATGTGGCCCTGGACCCCTACACCAGCCACGGCCAGGACGGTGTGCTGGACGAGCACAACTACATCCTGAACGACCCGACGGTGAAGATCCTGGTGCAGCAGGCGCTGACCCAGGCGGCTGCCGGGGTGGACATGGTGGCGCCCAGCGACATGATGGACGGGCGCATCGGCGCGATCCGCCAGGCGCTGGAAGCGGCCGGCCACGTGCACACGCGCATCATGGCCTACAGCGCCAAGTACGCCAGCGCCTTCTACGGCCCGTTCCGCGACGCGGTGGGCTCGGCTGCCAACCTGGGCAAGGCCGACAAGAAGGTCTACCAGATGGACCCGGGCAACAGCGATGAGGCCCTGCGCGAGGTGGCGCTGGACATCGCCGAAGGCGCGGACCTGGTGATGGTCAAGCCCGGCATGCCCTACCTGGACATCGTGCGCCGCGTGAAGGACGAGTTCCACATGCCCACCTTCGCCTACCAGGTCAGCGGCGAATACGCGATGCTCAAGGCCGCCGCCCAGAACGGCTGGCTGGACCACGACGCGGTGATGATGGAGAGCCTGATGGCCTTCAAGCGCGCCGGCTGCGACGGCATCCTGACCTATTTCGCGCGCGACGCCGCGCGGCTGCTGCGCGGCTGAAGCGCGTCCGGGCATGCGCGTCTTCCACGTCCAGACGACCTCGGTCACCGAATCGGATGGTCTGCCCACGCAACCGCCGGTCAGCGGATTCATCTGGATCGCCTGCGGCCGGCGGGAATTCGAGCTGGAGCAGGGCCATGTGCAGTCCACGCTGCTGGCGCTGGGCAGCGTGCCGCTGGTGGACCTGCACATCTCCGACCTGCTGAACAACCAGCTGCCCTCGCACTTCGACTACACCTCGCAGTACGACCTGCTGGTGTTCCGCCGCCTGGCCGCCGGGCACAGCGAAACCGACCTCTCCCACCCGGGCCATGTGCTCACGCAGCCCACACGGCGCGGAGGCCCGCCGGTGCTGCGCCGCATCGACACCAGCCCGGTGGGATTCGCGGTGTTCGACCGGGTGCTGCTGACGGTGCATCCGGCCGGCTGCACGGTGCTGGACCACTACGCCACGCGCCTGCTGGCCGCGGGTACCAGCGCCTCGCGGGCGGCCGGCGTGAACCTGCCCGCGGGACCGGCCGACCTGATGCTGCGCATCGTCAACCAGATGGTCGACGGCTACCTGGAGCTGCGGCGCGAGCTGACCCGCCAGCTGGACCACTGGCAGGCCGAGCTGCTGCACCCGTCCACGCGGTTCACGAACTGGGGCTCGCTGCTGGACGCCCGCATCTCGCTGCACCAGCTCGACGAGATCTGCGAGGACCAGCGCGCCGCGATCCAGGACTGGATCGAGGCGCTCGCGGGCTGGGAGGTGACCGAGGGGAAAAACGACCATTTCGGCGGCGCCAGGGGGCTGGAGCTGCTCAAGGTGCGCAGCCGCGACGTGCTGGAGCACATCGAGCGGGTGATCCACCACGTGCGCCGGCTGGAGCAGAACGCCGAGACCGCGGTGCAGATGCACTTCTCGGCGCAGAGCAACCGCACGAACGACATCATGCGCACGCTCACCGCGCTGACCGCCATCTTCCTGCCGTTGAACCTGATCGCCGGCATCTTCGGCATGAACTTCGAGTTCATCCCGCTGCTGCACGACAACGCCGGTTTCTGGTGGGCCATGGGCTCGATGGCCTTCATCGCCGTGGGCCTGAGCGTGGTCTTCTGGCGCAAGCGCTACCTGGCGCGCAGCGGGCGCTGAGCGCGGTCCACCGCGTCAGGGCCGACCGTTGCCGTGCGCCACACCGAACAGCGTGGCGGCGTTGTCCCAGGCGATGCGGCGCGCCACGCTGGCCGGCAGCCCGCCCAGCCAGTGCCGGTAAGACTGCATCAGCTCGTCGTAATAGAGCCAGCGCTGGTTGACCCAGGTGTCCGATCCGATCAGAAACCGTTCGGGGTACTTCAGCAGCAGGCTGTGCCACTCGGGGCACAGCTGCCCGTCGCCGCAGGTCAGGCCCGGCCGGTAGGACAGCTCGCCCATCAGCAGGGGGTAGCGCGCCATGAGCGCATCGACGCGTTCAACGGAAGCTCCACCGATGCCCGTGTGCGCCCAGATCAAGCGAAAGCCCCCACGCTCCGCCGCTTCGCGGATCGCTGCCCCCCCAGGGGGCTGATCTGCCTTGGGGCGGCCCGGCGGCAGATCGCCTTTCCCCGCGGTGTGAGCCATCAGCAGGTCGATCGCCACGTCGTCGACGTGCGCAAGCACCGCGAGCTGCTTTTCCTCGGCCAGTGCCATCAGCCGCCGCGCCACCGGCCCGTTGGCATTCGCGCTGTCGTAGAGGTGGAACTCGCCCAGGCCCTGATAGGGTCCGGCCGGTGTGCCCCGCGCCAGTTCGGTGGTCACCAGCTCGACGATGCTCTCGTCCCGGAACCAGCTGCTGTAGTCGGCCCGGTCCCGGTACAGGCGCACGAAGGGCACCACGGTCACGCCCGCGGCATGCGTGGCCTCGCGCGCGCCGGCCAGGGCAAGGGTGCCGGCATTGGGCCGCGAGTTGGCCAGCACCGCGCGCACGCCGTTGCGCTGCATGCGGGCCAGCACATCGGTCAGCGGGTGCGGGCAGGCCGGCTCGGGCGCGTCCTGCACGCAGGCGTCGTCGTTGTAATGCAGATGGGCGTCGAACAGCGGCCCCGCATACGGGGTCTGCGCCATCGCAGGCGCCGCGCCACAGGCCAGCCACAACAGGCCCCGTCGCAGCAGGTTGCGCATGCAGGCCTCAGCCCAGGTGCTGTGAAAAGAAGGCGAGCGTGCGCTCCCGGGCCAGCGCGGCCGAGGGCGCGTCCCAGGCACCCCGCTGGTCGCAGTTGAAACCGTGGTGCGCCGGATAGAGGTGCACCGTCACCGCAGGGTGCGCCTGGCGGAACGCCTCGACACCGTCCAGCGGAATCCAGCGGTCCTGCTCGGCAAAGTGCGCCAGCGTCGGCACCTGCTCCTGGCGCGCCATCTCCTCCGGTGTGGTCATGCCGCCGCCGTAGTAAGGCACGGCCGCCGACAGGCCCTGCAGCATGCAGGCTGAGCGCCAGGTCAGCAGACCGCCCCAGCAGTAGCCCACGATGCCGACCTTGCCACCCTGTGCGGCCAGACGGATCGCGGCCTGGATGTCGGCCATCACGCCCGGTGGGGGCAAGGCCTCGACCGCGGTCTTGAGTGCCATGCCCGCGCCCATGTCGGACTCGGTGTAGCCCAGATCCACGCCGGCCTTGACCCGGTGGAAGGTGGAGGGCGCCACCACGAAATAGCCGTCGGCGGCGTAGCCGTCGGCCACGGCCTGAATGTGGCTGTTGACGCCGAAAATTTCCTGCAGCACGACCAGCCCGCCCTTGGGCTGGCCGGCGGGCTGCGCGACGTAGGCGGGACAATGGAATCCGTCGGCGGAAGTGAGTTGAACAAAGCTGCTCATGAAGTCTCCGAACGATGAGTGGCAGGTCCGGTGCGCGACGCTTGCGCGGGGCCACCTGCGTTAAGTTTCGACAGGTGCATGTTGTAACCGCAAATGTGGCATCGCGTCAGGAGGGTGCAGGATGAACGCAGGGTCCAACGGGGTGTTGCTGGTGACCGGCGGCGGCCGGGGCATCGGCGCGGCAACGGCACGGCTGGCCGCGCGCGAGGGCTGGGCGGTGGCGGTGAACTACACCGCGAATTCGCTGGCCGCCGACGAGGTGGTGCGCGCCATCCGTGCCGACGGCGGCAACGCCATCACCGTGCAGGCCGACGTGGCCGACGAGGCGCAGGTGCTGCGCATGTTCGGGAAGATCGACGCCAAGCTGGGCCGGCTCACCGGCCTGGTGAACAACGCCGGCGTGGTGGACGTGACCGCCCGCGTCGACGAGATGAGCGCGGCGCGCTGGAAGCGCATGTTCGACATCAATGTGTACGGCAGCTTCCTCTGCGCGCGCGAGGCGGTGCGCCGCATGAGCACGCGCCACGGCGGCGAGGGCGGTGCCATCGTCAACGTCTCCAGCGCCGCCTCGCGCATCGGCTCGCCCGGGCAGTACGTGGACTACGCGGCGGCCAAGGGCGCCATCGACACCTTCACCATCGGCCTGGCCAAGGAGGTGGCGGCCGAAGGCATCCGCGTCAACGCGGTGCGGCCCGGGTTGATCGAGACCGAGATCCACGCCTCGGGCGGCCTGCCCACCCGCGTCAACGACCTCAAGCACCAGGTGCCCATGCAGCGCGGCGGCACGGCCGACGAGGTCGCGCAGGCCATCGTCTGGCTGCTGTCGCCGGCGGCCAGCTACACCACCATGAGCCTGCTGGATGTGTCCGGCGGGCGTTGAACAAGGAACCACCCATGACCGCGACCACGCCCGAGAACAGCCCGCACATCAGGATCTGGTGGGAAGACCTGGAGGTCGGACAGACCCGCGACCTGGGCAGCATTTCGCCGACAAAGGAGGAGATCATCGCCTTCGCCAGCCAGTTCGACCCGCAGCCCTTCCACCTGAGCGAAGAAGGCGGCAAGGCCTCGGTGTTCGGGGCGCTCAGCGCCAGCGGCTGGCACACCTGCGCCATGGCCATGCGGCTGATGGTGACCAACTTCCTGCACGAGACCTCCAGCCTGGGCTCGCCCGGGCTGGAGAGCCTGAAGTGGACCAAGCCGGTCTACCCCGGCGACGTGCTGCGGCTGCAGCACACCATCACCGAGAAACGCCCGATGAGCAAGCGCCCCGACGTGGGCCTGGTGCGCACCATCTGGGAGATGTTCAACCAGCACGGCGACAAGGTGCTGCACATGGAGGGCTACGGGATGTTCCGGCTGAAAGCGCCCCCTCGCGCCGCCGCGCCCGCACAATAGCGGGATGGATTTCAAGCCCCTGATCACCCTGCTGGCCATCGTCAACCCGCTGGCCATCGTGCCCTTCTTCATCCACTACACGCAGGGATTCAGTTCGGCGCAGCGCAAGCGCACCATCCTGATTTCCTCGTTCAGCGCGTTCGCGGTCATCGCGACCTGCGCGGTGATCGGCCTGCAGATCCTGGAGTTCTTCAGCATCTCGCTGGCGAGCTTCCAGGTCGGTGGCGGCATGCTGCTGCTGACCTCGGCGCTGTCCATGCTGAACGCCCAGCCAGCCGAGGCCAAGGCCACCAAAAGCGAGGTGGACGACGCCGGCACCAAAGCGTCTATCGCGGTCGTGCCGCTGACCATTCCGCTGCTCACCGGCCCGGCCACCATGTCCACCGTGGTGATCTACGCCGACCAGGCCAAGACCTTCTTCCAGCACGCCGCGCTGGTGGGCTATGGCGTGGTGATCGCGCTGGCCACCGCCGTGTGTTTCGCCGCGGCCAAGCCCATCGCCCGTTTCCTGGGCCAGACCGGCATCAACGTGATGACCCGGCTGATGGGCCTGATCCTGGCCGCGCTGGCGGTGGAGGTGATGGCCGCCGGGCTGACCAAGCTGTTCCCGGCGCTGGGCGCCTGAGGGCCAGTGCCCCGGTTCAGCCGAACTTGATGAACAGCTTGCTGTAGGGTGCCTTGACCTGGCCGATGGCCTTCTCGATCCGGGCCTTGTCGCCCGCCGCCACAGCCGCGTTCAGCGCCTCCACCGATCGCGTCACCGCGCCCAGCAGTTCCTTGAACTCCGGCGATGACTGCGCCGACGCCGGAGCCTCGCTGGCGAGCAGGCCCGCCAGGTAGGTCAGCACGCCGGCCTGCGCGGCCAGCTTCGGCAAGCCGTCGTCCGCCTTGAGCCACTTCGGCCCCTCGTCCAGCAGATGCTCCATCTGGGCGTGGTAGGCGTTCATGTGGTCGCTGTAGACGATGACCTGGTTCTGGCGCCGCAGTTCGCTGAGCAGGTCGCGCACACCTTCGAGCGTGTCGTGGGCCTGGGACAACTGCCCCGCGGCCACCTGCTGCACGGCCCTGGCGTAGTGCTCCTCGACCCCGCTCAGGGTGCGCGCCATGAGCGCATCGTTGGCATACGGGACGGTGGGCTGGGACTTCACGAGCTGGGTGACCTGGGACCAGGCCTGTTGCGCCTGCTTCAGCGCATCGGCCGATTCGCCGGCCTGGCCGGCGTTGGTCTTGAACAGGGCCGCACGGTAGGGCACTTAGGCCTTCTGCAGGGCATCGGTGACGGGGTCGACGGCCCAGGCGGGCCAGGCACAGGCGCCTGCGGCAAGGGCAAGCAAGGGCAGGACTCGGAAGCGTGGGATGTTCATGACCGGAACGGGTGGAAAGGGAGATAGTCACCCTACCCCCACCTGTATTAAGACAGCTTAAATCCGCCGCCTGTCGCCGCGTCGGCCTGGCGGGTCAGGATGTCGCAGGTCAGGCGGATGTGGGCTTCCAGCGCCAGCGCGGCGCGGGCCTCCTGGCGCGCCATCGCCGCGAGGAAGATGCCCTCGTGCTCGGCGTGCACGTCGCGGTCGAAGCCCGGCGTGGCGCCGATGCGGATGGCGATGTGGCGGTAGCGCTCGCCGTGGCGGTAGAGGATGTCCAGCAGGTGCCGCGTCCAGGGTGAGCTGTGGCCCGCGATCAGGGTTTCGTGGAAGTGGCGGTTGGCGCGCTCCCACTGGTCCGGGTCGCGGCCGGCGCCGCCCTCCTCGGCCACGCTGAGCTGCGCAAAGGCCTCGCGCACCGAGTTCTCCCAGCCCGCGTCGCCGAGCCGGATCGACTGGCGCAGCGCCTCGGTTTCCAGCCGCACGCGCGTGTCGGTGAGGTCGCACAGGTCGTCCAGCGACACGGCGCTGACGCGGTAGCCGCGCTGGCCTTCGACCGTGACCAGCGCGTCGGACACCAGCAGCGCCAGCGCCTCGCGCAGCGTGCCGGCGCCAACGCCATAGTGGTCCTTGAGGTGCTCGACGCGCAGGCGCTGGCCCGGCTGCAGATCGCCGCACACGATGTCGTGGCGCAGCGCGCGGTAGGCGCGTTCGGTGAGGGTGCGCGGCTCGGGTTCGTCGCTGCGCGGCGCGGGGCCGGCGGCGTGTGCGGGTTGAAGCAGGTCTTGCAGCATGGTGATGACCTCAATCGGCTTCCTGTTGATGCTGGCGTTTGAGCCGGTAGGCCAGCTGCGCGCGGCTCAGGCCCAGCAGGCGCGCGGCGCCGGCCAGGTTGCCGCGGCTGCGCTCGACCGCCAGGGCCAGCACCTGCGCCTCCAGGGTCTCGATCGGCACGCCGGCATCGAGCACCTGCGCGCACAGGCGCAGCTCGTCCTCGGGTGCACGGCGCGCCAGCCGGCCCTGCGGATCGATGCCGTCCTGTGCCGGCTCGGACTGGTTGGGGAACAGGTGCTCGGCCTCGATCACGCCGCCCTGCGCCGCCAGGATCACGCCGCGCTCGACCAGGTTCTCCAGTTCGCGCACGTTGCCGGGCCAGCGGTGGCGAGCCAGCGCCTGCAGCGCGCGGTCGCTGAAGCCGCCCAGGCGCTTCTGGTGCAGCGCGGTGAAGCGCGCCAGCAGGTGCCGAGCCAGCGGCTCGATGTCGCTGCTGCGTTCGCGCAGCGGCGGGATGCAGATCGGGTAGACGTTGAGGCGGTAGAACAGGTCGCGCCGGAACTGCCCGCGTTCGACCGCGGCTTCGAGGTTGACGTTGGTCGCCGTCACGAGGCGCACGTTGACCTTGCGCGCGCTCTCGCTGCCCAGGCGCTCGATCTCGCCCTCCTGCAGCACGCGCAGCAGCTTGGCCTGCGCGGGCAGCGGCATGTCGCCCACCTCGTCGAGGAACAGCGTGCCGCCTTCGGCGCGCTCGAAACGGCCAGCCCGCGCCGCGTGCGCACCGGTGAAGGCGCCCTTCTCGACGCCGAACAGCTCGGCCTCGATCAGCTCGGCCGGCAGCGCCGCGCAGTTGACCGCCACGAACGGCCCGGCGGCGCGCTCGGAGTGTTCGTGCAGCGCGCGCGCAAAGCGCTCCTTGCCCACGCCGGTCTCGCCCGTCAGCAGCACCGTCACCTGCGTCGTTGCGGCGCGGCGCATCAGGTCGTGCGCGTGCTGGAAGCCCGGCGAGGTACCGACCAGCATGCCACCCGACTCGGCCGGCTCCAGCGTGTTCTTCAGCGCCTCGACCTGCTGGCTCAGCGCGGCCATCTTCTCCAGCAGCGAGTCGTCCTCGAAGTACTGGCGGTGCGCGTCGCCGTCGGGCCAGTCGTCGATCGGGCGGCCCTCGATCAGGCAGTGGTCGTCGCCACAGGCCGAGCACTTGATTTCCTTGTACAGGATCAGCCGGCCCATGAAGGCGCTGGTGTAGCCGCTGGCGTAGCCCAGCAGCGTCCAGCAGGCCGGCTCGTCGACCACGCCATAGTGAAGGCGGTGCGCGTGCGCCTCCCACGAGTCGTCCCAGCGGAACATGCCCTCGAAGCGGCCGGCCGCGGCGTCCATTTCCAGCCGCACCGGCGTCACGCGCGCCGCGCCTTCGAGCATGTGCAGCTGCGGCCCGACCAGGAACATGTCTTCCAGCGTCTTCTTGCCGCGCGTCTTGGCAGCGAAACCGGCGTCGTGCAGGCCGCAGGCATAACCCAGGCGCGTGAGCAGTCGCCGCGCGTGGTCCTTGCCGACCGAGGTGATGAGGTCGTGGCGCAGGGCCGTCAGCGCCGCGGTGTGCAGCAGCACCATGCGCCGCTCGCCCAGCCAGATGGCGCCGCTGTGCGGCTCGAAGCGCAGCAGCCGGCGCAGGTCGTTGTCGGGCGGGTAGGTCAGATGGGGGTCCAAAGGTGTCTCCGGTGGGTCGCTCTGCGGCGACTGAAATCTCGATATTTTCCGCCACGCTCCCCCAGATCGACAAGCCGGCGAAGCAGTGCCTGAAATTGATCATTTGATCACTCGTGGCCAAAAGCGCCTCATCAAATCAAGACTTTTCCTTCGTGCCGCACCGCAACAGCTCAAGAAACAGGCTATCGAAGAGTGCCGGGCGATCCGGATGCTGCGCTGCACACCGGCTTTTTCATCAGGGATTTCCCTGAAATATCGAGATTTTTGGCCCGACCCGGTCGGACTGGCACGCCATCTGCGAAAGGGGACGCGCCCGACAACGCACCGACCGCTCCAAGCACCATGCCCCAGACCACCGACACCTCCCTGCCCGCCGTCGACACCTCGCTGCGCTTCGTGCGGGTCATCGAACGCCGGGCCGACGGCCTGGTCGCCTTCGAGTTCTCGATCGGCTGGCCGGAGCTGGCGGTGGAGCTGATGCTGCCCGCCCCGGCCTTCGAGGCTTTCTGCGCCAACAACCGGGTGCAGCGTCTGGACACCTGAGTTCCCGAGAGCCGTTCAACAACCATTCCAACGGAGACAAGCACCGATGAACATCGACCTGCAGGCGCGGGAGATCACGCCGCTGCGCCAGACCTACGCCCACGTGGCGAAATACATTGGCGGCGACAAGGCCGCCAGCCGTTACCAGGAGGCCACCTTCGGCGCCCAGCCGATGGTGAACTTCCACTACCGGCCGACCTGGGACCCGGGCCACGAACTCTTCGACGCCAGCCGCAGCAAGATCGTGCTGGCCGACTGGTACGTGCTCAAGGACCCACGCCAGTTCTATTACGCGACCTGGACCATGGCCCGCGCCAAGCAGCAGGACGCGATGGAGGCCAACTTCCAGTTCGTCGAGCAGCGCGGCATGGTCGGCAAGATGCCCGACGCCGTGCGCGAGAAGGCCCTGACGGTGCTGATGCCGCTGCGCCACGCGGCCTGGGGCGCCAACATGAACAACGCGTCCATCTGCGCCTACGGTTTTGGCACCGCCTTCACCGCGCCGGCCATGTTCCACGCGATGGACAACCTGGGTGTGGCGCAGTACCTGACCCGCCTGGGCCTGGTGCTGGGCGAGCCGCAGTCGCTGGAAGACGGCAAGCAGGCCTGGCTGGACGCCCCCGAGTGGCAGGGCCTGCGCCGGCTGGTCGAGGACAGCTTCGTGGTCAGCGACCCGTTCGAGCTGTTCGTGGCGCAGAACTTCGCGCTCGACGGCCTGCTGTACCCGCTGATCTACGGTGGCTTCGTGGACGACCACGTCGCCCTGCAGGGCGGCACCGCGGTCGCGATGCTGACCAGCTTCATGCCCGAGTGGCACGACGAAACCGCGCGCTGGATCGACGCCGTCATCAAGGCCGCGGGTGCCGAATCGGACGCCAACAAAGCCCTGCTGCGCGACTGGGCCGGCCACTGGATGGACCGCGCCCAGGCCGCCCTTTCGCCCATCGCCCGCCTGGCCCTGGGCGAGACCGGAGAGACCGTGCTGAGCGACGCCCGCGTGCAGCTGCAGGCGCGCCTGGCCAAGACCGGCGTCACCGCCTGACCAGGAGACCACAACATGTCCGACGTATTCATCGCCTTCCAGCACAACGAAGAGTCCCGTCCGGTGATCGACGCCATCGTGGCCGACAACCCGAACGCGGTGCTGACCCACCCGACCGGCCTGGTCAAGATCAACGCGCCCGGCAGCCTGACCATCCGCCGCGAAACCATCGAGGGCCTGACCGGCCGGCCCTTCGACCTGCAGGCCATCCACGTCAACCTCGTCACCCTCTCGGGCCACATCGACGAGGACGACGACCAGCTCACGCTGAGCTGGAAACACTGAATCACGAGCAGAAGGAGACACGCATGGACACGAGAGTTGCGAGCAAGAAGCTCGGCCTGAAGGAACGTTACGCCGCCATGACGCGCGGCCTGGGCTGGGAGACCAGCTACCAGCCAATGGACAAGGTGTTCCCGTACGACAAGTACGAGGGCATCAAGATCCACGACTGGGACAAGTGGCAGGACCCGTTCCGCCTGACCATGGACGCCTACTGGAAGTACCAGGGCGAGAAGGAGAAAAAGCTCTACGCCGTCATCGAGGCCTTCGCGCAGAACAACGGCCAGCTCGGCGTGTCCGACGCGCGCTACGTCAACGCGCTCAAGCTGTTCATCCAGGGCGTGACGCCGCTGGAGTACTACGCGCACCGCGGCTTCGCCCACGTGGGCCGCCAGTTCACCGGCGAAGGCGCCCGCGTCGCGGCGCAGATGCAGTCCATCGACGAGCTGCGCCACTACCAGACCGAGACGCACGCGATCAGCCACTACAACAAGTACTTCAACGGCATGCACCACTCGAACCACTGGTACGACCGCGTGTGGTACCTGTCGGTGCCGAAGTCCTTCTTCGAAGACGCCTGCACCGGTGGTCCGTTCGAGTTCCTCACCGCCGTCAGCTTCAGCTTCGAGTACGTGCTGACCAACCTGCTGTTCGTGCCCTTCATGAGCGGCGCGGCGCACAACGGCGACATGTCCACCGTGACCTTCGGCTTCAGCGCGCAGAGCGACGAGAGCCGCCACATGACGCTGGGCATCGAGTGCATCAAGTTCCTGCTGGAGCAGGACCCGGACAACGTGCCCATCGTGCAGCGCTGGATCGACAAGTGGTTCTGGCGCGGCTACCGCCTGCTGACCCTGGTCGCGATGATGCAGGACTACATGCTGCCCAAGCGCGTGATGAGCTGGAAGGAAGCCTGGGAGATGTACGCCGAAGAAAACGGCGGCGCCCTGTTCAAGGACCTGGCGCGCTACGGCATCCGCGAGCCGGCCGGCTGGAAGCAGGCCTGCGAAGGCAAGGACCACATCAGCCACCAGGCCTGGGCCACCTTCTACAACTACAACGGCGCCGCCCCGTTCCACACCTGGGTGCCCAAGGAAGACGAACTGGCCTGGCTGAGCGAGAAGTACCCCGAGACCTTCGACAAGTACTACCGACCGCGCTGGGAGTTCTGGCGCGACCAGGCCGCCGAAGGCAAGCGCTTCTACAACATGACGCTGCCGATGCTGTGCACCACCTGCCAGGTCCCGATGCTGTTCACCGAAGAGGGTGACCCCAGCAAGATCTGCTACCGCGACAGCGACTACAAGGCCTACAAGTACCACTTCTGCAGCGACCACTGCAAGAGCATCTTCGACCACGAGCCCGAGAAGTACGTGCAGAGCTGGCTGCCGGTGCACCAGATCTACCAGGGCCACTGCTTCCCCGAAGGCACCGACCCGACCGCCGAGGGCTTCGACCCGCTGATGGCCGTGCTCAAGTACTACGAGATGGAAGTCGGCCGCGACAACTTCGACTTCGAAGGTTCGGAAGACCAGAAGAACTTTGCGATGTGGAAAGGAGACACGAAATGAGCGTCGTCGCCATCGCCCCCTACGAGTTCACGCCCAGGGATGTGCGCGAGAACTTCCCCGCCCCGCTGCTCTACATCGGCTGGGAAGACCACCTGATGTTCTGCGCCCCCTTCTGCCTGCCGCTGCCGCCGGACACCCCGTTCGGCGCGCTGTCGGCCGCGGTGCTGCCCGGCATCTACGGCTACCACCCGGACTTCGCCAAGATCGACTGGGCCCAGGTCGAGTGGAAGAAGAACGGCCAGCCCTGGACGCCCGACCCGGCCAAGTCGCTGGCCGAGAACGGCCTGGTGCACAAGGACGCGATCCGCTTCAGAACCCCTGGGCTCACAGGGATCAAAGGTTCGTTCAGCTGATCCGGCCATGAGCTACCAACTGACGATCGAGCCGCTGGGCGCGACCATCGAGGTCGAAGAAGGCCAGACGGTGCTGGACGCGGTGCTGCGGCAGGGTCTCTACCTGCCGCACGCCTGCGGCCACGGCCTCTGCGGCACCTGCAAGGTGCAGGTCTGCGATGGCGAGGTGGACCACGGCGCGGCCAACCCGTTCGCGCTGATGGACTTCGAGCGCGACGACGGCAAGACCCTGGCCTGCTGCGCCACGCTGCAGGCCGACACCACCATCGAGGCCGACATCGACGAGGAACCCGATGCGCGCGTGATCCCGGTGCGCGACTTCGCGGCCACGGTCAGCCGCGTCGAGGACCTCACGCCCTCCATCAAGGCGATCCACCTGCAGCTGGACAAGGCCATCGACTTCCAGGCGGGGCAGTACGTGCAGGTGGAGATCCCGGGTGTGGGCAGCCGCGCCTTCTCGATCGCCAATCAGCCCGCCGACGTGGCCGCCACGAAGGGCATCGAGCTCAACGTGCGCAAGCTGCCCGGCGGCGCCGGCACCACCTGGCTGCACGAGCAGCTCAAGGCCGGCGACCGCCTGCGCGTGGCCGGCCCCTACGGCCGTTTCTTCGTGCGCGAGTCGGCGCGCCAGCCGATGCTGTTCATGGCCGGCGGCTCGGGGCTGTCGAGCCCGCGCTCGATGATCGTGGATCTGCTCTCGCGCGGCTGCACGCTGCCCATCACCCTGGTCTACGGACAGCGTTCGCACGAGGAGCTGTACTACGACGCCGAGTTCCGCGCGCTCGCCGAACAGCACGCCAACTTCACGTACGTGCCGGCGCTCTCGCACGAGCCCGAGGGCTCGGACTGGGACGGCTTCCGCGGCTTCGTGCACGAAGCGGCCAAGGCGCATTTCGGCGGCAGCTTTGCGGGCCAGAAAGCCTACCTGTGCGGGCCGCCGCCCATGATCGAGGCCTGCATCTCCACCCTGATGCAGGGACGTCTGTTCGAGCGCGACATCTACACCGAGAAGTTCCTCTCGGCGGCCGACGCGCAGGCCGCCCGCAGCCCGCTGTTCAGGCAGGTCTGAGGCCGTTGCCGCCCTTCGTTTCGCTCTTCCCATGCGCACGCACCACCTCCAGGAACATGGCCAGCACCGGCGACGGATCGCCGCGCCGGTAGAGGCAGCTCAACTCCAGGTCCTTGAGGTGGCGGCTGCGCAAGGGCACGAACACCACGCCCGGCAGGCGCAGGCTGGCGGCCGACCGGGTGGCGATGGTCAGCCCGAAGCCACTGGCCACCAGGGCCACGGCCGTCACCACGTCCTCGACGTCCTGCTCGACCGCCAGCCGCACGCCTTCCTGGCGGAAGGCCTCGGCCACTTCCTGCGCCAGCCCGTGGATGGCCTCGTTGGGGTAGAGGATCATGGGCAGCCCGTCGAGGTCGGCCATCCCGACCTGCCTGCGCTGCGCCAGCGGGTGCGCTTCGTGCATCGCCACCAGCAGCGGCTCGCGCAGCACCGACTCGACCACCAGGTCCGGCTCGGGCGGGACCAGTCGGTTGAAGCCCACGCTGATGCGCCGTTCGCGCAGCGCCTGCAGCTGCTCGGACTTGGTGAGGTTGTGCAGCGCGATGCGCACCTCGGGCCGCTGCGCGTGGAACTTCGCGAGCACACGGGGAATGACGTCCAGCACGCCCGAGCCGTAGATGCCCACGTCGAGCTGTCCGGTCAGGCCCTGCGCCGCGCGCCGCGTGCGCTCGGCCGCGCGCTGCGCCAGGTGCAGCAGGTTGGGCACCTCGTCCAGCAGCGCCTGGCCCGCCTCGGTCAGCTCCACACCGGCCGGCGTGCGCAGGAACAGCGGCGCACCCATCTCGTCTTCCAGCGCCTTGATCTGGCGCGACAGCGGCGGCTGCGCCATGTGCAGACGCTCGGCCGCGCGGGTGAAGTTGCGCTCTTCGGCGACCGCCAGAAACTGGCGCATGTCTTTGAGATCCATGGGGCCTCCTGGTTCGGTTCGCAATACCTCACCAGTATAGGGTCGCAAAAATTCGGTATTGGACGGTATGACCGCTCCGCCCTATCTTTGGCAGCTGAAGCTGCTGCGTTGAAGAAGAACTGAGACATGTCCCTGTTTGATTCCCGCCCCAAGTTCGCCGTGCACGTCGCCCAGACGGACGAGACCTATCCCTGTGCCGGCAACGAAAGCCTGCTGACGGGCATGGTCCGGCTCGGCCGCAAGGGCATCCCGGTGGGCTGCGTCAACGGCGGCTGCGGGGTCTGCAAGGTCCGCATCGTCGAGGGACAGATCAAGGCCCTGGGGCCGATCAGCCGTGCACACGTGACGCTCGACGAAGAGAACCAGGGCTACACGCTGGCCTGCCGCGTGGCGCCCCAGACGCCGGTGAACCTCGAAGTGGCCGGCAAGTTGAGAAAACCGTTTTCCAAGGGGCGCGCAGAGTCTGCGACTGCCAGCCCTTCGATTCAGCAGCAGTAACCAACCACCAGGAGACACAACATGGGTGTGATGCGCATCGGGCACGCGAGCCTGAAAGTGATGGACATGGACGCCGCGGTCAGGCACTACGAAAACGTGCTGGGCATGAAGACCACCATGAAGGACAAGGCCGGCAACGTTTACCTCAAGTGCTGGGACGAGTGGGACAAGTACTCGCTGATCCTGACGCCGTCGGACCAGGCCGGCATGAACCACCTGGCCTACAAGGTCGAGAAGGACAGCGACCTCGACGAGCTGCAGAAGAAGGTCGAAGCCTGGGGCGTAAAGACCACCGTGCTGCCCGAAGGCACCCTGCCTTCCACCGGCCGCATGCTGCAGTTCAACCTGCCCAGCGGCCACGAGATGCGCCTGTACGCCATGAAGGAGTACGTGGGCACCGAGGTCGGCACCACCAACCCCGACCCGTGGCCGGACGGCCTCAAAGGCGCGGGCGCTCACTGGCTGGACCACTGCCTGCTGATGTGCGAGATGAATCCCGAGGCCGGCATCAACACCGTGGCCGACAACACCCGCTTCATGACCGAGGCGCTGGACTTCTTCCTGACCGAGCAGGTGCTGGTCGGACCCGAAGGCAACATGCAGGCGGCCACCTGGATGGCCCGCACCACCACGCCGCACGACATCGCCTTCGTGGGCGGCCCGCGCAGCGGCCTGCACCACATCGCCTTCTTCCTGGACTCGTGGCACGACGTGCTCAAGTCCGCCGACGTGATGGCCAAGACCAAGACGCGCATCGACGTGGCCCCCACCCGCCACGGCATCACGCGCGGCGAAACCATCTACTTCTTCGATCCCAGCGGCAACCGCAATGAGACCTTCGCCGGCCTGGGCTACCTGGCCCAGCGCGACCGGCCGGTGACAACCTGGACCGAAGACCAGCTGGGCAGCGGGATTTTCTATCACACGGGTGATCTGGTGCCGTCTTTCACCGAGGTCTATACCTGATCTCCCCCCTGCGCCGCTTCGCGGCTTCCCCCCTCTCTGGCGCGCCTGCGGCGCTGGGAGGGGGGACGGCACCTGAGGCCCGGCGGAGCCGGTTCCTCGGTGCCCCTCGAACCGGAGTCACCTTTCTCTCGCCGCTTCTTCTTATGACATCCGCTCTCTCTGTTCCCTCTTCCGTCATCACCGCGTCGGCGGCTTCGATGGCCTGTCAGGCGGCGGTGGCGCACGCGGAGGCATTGGGCATTCGCATCAATGTGGCCGTGACCGATGCCTCGGGCACGCTGGCCGCTTTTCTGCGCATGCCCAATGCCTTCCTGCATTCGATCGACATCGCGATCGACAAGGCCTACACCGCCGCGAGCTTCGGCTTTCCCACATCGCAATGGGGCGGCGTCATCGGTGACGACGAGTTGCTGCGCATCGGCCTGAACCAGCGCCAGCGCCTGGTGCTGTTCGGCGGCGGCCTGCCGGTCGTGACCGACGGCCAGCGCATTGGCGGCATCGGTGTTTCCGGCGGCTCGGCCGAGCAGGACGAAGCCTGCGCCCGCGCCGGCCTGCAGGCCCTGGGGCTCGATTGATTTTTCATTTCATCCACACACCATGAAACAGTTCCTGAACTTCATCAACGGCGATTTCGTCGCCACCGCCAAGACCTTCGAAAACCGCAACCCGGCCACCAACGAGGTCGTGGGTCTGGTGCACGAGGCCGGTCAGGCCGAGGTCGACGCGGCCGTGGCCGCGGGCCGCGCCGCGCTCAAGGGCGAGTGGGGCACGATGAGCGTGGTCAAGCGCGCCGAACTGCTGCACGCGGTGGCCGACGAGATCAACCGCCGCTTCGACGACTTCCTCGCCGCCGAACTGGCCGACACCGGCAAGCCGCGCTCGCTGGCTTCGCACATCGACATCCCGCGCGGCGCCGCCAACTTCAAGATCTTTGCCGACATCGTCAAGAACGTGCCGACCGAGAGCTTCCAGATGACCACGCCCGACGGCGGCACGGCCATCAGCTACGGTCTGCGCACGCCCCTGGGCGTGGTCGGCGTGATCTGCCCCTGGAACCTGCCGCTGCTGCTGATGACCTGGAAGGTCGGCCCGGCCCTGGCCTGCGGCAACACCGTCATCGTCAAACCCTCGGAAGAAACCCCCGCAACCGCCACCCTGCTGGGCGAGGTGATGAACGCGGTCGGCGTGCCCAAGGGCGTGTACCAGGTGCTGCACGGCTTCGGCCCCGGCTCGGCCGGCGAATTCATCACCAAGCACCCGGGCGTCAACGGCATCACCTTCACCGGCGAGACCCGCACCGGCGAGGCCATCATGGCCGCGGCCGCCAAGGGCGTGCGCCCGGTCTCGTTCGAACTCGGCGGCAAGAACGCCGGCATCGTGTTCGCCGACGCCGACTTCGACAAGGCGATCGCCGGCATCACGCGCAGCGCCTTCGAGAACTGCGGCCAGGTCTGCCTGGGCACCGAGCGCGTCTACGTGCAGCGCCCGATCTTCGACAAGTTCGTCGCCGCGCTGAAGGAAAAAGCCGAGGGCCTGAAGATCGGTGGTCCCGACATGCCGGGCGTGGGCATCGGCCCGCTGATCTCGGCCGAACACAAGCAGAAGGTCATGGGCTACTACGCCAAGGCCAAGGCCGAGGGCGCGACCGTCGTCACCGGCGGCGGCGAACCGGCCATGACGGGTGAGTACGCCCACGGCCACTTCGTGCAGCCCACCATCTGGACCGGCCTGCCCGAGAGCGCCAGCGTGATCCGCGAAGAGATCTTCGGCCCCTGCTGCCACATCGCGCCCTTCGACACCGAAGAGGAAGCGATTGCCCTGGCCAACGCCACCGACTACGGCCTGGCCACCACCGTGTGGACGCAGGATCTGGGCAAGGCCCACCGCATGGCCGCGGCCATCGAAGTCGGCCTGTGCTGGATCAACAGCTGGTTCCTGCGCGACCTGCGCACCGCCTTCGGCGGCAGCAAGGCCTCGGGCATCGGCCGCGAAGGCGGCGTGCACTCGCTGGAGTTCTACACGGAACTCAGAAACGTGATGGTGAAACTGTGAACGCCCCTCACAACCCCGAAGTCGCCTGCAGCGTCCGCACGGGCGCGTTCAACACCAACGTGCACGACCTCGGCAGCTCCAAGCCGGGACAGCCTCCGGTGCTGTTCATCCACGGCTCCGGTCCGGGTGTGAGCGCCTGGGCCAACTGGCGCCTCGCCATGCCGGTGATTGCACGAGACCGCCGCGTGATCGCGCCCGACATGGTGGGCTTCGGCTACTCCGACCGCCCGGCCGGCATCACCTACAACATGGACACCTGGGTCCAGCAGGCGCTGGACGTGATGGACGCGATGGGCGTGGAGCAGGCCGACGTGGTGGGCAACAGCTTCGGCGGTGCGCTCTCGCTGGCGCTGGCGATCCGCGCGCCCCAGCGCGTGCGCCGCCTGGTGCTCATGGGCTCGGTCGGCGTGCCCTTCCCGATCACGCCGGGCCTGGACGCGGTCTGGGGCTACGAGGCGTCGCTGGACAACATGAAGCGCATCATGGACGTGTTCGCACACAACCGGGGCCTGATCACCGACGAGCTGGCCGAGCTGCGCTACCAGGCCAGCGTCCGCCCCGGCTTCCAGGAATCGTTTTCGGCCATGTTCCCCGCCCCGCGCCAGCGCTGGGTCGACGCCATGGCCAGCCCCGAGGCCGCCATCCGCGCGCTGCCGCACGAGACCCTGATCGTGCACGGCCGCGAAGACCAGGTGATTCCGCTGCAGACCTCGCTGACGCTGAGCCAGTGGATTCCCAACAGCCAGCTGCACGTGTTCGGCCACTGCGGCCACTGGACGCAGATCGAACACGCCGCACGCTTCGTCCAGCTGGTGTCGAACTTCCTCGCCGAAGCCGACGCCCGGGCCGCCGCCTGACCTTTTCACTCATCGGATACGCATCATGGACAAACAGAAGATCCAGCAATACGGCGACGAGCTGTACCAGTCGCTGCTCGACCGCCAACCCGTCGCTCCGCTCACCGACCGCGAAGCGGACATCACCATTGAGGACGCCTACCAGATCCAGCTGCGCATGATCCAGCGCCGCCTGGACGCCGGTGAACATGTGGTCGGCAAGAAGATCGGCGTGACCAGCAAGGTCGTGATGGACATGCTCAAGGTCAACCAGCCCGACTTCGGCCACCTGCTCTCGGGCATGGTCTACAACGAAGGCCAGCCCATCTCCGTGAGCACCATGATCGCGCCCAAAGCCGAGGCCGAGGTCGCCTTCATCCTGGCGCGCGACCTCGAAGGCCCGGGCGTGACCGCGGCCGACGTGCTGCGCGCCACCGACTGCGTGATGCCCTGCTTCGAGATCGTCGACAGCCGCATCAAGGACTGGAAGATCAAGATCCAGGACACCGTGGCCGACAACGCGTCGTGTGGCGTGCTCACGCTCGGCGGCCTGCGCAAGAGCCCGCGCGACCTCGACCTCGCGCTGGCCGGCATGGTGCTCGAAAAGAACGGCGAAATCATCAGCACGTCCTGCGGCGCATCGGTGCAGGGCTCGCCGGTCAACGCGGTCGCCTGGCTGGCCAACACGCTCGGCCGCCTGGGCATCGGCCTGAAGGCCGGCGACATCATCCTCTCGGGCTCGCAGTCGCCGCTGGTGCCGGTGGTCGCGGGCGACAGCCTGTATTGCAGCGTCGGCGGCCTGGGCGGCACGTCTGTGCGTTTCGTCGCCTGAGCGGGAAGGAAACAACCACATGAAACTCGACAAGAACACCCTCGCCCAACTGGCCGAGCACCTGGAAAACGCCGAGCTGAAGGCGCACGACGTCACCAAGATCACCGACGACCACCCGGACATGGACTGGGACGACGCCTACGCGATCCAGGACCTGATCCGCGCGCGCAAGGAAGGACGCGGCCACAAGACGGTGGGCCTCAAGTGCGGCCTGACCTCCTACGCCAAGATGAAGCAGATGGGCGTGGACACACCGGTCTTCGGCTTCGTCAGCGACTACATGGCCTGCGCCGAAGGCAGCGACATCAAGACCTCCGAACTCATCCACCCCAAGGTCGAGGCCGAGATCTGCGTCGTCACCAAGGCGCCGCTCAAGGGCCCGGGCTGCCATGTCGGCGCCGTGATGGCCGCGATCGACTTCGTGATCCCCGGCGTGGAGATCATCGACAGCCGCTACCGCGACTTCAAGTTCGACCTCAAGAGCGTGATCGCCGACAACACCTCGGCCTCGCGCTTCGTCATCGGCGGCCGTGCCCGCCGCGTGGACGAGCTGGACCTGCGCACGCTGGGCGTGGTGCTGGAGAAAAACGGCCAGATCGTGGCCATGGCCGCCGGCGCCGCCGTGATGGGCCACCCGGCCGCCGCCATCGCCGCCCTGGCCAACCACCTGGGCGCGCGCGGGCAGGAAATCCCGGCGGGCAGCTTCATCATGACCGGTGGCGTGACCGAAGCCATCGCGGTGCAGGCCGGTGACAGCGTGAACGTGCGCTTCCAGGACCTGGGCACGGTCGGCATGCGCTTCGTCTGAGCACCACCCTGCGAAGCCTGCGCCCATGAACGCACCCGCCACCCCTTCGCGCGCCGTGACCGTGCTGGTCACGCGCCGGGTCGCGCCCGGTGCGGTGGCCGGCTTCGAGGCGGCCATGGCCGGCATGATCGATGCGGCAACCCACTTCCCCGGCCACCTGGGCGGACAGCTGGTGCGGCCCGGCGAGGCCGGCAGCGGCGACGAGCCCCTGCTCTACCACGTGGTCTTCGCCTTCGACAACGACGCGCACCTGGCCGCCTGGCAGAACTCGCCCGAGCGCTCGCACTGGCTCGCGCAAGTCGCCCCGCACACCATCGGCGCGCAGGAAATGCGCCGGGTCAGCGGGCTGGACTACTGGTTCGCGCCGGCCGGCAGCACCACCAAGGCGCCGCCGCCGCGCTGGAAGGTGGCGGTCGTGACCTGGCTGGGCATCTTCCCGACCGTGCTGCTGCTGTTCCTCACCGTGGCGCCGCTGCTGGCCGACTGGCCGCTGGTGCCGCGCACCATGGTCATCACCGTGCTGGTGGTGGTCCTCATGACCTGGGTGGTGGCGCCGCGCCTGACCCGCTGGCTGTCCGGCTGGCTGCACGCCCATGAGCCCGGCCGCACGCCCACCTGAGCCCCCTTTTCAATTTCTCCAGGAGTCAACCCATGACGAAAAAAATCAAGTGCGCCCTCATCGGGCCCGGCAACATCGGCACCGACCTGCTGGCCAAGCTGCAGCGCAGCCCGGTGCTCGAACCGGTGTGGATGGTCGGCATCGACCCCAACTCCGACGGCCTCAAGCGCGCCAAGGAGATGGGCATCAAGACCACCGCCGAAGGCGTGGACGGCCTGATTCCGCACATGAAGGCCGACGGCGTGCAGATCGTGTTCGACGCCACCAGCGCCTACGTGCACGCCGAGAACTCGCGCAAGGTCAATGAGCAGGGCGCGATGATGATCGACCTCACGCCCGCCGCCATCGGCCCCTACTGCGTGCCGCCGGTCAACCTCAAGCAGCACGTCGGCCAGCGCGAGATGAATGTGAACATGGTCACCTGCGGTGGCCAGGCCACCATCCCCATGGTCTATGCCGTCAGCCGCGTGCAGCCGGTGAGCTATGGCGAGATCGTCGCCACCGTGTCGTCCAAATCGGTCGGTCCCGGCACGCGCAAGAACATCGACGAGTTCACCCGCACCACGGCCGGCGCGGTCGAGAAGGTGGGCGGCGCCAAGAAGGGCAAGGCCATCATCGTGATCAACCCGGCCGAGCCGCCGCTGATCATGCGCGACACGGTGCACTGCCTGGTCGAAGGCACGCCCGACGAGGCCGCCATCACGAAGTCGGTGCACGACATGATCAAGGAAGTGCAGAAGTACGTGCCGGGCTACAAGCTGGTCAACGGCCCCGTCTTCGACGGCCAGCGCGTCTCGGTCTTCATGGAGGTCGAGGGCCTGGGCGACTACCTGCCCAAGTACGCCGGCAACCTGGACATCATGACCGCCGCCGCCGCGCGCACCGCCGAGATGTTCGCCGAAGAAATCCTCAAGGGCGAGCTCGTGCTCGAACCAAGCATGGCCTAACCCCCGCGCCGCTTCGCGTCACCCCCTTGCAGGGGGCGCAGCCTGCAGC
Organism: Hydrogenophaga sp. H7; assembly: GCF_002025745.1. Classification (NCBI taxonomy): domain Bacteria; kingdom Pseudomonadati; phylum Pseudomonadota; class Betaproteobacteria; order Burkholderiales; family Comamonadaceae; genus Hydrogenophaga; species Hydrogenophaga sp. H7. Next base: position 392,456 of record NZ_MCIC01000016.1, on the reverse strand, counting down.
CCGGCAAAGCCGGTTCTGCGGCAGCCCTCGAAAAGACATCCGAAAGAGATTCACATGAGCACCAAAATCACCCTGCACGACATGACCCTGCGCGACGGGATGCACCCCAAGCGCCACCTGATGACGCTCGACCAGATGAAGAGCATCGCCTGCGGCCTGGACGCCGCCGGTGTGCCGCTCATTGAGGTCACGCACGGCGACGGCCTGGGCGGCTCCAGCGTCAACTACGGTTTCCCGGCCCATTCCGACGAGGAGTACCTGGGCACCGTGATCCCGCTGATGAAGCAGGCCAAGGTCTCGGCCCTGCTGCTGCCCGGCATCGGCACCGTCGACCACCTGAAGATGGCGCACGGCCTGGGCGTGCACACCATCCGCGTGGCCACGCACTGCACCGAAGCCGACGTGAGCGAACAGCACATCACCTACGCCCGAAAGCTCGACATGGACACCGTGGGCTTCCTGATGATGGCCCACATGAACAGCCCCGAAGGCCTGGTGAAACAGGCCAAGCTGATGGAGGGCTACGGCGCCAACTGCATCTACATCACCGACTCGGCCGGCTACATGCTGCCCGCCGACGTGAAGGCCCGCCTGCAGGCCGTGCGCGACGCGCTCAAGCCCGAGACCGAGCTGGGCTTCCACGGCCACCACAACCTGGCCATGGGCGTGGCCAACTCGGTCGCCGCCATCGAATGTGGCGCCACCCGCATCGACGCCGCAGCCGCCGGCCTGGGCGCGGGCGCGGGCAACACGCCCATGGAGGTGCTGGTCGCCGTGCTCGACCGTATGGGCGTGCAGACCGGTGTGGACGTCTGGAAGATCCAGGACGTGGCCGAAGACCTGGTCACCCCCATCATGGACTTCCCGATCCGCATCGACCGCGACGCGCTCACGCTGGGCTACGCCGGCGTGTACGGCAGCTTCCTGCTGTTCGCCAAACGCGCCGCCGTCAAGTACGGCCTGTCGGCGCGCGACATCCTGGTCGAGCTCGGCCGCAAGAAGATGGTTGGCGGCCAGGAAGACATGATCGAAGACACCGCCATGACCATGGCCCGCGAGCGCGATGCCCGCCAACAGAAAAAAGCAGCCTGAGGAACACACCCTATGCAACGCAGAGATTTCATCGCCTCCGTGGGGGCCGGCCTGGCCCTGGCACCCACCGCTGGTTGGTCGCAGGACGCCTACCCCACCCGTCCCGTCAAGCTCATCGTGCCCTTCCCGCCGGGTGGACCCACTGACATCATGGGCCGCACCGCGGCCAAGGCCATGGGCGACGCCCTGGGCCAGTCCTTCGTGGTCGAGAACAAGGCCGGCGCCGGCGGCAACATCGGCACCGACGCGGTGGCCAAGGCCGCGCCGGACGGCTACACCATCGGGCTGTCGGCCATCAGCAGCCTGGCCATCGCGCCCTACCTCTACGACAAGCTGCCGTTCCAGGTGGAAAAGGACTTCGCCCCGATCTCGCTGGTGGGCACCACGCCCTGCGTGATCGTCGTGCACCCGAGCGCACCGTTCGCCGACCTCAAGGGTCTGGTGGCCTACGCCAAGGCCAATCCGGGCAAGCTCGGCTACGCCACGTCCGGCATCGGCACCAGCAACCACCTGGCGGCCGAGCTGCTGCAGTCGGTGGCCGGCATCGAACTCACCAACATCCCCTACAAGGGGTCGAGCCAGATCGTGCCGGACCTGCTCTCGGGCACGGTGATCATGAGCATGGAAAGCTCGCTGGCCACCACCTTGCAGCACATCCGCAGCGGCAAGCTCAAGGCGCTGGCCGTCACCTCGCCCACGCGCGCCAAGGCCCTGCCGGACGTGCCGACGGTGGCCGAGTCCGGCTACCCCGGCTTCGCGGTGGAGACCTGGTTCGGCCTGGTCGCCCCCGCCGCCACCCCGGCCGCCGTCGTGCAGAAGCTGCACGACGCCTGGGCCAAAGGCGCCAAGACCGCCGAGGCCCAGGCCGCGTTCGACAACATCTCCGGCAACCTGCGCGTCACCACGCCCCAGGAGTTCGACGCCTTCATCAAGGCCGAGAACAACCGCTGGGGTTCCCTGATCCGCAAGCTGGACATCAAAGCCAACTGACCCGGGAGACCACCACCATGCCGTTCGCACAGATCTACATACTCGAAGGCCGCACGCCCGAGCAGAAGAAGGCCGTGATCGAGAAGGTCACCCAGGCGCTGCACGAGGCCACCGACGCGAAGAAGGAAACCATCCGCGTCTGGATCCACGAAATGCCCAAGGAGAACTGGGGCATCGCGGGCGTCAGCGCCAAAGACCTCGGCCGCTAGGGCCCGCGCCATGACCACGCCCGGCGCGGTAGCCGCGGCCGCCGAACGCATCTGGGCCGCCCGACAGGCCGGGCGCACCTTGGACGCCGAAGCCACCATCGGCACGCCCGACCTCGCCACCGCGTACGCCATTCAGCGCGCGCTGCTCGGCCTGCGCCTCGCCGCCGGTGAGCGCGTGGTCGGGTGGAAGCTGGGCTACACGTCGGAAGTGATGCGCCGCCAGATGGGCATTGACCGGCCCAACTTCGGGCCGCTGACCGACTGGATGCTGCTCGGCTCGGGCGACGCGGTGCACGAGCGCCTGGTGCAGCCGCGGGTCGAGCCCGAGATCGGGCTGCGCCTGGAGACCGCACTCGACGCGCGGCAGGCGCCCGTCGACCGCCACACCGTGGCCGCCGCCGTGGAGGGCGCCTACGCCTGCCTCGAAGTCGTGCACTCCACCTGGACCGGCTACCGCTTCAACCTCGAACAGAACACCGCCGACAACTCGTCCGCCGGCCAGGTCGTGATCGGGCCGCGGCTCCCGCTCGCCGATCTGATGGCGCTCGACACGGTGGCGGTTCGGCTGTCCGACGGGGCCACGGAGCTGGGCCAGGGCAAGGGCGCCGACGCCGACGGCCACCCGCTGGATGCGGTGGCACGCCTGGCGCGGGCGCTGGCGGCTTTCGACCAGCGGCTGGAGGCCGGCGATCTCGTGATCACCGGCGGGCTCACGGCCGCATGCCCGCTGGCAACAGGCGGGCAGCTGTCTGCCACGTTTTCGTTTGCGGACGCGCGGTCGGTGCAGGTGTCCGTTGCCCGCCGCTGAGATGGCTGCGCGCGCACAGCGCGTCACCGGGCGGTACGGCTTTCATCAAACAGCTCCGCGATGACCCGGCGCAGCCAGATCACGCTCGGGTCGCGGTGCACGCGCGCATGCCACTGCAGCGTGATGGGCATCTCCGGGCTGGCCACGGGCAGCGGCCGTGCCACCAGTTGCTTGCGCCCGACCTGAATGGCGCTGACCAGGCGGCTCGGCAAGGTCAGCAGCAGGTCGGACTCGCTTAGCACCGAGGTCAACCCCAGCGCATGTGCCGCCGTGAAGGTGACATCGCGCTGGCGGTTCTGCGTTTTCAGCACCTTGTCCAGCACCTGTTTGAGCGACTGGTAGGTCACGCCGCCGGGCCGGTAGTCCACGTGTTTGGCGTTCAGGTAGGCACTGCGCGTCAGCCGCCGTTGCGACAGCGGGTGGTCCTCCCGCATCAGCACCAGGAACACCTCCTTGAACAGCACCTGCCGGTGAAAGTCGAGGCCGAAGGCGGGCCAGTTGCCGAACACGAGGTCGATGGCGCCACCTTCCATGCCACGGCGTCCGTCCTCGGGGCCGGCGTCCACGGTTTCGAAGCGCACGTTCGGCGCCAACGGCGCCACCCGGGCCAGCAATTTCGGCATCAACACCATCTGGGCCAGATCACTGGCCATGATACGGAACAGGCGCGTGGACTGCGCCGGATCGAACGCGGTCTCGGTCGCCAGTGCGGACTGAATGTCTGCCATGCCCGGCCCGATCAGGTCGATCAGGTCCTGCGCCCGCGCGGTGGCCTGCATACCGTCGGCACACCGCACAAACAAGGGATCTGCGAAGACCGTGCGCAGCCGGCGCAAGGCGTTGCTGACGCCCGACTGTGTCATGCCCAGCTCGTCCGCCGCACGCGACACATTGCGCGTGGCGTGCACCGTGCACAGCACGCGCAAGAGGTTCAGGTCCACGTCATTTTTCATCCTCGGTATTTTCAGGGCAAATACCCAGGATCACCCCAGGTGTTAGGTCATCAACCCCTTGCGTCGGTAGATTCACCGGGCCAACAACAGGAGACAAGATGATCAACCTCAGAGACATCCTCTACGTGCGTCTGGGCACGCGCGATCTGGATGGTGCGCAAAAGTTCTGCACCGAGATCGTGGGCCTGCAGGCCGTGGAACGGACCGCCGACCGGCTCTACCTCAAGAGCAGCGCCAGCCACCACGCGGTCTGCTACTTCCAGGGCGAACCGGGCGACCACACCGTGGCCTTCGACATCAAGGACTGGAGCCAGCTCGGTGCCGCGCTCGCGCAACTGCAGTCGGCCGGCGTGCCCTGCGGGCAAGGCACCGCCGAAGAAGCGGCCGACCGGCATGTGGAGGCCTTCATCTGGTTCAACGACCCCACGGGCAACCGCATCGAAATCGTCGCCCGGCCACACGACGCGGGCAAGCGCTACTTCCCCTCGCGCGATGCCGGGATCACCGGCCTCGGCCATGTGGGCCTGTGCACCACCGACCCGGCGCGCGACCAGTCGTTCTGGCTGCAGCACTTCAACGCCATGGTCAGCGACTGGATCGGCCCCTGCCCACTGCTGCGCGTCAACCCGCGGCACCACCAGATGGCGCTGTTCGCATCGCAGCGCAAAGGCATCCAGCACATCAACTTCCAGGTCGCCGAGATCGACGACATCATGAAGTCGTGGTACTTCCTCCAGAGTCAGGACATCCGCATCGTCTTCGGCCCCGGCCGCCACCCCACATCGGGCGGCAACTTCGTCTACTTCGAAGGCCACGACGAGGTGATCTTCGAGTACTCCAACAGCGACCGGCACATCGTCGGCGACCTGGAGAACTACCGCCCCCGCCAGTTTCCGCTGCATCCCTCGTCGTTCTGCATGTGGGGCTCCAAGCCCGACATCGCGGAGTTCCGCGATTGATGGCCGCGCCACAACCAGCCGAGCTGACCGTGCGCCGCATGGCGCGCGCGCTGGGCAACAACGGCCTGTCCGGGCCGTTCGGTCACTGCAGCGTGCGGCTCGACACCGGCCACTTACTGGTGTGCGCCGCCCGCCCCATGGCCATGGTCGGCGTGGGCGAAGCCGGCACGGTGGTGCCGGTGAATGGCGCGCTGCCGGCCGGTGTGTTGGGCGAGGTGCGGTTGCACCAGCAGATCTACCGGCGCCGGCCCGACGTGCAGGCCATCTGCCGCTTCATACCGCCGCAGATCACCGCGCTGGCCGCGCTGGGCCGCGTGCCGCGTGCGCGCCACGGTTTTGGCAGCTACTTCCAGGCCGGCGTTCCCCTGTGGCCAGACGCCGCGCTGGTGCGCAACGACACCGCGGCCGAACAGGTGGCCGCTTTGCTCGGACCGCACCCGGGCCTGGTCCTGAACGTGAACGGTGCCGTCACCGTGGCCGAAACGCCCGAGCGCGCCGTGGCCCTGGCCTGGTTTCTGGAAGACGCCGCGCGCGTGGAGCTGGCCGCCCTGTCGAGCGGCCTGGCCGACACCGCGCCCGTGCTGGGCACCGAAGTGGCCGCCCAACGCGCCACCTGGGACGGCCGCATTGCCGAGCGGGTGTGGGAATACCTGCTGCGCAACGACCCCGAGCCCCTTCCCCCCTGATTCCCCTGGCCTCGATTCCCTTTCACAAAATGTTCTGACAACACCGGAGACAACCATGAACCCACGCACCCCCCCAACCTTGCGCCTGCTGGGCGCGCTGGCCACCGCCGCCCTGCTGGGCACAGCCGCGCAGGCCGAAGAGATCACCCTCAAGGTCCACCACTTCCTGCCGGCGGGCGCGCCCATCCAGGCCAAGGTGCTGGAGCCCTGGTGCGCCAAGATCGCCAAGGAATCGGGCGACCAGATCAAGTGCAAGATCTTCCCGTCCATGCAACTGGGCGGGACGGCGCCACAGCTGTACGACCAGGTCAAGGATGGCATAGTCGACGTGATCTGGACCATTCCCGGCTACACGCCCGGGCGCTTCCTGGTGACCGAAATCTTTGAACTGCCGTTCATGATGACCACACCCGAGGCCACCAGCCGCGCGCTGTGGGAGTTCCAGACCCGCTACAACGCGGCCGAATACCGCGAAGTGAAGCCACTGGCCTTTCACATGAACGGCCCGGGCAACTTCTACACGCGCAGCAAACCCATCCAGAGCCTGGCCGACTTCAAAGGCCTGAAGATGCGCGGTGCCACGCGCCAGACCACCAAGATGCTCGCGGCCCTGGGCGCCACCCCGGTGGGCATGCCCCTGCCCGCCGTGACCGAAGCGCTGTCCAAAGGCGTGATCGACGGTGCGCTGACGCCCTACGAAGTGGTGCAGGCCACCAAGATGCACGAGCTGACCAAGTTCACCACCGAAAGCGACCCCAAGTCCAACGCGGTGTATGCGCAGGTGTTTGTGCTGGCCATGAACAAAGCCCGCTACGAAAGCCTGCCCGCCGACCTGAAGAAAGTGATTGACGCCAACAGCGGCGCGGCGTTTTCCGCCTGGGTCGGCAAGATGATTCACGAAGCCGACGTGCCCGGCCGCAAGCTGGTGCAACAGGCCGGCAACCCGATCTACACCCTCTCGGCCAGCGAACTGCAAACCTGGAAAAAGGCCACCGACCGGCTGGACGACGAACTGGTGACCGAGATCGGCAAGCGCGGGCTGGACGGTGCGGCGCTGCTCCAATCGGCGAAGGAGTTGATTGAGAAAGCCCAGGGACAGTGAGGTGAGGGGGTTGGCGCAACGCCGCCTCGGGCGTGATCCTGGCCACCAAGGATGCCCCCTTCGACGACCTCAAAGGCCTGGTCGCCTATGCCAAAGCGAACCCGGGCAAGGTCACCTAAGCTTCTGCGGGCCTCGGCTCGGTCGGGCACATGGTGGGCGAATCGCTGAACCAAGCCGCAGGCATCCGCATGACGCACGTCCCCTACCGCGGCACCACCCCGGCGGCGCAGGACCTGCTCGCCGGCAGCGTGACGCTGTTCATCGAAACATCGCTGAGCACCGCCTTGACCTACCTGCCCACCGGCAAGATCAAGGCCATCGCGCTCACGCGCAAGGAACGCTCGCCCCTGCTGCCCGACCTCCCGGGCATGCGGGAGGCGGGCTTCCCGGAAATCGACAGCCCGGCCTGGTTCGGCGTTGTCGGCCCCGCCGGCCTGCCGCCTGCGGTGGTCGACAAACTCAACAAGGCCATTCACGCCAGTCTGCAGGACAAGCAGATCACCGAACAGCTTGCCAAGTTCGGCGCCGAACCGGTGCCCAGCTCGCCCAAGCAATTCAAGACCTACATCGAGCAGGAAATCGTGCGCTGGAAGCAGGTCGTGAAACAGGCCAACATCAAGCCGATGTGACCGGCCTCAGCCCCCGGCTTCACGCCGCTTGATGCGGTACTCCACCTGGCCGCGCCGCAGTTGCAGCAGCCGCGCCACCGCCGACACGTTGCCGCCGCAGCGATCGATGGCGCGGTCGATCAGCATGGCCTCGATGTCGGTGAACGCGGCCTGCTGGTCCAGCAGCCGGTCCACCAGGCTGGGCAGGTCGCCCGCCGAATCGTCGCCAGGCCCCGGGAAACCGGGCGCGGCGTGGCCATGCCCGCCGGCGCGCACCAGATCGCCCGCCGGCCCCAGGCCCCAGGTGGTGCCGCGCAAGGTCTCGCCCCCGGCAAATAGGTGCTGCACATCGATGCTGCCGCCCTCCTCCGCCAGGATAACGCCGCGCTCGATCATGTTTTCCAGCTCGCGCACATTGCCCGGCCAGTCGTAGTCCCACAGCGCGGCGTAAGCCTGCGGACTCAAACCCTTCACGTCTTTGCTGCAGCGGCGCACGCTGCGTTCCAGGAACAGTGCCACCAGCAGCGGGATGTCTTCCAGCCGCTCGCGCAGCGGCGGGATCTCGATCGGGAACACGTTGAGGCGGAAAAACAGGTCGGTGCGAAAGCGCCCTTCGCTGACTTCCTTGCGCAGGTCGACGTTGGCGGCGGCGACGATGCGCACGTCGGCCCGCCGCACTTCGGTACCGCCCACGCGCTCGAACTCCCGCTCCTGGATCGCGCGCAGCACCTTGCCCTGTGCGGGCAGGCTCAAGCTGGCAATTTCGTCGAGAAACAGCGTGCCGCCATCGGCGCGCTCGAAGCGCCCGGGCCGCGCGCGGTCGGCGCCGGTATACGCCCCGCGCTCGACCCCGAACAGCTCGGCCTCGACCAGGTTGGCGGGAATGGCGGCGCAGTTGATGGCGATCATCGGTCCCGCAGCGCGCGGGCTGATGGAATGCAGCGCCCGCGCGAAGCATTCCTTGCCGACACCGCTCTCGCCCCGAAAGAGCACCGTCGAGTGGGTGGGCGCCACGCGGCGCACCAGATGGGCCACGGCGCGAAACCCGGCCGAGGTCCCCACGAAGCCGCCCAGATTCTCACCAGGGTCGGCCACCGCGCCCGCGGGCGCGGCACGGGGCTGACCTGCCGATGCCGCGGCGGCGGTATGAGCCCCCGGCACCGACCACGAACGGCGGTGCCCCACACGGTCCACAAAGGTGTCGACCTGCAGGTAGTCGGTGTCGTCTTCGCCACCCTGGGGCGCTTCCCGTTGCCATTCCACCAGCGGCCGACCGATGACGCGGCAGCGCGCGTGCCCCATGGCCACGCACTCCACCTCGCGCCAGTGAATGGGCATGCCGGTCACGGCCGTGCAATAGCCGTCGGCATACCCCACCATGGTCCAGCAAGCCGGTGAGCCGCTCACGCCGCAGTGCGCGAGGTGGGCCTGCGCCTCCCAGCTCGCGCTCCAGTAGTAGTCGCCCCAGAACTGGCCCTGCGCGATGTCGACCTGCATGGCGTCGACCGGCTGGTTGCGCACAAAGCCTTCCATCTCGCGCAAGCGCGGCCCCAGCACCAGCGCGTCGGCGGGGTCGGCCCCGCCCAGTTGCTCTCGCACCCGCTGCCCGTCGTCGAAGCCCTGCTGGTAGCCCAGCCGCATCATGAGCGCGCGCGTTTTCGCGGTGCCGAGGCTGACGATGAGTTCGCGCCGCAGCTCGGCGAACGACTCGGCCTGCATGAGCAGCATGCGCTGGTCGAACAGCTGGATGTGGCCCGCGTCGGGCGAGAAATGCAGGTGGCCTGCCAGCAGTTTGGCGGGATCGATGGCAGGGGTCTGGAGCATGGTGGCGTGGGGTGTCGAAAAGGTCGGCAACCGTTCTTGAGCGCCGCATCGGTTTCAGCAATTCCCGAAATCGGCGCCAGCCGGTGTTTCCGCAAATCCTGAAGACCGACCCTCTCCCACGCCATCATGGTTTACCCCCGTTTTCCAAAAAACCGTTGCGCGACAACGGCTTGCCGAAGCGTTCCAAGCCGTTCGCGCGATGGCACAACGCTTGCACAGCAAGGCCACAAAGGCCGCGCCCAACGGGTGGTGCAGCGGCCATCACAACGACGGAGACAACACATGAACAACCCGACAGCCGCCGCGGCCAACGGCCTGCTGCGCGTGCGCGTGTCGCACCGCGAGGTGCAGGCCGAGGACGTGGTGGCGCTCACACTGGTGCCCACCGACGAAGCCCCCGATGCGTTGCCCGCCTTCGACGCCGGCGCCCACATCGACCTGCACCTGCCCAACGGGCTGGTGCGCCAGTACTCGCTGTGCAACGCGCCGCACGAGCGCGGCCGCTACCTCGTCGCCGTGCTGCGCGAGCCCGCCGGGCGCGGCGGCTCTGCCTGCGTGCACGAGGCCCTGCACGTCGGCACCACGTTGCCCATCAGTCGGCCCCGCAACGCTTTTGCACTGGCCCCGTGCCCGCACACGTTGCTGCTGGCCGGTGGCATCGGCCTGACGCCGCTGCTGGCCATGGCCGAACAGCTCTGGGCAGAGCAGCGGTCTTTTGCACTGCACGTCTGCGCCCGCTCCGCCGCGCGGCTGCCGTTCCGCCAGCGTTTGCAGACAGCCCCGTGGTCCGCACACGTGCACCTGCACCACGACGACGGGCCGCCCGCGCAAAAGCTCGATGCGCACACGCTGCTCAGCCGCTCACCTCACGGCACCCAGGTCTGGGTGTGCGGCCCGGCGGGCTTCATCGGCCATGTGCGTGAGCGCGCGCAGGCACTGGGCTGGCCGGCCAACCGCGTGCACGCCGAACACTTTTCCGCGGCGCCCGGTCATGCGGCGGGCGCGCAGGCGGCAGACGGTGCGTTCACCGTCGAGTGGCAGCCCACGGGCCAGCGGGTGCCGGTGCCGCCGGGCACCAGCGTCGCGCAGGCGCTGGAGGCCGCCGGCATTGCGCTGGCGCTGTCGTGCGAACAAGGCATCTGCGGCAGTTGCAGCGTGCGGCTGGTGGCCGGCGAGCCCGACCACCGCGACCAGTTCTACACCGCCGCAGAACACGCCGACCCCGGCCACTTCACGCCCTGCTGTTCGCGCTCGCACAGCCCGCTGCTGGTGCTGGCGCACCACTGAAACCGCATCCCCCTTTCCCCCACCCGGCCGGCAACGGCCTTCATTCCCGCAAGCACAAACAGGAGACAACATGGACGCCCCCACCCGAACCACCGCCCCGATCCCCATCTACACCCATCCCAGCGGCAACCCCGTGGGCAAGCCGGACACGCCGTACCTGCTGAACTGCTGGTACGTCGCGGCGATGTCGCGCGAGCTGGGCGCCGAAGCCATGCTCACACGCCAGTTGCTCGACACCTCGGTGCTGATGTACCGCAAGGCCGACGGCACGCCCGTCGCCATGCACGACCGCTGCCCGCACCGCTTCGTGCCCCTCTCGATGGGCGAGCGCCAGGGGGACGACGTGGTGTGCAAGTACCACGCACTGCGCTTCGACTGCAGCGGCCAATGCACGCACAACCCGCACGGCACCGGGCGCATTCCCGCTGCCGCCAAGGTCCGCACCTTCCCGCTGCTGGAGAAGTACGGGTTCGTCTGGATCTGGATGGGCGACGAGCCGGCCGACACGGCGAAACTGCCCGACTTCTCGGCGCTCGACAACGGCCCGGCCTCCGGCGTGGCGCACACCTACATGCCGATGAAGGCGCATTACGAGCTGATCGTGGACAACGTGATGGACCTGAGCCACATCGACCACGTGCACGGCGAGATCATCACCACGCGCGGCCAGCTCTCGCCGTTGATCCCGCCGGTCAAGGAAGAGAACGACACCGTCAACGCGCGCTGGGAATGGCGCCAGACCCCCGCAATGATGATATTCGCCAACTTTCTGCCCGACCCGGCGGCCGAGGCGCGCGGCTTCTTCGACATCACCTGGAGCGCGCCGGCCAACATCCAGTTGAGCGTGGGCGCAATCCAGGGCGAAGGCCAGCTCGACCTGAACGACACCGTGGGGCAGTACGACCTGCACACCTGCACACCCGCCAGCGCCACCGAAACCCACTACTTCTTTGCCACACGGCGCAACCACATCGTGGACGACGGCGAGTACAACCAGATGAAGATCGAGGCCATGCACAACGCCTTCGTCACCGAGGACGGCCCGATCATCGAAGCCGTGCAGAAGGAGATGAACACGAGCGACTTCTTCTCGCTCAACCCGGTGCTGATGAGCAACGACGCGGCGCCCGTGCGGGTGAGGCGCCTGCTGGCCCGGCTGATCGCCCAGCAGAGACGCGGCTGAGCGCTGGGTCAGTAGCCGCCGCTGGCCTGGGGCCGGGCGGCGACCGCGCCGTCCGGCAGAAAGCGCTGGCGCAGGCCGCTCGCCGCCTTCACCAGCAGCGTCGTGTCCACCCCCACCGCCACGAACAACGCGCCCGCGTCCAGGTACTGCTGCGCCAGTGCCGGGTCGGTGGCGAGGATGCCGGCGGCCTTGCCGGCGGCGCGCACGGTGGCGATGCCGTCGAGGATGACCTTCTGCACCTCGGGGTGGCCGGGCTGGCCGCGGTAGCCCATGCTGGCCGACAGATCGGCCGGGCCGAAGAACACGCCGTCCACGCCTTCGGTTTCGGCGATGGCTTGGAGGTTGTTCACCGCGGTCACGGTCTCGGCCTGCACCAGCAGGCACATCTGGCCGTTGGCCTGGTTGAGGTAGTCGTCCACCTGGTTCCAGCGCGAGGCGCGCGCCAGCGCCGCGCCCATGCCGCGGATGCCTTCGGGCGGGTAGCGCATGGCCTGGACCATGAGCGCGGCCTGCTCGGCGGTGTCGATCATCGGGATCAGCAGGGTCTGTGCGCCGATGTCGAGGTACTGCTTGACGAGGGCCACGTCGGCCTGCACCGCGCGCACGACGGCGTGGGTCTTGGTGTAAGGGGCGACCGCGCGCAGCTGGTCGAGCGCGGTGCGCGGGTCGTTGGGCGCGTGTTCACCGTCGATGAGCAGCCAGTCGAAGCCGCAGCCGGCCAGGGCCTCGGCCACATCGGGCGAGGCGAAGCCGACCCAGCAGCCGATCTGCGGCTTGCCGGCTTTCAGGGCATCGCGGAAGGTGTTCTGGGGGGTCTTCATTGCGGTGTCTTCGTCGGTTCTGGGTAGAGGCCGCGCATCTGGCCCATCAATCTGGTGAGGCCCATGAGCGCGTCCATGTTGGGCGTGGCTTCGCCCAGGTGCCGCCCGATCTCGCGCACGGCGCCCACCAGCGCGTCGAGTTCGATGGGGCGGCCGGCTTCCACGTCCTGCAGCATCGAGGTCTTGAACGAGCCGAGCTTGCGCGTGACAGCGTGGCGGTCTTCGGGGTTCTGGTCGATGGGGATGCCGATGCGCGCGCCGATGGCCTGCGCCTCGCGCATCACGGCGCTGCAGAAGCCGCGCACGAGTTCGTCGTCCAGGATGCGGTCGCAGGGCGCACCGGTGATGGCCGAGACCGGGTTCATGGTCATGTTGCCCCAGAGCTTGAACCAGATGTCGCGCTGGATGCGCTCGGACACGGTGACGCCGAAACCGGCCTGCGTGAGCAGTTCGCCCAGCGCCTGCACACGGGCAGATGTTCCGCCCGCGGGCTCGCCGAGGATGAGCTGGTTGTTCTTGATGCGCTCGATGCGCGCCGGCTGGGGCGCGGTGGCGCTGGCGTGCACCACGCAGCCGATGACCTGCGCCGTGGGGATGTGCTGCGCCGTCAGGCCCAGCGGGTCCACCGCCTTGAGCTGCAGGCCCGCGGCTTCGCCCGGCAGACCGTCGAAGAACCACCAGGGCACACCGTTCATGGCGACCAGGACCACGGTGTGCGGGCTCATGAGCGCGCGCACGGCGGGTGCGACCTGCGGCATGGCCGGGCCTTTGACGGAGACGATCACCAGGTCCTGCACGCCCAGGCTCGCCGCGTCGTCGCTGGCGTTGACCGCCACGCTGTGTTCGGCGCCGTCGGCATCGACCCACACCAGGCCGCGCTCGCGCAGGGCGCGCAGGGTCTCGCCGCGCGCCACGGCCGAGAGCTGGATCTGACCGGCCGGCAGGCGCGAACCGAGCCAGCCGGCGAACAGGCCGCCGATGGCGCCGACGCCGACGATGGCGACCTTCTTGAAGCTGGGCGAATCACTCATGCGCGGTACCCCGGGTCGATGCGGTCGATCAGCCGCTGCATGGCGGCAAAGGAGTCTTCGCCGGCGCCGTATTTCGGGTTGAAGTTGAGGGAATCGCGCACGCAGCCTTCGAGCACCGGCACCGGAATCTGCCGCAGCTGGCCGAGCGTGGCCGAGGCCACCTGGATCTCGCAGGCGCGCTGCACCAGCCACATCAGGTTGAACGCCTGCGGCAGCGTGTGGCCGATGACCACCGGACCGTGGTTGCGCAGCAGCAGCACGCGTTTGCCATTGGCTGAAGCGAGGATGCGCGCGCCCTCTTCGCGGTGCACCGTGATGCCCTCGAAGTCGTGGTACGCCACCTGGCCGTACAGCTGCGCAGCGTAGAAGTTGGTGTAGCTCAGGCCCTCTTCGCTGCAGCACACGGCCATGGTCGGTGTGGTGTGCACGTGCATCACGCAGTGCGCGTCGGGCAGGGTGGCGTGGATGGCGCCGTGGAAGGTGAAGCCGGCCGGGTTGATGGGCCAGTCGTCGTTGCCGATGATGTGGCCGTCCACATCGACCTTGACCAGGTTGGACGCGGTGACTTCGGTGTAGTGCAGGCCGAAGGGGTTGATGAGGAAGTGGTCGTCCGGCCCCGGCACGCGCAGCGAGATGTGGTTGTAGATCAGCTCGGCCCAGCCCAGGTGGGCAAAGATGCGGTAGCAGGCGGCCAGCTGCACGCGCGCCTGCCATTCGGCGTCGCTGAAGCGGGCGGGTTTGAGGAAAGCGTCGGCCATGGTGTCTCCTTTGGTCGATCAGATGAACTTGAACTTGAGGCAGCCCAGCGGGCCGTAGTCGGCCTCGAACAGGTCGCCCGCCTTGGCCGCCACGGGCCGCGTGAAGCTGCCGGCGAGCACGATCTCGCCGGCCTGCAGCGTCTCGCCCCAGGGCGCGAGCTTGTTGGCCAGCCAGGCGATGCCGATGGCGGGGTCGCCCTGCACGCCGGCGGCCAGGCCCGTCTCTTCGACCGCGCCGTTCTGCCGCAGGATGGCGCCGCACCAGGGGCGGTTGGTGGTGTGCGGGTCGGCACGGAAGGCCGGGTCGCCCGCGCCAATCACGATGCCGGCGTTGGCCGCGTTGTCGCTGATGGTGTCGTAGACCTTGCGCATCACCTTGGTGTGGCGGTCGAACTGCTCGATGCGCGCGTCGATGATCTCGATGGCGGGCGTGATGTAGTCCGTCGCGGCCAGCACCTCTTCCACCGTCACGTTCGGACCGGCCAGCGGTGCCTTGAGCACGAAGGCCAGTTCGACCTCGACGCGCGACGCGATGAAGTTCTTCACCGGAATCTCCAGCACCTCGCCGGCCTGGGCCACATAGAGCATGTCGTCGAGCAGGGTGCCGTAGTCGGGCTCGTCGATCTGGCTGCTGATCTGCATGGCGCGGCTGGTCAGGCCGATCTTGTGGCCGATGACCTTTTTGCCGGCGGCCTTCTCCAGATCCACCCAGGCGCGGCCGATGCGGTAGCCGTCTTCGATGGTCATGCCGGGGTGGCGCTTGGAGAAGTGCTCGACCTGCGTGCGGGTCTGCTGGGCGCGTTGCAGCTCGGCGGCGAGCTGCTGAACGAGGGCGTCGTCGAACATGGTTTATGGCTTGTTGAAAAGCGGGTGCAAGGAACTGTTCTTGGCGTCGAAGACCTCGTGGCCTTCGTCGACCTGCACGGTGATGCCGATGGGGCGCTTCGCCAGCTGTTCGGCAAAGCGCTCCTTGACCACCGCGTTGAGCGCCTCGCCCACGCGCTGGTGCACCACCGGGGTGCGGCCCATGGCCATGCGCAGGTTCATGTAGATGAAGGCGTAGTCGCCACCCAGGCCCGCGGAAATGCCGGCCGCGCCGCCATCGGACACGGCACTGTGCGCGGCCGGGTAGGCCAGCACACGCGTGCCGCCGGTGGGGAAGACCTGTTTGCCCAGTTCGTCGCGCACGGCGAGCATGGCGTCGGCCAGTGCACGGCACAGGCCACTCATGTCGACGCCGCCCTGCGAGGCGGGCTTGTCGAGGTTGGGGGTGTAGAGGATGACGAGGTGGGGCATGGGGTGCTCCGGTTCACAGGCGCGTGGCCACGGTGGAGAAGCCGTCGGCGCGCGAGGCCACGGGCGGCGGGATGGCCGATCCGCTGACCGGCAGCACCGGGAACAGCGCGTTGATCTGGCCGGTGCCGCTGGCGCCGAAATACGGCGTGACGATCTCGGCCTGGCCGGTGTATTCGCTCCAGCCCAGCACGCCCAGCATCATGGCCGTGTCGTGCATGAAGCCTTCGCCGTGGCCTTTGGCGGCGTACTCGGGCAGCATCTCGCAGAAGTCCTTCCACTCGCCGGCCTTCCACATGCGCACCACTTCGTCGTCCAGGTGCTGCAGGAAAGGGCTCCAGACCTTGAACGCGAATTCGGGCGCCAGGCCGTTCTGCGCGAAGCGGTGGCTGAGCGAGCCGCTGGCGAGGAATGCGACGGTGCCGTCGTAGTGGCCTTCGACCGCCTTGCGCATGGCCCAGCCCAGGCGCGCGCTGTCGTTGAGGTAGTGCGAGGTGCACAGCGCCGAGACCGAGACGGCCTTGAAGTGCTGGTCAGCATTCATGTAGCGCATGGGCACGAGGGTGCCGTACTCGGGCTGCAGCGTGGTGGCGTGGTGGGCCAGGGTCTCGACGCCGTGTTCGTTGGCCACTTTCGCCAGCAGCTGGCCCAGCGCAGGGTTGCCGGGGATGGCGTAGCCCATGTTGCTGATGAAGTGGGGCAGCTCGTTGCTGGTGTAGGTGCCCTGCCAATGCTCGGCGCAGTTGAGGTGGTAGGTGGCGTTGACGAGCCAGTGGGTGTCGAAGACGACGATGGTGTCTACGCCCAGTTCCTTGCAGCGGCGTGCGATTTCCTTGTGGCCGTCGATGGCGTCCTGGCGAGTGCCTTTGCGGGGGCCGTCGATTTCGCTGAGGTACATCGAGGGGACGTGGGTGATCTTGCCGACCAGTGCTACTTTGCCCATTTGGCTTGTCTCCTGTTTTGTGCGTTGTCTTGTCTGACGTTTGTGGTGGAAGGTGAGGTGGGTGGTGTACCTCCGCTCATGTCCCCCGGTCTGCGCTGCGCGCAGCCCTCCTCCTTTACTTCGCTGCGGCACACCACCCACCTCGCCTTCTCTCGCTGCGCATCGGCGCTCGAACCAGGGAGCGCCAACATCGTTTTTGGATCGGCGAGTCTGGGTACTCGGCGCAGCGAAGTAAAGGAGGAGAAACGGGCAAAGCCCGTTTCGGGGGACATGAGCGGAGCCGGGTACCCGGGATCGCCGATCACGCCCAGGTAGTCGAGCGAAACAGAAGAAGAGAGCAAATCAAACACCCCAATGAGGAATGTGGTGCGAACCCATGGACACCGCGACGTTCTTGGGCTCCAGGAAGACCTCGTAACTCCAGGTCCCGCCCTCGCGACCGGTCCCAGACGCCTTGGTGCCGCCGAAGGGCTGCCGCAGGTCCCGCACGTTCTGCGAGTTCACGAAACACATGCCCGCCTCGATCGAGGCCGCCACACGGTGCGCCTTGCCGATGTTCTCCGTCCAGACATAGCTCGACAGCCCGTACTGGATGTCGTTGGCGATGCGGATCGCGTCCGCCTCGTCCTTGAACGGAATCAGGCAGGCCACGGGGCCGAAGATCTCGTCCTGCGCAATCTTCATGCGGTTGTCCACGTCGGCGAACACCGTCGGCCAGACGTAGTTGCCGCCCGCCACATGCGACGGCAGCTCGGCGGCATACGAAGGACGGTCCAGCCCGCCGCACAGCATCGTCGCGCCCTCCTTCGGACCCAGCTCAATGTAACTGCGCACCTTGGCCAGGTGCGCCTTGCTGATCATCGGGCCGATGGTGGTCTTCTCATCCAGCGGGTCGCCCACCACGATGCGCTTGGCGCGCTCGGTGAACTTCGCCACGAAGTCGGCGTAGATGCTCTGCTGCACCAGGATGCGCGAGCCGGCCGTGCAGCGCTCGCCGTTGTTGCTGAAGATCATGAAAACGGCCGCATCGAGCGCGCGGTCCAGATCTGCGTCGTCGAAGATCACGAAAGGACTCTTGCCGCCCAGTTCCATGCTGAACTTCTTAAGGCCCGCGGTCTTCACGATGCGGTTGCCGGTGGCGGTGGACCCGGTGAAGCTGATCGCGCGCACGTCGGGGTGGGCGCACAGCGGCTCGCCGGTTTCCTTGCCGAAGCCGTGCACCACGTTGAGCACGCCGGCCGGGATGCCGGCTTCCAGGGCCAGCTCGCCCAGGCGCGCTGCGGTCAGGGGCGACAGCTCGCTCATCTTGAGCACCGCCGTGTTGCCGAACGCCAGGCACGGCGCGACCTTCCAGGTGGCGGTCATGAAAGGCACGTTCCAGGGCGAGATCAGTGCGCACACGCCCACCGGGTGGAACAGCGTGTAGTTCAGGTGCGTGGGCGTGGGGTAGGTGTGGCCGTCGGTGCGGGTGCACATCTCGGCGAAGTAGTAGAAGTTGTCCGAGGCGCGCGGAATCAGCTGCTTGCCGGTCTGCGCGATCACCTGACCGGTGTCCTGTGTTTCGGTGTTCGCAATCTCGGGCACGTGTTTCGCGATCAGGTCGCCCAGGGCGCGCACCTTCTTCGCGCGCTCGGTGGCCGGCAGGCCGGCCCAGGCGGGAAAGGCATCCTTGGCGGCCTGGACGGCGGCATTCACTTCGGCCTCGGTGCCCGAAGCCACCTCGGCCAGCACGCCCTGCGTGGCCGGGTTGATCGTTTCAAAGTAGTCGGTGCCGGCAACGGTCTTGCCGTTGATGAGGTGGTTGATGCGTTGCGTCATGCCTTGCTTTCGGAAGTGATGGTGTTCGTGAGGGCGCCGATACCGTCGATCTCGGTGACGATCACGTCGCCGGGCTGGCAGTCGACGACGCCGTCGGGCGTGCCGGTGAGGATGAGGTCGCCGGGCATCAGGGTCATGAAGGCACTGAAGTACTCGATGAGCGTGGCGACGTCGAAGATCATGTCCTTCGTGTGGCCCTGCTGCGTGACCTTGCCGTTGACGGTGGTGCGCAGCGCGAGGTTTTGCGGCCCGCCCAGCTGTTCGTGCACATCGGCCGCGTCCACCAGCCAGGGGCCCAGCGGCGTGCAGGTGTCGCGGTTCTTGACCTTGAGGTTGGGGCGGTACCAGTTCTCCAGGTAGTCGCGGATCGCGTAGTCGTTGGCGACCGTGTAGCCGGCGACGTAGTGCAAGGCGTCGGCCTTCTTCACACGCTTCGCAGGCTGGCCGATGACCACCGCGAGTTCGCATTCGTAGTGCATGAAGTTCACGCCGTCGGGCCGCACGGTGAAGGCCTTGTGTCCCGTCAGCGAGGCTTCGCCCTTGACGAAGGCCAGCGGTTCTTCGGGCGCCCTGAAGGCCAGTTCTTTCGCGTGGTCGGCGTAGTTCAGGCCCAGGGCCAGCACGGTGCGCGGGCGGTTGATGGGGGCGAGCGGCGGCAGCCAGACCACCTCGTCGAAGCCGACGCGGCGACCTTTGAAGGCGGGTGTCTGGAGTTCAAGCTGGCCGTCAACTTCAACAGCGTCGTGGACCGCGCCGGCCCAGGCGATGCGGGCGTGCTTCATACGGCCTCCTGCACGAAGTGGTTGACCAGCGGCGCGAAGCCGGTGGCGGTGATCTCGACCGAGTCGCCGGCCTTGGCGCGCGGCCGCGTGCCGTCGTCCAGGCAGTCGGTGCCGACCATCAGCACGTCGCCCGGCCGCATGCTCTGGAAGGCATTGACATCGGCCCAGAGCGTGGCCGCGTCGCGCACCAGGTCGGCGAGCGTCGTGCGCTGGCGCATCACACCGTCCACGCGCAGCTCCAGCACCAGCGACGAGAGTTCGGCCAGCGAGGCCACAGACCGCAGTGCATCGCCGACGCCGAGAAAACCGTCCACGCAACGGAACTTCACCGGCGGGCGGTAGTAGCTCTCGTGCGGAATCGCCACGTCGTTGAACAGCACGGCGCCGGCCACGCGGCCGCCCTCGCCCGCCACCAGCCCCAGGCTGGCCGCGACCTCGACCTCGCTCACGCCCTTGGGCAGGGCGATGGCCTGGCCGCTGCGGGTGAAGGTGTTGGCGGTCTTGATGTAGAGCACCGGTGCGTTCGGCGGCGCCTGGTACGGCGCCTCGTGCATGCGCGGCGCCCACAGCGCGTGTTCGCGCCGGAAGTTCAGCAGCGTGCCGTAGACGGTGCCGCCGGGCAGGTAGGGGTTGGGGTTCATGGGGTCACTCCTCGATGTCGTCGACCTCGACGCCGCCCGGCGCCTCCAGCGCGATCACGTCGTCCAGCAGGTCGTAGAGCTGTGCCAGACGCTGCGGGCCGAGCTGCGCTTCCATCCACTGGTAGTGCGACTCGATGGTCAACGACAGCTTGCGCACCAGCTTCAGGCCCGCAGGCGTGGCGCGCACCACGGTGCGGCGCGCGTCCTGCGGACAGCGGTTGCGGGCGATCAGGCCGTCGCGCTCCATGCGGTTGAGCACACCCGTCAGGCTGGGGCCGAGCAGCAGCGCCTCGCGCGCCACGCGGCCGGTCTCCACGCCGGCCGGGTCGCGCGCGTGTTCGCCCAGCACGCGCAGCACGCGCCACTGCTGGTCCGACAGGCCGTGCTCGCGCAGGCTCGGGCGGGTGTGCTGCATGACCGCCTCGCGCGCCTCCAGCAGCAGGCGCGGGAGGTTGCGGTGGACAAAAGAAAGGGTGCTGTCGTCGGTGGCCATGGGTTTGTGCGATTTATTTAATATGTTAAATGTTTTTCCGACCTTCTCGAAACAGGGGTTAACCCTCACCCCCGGGGACCGACCGACAATCGCGGCATGAACTCGCTCGCCCAACGCCTGAACGTCGATCGCCTGCTGCTGCAGGCGCCCATGGCCGGTTCGCAGGGTTCGGCCCTGGCGCTGGCGGTCTGCCAGGCCGGCGGCATCGGCGCCCTGCCCGCCGCCCTGCTCACGCCCGAGGCGCTGGTGCAAGAGCTGACCACCCTCTCGCAAGGCACCTCCCGGCCCTGGAACGTCAACTTCTTCTGCCACACGCCGCCCGCACCCGACACGGCGCGCGAGGCCCGCTGGCGCGAGGCGCTGGCACCGTTCTACGCCGAGGCCGGGCTGGACATCGCCGCCGTGCCGGCCGGCGCGGGGCGCGTGCCCTTCAGCCACGCGGTGGCCGACCTCGTCGAGCCGTTCCGGCCGCCCATCGTGAGCTTTCACTTCGGCCTGCCAGCGTCCGACCTGCTGGCGCGCGTGAAGGGCTGGGGCAGCGTGGTGCTGTCGTCGGCGACGACGGTGGACGAGGCGCTGTGGCTCGAAGCCCAAGGCGTCGATGCCGTGATCGCGCAGGGTTCTGAGGCGGGCGGCCATAGAGGCATGTTCCTGACCAACGACCTCACAACCCAGGTCGGCACCTTCGCCCTGCTGCCGCAGATCGTGGCCACCGTGCAGGTGCCGGTGATCGCAGCGGGTGGCATCGCCGATGCAGCCGGGGTGCGCGCCGCGCTGGCGCTGGGTGCGGCCGGCGTGCAGGTGGGCACGGCCTACCTGTGCAGCGACGAGGCCCTGACCTCCCCCATCCACCGCGCCGCACTGCAGAGCGAAACGGCGCGCCACACGGCATTGACCACGCTGTTCAGCGGCCGGCCGGCGCGCGGCATCGTCAACCGGGTGATGCGCGAGCTGGGGCCACTCAGCCCGGCGGCGCCCGCCTTTCCCACTGCCACCGCCGCCATCGCGCCGCTGCGCGCGCATTTTGAAAAGCAGGGCAGCGGCGACTTCTCCCCCCTGTGGAGCGGCCAGAACGCCAGCGGTTGCCGCAGCGCGTCGGCGGCCGAGATCACCCGCGATCTGCTGAAAGGCTTCTGAACATGTTCGTCGTGATCTTCCGCGCCAAGGCCCGCGACCTGGACGCCGAGTACAGCGCCATGGCCGCGCAGATGCGCCAGCTCGCGCTGACGCAGTTCGGCTGCCTGGACTTCACCGCCGTCACCGAGGGCGACCAGGAGATCGCCCTGTCCTACTGGCCCGACGAGGCCAGCATCCGCGCCTGGAAGCAGCACACCGACCACCTGATGGCGCAGAAGCTGGGCCGCGAGCGCTGGTACGCCAGCTACTCGGTCGAGGTGGCCGAGGTCACACGGCGCTACAGCCACCCCGCACAAACTCAGAAGTAGTCGTCCGGGTCGCGGTCCGCCCGCACCGGGCGCGGCGCTTCGCGCTGGCGATTGAGCCAGCGCTTGAGCGCCGCCACGTGCTGTGCCGCGGCCAGATCCTGCTCCAGCTGCGCCACCAGTGCTTCCAGCCCCGCCACCTGCGACAGCAGCGCCTGCCTGAGCGTGTTCGGGTTGGCCACCTGGCCGGGCGGCAGCTCGAACTCGGTCGCCAGCTGCCCCTGCCGCGCTGCGCGTTCGCGCTCCAGCCCGGCCACCTGCTGCTTGAGCAACAGCGTCAGCGCGGCCAGCCGGTCGTCCGCCAGGCGGGAGACGGCGGCCGGGTCGGCCAGCTCGGCGCGCAGCTGGATCTGCATCAGCGTCACCAGGTCCTTGCGCGCGTAGGAGGTGTTGGCCTCGCTCATCAGCGCGGTCTTGCGCACCCGTTCGGTTTCGTCGGGCTCGCGGTCGGGGTGCAGGGCGCTGGCCAGCTGGCGGAACAGGGTGCGCAGCTGGGTGTCGGCGTCGGCCGCTTGCGCCTCTGCTTCGGCGGGCCGGCTGCCCGCCTTCTGCCGGGCCTTGCGCGCCTGCGCCTTGGCCTGGCGGCGCGCCTGTTCTTCGTCGCGTGCCGCCCGCAGCCGCGCCATGCCGGCGCGCACCAGCTCGTCCATCGAGAGGTCTTCATCCCCGCGGCCCAGCGGCTCACCCAGCGCGGCCTCCAGACGGGCGCGCATCGCGTCGGCTGCGGCCTGTTTCTTCTGCGCCAGGGTCTGGCGGCTGTGCCGGTCGTGCAGCGCGACCATGTCCGCCTCGCCCTCCTCGGCCAGCGCCTGTGCCAGTGCGCACAGCGCCTCGGTCGCCGTCTCCTGCTGCAGGCGGCTGAGCGCCTTGCCCTGCAGATGCCCCTCCAGCGCCAGGGCGAGCGCACGCATCTGCCGACGCCGCTGCTGCTGCAGGGGCGTGAGCCAGCGGTGCCGCTCGGCCCGGTGCGCACGACCCAGGGCGTCCAGCTCGTCCAGCTGCGCGCGCAGCTTGTCGACGCGGGTCAGCTGCAGGTTGAAGGCACGGGCCGCGGCCGACAGCGGCTGCTCGCCAGGGGCCAGGGCCTGCAGGGCGGCGGCGGGGACGATGCGGTTCGAAGTCGCGGAGCGGGCAGAGGACACGGCGGTGAGGTGCGGAGGGACCGGGCATGGACCGGCCCGTCGGAGTGTCGACTATATTGCCGGCCACATGGCCAAAGAAAAGACGATCTACACCTGCAACGAATGCGGTGGCACCAGCCCGCGCTGGCTGGGCAAATGCCCGCACTGCAACGCCTGGAACACGCTGATCGAGTCGGTCGCCGAATCCGGCGCCCCCACCAGGAACCGCTTCGCCGCCCTGGCCAAGACGGCCGAGGTGACCACCCTGGCCGACATCGAGGCCACCGACGTGCAGCGCACACCCACCGGCCACGACGAGCTGGACCGCGTACTGGGCGGTGGCGTGGTCGAAGGCGGCGTGGTGCTGATCGGCGGCGACCCGGGCATCGGCAAGTCGACGCTGTTGTTGCAGGCGCTGGACGCGCTGCAGCGCGCCGGCCAGAAGACGCTCTACGTCACCGGCGAAGAGTCGGGCGCCCAGGTCGCGCTGCGCTCGCGCCGGCTCGGGCTGGACGGTTCGCAGGTCCAGGTGCTGGCCGAGATCCAGCTGGAGAAGATCCTGGCCACACTGTCTGCGCACCATCCCGCCATCGCGGTGATCGATTCGATCCAGACCGTGTATTCCGAACAGCTCACCAGCGCGCCGGGTTCGGTGGCGCAGGTGCGCGAATGCGCCGCCCACCTCACCCGCGCGGCCAAGGCCTCGGGCACGGCCATCGTGCTGGTGGGCCACGTGACCAAGGAAGGCGCGCTGGCCGGCCCGCGCGTACTGGAACACATGGTCGACACGGTGCTGTATTTCGAGGGCGACACACACTCGAGCTTCCGACTGATCCGCGCGATCAAGAACCGCTTCGGTGCGGTGAACGAGATCGGCGTGTTCGCGATGACGGAAAAGGGCCTCAAAGGCGTGAGCAACCCGAGCGCGATCTTTCTCTCGCAACATTCGGAACCCGTGCCCGGCAGCTGTGTGATGGTGACGCTGGAAGGCACGCGGCCCATGCTGGTGGAGATCCAGGCGCTGGTGGACAGCGGCGGCCCCTCGCCGCGGCGCCTGTCGGTCGGCCTGGACCGCGACCGCCTGGCCATGCTGCTGGCCGTGCTGCACCGCCACGCGGGCGTGGCCTGCATGGACCAGGACGTGTTCGTCAACGCGGTGGGCGGCGTGCGCATCAGCGAGCCGGCGGCCGACCTGGCCGTCATGCTGGCCATCACCAGCAGCCTGCGCGGCCGCGCCCTGCCCAAAGGCTTCATCGCCTTCGGCGAGGTCGGCCTGGCCGGCGAGGTGCGCCCCGCGCCACGCGGCCAGGAGCGCCTGAAGGAAGCGGCCAAGCTGGGCTTCTCCGTCGCGGTCGTGCCCAAGGCGAATGCACCGAAGAAGAACGACAAGGCCTTTGAAGGTCTGACCATCCACGGCGTGGACCGCATCGAAGAGGCCATGGAGCTCGCACGCAGCCTGGCCTGACGGGGTGATCTACGCAGATTCCGCAGTGGCCTCATGCACCGCTGCCCCGACAATCTCGCCATGAACTTCCAGCGCATCGCCGTCCCCCTGCTCGTCATCGGTCTGCTCGTCTTCGCCGGGCGCCAGTACGGCTGGGCGGGCGTGGCCGCCGTCGGCGGGGGCCTGGTGATGTGGCTGCTGCTGCACTGGACTCGGATGATGACGGTGATGAAGCGCGCCGCCCACCGGCCCATCGGCTGGGTCGCCAGTGCGGTCATGCTCAACGCCAAGCTCAAGCCGGGTGTGAACCTGATGCACGTGATCGCCATGACCCGTTCGCTGGGAGAGCGCCTCAGTGCCGAGGGCGAACAGCCCGAGCGCTACCGCTGGACCGACAACGGCGGCTCCACCGTCACCGTCACCCTGCAGGGTGGTCGCGTGACCGCCTGGGAACTGCAGCGTCCGCCAGCCGAGGCCTGAAAACAGGCGGTTCGGCGCCCGGGGCGGGCACCTAAAATGCGTGTTTCTGCGGCGCAAGACCGCACTTGAGACACCCCATTTTCAAAGGACCCCTCATGAGCCCCGTGATTCCCTCGATGTCCGACCGCGACGGCAAGATCTGGATGGACGGCCAGATGGTGGACTGGCGCGACGCCAAGGTCCACGTGCTGACCCACACGCTGCACTACGGTTGCGGCGCCTTCGAGGGCGTGCGCGCCTACAAGACGGCCGACGGCAGCACCGCCATCTTCCGACTGGAAGAACACACCGACCGCCTGTTCAACAGCGCCAAGATCCTGCGCATGGCCATCCCCTTCACCAAGGAACAGGTGAACGAGGCCCAGAAGGCCGTGGTGCGCGAGAACCAGCTGGAGAGCTGCTACCTGCGCCCGCTGACCTGGATCGGCGACAAGAAACTGGGCGTTTCTCCGAAGGGCAACACCATTCACCTGATGGTGGCGGCCTGGGCCTGGGGCGCCTACCTGGGTGAAGAGGGCATGAAGCGCGGCATCCGCGTCAAGACCAGCAGCTACACCCGCCACCACGTCAACATCACCATGACGCAGGCCAAGGCGGTGAGCAACTACACCAACTCCATCCTGGCCAACATGGAAGTGACCGATGAGGGCTACGACGAGGCCCTGCTGCTGGACAGCTCGGGCTTCGTGTCCGAAGGCGCGGGCGAGAACATCTTCGTGGTCAAGAACGGCGTGATCTACACGCCCGACCTGTCGGCCGGAGCGCTCAACGGCATCACGCGCAACACCATCTTCCACATCGCCAAGGACCTGGGTCTGGAGATCGTGCAGAAGCGCATCACGCGCGACGAGGTCTACATCGCCGACGAGGCCTTCTTCACCGGCACCGCCGCCGAGGTGACGCCCATCCGCGAGCTCGACCGCATCACCCTGGGCGAAGGCAGCCGCGGCCCGGTTACCGAAAAGATCCAGTCGGCCTTCTTCGACATCGTGGGTGGCCGCAATCCCAAGTACGCGCACTGGCTCACCAAGGTCTGAGGAACATCCCATGAGCACTTCGTCCAAGATCGAACTGGCCGCCAAGGACCTGAACCCGCAGGGCGGCGTGTTCTGTCCCAACCCCAAGGCCGACATGAAGCTCTGGAACAGCCACCCCAGGGTGTACCTGGACGTGGCCAAGACCGGTGAAGCCCGCTGCCCCTATTGCGGCACGGTGTACGCCCTCAAGGCCGGCGAAGCGGTGGCGCACGGACATTGAACATGGGGACGGTGGGCAGCGTCGAGGTGGTGGTCTCGACCTACAACCACCCCCGTGCGCTGGACCTGGTGCTGCACGCGCTGCTGCGGCAGAGCCAGCCGGACTTCCGGATCTGCATCGCCGACGACGGTTCGGGGCCGCAGACCGCCGAACTCATCGCGGCGTGGCAGCAACGCCTGGGTCCCCGGTTGCGCCACATCTGGCAGGCAGACCGCGGCTTTCGCAAGAACCGCATCCTCAACAAAGCCATCGCCAGTTCGACCGCCGACTATTTGGTCTTCCTCGATGGCGACTGCCTGCCGTCCGAGCACTTCGTGGCGCGCCACCTCGCGCTGGCGCGACCCCGGCGCTTCTGCACCGGCGGGGTGATCCGGCTCACCCTGGCCGCCAGCGAGGCGGTGCAGGCACCAGGGGTCGACTCGGGCGAGGTCTTCACGCCGTCCTGGCTCGCCTCACACGACGCCCTGCGCAGCACCAGCGCCCGGCTCAAGGCGGGCCTCTACCCGCCCTGGGCCTCCCTCCTGGCTGAGCGCCTGACCACCGTGCGCCGCACCTGGAACGGCGGCAACAGTTCCACCGCGCGCATCAACCTGATCCGGGTGAACGGATTCGACGAGAACTTCGGCTACGGCGCCGAGGACATTGAACTGGGTTTCCGCCTCAACAACGCGGGCATCCGGGGGGTCCACCTGCGGTACACGGCACCCGTGCTGCACCTGGAACACCGGCGCGACTATGCCCACCCGGACGAACGCGTGCGCAACAAACAGGCGGCGCGCCAGGCGCTGCGGCAAGGCAAGACCACCACGACCCACGGCATCGTCGAGCTCTGACGATGCCCCGCGCACCGACCAAAAAAAAGCCACCTTGCGGTGGCTTTGAAAGTCCTTGGAAGGACGTCGTTGGGAGACCGGTGCGAGCGACGTTTTGGGTTTGGAATTGAGCCGTCACTCGCTTTGTTGTGACAGCAACCCGTTAATTGTGCGTTGCGGCACACCTTCCGACCATCCCCTGTTTGGGGGAGAACTGTGGACCTTTGTTGCAATTCGCTCAAAACTTGGGCGGCAAATCAGCACCAAATGCTGCCGAGCCCACAATACCGTGACAAACCGCACACCTGGGCAGCCAACAATATTTACACCCAGTTACAGAGGCAATTCGACGACAAAGCGTGCACCGCCCCCGGGGCGGTCTTCGCAGCGCACGCCGCCCAGGTGCCGCAGGGCGATCGACCGCACCAGCGACAACCCCAGACCCACCCCGCCCACGCTCTCGCTGGCGCCCGGCAACCGGTAGAACGGCTCGAAGATGCGCTCCCGCAGTTCGGGCGGAACGCCCGGCCCATGGTCCTCGACGCTCACCCGCACCAGGGTCTGGCCACCAGGCACCGTGATCCGGTCGATGCCCAGACGGGCCGGTTCGGCGGAGCCCCCCGCTTCCGGCCGGTGGCCGTAGCGCCGTGCGTTCTCCAGCAGGTTGCGCAGCAGTCGGCGCAGCAGCTTGGGGTACCCCTGCACCAGCACCGGCGAAATGCCTTCGGCCACGTCCAGGTCGGCGCCGGTGCGCGCGCACTCCTCGGCCGCCAGCCCCACCAGGTCGACCTCCTCGGTCGGGCCCAGCGCCGAGGCCTCGTTGGCATCACGCAGGTCCAGCCGGCTGGCCATCAGGATCTCGTCGATCAGCTGGTCCAGCTCGTCGATGTTGCGCGCGATTTCGGCCCGCTGCGGTGCCCGCGCCGGGTCGTTGCCCAGCAACTCCAGGCCGATGCGGATGCGGGCCAGCGGAGAACGCAGCTCGTGCGAGGCATTGGCCAGCAGGGTCTTGTGCGAGAGCATCAGGGTCTGCACACGCTCGGCCGCCGCGTTGAAGCGCTCGGCGAGGAAGGCCACCTCGTCCTGCCCGCTGACCGGCAGGCGGGCGCTGAGGTCGCCCTGCCCCCAGCGCTCAACGCCGCGCTGCAGCCGTTCCAGCCGCTGGGTCAGGCGCCGCACGATCGGGTAGGCGCCCAGCGCTACCGCCAGCCCAACCAGGCCCAGCAGCCAGGCAAAGCCAATCGGCGACTGCAGGCCGAACAGGCTGCGCCGCCCCGGCGCGGGGCTGCCGGGCTGCCGGTTCGGGCGCGGCAGCTGGATGTACAGCGTCTGGCCGTCCTTCATCTGCACCTGGAATTCCAGCCCCTGGCCAGGCACCCGCACCGCCTGGGCCGGCGCCGCACCGAGCACCTCGCCGGCGCCGTTGCGCAGCACGATCTCGCGCGCGATCCGCGCATCGCGCTCCTCGCGGTCGCGGTCCAGCGCCATCTGCCAGAGCCAGCCGACAACCAGGGTCAGCACCGCGACGGCGGCCACGATGGCCAGCCAGATGCGCAGGTACAGCTTCTGACCGAGCAGGCTTTTCATTCAGTCCTGCTGCTTGGCAAAGACATACCCCACCCCGCGCACCGTGAGGATGCGCTTGGGCTCCTTGCTGTCGGCCTCGATGGCGTTGCGGATGCGGCCGATGTGCACGTCGATGCTGCGGTCGAAGGCCTCAAGCTCGCGTCCGCGCACCGCCTCCATGATCTGGTCGCGCGTGAGCACGCGGCCGGCGCGTTCGGCCAGCGCCACCAGCAGATCGAACTGGTAGGAGGTCAGCTCGCAGGCCTTGCCCGCCACCTGCACCGTGCGCGCGTCGCGGTCGATCTCCAGCGAGCCGAAGCACAGCACCGGCGTGGCGCGCGTCGTGGCCGCGGCGGCGGTCGCCTCACCGCGGCGTCGCAGCACGGCGCGGATGCGCGCCAGCAGTTCGCGCGGCTCGAAGGGCTTGGGGAGGTAGTCGTCGGCGCCGAGTTCGAGGCCGATGATGCGGTCCATCGGGTCGCCCTTGGCCGTCAGCATCAGCACCGGGACGCGGGCGTTGCCATTGGGCAGGGCCCGGATGCGGCGGCAGACCTCCAGGCCGTCGATGCCCGGCATCATCAGGTCCAGGATCACCAGCTCGGGCTGCAGCAGCGGCAGCTGTTCCAGACCCTTTTCGCCGTCGGGAGCGTGGGTGACCTCGTAGCCGGACTGGGCCAGGTACTCGGTGACCATCTGCGCCAGGCGCGCATCGTCTTCGATCATCAGGAGGCGGGTGGGGGTCGGGGCGTTCATGCAGGCAGTTTATAGACCTGGACCATGCATGGTCTCCCATGCGCGTGAACCGTTTGTCTCGCTCACGTAAAGTTGCCGCCATGTTCACGCCCGACGCCCCTGCCCTGCCCGCCCGCTCGCTGCCTGGTCTGCTGCACGGTCTGGTGCAGACCCAGCCCGACGCCCCGGCCATCCGCTGGCTCGACACCGCGACGGACACCCGCAGCGACTGGAGCTTCGCCCGGCTCAACGCGGTCGCCGACACGCTGGCCCGCTGCTTCATGGTGCTGGGTGTGCGACCGGGCGACCGCGTGGCCTGGCTGGGCTTGAACCACCCGGCACTGATCGCCGCGCTGTTCGCGCTCGGGCGCCTGGAAGCGGTGCTGGTGCCGCTGAACACGCGGCTGGCCGTGGCCGAGTGGAGCGCGGTGCTGGACGACTGCACGCCCAAGCTGCTGGTGCACGACACCTCGTTCAACGAGGCGGCGGGCGTGCTCTGCGACGGCCCCGGTCGCCCGGTCGACCTGACGCTCGACCACCTGCTAGCGTGCGCGCCGTCGACCCTGCTGCCGGAAGCCCCGACCGAGGCGCTGGACCGCCCGGCGCTGCTGGTCTATACCTCGGGCACTACCGGCACGCCCAAGGCCGCCGTGCACACCCAGGGCAACCTGCTGGCGAACATGGCCATCGCCGCGCAGGTGCAGGGCCTCACGGCGGAGGACACGGTGCTGACCGTGCTGCCGCTGTTCCACGTGGGCGGCCTGTGCATCCAGACCCTGCCAGCGCTCTCGGTCGGCGCCACCGTGCTGCTGCACAGCCGCTTCGACCCCACGGCCACGCTGCGTGCCATTGCCGAGGAACGACCCAGCCTGACGCTGCAGGTGCCCGCCACCCTGCAGGCGCTGACCGCCCACCCCGGCTGGACCGCCACCGAACTCTCATGCCTGCGCACGGTCTGGGCCGGGTCTTCGGTGCTGCCACCCGAGCCGCTCAAGGCCTTCATGGCGCGCGGCGTGCCGGTGAGCAATGTCTACGGCAGCACCGAGACCGGCCCGTTCTCCATCGCCCTGCCACCGGAGCACGCCGCCACCCACCTCGGCTCCTGCGGCTGGCCGGCGCCGGGCGTGGACATCCGGCTGCTGGGCTTCGACGGCCGGCCCGCGCCCGCTGGACAGGTCGGCGAGATCGCGGTGCGCGCGCCCAACGTGGTCGCGACCTACTGGCCCGACCGGCCCGCCCTCGACGCCGACGGGTTCTTCCACAGCGGCGACCTGGCGCAGCAGGCCGCGGACGGCAGCTTCACGGTGGTTGGCCGCGCCAAGGACATGATCATTTCGGGCGGCGAGAACATCTACCCAGCCGAGATCGAAAACCTGATCGCCACCCACCCGGCGGTGGCCGAATGCAGCGTGGTCGGGCAGGCCGACGCGCGCTGGGGGGAGGTCGCGGTGGCGGTGGTGGTGCTGCGCGACGCATCGGCCGCTGCGGAGGGCTGGGACGCACCGCTGCGCGCCTTCATCGACGGCCGGCTGGCGCGCTACAAGTGGCCGCGCCGCTGGGTGCGGCTGGAGGCCCTGCCGCGCACCGCGCTGGGCAAGGTCCAGAAGGCCGCGCTCAAGGCGTTGCTGGAGACGCCGCCGGCGAACTGACGCGTGTGGCCAGCCAGATCAGCACCAGCACCGGAAGGCCGAGCAGCGCGGTGGCGGTGAAGAAGGTCGGGTAGTCGTAGGCGTCGACGAAGGCACCGGAGTAGCCCGCCAGCCACTTGGGCGCGAGCAGCATCATGGAACTGAACAGCGCGTACTGCGTGGCCGAGTAGCTGACGTTGGTCAGGCTCGACAGGTAGGCGATGAAGGCCGCCGACGCCACACCAGCGCTCAGGTTGTCGGCCGAGACCACGGCGATCAGCGCGGTCACGTCGTGGCCATGGCCAGCCAGCCAGGCGAACAGCAGGTTGCTGGCGGCCGAGAGAATGGCGCCGAGCATCAGCACCCGCATCACGCCCAGCCGCAGCGAGAGCGCACCGCCGACAAAGGCGCCCACCAGGGTCATGATCACGCCGTAGACCTTGGTGACCGCCGCCACCTCGTCCTTGGTGTAGCCCATGTCCACATAGAACGGGTTGGCCATGATGCCCATCACCACGTCGCTGATGCGGTAGACGCCGATCAGCGCCAGGATCAGCAGCGCGTGCGTGCCGTAGCGCTTCAGGAAATCGGCGAACGGCTCGACAAAGGCGCCGCGGAACCACTCGGCCGCGTTGCGGCTGGGCGGCAACGCGACCTGCGCCGGCTCGCGCGAGAACAGCACCGTGACCACCCCCACCAGCATGCTCGCCGCCATGACGAGGTAGGCAGTGGTCCAGGCGGCGTTCTGGTAGAGCGCGCCGGGCGCCGGTTTGGCGGCTTCGACAGCCCCCGCCACCGCAGCCGCCGCAGGCGCCACCTCGGCCCGCGCCGCCAGCCAGAGCACGCCGGCACCGGCCCAGATCATGGCCAGCCGGTAGCCGGTCTGGTAGGTCGCTGCCAGCGCGCCCTGGTGGGCGGCGTCGGCCGACTCGATGCGGTAGGCGTCCAGTGCGATGTCCTGCGTGGCCGAGGCGAAGGCCACCGCGAGCGCGCACCAGACCACCGTGTCCAGGTGGGCGCGCGGATCAGCGAACGCCATGCCCGTCAGCGCCACCATGATCGCGAGTTGCGACAACAGCAGCCAGCTGCGGCGGCGGCCCATGGCGCGGGTCAGCAGCGGGATCGGCAGCCGGTCGACCAGCGGCGACCAGACCCATTTGAAACCGTATGCAAGTCCGACCCAGCTCAGGTAACCGATGGTGGTGCGGTCCAGCCCCGCCTCGCGCAGGCGGAAGCTCAGCGTGCCCAGCACCAGCAGCAGCGGCAGACCAGCCGAAAACCCGAGCGCGAACATGCGCAGGCTGGCCGGTTCCAGATAGGCCTTGAGGGTGTCTCCCCAGCTGGGGCGGGGGGTGGTGGCGTGGGTGTCGGGCGACGCTGGCGTGACGGATGGCTGGTTCATGAACAGGGTGGGCGCGAGGCCAAGCGGCGGACCCGTGGCAGGCGACGGGGGCTTTGCCTATTATTGGCCCATGTGCTTTCTCTGCGACCTCAAACAGCGCTCCCCCGATGCCCCGGCCGCCGGCCCCTGGCAGGCCCGGCGCGCCTTCCTGCTCGCCGCGTCCGCGGCTGCGGCCGCCCCGGCCATGGCCCAGGTCGACGTCGGCAAGGCGTCGGGCATGCGCAAGCTGGTGCCCGCCGAAACCATTGAAAAGGCCGGCGCCCAGCAGTTCGTGGCCACGGTCCAGGAGGCGAAGAAGCAGAACGCGCTGATGCCCGCCGACCACCCGCAGACCAAGCGCCTGCACACCATCGCCAAGAAGATCATTCCGTTCACCGCCGCCTGGAACCCGCGGGCGAAGGACTGGCAGTGGCAGGTGGCGCTGATCAACAGCGACCAGATCAACGCTTTCTGCCTGCCCGGCGGCAAGATCGCCTTCTACACCGGCATCCTGAACAAGCTGCAGCTCAGCGACGACGAGACCGCGATGATCATGGGTCACGAAATGGCCCACGCGCTGCGCGAACACGCGCGCGAACGCCTGGCCAAAAGCAGCGCCACCAACCTCGGCCTGCGCCTGGGCGCCGAACTGCTGGGTCTGGGCAACCTGGGCGCGGTCGCCGCCGACATGGGCTCGCAGCTGCTGACGCTCAAGTTCAGCCGCGAAGACGAGAGCGAAGCCGATCTGGTCGGCCTGGAACTGGCGGCGCGCGGCGCCTACCAGCCCAATGCCAGCGTCAGCCTCTGGCAGAAGATGGCCAAGGCCGGCGGCGGCAATGGCATCGCCTTCCTCTCCACCCACCCCAGCGGACCGGAGCGCATCAAGCAGCTGCAGGCGAACGTGCCGAAGGTGCAAGGCCTGTACGAGCAGGCCCGGCGGGGCTAGCATCCGCCCGTCGGCGTCCGCCGACGCTCATACAAAGGAGACACGCCATGAAAGCCCTGGTGACCGCGTCCGCCCTGATGTTCTGCTCGGCGGCCTTTGCGCACAACTGCCCCAACGAAATGAAGGCGATCGATGCCAAGCTCGGCACCAACCCGAGCCTGTCCGCGGCCGACATGGACAAGGTGAAGTCCTTGCGCGCGCAAGGAGAAAAGATGCACAAGGAAGGCAAGCACGACGAGTCCATGAAGGCCCTCGGCGACGCGAAGAAGCTGCTCGGTCTCTGAGCGGGCGGTGTCCGGGCGGGCCGTTCAGGCCGCCTGGACATACGGGTTGAAACGCCGCTCCTCGCCCAGCGTGCTCTCCGGCCCGTGCCCCGGGATGAACACGGTGTCGTCCCCCATCGGCCAGAGCCGGTCCTTGATGCTGGCGATCAGCTGCGCGTGGTTGCCCTGCGGGAAATCGGTGCGGCCGATGCTGCCGGCGAACAGCACATCGCCGACGAAGACCCGCTGCGCCTCGGGTGAGTGAAACACCACGTGGCCCGGCGTGTGGCCCGGGCAGTGCCGCACGTTGAGCGTGCAGCGCCCGATCTGCACCGTGTCGCCGTCGGCCAGCCAGCGCGTCGGCGTGAAATGGCCCGCTGGCGGGAAGCCGAACATCCGGCTCTGCTGGGGCAGGCCGTCGATCCAGAACTGGTCGCCCGGGTGGGGGCCGATGATGGGCAGGTCCAGCCTTCCGGCCAGCTCGGCCGTGCCGCCCGCGTGGTCGATGTGGGCATGGGTCAGCCAGATGGCCTTGAGCGCGACGCCCAGCTGCTTCGCCGCGTCGACCAGGCGGTCGAGGTCGCCGCCCGGATCGATCACGGCGGCGTCGCGGGTTTCATCGCACCAGACGATGGAGCAGTTCTGGGCGAAGGCGGTGACGGGAATGGTCTGGTAACGGAACATGGTGGGTCGGCATCGCAAAGACGTTGGGGTGGCGGCCAGGCCCCGGATTCTCCACCACCCAGATCAGCCAACCAGGGAACGCGCACCCACCCATTGCCCCTGACGGCAAAGCCGCTGCATCGTCTCCACGGCCAGTGCGGCCACCGCCTGGCAGGCCGTGGAGCGGGGAATGTGCGCCGAACTGCACACCGCCAACACCCGCTCCAGGGGCGGAGGGCCCACCGGCGTGGCGCGCAGCAGGCCCGCGTCGATGTCGGCTTGCAGGGGCATGACCGGCAGCAGCGTGCGGCCCAGGCCGGCCTGCAACGTGGTGCGCAGGATGCTGATCGAACTGATGTCCGCCTCGACCCGCGGTGGCGGCAAGCCTGCGGCGGCCGCCGCGGCCTCGATGATCGGGCGCACACCGTGCGGACTGGCCGGCAGGATCAGCGGCTGCGCCAGTGCCTGCTGGAGGGTCAGCGTGCGGCCCCGGCGCCCGGGCCGGGGCGCGCTGGCCGGCTCGATCAGGCAGAGCTGCTCGCTCAGCACAGGGCTCACCGAAAAGCCCCCGAGCTGGCCATCGTCGAACAGCACCGCCAGCTGGATCTGGCCGGTGCGCAGCTGGCGCGAGAGGTTCCCGGTCAGTTCCTCGGTCAGCTCCAGCGTCACCCGGGGAAAGCGCTGCCTCACCTCGCGCAGCAGCGGCAGCGCCAAGGCGCTGGAGGCGCTGTGCGGCAGGCCGAACACCACCGTGCCTTCGGGCTCCTGGCGGGTGCTGCGGGCACTGGCCACGGCCTCCTCGGCCTGGCGCAGGATCGACACGGCGTGCGGGAAAAACCGCTGCCCGGCCTCGGTCAGGCCGACCCCGCGGCGCGAGCGCTCGAACAGGCTGACCCCCAGCTCCGCCTCCAGCTGCGCGAGCTGGTGGCTCAGCGCCGACTGCGCCACGAACACGCGCTCGGCCGCCTTGGTGACGCTGCCACTGTCGGCGATCGCCACGAAATAGCGCAACTGTCTGAGTTCCATCGCCAGCACCAATCCATCTGTTTTCGAGATGGTAGTGTGAATGCTCTGTATTGGACAGATGACCCTGACCCGCGTTCAATACACCCACCCCAGCGGACCACCGTCCTGCCCGCCACAAGCGGTCAGTCAGCGCCCCACCAGGCCGGCACGGTCGTCCGCAGCACCGCTCACCGGCGGTGTGGCCCAGGGTTTTGAGCAGCGGCTCAGAGCTGGAAGTCGTATTCGATGGTGATCGGGGCGTGGTCGCTGAACTTCTCGCCCTTGTAGATCGCCTCGCTGCGCGCGGTCTCGGCGAACGCCGGGGTTGCCAGGTGGTAGTCCAGCCGCCACCCCACGTTGTTGGCATAGGCCTGGCCCCGGTTGCTCCACCATGTGTAGCAGGTGTCGGTGGTATCGGGCTGCAGCCGGCGGTAGACGTCGACCAGCCCGCCTTCGTTCAGCAGCTTCGTCATCCAGGCGCGCTCTTCGGGGAGGAAGCCGCTGTTCTTCTGGTTGCTGCGCCAGTTCTTCAGGTCTTTTTCCTGGTGCGCGATGTTGACGTCGCTGCAGATCACGAACTCGCGCTTCTGTTTCAGCGCCATCAGGTGCGGGTACACCAGGTCCAGAAAGCGGTACTTGGCCTCCTGCCGCTCGGGACCGGACGAACCGCTGGGAAAGTACACACTGATGACCGAGAACTTGCGCTTGGGGGTGTCGAAGCGCAGCTCGGCCCAACGCCCTTCGGCGTCGAACTCGCCGCCATCGAAGCCAATGACCACGTCACTCGGCTCGTGCCGGGTGTAGACCGCCACGCCCGAGTAGCCCTTCTTCTCCGCGAAATGGAAGTGCCCCTTGAGGCCGACCATCTCTTCGAACCGACCGGCTACGTCGGCGGCCTGGGCCTTGACCTCCTGCACACAAATACAATCCGGCGCATGCCCGGCGAGCCAGGTTTCCAGCCCTTTGTTGCTGGCCGAACGGATGCCGTTGAGGTTGAGGCTGGTCAGTTTGAACAAGGATTTCCCCATGTCGTTGGATGCGGGCGCCGTGGGCGCCGGTGCAAAAAAGGATTCGCTGGCGCAGGACTTCGTGCAGTTCTGCGTGGACTCGGGCGTGTTGCGCTTTGGCGAGTTCAAGACCAAGGCCGGCCGCCTGTCGCCCTACTTCTTCAACGCCGGTCTGTTCGACGACGGTGCCAAGCTCGGCCGGCTCGCACAATTCTATGCACAGGCCCTGATCGCCAGTGGCATTGAGTTCGACATGATCTTCGGCCCCGCCTACAAGGGCATTCCGCTGGGCGCCGCCGTGGCCATCGAGCTGGCCCGCCTGGGTCGCAATGTGCCGTTTGCCTACAACCGCAAGGAAGCCAAGGACCACGGCGAGGGTGGCACGCTGGTCGGTGCGCCGCTCAAGGGCCGGGTGCTGATCGTCGACGACGTGATGAGCGCCGGCACCGCCGCGCGCGAGTCGATCGCCCTGATCCAGGCCGCCGGCGCCACCGCCCACGCCGTGGCCATCGCACTGGACCGGCAGGAAAAGGCCACCGAAAAAGCCGCCGACGGCACGGTGCGGGATGTGGACCACAGCGCCGTGCAGTATGTGCAGAACGCCCTCGGTCTCAAGGTCTGTGCCATTGCGAGGTTGGAGGATTTGCTGCAGTATCTGACGGGCCGTACAGGTGCCGAACTGAACCAGCACCGGGACCGCGTGCTGGCCTACCGCGAACGCTACGGCGTTGCCTGAGGAAACGCCTTGATCCGATCTGTGCCCACCGCCGCCACCACTTGTTGCCACTGCCTGGCCGGTACGGGCATGCTGTTGCTGGCCCTGACGGCCCCGCTGGCCGTGGCCCAGGAAAAGAACAGCGGCGGCATCTACAGCTGTGTGGACAGCAAAGGACGACGCCTCACCTCGGACCGCCCCATCGTTGACTGCCTGGACCGGGAACAGAAGGAACTGGGCGCCTCGGGCACGGTCCGGCGGGTCGTGCCGCCCAGCTACACGGCCGAAGAGAGAGCCCGACTCGAAGAACAGCGCCGTGCGGAAGAACTGGAGCGCTCGCGGATCGCCGAAGAGCGGCGGCGCGAGCGGGCCCTGCTGATCCGCTACCCCAACCAGGCCATGCACGACAAGGAGCGCGCCGAAGCGCTCAAGCAGATCGACGAGGTCATCGAAGCGGTGAAAAAGCGCGTGACCGAACTGGGCAGGCAGCGCCAGGAGATCGACCAAGAGCTGGAGTTCTATCAGGGCGACCCCAAGAAGGCGCCGCCCTGGCTGCAGCGCAAACTGGAAGACAACGCCCAGCAGGTGCAGGTGCAGAACCGCTTCCTGAGCGACCAGAACCTGGAAAAGCAGCGAATCAACGCCCGGTTCGACGAAGAGCTCGCCAAGCTGCGCACGCTCTGGGTGAAACGATAACCCCCCTGCGCCGCTGAAGCGGCTTCCCCCCTGAGGGGACAACGCCTGTGGCCCGGCGAAGCCGGTTCCACGGCGTTCACTTGAAGCAGGCACGCGCTGCGGACGCGCACCATCCGGTCGGGACGCGTTGACCCGCTCAACCCAGCTTTTGCTTGAGCAGCTCGTTGGCCTGCTGCGGGTTGGCCTTGCCCTTGCTGGCCTTCATGACCAGGCCCACCAGCGCGTTGAAGGCCTTGTCCTTGCCGGCGCGGAACTGCTCGACCATGGGGGCGTTGGCGGCCATCACCTCGTCGATGATCTTCTCCAGCGCGCCAGAGTCGTTCATCTGCTTGAGGCCCTTGGCTTCGATGACGGTGTCCACGTCCTGGCCTTCGCCTGCCCACAACGCGTCCATCACCTGCTTGGCGGCGTTGTTCGACACCGTGCCATCGGCGATGCGTTTGAGCAGCGCGGCCAGCGTGTCGGCGCTCACCGGCACCTGGGCGATGTCCTTCTCTTCGTTGTTCAGCCGGCGCGAGACCTCGCCCATGATCCAGTTGCTCGCCATCTTGGCCTGACCGGATGCCTTGGCCGCGGTCTCGAAATACGCCGCCATCGCCGGGCTCTGCGTCAGCGTGGTGGCGTCGTATTCCGGCAGGCCGTAGTCGGCCACCAGGCGCTCGGCCATCTGGCGCGGCAGCTCTGGCATGCTGGCCTTCACCTCATCGACCCACGAACGCGCGATCACCAGCGGCGGCAGATCAGGATCGGGGAAGTAGCGGTAGTCGGCCGCGTCTTCCTTCGTGCGCATGGCGCGCGTCTCGCCGGTGTCGGGGTCGAACAGCACCGTGGCCTGCTGGATGGCGTGGCCGTCCTCGATCTGTTCGATCTGCCAGCGCACCTCGTAGTCGATGGCCTGCTGCATGAACTTGAACGAGTTCAGGTTCTTGATCTCGCGGCGCGTGCCCAGCGGCGCGCCTGGCTTGCGCACCGAGACGTTGGCGTCGCAGCGAAACGAACCTTCCTGCATGTTGCCGTCGCAGATGCCGATCCAGGTCACGATCTTGTGCAGCTCTTTCGCATAAGCCACGGCCTCGGCGCTGGAGCGGATGTCCGGCTCGGTCACGATCTCCAGCAGCGGCGTGCCGGCGCGGTTGAGGTCGATGCCCGACTGGCCGATGAAGTCTTCGTGCAGGCTCTTGCCCGCGTCTTCTTCGAGGTGGGCGCGCACCAGGCGCACGGTCTTTTTCTCGTCGCCGAGGAAGAAGCTGACCTCGCCACCCTGCACCACCGGGATCTCGAACTGGCTGATCTGGTAGCCCTTGGGCAGGTCGGGGTAGAAATAGTTCTTGCGTGCGAACACGCTCTGCTCGGCGATGTGCGAGCCCAGCGCCAGACCCAGGCGGATGGCGCAGGCCACGGCCTCGCGGTTCATCACCGGCAGCGTGCCCGGCAGCGCCAGGTCCACCGCGCAGGCCTGGGTGTTCGGCTCGGCACCGAAGGCGGTGGGCGCGCGGCTGAAGATCTTGCTGTTCGTGGCCAGCTGGGCGTGGGTCTCGAAGCCGATCACGACTTCGTAACCTTGCACCAGCAGGGAAGCTTGTTTCTGGTTGCTCATGTTCAGAAGCCCTCCGGCGTTTTCGTGTGCCAGTCGGTGGCCTCCTGGAAAGCGTGCGCGGTTTGCAATAGCGCGGCTTCCTGGAAGTAGTTGCCGATCAGCTGCAGGCCCACAGGCAGTTGGCCCGAACCGAAGCCCGCCGGCACGCTCATGCCGGGCAGGCCGGCCAGCGAGGCCGGCAGCGTGAAGATGTCGGCCAGATAGTTGGCGACCGGGTCGTCGCTTTTCTCGCCGATCTTCCAGGCGGTGGTGGGCGCGGCCGGGCCGGCGATCACGTCGCATTGGGTGAAGGCGTTCTGGAAGTCCTGCGCGATCAGGCGGCGGATCTGCTGCGCCTTGAGGTAGTAGGCGTCGTAGTAGCCGTGGCTCAGCACGTAGGTGCCGATCATGATGCGGCGTTGCACCTCGGGGCCGAAGCCCTCGCTGCGCGACTTCTTGTACATGTCGATCAGGTCGTCGTACTGCGCAGCGCGGTGGCCGAACTTCACGCCGTCGAAACGGCTGAGGTTGGACGAGGCCTCGGCCGGCGCGATGATGTAGTAGACCGGGATCGACAGCTCGGTGCGCGGCAGCGAGATATCGACCAGCGTGGCACCGAGCTTTTCGTATTCGCTCAGCGCGGCGCGCACGGCGGCGACCACATCGGGCGCACAGCCTTCGCCGAAGAACTCCCTGGGCAGACCGATGCGCAGGCCCTTGAGCGGCTGCGCAGCGGTGGCGCCTTCGCGCGGCGTGCCGAGCAGGCGGGTGTAGTCCTCGGCCGGGTGGTCCAGGCTGGTGGAGTCGCGGTCGATGTCCGGGCCGGCCATGGCCGTCAGCAGCATGGCGCAGTCGGCGGCGCTGCGCGCCATCGGGCCGGCCTGGTCCAGACTGGAGGCGAAGGCGATCATGCCGTAGCGCGAGCAGCGGCCGTAGGTGGGCTTGATGCCGGTCACGTTGCAGAAGCTGGCCGGCTGACGGATGGAGCCGCCGGTGTCGGTGCCGGTGACGGCCGGCGCCAGGCGCGCGGCGACCGCCACGGCCGAGCCGCCCGAGGAGCCGCCCGGCACACGGTCGATGTCCCAGGGGTTGCGGGCCACGCCGTAGGCGGAGTTCTCGTTGCTGCCGCCCATGGCGAACTCGTCGCAGTTGAGCTTGCCCAGGGTCACGGCACCGGCTTGTGCGAGCTTGGCGACCACGGTGGCGTCGAAGGGGCTCTGGTAACCCTGCAGCATCTTGCTGCCCGCGGTGCTGGGGAAGCCCTGTGTGACGAAGATGTCCTTGTGCGCCAACGGCACACCCAGCAACGGGCCGCGTTCGCCGGCCGCGATGCGCGCGTCGGCGGACTTCGCCTGTGACAGGGTCAGGTCTTCGTTGAAGGCCAGATAGGCGCCCAGGTTCTCATGCTGCTTCGCGCGGCCGAGCAGGGCCTGAGCGGCTTCAGCGGCGGACGTCTTCTTGTCGGCAATGGCGGTGGCCAGTTCGGCCACGCCCATTTCATGGATCTGCTTCGAGCTCATTCGATCACCTTGGGCACGAGGAACAGGCCGCGTTCGACGGCAGGGGCGCTGCGCTGGTTGGCCTCGCGGTTGTTGGGCTCGCTGGCCACGTCGGGACGCAGCCGCAGGCTGACGTGGTCGATGACGGCGGTCGGGTGGGCCAGCGGCTCCACGCCGGTGGTGTCCACCGCCTTCATCTGCTCGACGATGTCGAAGAAGCCATTGAGCTGGGTGAGCATGCGCTCGGCCTGGGCCGGGGGCATTTCCAGCCGGGCCAGGTTGGCGATGCGGCCGATGTCGGTCAGGGTCAGGGACATGACGGGGAATTCCGGGACGGTCGGTCGAAAGAAATCAGGCCCGGGCGAACCGCAAGGCGGCTGAAACGGCCTGTAAAGGAGATGATTTCGCCCCCGTTGCGCGCAGTTATGCACAGGGGATACGGTATTATCCAAGGTTTGGCGACCCCGACCGCCCATCGGGCCGTTTTTG
This sequence comes from Hydrogenophaga sp. H7, assembly GCF_002025745.1. Lineage (NCBI taxonomy): Bacteria > Pseudomonadati > Pseudomonadota > Betaproteobacteria > Burkholderiales > Comamonadaceae > Hydrogenophaga > Hydrogenophaga sp. H7. The sequence goes on along the minus strand of NZ_MCIC01000016.1, from coordinate 351,453 downwards.
TCGCTGAATCAAGGACTTAACCGGATTTCCTCCGACCCGCACCCGGCGGCGGCCACACGAAGCGGCGGTCGCGCCCCACAGGATTTTTCGCACCATGTTTGAAGCGTTCCGTCGGAGTTTCTCGACCGACCTGGCCATTGACCTTGGCACCGCCAACACCCTGATCTACGTTCGCGGCAAGGGCATCGTCCTTGACGAACCTTCTGTGGTCTCGATCCGCCACGAAGGCGGCCCCCAGGGCAAGAAGACCATCCAGGCCGTGGGCCACGAAGCCAAGGCCATGCTGGGCAAGGTGCCCGGCAACATCGAGGCCATCCGCCCGATGAAGGACGGCGTGATCGCCGACTTCACCGTCACCGAGCAGATGCTCAAGCAGTTCATCAAGATGGTGCACCCGCGCTCGATGTTCAAGCCGAGCCCGCGCATCATCATCTGCGTGCCCTGTGGTTCGACCCAGGTTGAGCGCCGCGCCATCCGCGAATCCGCCCTGGGTGCCGGTGCCTCCGAGGTCTACCTGATCGAAGAACCCATGGCCGCGGCCATCGGCGCCGGCCTGCCGGTCTCCGACGCTTCGGGCTCCATGGTGGTCGACATCGGCGGCGGCACCACCGAAGTCGGCGTGATCTCGCTGGGCGGCATGGTCTACAAGGGCAGCGTGCGCGTGGGCGGTGACCGCTTCGACGACGCCATCATCGCCTACATCCGCCGCAACTACGGCATGCTGATCGGCGAACCCACCGCCGAAGCGATCAAGAAAAACATCGGCTCGGCCTTCCCGGGCAGCGAAGTCAAGGAAATGGAAGTCAAGGGCCGCAACCTCTCCGAGGGCGTGCCGCGCAGCTTCACCATCTCCAGCAACGAAATCCTCGAAGCACTGACCGACCCGCTCAACAACATCGTCTCGGCGGTCAAGATGGGCCTGGAGCAGACCCCCCCCGAGCTCGGCGCCGACATCGCCGAGCGCGGCATGATGCTCACCGGCGGTGGCGCCCTGCTGCGCGACCTGGACCGCCTGCTGGCCGAAGAAACCGGCCTGCCGGTGCTGGTGGCCGAAGAGCCGCTGACCTGCGTGGTGCGCGGCTGCGGCATGGCGCTGGAGCGCATGGAGCGCCTGGGCACCATCTTCACTAGCGAATAAGCGCGCGCCGGATCACCGGCCCCGTCGAGAGCCCATCCCGCCATGCCACTGGGCACCCTGGACCGCACCCCGCCCCCGTTTTTCAAACAGGGGCCGTCGGCCCTGTCCAAGCTCATGGTGTTCAGCGCGGTCGCGCTGTTCCTGATGGTCGCGGACACCCGTTTCCAGATCACCATGCCGCTGCGCGCGGCGCTCGCCACGGCCCTGTACCCGGTGCAGTGGCTGGTGATGCAGCCGGTGGACGCCGCCCGCCAGGCCGGCGGCTACTTCACCAGCCTGCACGCCGCCGAGCAGGTGGCGTCCGACGCACGCACGCAACTCGCGACCCAGGCCGAGCGAGCGCTGCAGGTCGAGCAACTGACCCTGGAGAACCAGCGCCTGCGCGAACTGCTGGTGATGCGCGAGCGCATCACCACGCCCGCCACCGGCGCACAGGTGCTCTACGACGCCGCCGACCCCTATTCGCGCAAGGTGGTCATCGACCGCGGCCAGACCCATGGCATCGTGCCGGGCTCGCCCGTGATCGACGACAGCGGCGTGCTGGGCCAGGTCACACGCGTCTACCCCCTGGTGTCCGAGGTCACGATGCTGATCGACCGCGACCAGGCCATCCCGGTGCTCAACACCCGCACTGGTGTGCGCAGTGTGGTCTATGGTCAGCCCGGCGAAGACGGCGATGGGCTGGAGCTGCGCTACACGCTGGCCAACGCCGACATCAACGAGGGCGACCTCCTGACCACCAGCGGCGTCGACGGGGTCTACCCGGCGGGCCTGCCGGTGGGGCGCATCACCAAGGTCGAACGCCGCGCCGAGTCCTCGTTCACCCGCATCAACTGCGCGCCGGTGGCCCGCATGCAGGGGGTGCTGCATGTGCTGGTGCTCACGCCCGTGGGGCAGTCGCTGCCCGCGCCGCCAGCAGGCCCGGCCGCTGCCGGCAAGGGAGCGCCCCCGGTCGCGGCCACCCCATCCGACCGCGGGAGGTCGCCATGATCATGCGCCCCGGGCAGCAGCTGCTGCTGCCGGCCAACCCGGTGTTCATCTGGAGCAGCCTGATCGGTGCGCTGCTGATCAACATCCTCATGAACATGGGCCTGTGGGGCCGCGCCGCCTGGACGCCGGACCTGCTGGTCGTGGCCCTGGTGTTCTGGAGCGTGCACCAGCCGCTGCGCATCGGTGTGGGCACGGCCTTCTTCTTCGGTCTGGTGATCGACGTGCACCAGGGCGCCCTGCTGGGCCAGCACGCCCTGGCCTACACCGTGCTCGGCTACTTCGCGGTGTTCATGCACCGGCGCCTGCTGTGGTTCGACGTGCCGACGCAGGCGGTGCAGGTGCTGCCGCTGTTCTTCGCGGTGCACGCGCTGGAGTGGCTGGTGCGGCTGATCGCCGGCGACGGCTTTCCGAGCTGGAGCCACCTGCTGGCGCCGGTGATCGAAGCCGCGCTGTGGCCAGTGGCCTCGGTGCTGCTGCTGGCGCCACAGCGCCGCGCACCGGACCCGGACGACAACCGCCCCCTCTGACATGACCGAACTTCGCAATGTCGAAGCCGACCTGGCGCAGTTCCGCACCCGGGTGGTGGTGGCGGGGCTGGCGGTGCTGTTTGCGTTCGGCCTGCTGGCCGCGCGCATGGTCTACCTGCAGGTGCTGCGCCACGACGAGCTCGACGCCCAGGCCGAGAGCAACCGCACCGCGGTGCTGCCGGTGGTGCCCAACCGCGGGCAGATCCTGGACCGGCACGGCCGCGTGCTGGCCACCAACTTCTCGGCCTACACGCTGGAGATCACCCCCTCCAAGGTCGAAGACCTGGACGGCACCATCGAGGCGCTGGGCGAGTTGGTCGACATCCAGCCGCGCGACAAGCGGCGCTTCCGCAAGCTGCTCGAAGAGTCGCGGCGCTTCGATTCGCTGCCCATCCGCACCCGCCTGACCGACGACGAGGTCGCCCGCTTCACCGCGCAGCGCTACCGTTTTCCCGGGGTGGATGTGCGCGCGCGCCTGATCCGCCACTACCCCCATGGCGAGGTCGCCAGCCATGTGATCGGCTACATCGGCCGCATCAACCAGCGGGAGAAGGAAAGCATCGAGGAGTGGCCGGAAGAAGACCAGGCCAACTACCGCGGCACCGACCACATCGGCAAGCTGGGCACCGAGCAGCAGTACGAGCGCGAGTTGCACGGCGTCACCGGTTTTGACCGCGTCGAGACCTCGGCCGGCGGCCGCGCCGTGCGTTCGCTGGCCAACACGCCGGCCACCCCGGGCAACACCGTGGTCCTGTCGATCGACATCAAGCTGCAGAAGCTGGTGGAGGACATGTTCGGCGAGCGCCGTGGCGCGCTGGTGGCCATCGACCCGCGCAACGGCGAGGTGCTGGCCTTCGTCTCCAAGCCAACCTTCGACCCCAACCTGTTCGTCGAAGGCATCGACTCGGAAAGCTGGAAAGCGCTCAACGAGTCGCTGGACAAACCCCTGCTCAACCGCGCCCTGCGCGGCACCTACCCTCCCGGCTCCACATACAAGCCCTTCATGGCCCTGGGCGCACTGGAAACCGGCACCCGCAGCGCGAGCTCCGTCATCAACGACCCGGGCTACTGGATGTTCGGCAACCACCGCTTCCGCAGCCACGGCGACGGCGGCCTGGGCGCGGTCGACATGCACCGCAGCATCGTCAAGTCGAGCAACGTCTACTACTACTCGCTGGCCAACGAGATGGGTGTGGAGGCCATGCACGACTTCATGGCGCCGCTGGGCTTCGGCCAGATCACCGGCATCGACCTCAAGGGCGAGGTGCGCGGCGTGCTGCCCAACCAGGAGTGGAAGCGCAAGACCTACAAGCGGCCCGAGCAGCAGAAGTGGTACCCGGGCGAAACCATCTCGCTGGGCATCGGCCAGGGCTACAACAACTTCACCATGCTGCAGCTGGCCCACGCCATGGCCACGCTGGCGGGCGGCGGCATCAAGCGCACGCCCCACCTGACGCTGGCCACCGAGAACGTGCTGACGCGCGAGCGCACGCCCCTGCCCACGCCCGCCGAAGTCAACCTGGGGTTCAAGCGCCAGAACATCGACACCGTGCTGCGCGCCATGCACGGTGTCACTGTCGAAGGCACGTCGACGCGGGTGTTCGCCGGTGCCGGCTACCTCAGCGGTGGCAAGACCGGCACGGCCCAGGCGGTGACCATTGGCCAGAAGGACCGCTACGACGCCCGCAAACTCGAAGAACACCAGCGCGACCACTCGCTCTACCTGGCCTTCGCGCCCCTGGAGAACCCCACCGTGGCGCTGGCCGTGGTGGTCGAGAACGCAGGCTTCGGCGCGGCCGCTGCGGCGCCGATCGCGCGGCGCGTGTTCGACTACCTGCTGATGGACCAGTACCCGAACCCGCAGGACCTGGCCGCGGTGCAGAAGGGAGAAGCCGGCCCGCCCATCGGCACGCCGCTCAAGGCCAGCGAGGTGCCCTGGGACAGCCCCTGAGGCTTCAGCGGAGCCAGGCGTCGTAGCTGGTCTTGAGGATCAGCGCGCTGACCACCACGATGAAGGCCACGCGCACGAAGCCGCTGCCGTGCTTGAGCGCCAGCCGCGTGCCCAGCAGGCTGCCGATCACGTTGGCCGCCGCCAGCGGCAGCACGTAGTGCCACCAGATGTGGCCCTTGAGCGAGAACAGGATCAGCGCCGCGAGGTTGGACGCGGTGTTGAGCAGCTTGGCGCTGGCGCTGGCGTGCAGGAAGTCGTAGCCCAGCCAGCGCACGAACAGGAAGACGAAGAAGCTGCCGGTGCCCGGGCCGAAGAAGCCATCGTAGAAACCGATCAGCAGGCCCAGCGTACAGGCCGCCAGCATCTCGCCGCGCGCCGTGAAGCGCGGCGTGTGGTGACGCCCCAGGTCCTTGCGCATCAGGGTGTAGCCCAGCACCAGCAGCAGGATCAGCGGCAGCGCCTTGCGCAGGAACTCCGGCGAGATCACCGTCACCGTCCAGGCGCCCGCCATGGCCCCGGCAAAACACACGGCCACCGCGGGCAGCAGCGCATGCCAGGGCATCTGCACGCGCTGCGCGTACTGCGCGGCGGCGGCCGCCGTGCCCCAGATCGACGCGCTCTTGTTGACGCCGAACAGCGTGGCCGGGTGGGTGGTGGGAAAGATCGCGAACAGAGTGGGCGTGAGGATCAGGCCACCACCGCCCACGATCGAATCGACGAAGCCGGCGAACAGCGAGGCCAGCGAAACAAGAAAGATCTCCATGCGGCGATTGTCGCCGCCGGTCCGATCAGGCCCGCGGCAACTCGAGCACGAACTCGGCCCCGCCGCCCTCGGCGTTGCGCGCGGTCAGGCTCCCGCCGTGCTGCTCGACGATGCCGTAGCTGATCGACAGGCCCAGACCGGTGCCCTTGCCCACCGGCTTGGTGGTGAAGAAGGGGTCGAAGATGCGCAGCAGGTGCTCGGGCGGGATGCCAGGGCCGTTGTCGCGCACCGTCACCCGCACCGTGGGCGGGTCCGCTTCGCCGGGGCAACCCATCTCCACCCGGACCATGGGCTCGGGCACCGACGACAGCGCGTCGAAGGCGTTCTGCAGCAGGTTCATCATCACCTGCTGCAACTGGCCGGCGCTGCCCAGCACGGTGCAGGCCTGCAGCGGTGCCCAGCGCACCGGCACGGGCACCGCACGGCCCTTCTGCACCCAGTGGATGGCGCGCTCGATCACCTCGACCAGGTTCACCGGCTTGCGCTCCTCCGGGTCCATGGCCGAGAAGCGCTTGAGCCCGTGCACGATGTCGGCGGTGCGCTGCGCGCCTTCGAGCGTGCCGTCGATCAGCGAGGGCAGGTCGGCCAGCAGGTGGTCGATGCGCAGCTTCTCGCGCTGCTGCTGCAGCACGGCTTCGGGCTCGTGGGCGTGAAAGGCGGCGATGTAGCTGCGCAGGCGCTGGCTGTATTTGTTGAGCGCATGCACGTTGCCCAGCACAAAGCTGATCGGGTTGTTCAGCTCGTGCGCCACGCCGGCGACCAGCTGGCCCAGCGAGGCCATCTTTTCCGAATGCAGCAGCTGCTGCTGGGTGCGCTTGAGCGCCTCGTGCGCGGCGCGCATCTCGTGATAGGCGCGTTTGAGCTCGGCCGTCGGCCGCCCGACCCAGACCGTGCCCAGGCGCTTGCCGTTGGCGCCGATGCGCGGCGTGCAGTTCGCATCCACCGGCACCGGCTGGCCTTGCCGGTCCAGCAGGTTGAGCTCGATCCCCTGGCCGCCGTGCGGCGCCTCGCCGCGGTCCATGGCGGCGCGCGCCGCCTGCACGCTGGCCTCATCGGCCAGCAGATCGGCCAGGCCGCTGCCGCGCAGCTGCTCCTCGCGCCGGCCCACCAGCTCGCACAGCGCGGCGTTGGTCTGCTCGATCAGACCGCGCTCGTCGCAGACGATGAGCACGTCCGACATGGCGCTGAGCACGCTGAAGATGAACTGCTGCGACTGCTCCAGCTCGCTGTTCTTCTTCTCCAGCTCGACCTCGTCGTCGATCAGCCGGGTGTAGACCTCGTCCATCTTCTGGATCACGTCCAGCCAGGTCGATTCGTCCACGCCCTCCATGGGCGCGGTGGGCAGCGGGCTGGGGGCGCGGGCCTTGCTCATCTCAATGCACCGTGCAGACCATGCAGGGGTCGAAGGAGCGCACGATGTGCTGCACCGCGACCGGGGTCTTTTCGCCGTCGCGCACCGGCGCCTCCACCAGCGCCTGCTCCAGCGCACCCGGTGTGCCCTGCGCATCGCGCGGCGAAAAGTTCCAGCTGGTGGGTGCGACGATCTGGTAATTCGCGAGGCGCCCGCCGCGCACCACCAGCCAGTGGCCCAGCGCGCCGCGCGCGGCCTCGGACAGGCCGACACCGTGGCCTTCGTCGGGCAGCTCGGTCGGCACACAGAAGGCCTCTGTCGGACGGATGGCCTGCAGCCAGCCCTCCATCATCGGCAGCACGCGCGCGAGTTCGAGCACGCGGCCGAGCACGCGCGTGAACACGGTGCCGCCGTGGCGCGCCACCGCATCGCGCAGCAGCGGGTGGCCGCTGGCGAGCTGGCGCGCGATGGCCCCCGTCTCGACCACCTCTCCGCCCAGTCGCGGCGCCTTGTTCCAGGTGTAGGCGCCGGCCTTGTCGGGCTCGGGCCGGGTGAGACCGTGCAGGGGATGCAGCGGTTCGCGCGGCTGCGCCAGCCAGGCGTGCGTGGCGTCTTCGGTGATGGCGTGCGCGTCCACCGGGTCCAGGCGCTGCGCATCGCCGCGCCACAGACCTTGCGCCAGCGCATGGGAGCCATCCGGCTGCACGTAGGCGCCGTAGCTGAGGTAGCGCCCCGGCCCCGGGCCCAGCGTCTGCAGCGACAGGTCCTGCACCAGGGTGAGGAAGAAGCGCAGGTCGCTGCCCAGCGGATCGCGCGCATGCCAGGCCCAGAGCGCGTCTTCGCTGTCCAGCGCGGTGAAGGTTTCGAGCGCGTCGCCGATCAGCTGCCGTTCCAGGAAGCCGCGAAACTCGCGCAGCTTGGCCAGCAGGCGCACGCGCTCGGCCGCGTCGATCGGGCGAGTGGAGCCGCCCGGCTCGACCGACTGCGTGTGCGGCCACTTGCCGCCCAGCGTGCCCAGCAGCGTGAACCAGCGCTGGCGCGCCGCCGTCGCCGCGCGCACCTGTTCCCCCGTGTCGGGCGCGAAGCGGCGCACCGCCTCGGCGTGCCAGGGCCGGTCGGCGTACACCGGGCGCACGAAGTCGGGCATGAAGAACAGGTAGAAGTGGGTCAGGTGGTCGGCCAGGTTCTCAGTCGCCAGGATCAGGTTGGTCGCGTGCTGCCCGTTGGGTGGCATCACGATGCCCCCGAGGTCGGCCAGCGCACGCGCCGACGCGACCGACTGCGAGACCGAGCAGATGCCGCAGATGCGCGGCACGTAGACCAACGCGTCGTGCGGCGCCTTGCCCTGCAGGATCTGCTCGAAGCCGCGGTACATGGTGGCGTTGACGCGCGCCTCGCGCACGCGCCCGCCCTCGATGGTGAGCGCGACTTCGAGATCACCCTCGACGCGGTTGAAGGGGCCGACGAGCAGGCGGGAGCTCATTTGAGACGGGTTCTCCGGATGGCGGGCTTTTCCACCAGGTGGTCCGCGGTGGCGTTGTGTTTCACCCGCTTCGGCGTGGCGCTCTTGGACAGCGAGGCCAGCGCCACGAACCAGGCCTTGGGCATGTCGGTCGGCAGCCCCACCGGGATGCCGGCGATCTTGGGCGTCTGGTGGAAGGGGTGGCCGGGCTCCTGGAAGCCCGGCTCGGTGCAGGCGATGCAGGCGTAGCCGCCGCGGGTGCAGCTGCCCTCGCCGTTCCAGGGCCGGATGTTGCAGTCGGCGTGCACCTGCGTGCCCTTGCAGCCCATGTGCTCCATCATGCAGCCCAGGTCGGACGGCTTCTCGGCGCTGGCCTTGAACTCGTAGTACTCGTTGCGCGTGCAGCCGTGGTGCACCAGCTGGTCGGCGTAGAAGCGCGGGCGAGCCAGCGGATCGAGGTCGTCGGCGTTGAAGGCGTCGGACGCCAGCGCCATCAGCGTGTCGATGACCCAGCTCGGGTGCGTGGGGCAGCCGGCGATGTTGATCACCGGCAGGCCGCTGCCACTGCGGAAATCCGCCCCCAGCAGACCGCCGGGGCGGTCGTCCTCGTACTGCAGGCCGCAGGCGTCGGTGGGGTTGTCACCGCCGGCCGTGACGCCGCCCCAGGCTGCGCAGCTGCCCACCGCCAGCACGTGGCGCGCCTTCGCCGCCAGCTCGCGCACCCAGTGGATCATGGGCAGGCCGGTGCCGGCGAGCATGTGGAAGCGGCCGGTGCCGTTGGGGCCGCGCAGCAGCGAGCCTTCGACGCAGAGCGCGTCCAGCCGCGTGCCCCCGTCCATGACCGACTGCAGCAGCGCCAGCACGCCCTCACCGCTGGCCAGCGAGAGCGAGGGGTGCCAGAGCATGTGGATGCCCGCGTCGCGCAGGTGGCCCTGGAAGTCGGTCGTGTCGGCGCACAGCAGCGACATGCTGCAGCCGCCGCAGCCACCGGATTGCAACCACAGGACGTTCATGCGGGGACCTCTTCCGTAACGAGTTCGCCAGTCAGCCAGCGGCAGACCCAGGCGACGGCCTGGTCCAGGTCCTTCAACGCTTGGACGCTCGGCGCGGCACCCAGTTCAAAAGCGGACGCGCGAATGGCCAGCAGGGTCGAGGCCGGTGGCGCGTGGCCATGCAGGTCCTCGTACACCTGCAGCACCGCCTCGGGCGCGAGCGCATGGCTGCCGATGCCGCCGCCGCGCGCGGCCTGCAGCGGGCGCACGGTGAACGGCTCTGCGAGGTCCAGCGCGGCATCGACGAACAGCACGCGCTCCCGGCCCACCAGGTCCAGCGCGTGTTCCACCTGCAACTGGAAATCGGTCAGCACCTCGACGCGGCCGGCGAGAGAAGCCGCCTCGGCCTGGGCCAGCAAACGCTCAGCCAGCATCGGCCCGAGCGCGTCGTCGCCGCGGCTGGGGTTGCCCCAGGCCAGCACCAGCAGCGGCGCCACCGGCTCGTTCATTGCGCGCGCTCCATGGGGTGCGGCGTGGCGCCGCGCTGCGTCTCGCCAGTGGACGAGCGCAGCACGTGGTCGAGCACCTCGCCATCCGGTCCGCGCAGCGTCACCGACAGTGGCATCTGGCCCAGCGCGTGGGTGGCGCAGGACAGGCAGGGGTCGTAGGCACGGATGGCGACTTCGAGGTGGTTGAGCAGCGGCTCGGTGATGGTCTGGCCGTCCAGGTACTGCAGCGCGACCGAGCGCACCGCCTCGTTCATGGCCTGGTTGTTGTGTGTGGTCGAGACGATCAGATTGCAGCTCTTGACCAGATCGTCGTCGCCCACTTCGTATTCGTGGATCAGCGTGCCTCGTGGCGCCTCGATGATGCCGACGCCGCTGCGCTGGCGTTCGCCCGTGGCCTGCAGCGGGCCGCCGAGGATGACCGGGTCGTCCAGCAGCTGCGCGATCACCTCCACACCGTGCAGCAGCTCGATCATGCGCGCCCAGTGCGTGGCCAGCACCGCGTGCACCGGCCGGCCGCCGTGTGCCGCGACGAAGGCCTGGCGCCGCGATTCGGCGCGCGGCGTGGGGATGTGGTCGCAGTTCTGCAGCCGTGCCAGCGGGCCGACGCGGTACCAGCCGGCCTCGGGCCCGAGCGCGCGGCGGTAGGGGAACTTCATGTAGGTCCAGGGCTTGACGGCCTCGTCGATCAGCTCGCGGTAGCGCTGGTCCTCGAAGCCGTCCACCGCGATGCGGCCATCGGCCTCGCGCAAGCGCAGCGCGCCGTCGTACAGCTCCATCGCGCCGCCGGGGCCGATGAGCGACATCATGGCCGCGGGCGTTTCGCCGAAGTGCTCGTAGGCGGGTGGCAGGCCGGTGTGCAGGCGCTGCGCCAGGTCCACCGCCGCCTCGGCCCAGGCCAGCACCTCAGGCAATTGCGCGCGCAGCAGGTCGCGGTCTTCGCGCGCCACCGCGCGGTTCATGCCGCCGGGCACCGAGCCGGTGCCGTGCACCCGCTTGCCCGAGGTGATGCGGATCACCTCCTGGCCGAACTTGCGCAGCATCACGCCCTGGCGCGCGGCCTCGGGGTGGGCCAGGGCCACGCCGACGATGTTGCGCTGCGCGACGTCGGCACCGAAGCCGAACAGCAGGTCGGGCGAGGACAGGTGGAAGAAGTGCAGCGCGTGGCTCTGAACGATCTGCCCGTAGTGCATCAGCCGGCGGATGCGGTCGGCCGCTTCGGGCACCGGCCAGCCGCCGACCACGCGGTCCAGCGCCTTGGAAGCGGCCAGGTGGTGCGAGACCGGGCAGATGCCGCACAGGCGCTGCACCATCACCGGCACCTCCCAGTAGGGCCTGCCGACGATGAACTGCTCGAAGCCGCGGAACTCGACGATGTGCAGGCGCACCTGCTGCAAACGCTGCTGGTCGTCGAGCAGCAGCGTGACCTTGCCATGGCCTTCGACGCGCGAGACCGGGTCGATCACGATGCGGCGCAGGCCCTGCAGGTCGGCCGCGGTTTCGAGCGGGCGGGCGGCGTCAGTCATAACGGATCAGGCCTTTTTTCAATGCAGGTTCGCGCCCGGCCATCAGATCCTGCAGCAGCTGCCAGAAGGCATCGGCCGGCGGCGGGCAGCCGGGCAACGCGTGGTCGATCTGCACGACTTCGTGGATGGGCCGCACGCGGTTGAGCGGCAGCGGTAGCTCGGGGTCGTTGGGCACCTCGCCGTAGACGGCTTTCATCATCTCGCCCACGTCCAGGTGGTTGCGCAGCGCGGGCAGGCCACCGGTGATGGCGCAGGCGCCCACGGCCACCAGCACCCGGCACTGGTCACGGAAGGCGCGCAGCACCTCGACGTTCTCGGCGTTGCACAGGCCGCCTTCGATCAGGCCGATGTCGCAGGGGCCGACGGTCTTGATGTCGGTCAGTGGCGAGCGATCGAATGTGACGTGCTCAATCAGGCCGAACAGGCGCTCGTCGATGTCGAGGAAGGACATGTGGCAACCGAAGCAACCGGCCAGCGAGACCGTGGCCACGCGCCACTTGCGGGGGGTGCTGTCGGTGTTCATCCGCGCGTCTCCGCATCGTCGAAGGTCCGCTGTCCGTAGGGCTGGGCAAAGCCGACGCGCTTGGGCAGCAGCGCGCCCACCGGGCAGATGTGGGCCGCGCGGTCCTCCACCGACAACTGGCTGTCGCCGAGCCGGCCACTCTCACTGTCGATCAGCAGCTTCGCACCGATGCCGTGGCCGCCGATAGCGAACACGCGCTTGCCATCGAGCTCGTCGCTGGCGCGCACGCAGAGCTGGCACAGGATGCAGCGGTTGGGCTCGAACCAGACATCGGGGTGGCTGGCGTCCACCGGGCGCTCGGGGTGCAGCGGCTCGTAGTGCAGGTCGGTCATGCCGGCGCGTTCGGCCTGGTGCTGCAGCTGGCAGTTGCCGCTTTTCTCGCAGCCGGGGCAGAAGTGGTTGCCCTCGACGAACAGCATCTGCAGCAGGTGCAGGCGCCGCGTTTTCAAGGCGTCGGTGTGGCATTCCACGCGCTGGCCCGCGACCGCGGGCGTGGCGCAGGCCGCCACCGGCCGGCCATCGGCCACCACGGTGCACAGCCGGCAGGACGCACTGGCCGAGACGCTTTCGTGCCAGCACAGGTGCGGCACCTCGTGGCCAGCGCGTTGGGCGGCCTGCAGGATGGTGTCGCCGGGCTGCAGCGGCACGGGCTGGCCGTCGAAGTCGAAGGTCGTCATGCGCCGTGCTCCGTGTTCAGGTGTGCGCCCCGGTCTTGCCGTCCGGTCGCCCGGCGCGCCGACGACAGCTCGGCGTCGAGGTCGATCCCGGGCTGGAACTGCACCGCCGTGCTGCGCTGCGCATAGGCCTGGCCGAAGTGGGCCAGGGTGTCGCGCAGCGGGTTGCAGGCCGAGACGCCGAGGCCGCAGTGCGTGCCGCTGTGGAGCAATTCGTCCAGCTCGTGCAGGCGGGCGATGTCGAAGGCCGAGCCGCGCCCTGCCCCGCGTTCGTGGGCCAGCTTGTCCAGCCGGCGCACGACCAGCTCGGTGCCGACGCGACACGGCGTGCACAGGCCGCAGCTTTCGTGGGCAAAGAAGCGCGCGAAGTGGCGCGCGACCTCGAACAGGTCGCGAGTCTGGTCGAACACCATCAGGGCGCCGGCGCTGGGCAGGTCTTCGAAGGCGATGGCGCGATGGAAACCACTGGCCGGCACGCAACTGCCCGAGGGGCCGCCCACCTGCACCGCCTGCGCATTCCGCGCGCCGCAGTCGGCCAGGATCTGCGCCAGCGGCGTGCCCAGCGGATATTCGTAGAGGCCGGGGCGCTCGCAGTCGCCCGAGACCGAATGGATCTTGGTACCGGTGGAGGCCGGTGTGCCGAGCCCGGCCCACCAGGCGCCGCCGCGGCGCGCGATGTGGGCCACCGCCACCAGGGTCTCGACGTTGTTGACCACGGTCGGGCGGCCGAGGTAGCCGCGCTGCACCGGGAAGGGCGGGCGGATGCGCGGCGTGCCACGTTGGCCTTCCAGCGACTCGATCAGCGCCGACTCTTCGCCACAGACGTAGGCGCCCGCGCCGAGGTGGATGGCGATGTCGAAATCGAAGCCGACCACACCGCCCGCATTGGACCCGAGCAGGCCGTTCGCGCGGCGCCGTTGCAGCACGGCTTCGAGCTGCGGCAGCAGGAAGCGGTATTCACCGCGCAGGTACACGAGTCCGGTCTGCGCGCCGATGGCGCGTGCGGCCACGGTCATGCCGTCGAACAGCTCGTCGGCGTGGCGGCCGAGCAGCACGCGGTCCTTGAAGGTGCCGGGTTCGCCCTCGTCGGCGTTGCAGACCACGCAGCGCTGGCCGTCGGGCGCGTCGGCCTCGGCGCAGGCGCGCCACTTGCGCGCGGTCGGGAAACCCGCGCCGCCGCGGCCGCGAAGGCCCGAACGTTCGACCTCGGCCAACAGTTCGGCGGGTGTGCGGGACAACACGGCGGGCAGCGACGGGGCATCGGCGGGCAGGCCCTGCAGCAGCACGTCGGCTCGCCGGACGTGGTCTTCCACCGCGAACCAGTCGGCCGGCCAGTCCTCGGGCGGCACACCGGCGAGCAGCCGCTCGGCCAGCTGGTCCACGCGCGCGGCGTCCAGCCGCGTCACCACCTGGTGGTGGTTGACCAGCAGGGCCGGCCCCTGGTCGCACAGGCCGGTGCAGGAGCAGCGGTCCACGCTGAAGCGGCCCTGCGCATCGACCGCTCCAGGCTTCACGCCCAGGCGCTCGCACAGCCTCGCCATCAGCGCCTCGCTGCCCGCCATGCGGTCGGTGATGTTGTCCGAGAACAGCACGCGCACCCGGCCCACAGGCCGCAGGTGGAAGAAGCGGTAGAAGCTGGCCACGCCTTCGACATGGGCCAGGGTCAGGCCCAGCGCGCGGCCGATGTGGGCCAGCAGTTCGCGCGGCAGCCAGTGGGTCTGCGCCTGGGTCTCGCGCAGCACCTGCACCAGCGCGTGCGGGTCGTGGTGCCAGCGCGCCAGCACCGCGTCGGCGACGTGGAAGCTGCCGGGCTGGTCAAAGACGGTCATGGTTTGTCCAGGCCGAAGCGTTGCATCTTGGCCCGCAGGCCCACGCGGGAGAGGCCCAGCTCTGCCGCCGCCTTCGTCTTGTTCCAGCGGTGGCGCAGCAGCGTCTCGCGCAGCACCATGGCCTCGATCACGTCCAGGCGCTCGGTCAGGCTGCCGCTGGCCGGCAGGGCCGCCGTGAGGTCACCGCCGCCGCCGGCCGCACGGCCCTGCAGCACGCGCGGCGAGAACGCCTCGGGCGGCAGCTCGGTGCCCTCGTGCAGCGCCAGCGCGCGGCCGATCTCGTTGCGCAGCTCGCGGATGTTGCCGGGCCAGGGGTAGGCCAGCAGGCAGGCCAGGGTTTCGTCGGTGAGCGTGGCGCCCGGGTGGCCGAGTTCGCCCGCCACGTCCTGCGCGATCTGGCGCGCGATCGGCGGAATGTCGCCCACCCGCTCGCGCAGCGGCGGCACGGTGAGCGTCACGGCCGAGAGCCGGTAGTACAGGTCTTCGCGGAACAGGCCCTCGCGCACCCGCTGCTCCAGGTTGCGGTGGGTGGCGGCGATGATGCGCACGTCCACCGGCACCGGCCGCGCGGCGCCCACGGGCCGCACCTCGCCCTCCTGCAGCACGCGCAGCAGCTTGACCTGGAACGCCGGCGAGGTTTCGCCGATTTCGTCGAGGAAGACGGTGCCGCCGTCGGCGCGCTGGAACAGGCCGGCGTGGTCTTCGAAGGCGCCGGTGAAAGCGCCGCGCTTGTGGCCGAACAGTTCGGATTCGAGCAGGGTGTCGGGGATGGCCGCGCAGTTCTCCACCACGAAAGGTCCGCTCAGGCGCGGGCTCGCGTAGTGGATGGCGCGCGCCAGCAGTTCCTTGCCGGTGCCCGATTCGCCCAGCACCAGCACCGGGATGTCGTAGCGCGCGGCGCGCTCGGCCATGCGGCAGAGCAGGTCCAGCGGACTGCCCGGCGCGCGCACGATGCGCTCGAACCCGAAATGGCTCTTGGCCTGCGCCATCTGCGTGGCGGTGCGCTGGCGCAGCACGCGGGTGCTGGTGCGCAGCTCCAGGTCGAGCCGGCTGGTCTGCTGCTGCAGCACCTGGGCCTCTACCGCGTTGCGCACCGCGTCGAGCAGGTGGTCGGGCGACCAGGGCTTGAGGATGTACTGGTAGATGCCGGCTTCGTTGATGCCGGCGATGATGTCTTCGCTGTCGGTGTAGCCCGAGATGACGATGCGCACGATGTCCGGC
Source organism: Hydrogenophaga sp. H7 (assembly GCF_002025745.1). Taxonomy (NCBI): domain Bacteria; kingdom Pseudomonadati; phylum Pseudomonadota; class Betaproteobacteria; order Burkholderiales; family Comamonadaceae; genus Hydrogenophaga; species Hydrogenophaga sp. H7. Next base: position 336,000 of record NZ_MCIC01000016.1, on the reverse strand, counting down.
CACTGCTCGCGCACCTCCTTGAGGAAGTTCACCCCGGTCATGCCGGGCATGCGCTGGTCGCACAGGATCACGCTGACCGGCTGGCGCTGCAGCAGGCCGCGCGCCTCGTCGGCGCTGCTGGCGGTGAACACGGTGAAGTCCTCGTCCAGCGTGCGGCGCAGCGCGTCCTGCGAACGCACCTCGTCGTCGACCACCAGCACGGTGGGCATCACGTCGTGGAGCGGGGGTGGGGTCATCGGTGCACCGCCAGATGACGCGGTGTCCAGGCGTGCGGCAACTTGTGCACGAAGTGGTGCCGGGCCACGTGGTAGCTCGGGTCGAAGCCGTAGAAGTTGCGGTGCATGCGCGCCAGTTCCTGTTCGCGGTAGCGGGCCAGCGGGCAGTGCGCCTCGTCGGCGGCACGCCGGGCCTGTTTGGCCGCCACCTGTTCGCGATGATTGTAGGAGCCGGCCAGGGCCAGCGCGCGTTCGATGACACGGGTTTCGTAGCCCTCGCGCGGCCCCTCGTCGCAGGCGTCGATCAGGCCCATGCGCTGCGCATCGGCGGCGCGCAGCGGCAGGCGGCCGGCCATCAGGTCGCGCGCGCCGGCCTCGCCCAGGCGGCGCGGCAGCAGGTAGGTCCAGTACTCCGAGCCGTAGAGGTTGCCCATGTTCTTGTAGTGCGGGTTGAGCACCACGCCCTCGTGCGCCCAGACCTGGTCGGCGGCGAGCGCCAGGAACACGCCGCCCGCGCCCGCGTTGCCGCGCATCACGCTCACCGTGAGGCGGTCGGTGGTCTCCAGAACCGCCAGCGCCACGTCGTCCATGGCCTGGATGTTGCGCCAGGATTCGTCGGCCGCGCTGTCGCCGGGGCGGTGCGCCGCGGCCTCGATGCGGTTGAGGTCGATGCCGTTGCTGAAGAAGCCCTCACCGCCCATGAGCAGCAGCACCCGGGTCGGGCGCTGCCGAACTTCCAACAGCGCATCACGCAGGCGCTCGCAGCGGTGGGTGCTCATGGCACCGTTGCAGAAATCGAAGCTCAGACAGCCCACGCGCGCCCCCTCGGGGCCGTGTTCGGTGTAGCGCAGCTCGGCCCACTCGTCGGCGGGCCGCATCAGCGGCGCGGGGCGCTGCGGCAGCGCCGCGGCTTCGGTTGCGAACAGCTCGGCGGCGACCTGCTTGAAATGCCCCTGGCCCGGGGCGGTGCCCGGCGGGTCGGCCCGCCGCGCCTGGCCGATCCACACGCCGCCGTCGACCGTGCGGCGCAGCAGCGCGCCGTCGCGCACTGCGAGCAGTTCACCCGGCGCGCGGTCGGCGAACTCGGCCAGGGTCGCCGCGCTGGCGGCGTGGGCATCGCCGAGGTAACAGGCCTGGCCCCAGAGTGCGTCGAGCACACCGGGCTGGCCATCGGCGCAGCGCAGTTTGGCGAGCACCGTGGTGGTGTCGTCGCGCGACCAGTCGATCGCGCGGTCGGCCTGCTTCATCAACGGTTTCCATGCCGGTGTGGGCAAGGCCAGCGGCGGCGCCTCGCGCTCGCCCGCTGCAAAGCGCTCCACCGCTGCCAGCGTCGCCTGCAGCGCCGCCTGCGTCACCTCGCGCCGGTAGAGGTGGCCCTTGGTGGTGGCGCGCATCGGGAAGCTGGCGTGGGCCCAGACCGGGCCGGCGTCGAACGCGCCGTCGGCCTGCAGCACGGTCACGCCCCACTGCGCCTCGCAGTCGCGCACCGCCCAGTCCAGCGCACTCGGCCCCTGGTCGCCCGGCGGGCCCGGATGCACCACAAAACACGGCACGCGCTGCCAGACCGAGGCCGGGATGCGGCGTTTGAGAAACGGCGCCAGCACCAGATCGGGCCGGGCCAGCGCCACGGCTTCTTCGGTCACGCTGTCGGCGATGTCCAGCTCGACGCCGAGCTGGTGCCCCCGCGCGCGCAGCTCGGCATACAGCCGCTGGCTGAGGCTGTTGAAGCTGTGGCAGAGCAGCAGGATGCGCAGGGACATGGTGTGGTGGTTCGGGTGTTCAGCGGCGCAGGGCGTCGATCTCGCGCTCGGCCTGCTTGCGCCCCATGTAGATGGCCAGCTTGGCCTGGATGGCGTCCAGCGACGCGAGGTACTGCGCGATGCTCCGCGCGGCCAGCAGGTCCTGCGCCACGGTGGGCGTGTCGGGGCCGAAGTGCGGCTGCAGCGTCTGCCAGGCGCGGCGCTGGAGGGCGAGCAGGCGCTGCGGGTCTTCAGATTCGGTCGACGAGTCCGCCTGCACGTCCGGTGCGGGCGACGCTGCCGCGGGAGGAAGTGGCGCGGCCTTGGGCGGTGTCGGCACCGGCTCGATCAGGCGCAGCGACAGCAGCGTGTCCAGATGCCCGCGCACATCGCCCAGCCCCTTGGCCAGCAGCGCCTGCACGCTGTCCACCCCGTTGACCAGGATCAGCAGCTGCCGCGTGGCCGGCGCCAGCCCGGCCTGCCGCTGCGCGATCTCGGCCTTGCCGCTTTCGGTCTTGCGAAACACCAGACTCGACATCCCACGTCTCCTCGTCTCTTGTTTTCATCAGACCCCGCCCCGAGCGAGGTGCCCCTTCCAGGGGCACCGAGGAACCGGCTTCGCCGGGCCTCAGGTGCCGTCCCCCTGCCCAGCGCCGAAGGCGCGCCAGAGCGGGGGGAAGCCGTGCAGCGGCGCAGGGGGGTGTCGTCAACAGATCCTCGGCAGTTGCTCTCCACTGAGCCAGTCCACCACCCGCCGCCCGCCGAAGCGCGTGGCCATCTGCACGAAGTGGTGCGGGTCGGTGGTCACCTCGCCGATGCGCGCCGCGTCCTGCCCCAGCGGGTGCGCGCACATCGCGGCCAGCACGGCCTCGGCCGCCTCGGGCGCAACCACCGCGATCAGCTTGCCCTCGTTGGCCACGTAGAGCGGGTCCAGGCCCAGCAGCTCGCAGGCCGCATCGACCTGCGGCTTGACCGGAATCGCCGCCTCCTGCAGCAGCATGCCCACACCGGACTGGCGCGCCACCTCGTTGAGCGTGGTGGCCAGGCCGCCGCGCGTGGGGTCGCGCAGCACGCGCACCGCGCCGGGTGCGGCCGTCAGCATGGCGGCCACCAGGGTGTGCAGCGCGGCGGTGTCGCTCTCGATCGTGGTCTCGAAGGCCAGCGACTCGCGCTGCGAGAGCACGGCCACGCCGTGGTCGCCGATGCTGCCCGAGACCAGCACCACGTCGCCCGGCCGCGCCTTGCGGCCGCTGATGGACACGCCCGGCGGCAGCACGCCGACGCCGGTGGTGCTGATGAACACGCCGTCGCCCTTGCCCTGCTCCACCACCTTGGTGTCGCCGGTGACCACCGGCACGCCGGCCTCGCGAGATGCCGCGGCCATGGACTTCACGATGCGCTGCAGGTCGATCAGCGGGAAGCCTTCTTCGATGATGAAGCTGGCGCTCAGGTACAGCGGCCGCGCGCCCGACATGGCCACGTCGTTGACCGTGCCGTGCACCGACAGGCAGCCGATGTCACCACCGGGAAAGAACAGCGGCGAGATGACGTGGCCGTCGGTCGCCATCACCAGCCGCCCCTCGGCCGGGTCGAAGGCCGGCAGCGCCAGCACCGCGCCGTCGTCGCCCTGGCGCAGGTAGTCGTTGTCGAAGGCAGCCAGGAACAGCTCCTCGATCAGCTGCGCCGCCGCCTTGCCGCCCGCGCCGTGGCCCATGTCGATGCGGCCGTGCTTGATGTCCAGCGGGCGGATGTAGTTTTTCTTCACGGGCTTGGGGGCGGGGGCCTCGCCAGCGCCGGCCTGGTGGTGTTCGGTTCTCATGGGGTGACCTCCTCGGTGGCGGTGGCGGCGACGATGGGGATGTCGCGGAAGCGGCCATAGGTGTAGTGCGCGGCGCAGGCGCCTTCGCTGGACACCATGCAGGAGCCGACCGGGTTCTCGGGTGTGCAGACGGTGCCAAAGATCTTGCAGTCCGTCGGCCGTTTCACGCCGCGCAGGATGGCACCGCACTCGCAGGCCTTGTTGTCGGGCACCGACTGGTAGGCCAGATCGAAGCGGCGCTCGGCGTCGAAGGCCGCGAAGGCCTCGCGGATCTTGAGCGCGCTGTAGGGCACCTCGCCCAGGCCACGCCACTCGAAGCTGGGCCGCAGCTCGAACACCTCGGACACCAGGGCCTGCGCGCGCAGGTTGCCCTCGGGCGTGACGGCGCGGGTGAACTCGTTCTCGACGTGGGCGGCGCCGCGGTTGACCTGGCGCACCAGCATCAGGATGGCCTGCATCACGTCCAGCGGCTCGAAGCCCGCGATCACCACCGGCTTGCGGTACTCCTCGGCGAAGTGGTCGTAGGGCTGGCTGCCGATCACGATGCTCACGTGCGCCGGACCGACAAAGCCGTCGATGGGCACGGTGCCGAACTGCCGCACCTCGGGCGATTCGAGGATGTGGGTGATGGCCGAGGGCGTGAGCACGTGGCAGCACAGCACGCTGAAGTTGGCCAGGCCTTCGCGCTGCGCGTCGCGGATGGCCAGCGCCGTGGGCGGCGTGGTGGTCTCGAAGCCGATGGCGAAGAACACCACCTCGCGCTGCGGGTTGGCGCGGGCGATGGCCAGCGCGTCGGCGGCCGAATAGACCATGCGGATGTCGCCACCGCGCGCCTTGGCCTTGATGAGGGAGAGGCTGTCGCTGGCCGGCACGCGCATGGTGTCGCCGTAGGTGCAGACGATGGCGTCGCACTCCAGCGCGAGGCGGATCGCCAGGTCGATGCGGCCGATGGGCAGCACGCAGACCGGACAGCCCGGGCCGTGGACCATGCGCACGTTGGACGGCAGCAGTTCGAGCACGCCGTAGCGGCTGATGGCGTGGGTGTGGCCGCCGCAGAACTCCATGAAGCTGTAGGACCGTTGCGGGTCGGCCTCGGCGCGAATGCGCTCACCGATCTGTTTGGCCAACTCGCCGTCGCGGAATTCGTCGATGTACTTCATGACTGAACCTCCGCGCCGGTCATGGCCTGCATCTCGGCGAACAAGGCGAGCGTCTTCTCGGCCTCCTCCGGATCGATCATGCCGATGGCGTGGCCCACGTGCACGATCACGTAGTCGCCGACCTCGGCCTCGGGTACCAGGGCGATGGAGATGGGCTTGCGGATGCCGCCCAGGTCGACCACCGCCTGGTCGTGGTCGCGCTTCTCGACAAGGCGCGCGGGAATGGCTAGGCACATGGGGTGGTCTCCTCAACGGGGGATGTTGTCTGTGATATCTGAAGCTGCTGCACCGCCACCCAGGCCTGGCCGATGGCCAGCCCGGCGTCGCCGCAGCCTTTGTCGCCGGTCTGCCACACCCGCAGGCCGGCGGTCTGCAAACGCTGCACCGTGCGCTCGCGCAGGATGCGGTTGAAGAAGCAGCCACCGCCCAGGGAGGCGGTGTGGACGCCGCGCCCGCGCGCGGCGGCGATCAATGCCTCGGCCAGCGCATCGGCCAGGGCCAGGTGGAAGCCGGCGGCGGCGGTGTCGGCATCGGGGGCGTCGAACAGTTGCGCCAGCACGGCGCGCAGGTCAGTACGGCCGTCGACGTGTTGCAGCGCCCCAGCCAGCGGCGGCACCTCGGGCCGGACCGAGAGAGCGCGGGCCGCGGCCTGTTCCAGCGCGATCGCGGCCTGGGCCTCGTCCTGCTGGTGGTGGCACAGGCCCAGCGCACCCGCCGCGGCGTCGAACCAGCGGCCGGCGCTGCTGGTCAGCGGGCAGTTCAGGTGCTTGTCCAGCATCTGGCGCACGCCCGCCGCCACGGCCTCGCCCACCACCGGTGCGAAGCGCGGCACGATCTGGTCGCGGCGGCCCAGCGCGTGCAGCGCGCTCGCCGCCATGCGCCAGGGTTCGCGCGCCGCGCGGTCGCCGCCGGGCAGGGCCAGCGGCTGCAAATGGCCCAGGCGCTGCCAGCGCGGCCCGTCGAGCCACAGCAGTTCGCCGCCCCAGGGCATGCCGTCCGTTCCCAGGCCCACGCCATCCAGCGCAAGCCCGACCACCGGGCCTTCGATGCCGTGTTCGGCGACCACCGCCGCGAGGTGCGCGTGGTGGTGCTGCACGCCGATGGCCGGCACGCCCAGCGCATCGGCGGTGGCGATGGCCAGCCGGGTGCTGAAGAAGTCGGGGTGCAGGTCGTGTGCGATGGCCTGCACCGGCGCACCGGCGGCTTCCGCCTGCCGTGCCAGCGCCTGCACCGAGCGCTCCAGCGCGTCGCAGGCCGCCGGGTCGCTGAGGTCGCCATGCACCGGCGACCAGTGCGCGCGGCCGTCCAGCACGAGGCAGGCCGCGTTTTTCAGCCAGGCGCCGACGGCGAGCACGGAGGTGGACATCGCGTTCTCAGGCGCCGGTTTCGCCGCCGGGCCGCCCCAAGGCGAAACGCGCCCCCTCGGGGGGCAGCGACCCGCGCAGCGGCGGAGCGTGGGGGACCATGTGTTGCAGCCAGTGCAGCCAGGCGTCCATGCCCTCGCCGGTGGTGGCGGACAGCTGGATCACCTCGATGGCCGGGTTCACGCGCCGCGCCAGGTCGATGCAGCGCGCGACGTCGAACTTCACGTGCGGCAGCAGGTCGGTCTTGTTCAGGATCATCAGCTGCGAGGCCGCGAACATGTCGGGGTACTTCAGCGGCTTGTCCTCGCCCTCGGTCACCGAGAGGATGGCCACCTTGGCGGCCTCGCCCAGGTCCCACACGGCGGGGCAGACCAGGTTGCCCACGTTCTCGATGAACAGCAGGCTGTGGTCGTCGCCGTGGTGGTGGTGGTGATGCCCGTGATCGTGACCGTGGGTGTGGTCGTGCGAGTGGTGGTGTGTGTGCAGCTGCGCAAACGCCTCGGCCACCATGGGCGCGTCGAGGTGGCAGCCCTTGCCGGTGTTGACCTGGATCGCGGGCGCGCCGGTGGCGCGGATGCGGTCGGCGTCGAAGCTGGTCTGCTGGTCGCCCTCGATCACGGCCACGTGCAGGCCGGGCTTGCGCGCCTTGAGCGCCTCGATGGTGGCGCACAGCAGCGTGGTCTTGCCCGAACCGGGGCTGGAGACGAAGTTGAGCGCGGTCACACCGTGCGATTCAAAATGCGCCCGGTTCTGCTGGGCCACACGGTTGTTGGCGCCCAGGATATCGGTCTCCAGCTTGATGGCCCGTTCCTGGCTCATTCCCGGCACCGACACGCGGGCCGCACCGGCGCCGAAGTGCAAGTCGCCGTTGGCCGGGTTGACCGTGATCACGCCGGGTTCGCTGCCCGCGTTCTGTTGCACATGCTGGGCATGGGCCGGGCTGTTGTCACTGCATCCGCACACGACACACATGGTCGGTCTCCTTCAACGTTGCTTCAATCATCACTCACGCGCATGTCCACCACGCGCAATTCCATGCCGCCCGTGGGCTGCAGCTGGTAACCGCCGCAGGCCGGGCAGGCGTCGCCGCGCTGGGCGATGGCCACGGCCTGCGCGCAGGCCATGCACCAGGCCTGGCCGGGCGGTTCGTCGATCTGAATGCTCGCGCCCTCCAGCAGGGTGCCGGGCGCCAGGCTCTCCAGCGCAAAACGCAGCGCACGGATGTCCACACCGGCCAGCTGCCCGGCTTCCAGCCGCAGCTCCAGCAGGCGCGCAAAGCCTTCGCGCCGCGCCGTGTCTTCCACCAGCTGCAGCACGCCGCCAGCCAGACTCGCTTCATGCATGGGCCACCTCCCCTTCCACCGCTGGCGCGGCGTCCACTTCAAACGGCACGCAGGGGTCGAACGCCGCCATCAGCAGGTGCAGCTGGCGCGTGCGCAGGCCGGCGGGCAGCGTGGCATCCAGCGCCGAGATGCGCCGCGCCACCTCGCCGGCCGGGTGGAAGTTCCACTCGGTCGGCGCCAGTACGCGGCAGGCGCGCACCACCGGCGCAGCGTCCTCGAGTTCCACCTGGTGCACCAGCAGGCCGCGCGCCATCTCGACCCAGGCCAGGCCCTGGCCGTCGGCCGTGTGCAGCGCCCCATGGCGCAGCCAGCCGGCGCCCTGCCCCGGCCCATCCGGCAGGCACAGCCGCACCAGTTCGGCCAGGCGGCTGCCCAGCAGGGCCCAGGGCGTGAGCGGCAGGCCGTCGTCCGCGCTGTGCAGGCGCGCCCAGGGGCCGGTGTGGGCGCAGGCGCCGTGCCAGAGCGGCTGCAGGGCAAAGCCCGGCTTGAGCGCCAGCGCCGCGGCCAGCGTGCGCAGCTGGTCGTCCTGACCGTGCACCCGCAGGGCCCGCGCCATGTCGAGCGCGCGCCCGCTGTCGGCCTCGCGGGCGCCGCGCACCAGGGCCGGCAGCCAGCCGCCGTGGCGCGTGCCCCAGTCGAGCAGCCAGTCGGCGCCGCAGGCCTGCCAGGCGCGCAGCCAGGTGGTGGCCGGCATGTGCAGGCACTCGCGCTGCAGCCAGTCAAGTGTGGCGGTCCAGGGGTCGTCGCCGGGCGTGGCCGGGCGCAGCAGCGGGCATGCCTGCAGAGACCGCAGGGCTGCGCCCTGGGCAGTGCCGTCGGCGGGGCCGAGCAGGCGCGGCCAGTCCAGGCCGATGCGGCGCACATGCTCCTGCGCGGTCTCGTGGCGCAGGCGCTGCGCGGTGTCACCGGGCATCGCCATGGCGCCGGGCCGCGCCGCCGCAATCGCGAGCTGGGCGCAGAGCCGGTGCGCGTGGCTGCAGAGGTTGAACAGGCTGGCCAGCAGACCCGGCAGCGCGGTGGCCGGCTGGCCCTGGCCGAGCCGCCCGGCCCAGTCGCGCCGGCTGCTGTGCAGCGCCTGCGCCAGCGGTGCGCCGGGGCGCACGCGCAGGCGGCCGGCCAGATCAGGACCGGTGTTCATGCCACAGCTCCCGGCGCGCCGCGGCGGCCGGTGAAGAAGGCGCGGCGCGCGGGCACGGGCTCGGCGACGGGCAATGGTGTGGGCACGGGCGCGGGCGCCGGCCGCAGCAGGGCCAGCGAGGCCTCGGCGGTTTCGCGCGCCTGCGCCTGCGTGGCAAAGCCGCCCATGGGCGAGAACAGCGCGCAGGTCTCGTGGTAGCCCACCGCCGGGTCGTGCGCGCCGATGAACTCGAAGCGCTCGCTGCCGAAGCCGTGCACCGCCTTGCGCGCGACGCGGCCGCCGTGGCCTTCCACCGCCCGCGGCAGGCGCACCAGACTCATGAACCAGGGGGTGATGAGCACGCCCTCGGCCACGGTCTGCTCGTCGTCGCCCCACCGGAAGCCGACGGCCTCGACGGACAGCGCCGGGTTGAGGATGGGCACGCCCTGCATGCGCTCGGTCTGCACGAGGCGGTAGAACTGCACCAGGGCGGACACGCGGTGTTCCATGGCTTCAGTCCGGCAACAGAAGAAACTGCTCGGCGTCGCAGTCGCAGTTGGGGCAGCGCCAGTGCGGCGGCAGCTCGGCGAACGGCGTGCCGGGCAGGATCTGCCACTGCGGGTCGCCGACCGCGGGGTCGTAGACCCACCAGCAGATCTTGCATTCCAGGCGCGAGCCGGGCCGCAGCACCTCGCGGTTGCCGAGGTACGAACCTTCAAAGCCCTGTCCGTCGAAGCCGCTCATGATTGTTCGAGGTATCCGAGCACGTCCTGCAGCCGCTCGTGCGAGTCGCGCAGGTCTTCCGGCGCCGCCATCGCGACCTCGGGCATGTCCACCACCTCGACCGTGTTGAGGATCACCTTGTCCATGGAGTTGTAGTACACCACGCGCCAGCAGTGCGGCAGGCGCGTGTTGGAGATGCGGCAGTTGCCGTAGCCGCGCGAGAGCAGCAGCACGCGGCCCGTGCCCAGCTGGTGGTCGAGGAAGCCGATGTCTTCGGGCGTCACCGGCAGCAGCGTCAGGTTGACCACGTGCGAGGTGTGGCCCGGCTGCCAGCGCGCCACCTGATCGCGCACCTCGTCCACCAGCAGGGGCGCGTTCTGCACGTTGGGCGGCAGCGGGCCGAGCCAGGGCCGGTACTCGCGCTCCGCATCTTCTTCGGCCACCACCCGCAGCAGGGCCGGCACCGGTCCGACCTCGACCACGTCGTCGACCAGGGCGCCGTCGCTGAAGGTCATGAGGCGCCAGACGCCGGCGAACACCGACTCCTGGATGCGCACTTCCAGCGGCGAGTCCTCCTCGCGCACGATGGCGCTGGCCTCGCCCTCGCCCATCACCTGGTTGACCAGCTGCCGGTCTTCGGCCGGCAGGGCCAGCAGGCTCACCTGCCCGCCCGCCCCGCCGTCGGCGGCCTGGTCCAGCAGCGCCAGCACCTGGACCAGGGCCTCGCGCGCGGCCGCGCGGCCAGCGATCTCTTCGGGCTCGGGCAGCATGGGCGCGCGGTAGGTGTCCATGTCCTTGGGCATGGGCAGGTAGTCGAGGTGCTCGTCCTCGGTCTGGGTGCCGGGGCCGAGGGCGACCACGGGGATGGGAAAGGCTTTCATCAGAGGCTCCTGGTGCGGCGGTGGGGCGTGGTCGGTGGGGTCAGTGGCAGCTGCTGCCGCCGGTCTGGCTGACGACAGGAATGCCGATGGTGGGCGGGCGCGAGGGCGGCATGGCCAGCGCGGCGGCGACGCCGGACAGGTACACGTCCCAGTCCTGCATGCCGGCGATCGCGGTCACGTACTGGCCGTCGCGGAAGAACAGCAGCGTGGGCCAGCGCTGAGAGCCGTAGCGCTTGGCCACCGCGTCCTCGTTGTCGCGCGGCACCACGGCCACAGCGAAGCGGTTCGGGAAGGACTTCATCAGCTCGGGCAGCACCGCCGCCACGTCCACGCCTTCGGGAAAACGCACCGGGTCGCCAGCCAGCAGCACGACGCGGTCGCCGCCGCCGGCGGTCCAGTCGGCGACGCTGGTCTCGTCGACCCAGGTGGCGCCGAACTCGCGCGCGAGGCGCTGGACCAGGGGGGCGTGGGCTTCTGTGGTTTCAATCATGGTGTCTCCTTGTGTTCAGGCGCCGGTCAGGGCGCGCATTTGTTCGGGACTCATCTGCGACGGCAGGGCGAAGCCCGCGTCTTCCTGCGCCTCCAGACCCTGCATGGCACCAAGCACCAGGTCCAGCGCCGCGTTCACCTCGGTCGCACGGTCGGTGTCGATGCGCTCGCGCGCGTCGTCGAGGAAGACCAGCAGCCAGTCGCCGCTGGAGACCTCGCCGACCAGGGCGGTGTTGATGCGGCGGCGCTCGCCGCGGCCTTCGCACAGGGCGAAGCGGCCGTCGGCCTCGACCACTTGCATGGGGATGCCGATGCACATGTCAGAGGTCCTTCACCAGGAACCGGTCGTCGCCGATGCGGCAGGCTTCTTCCGCGGCGGGTCGCTGCGCTTCGTAGGCGGTCAGCGCCAGCTCGTCCAGCGTCACCGCCTCGCGCGCCGCCAGCGGGGTCCGGCGTTCGACGGGGCCTGCGCCCCAGCGCTCGAGTTCGGCCACGCCCAGCGCCAGTGCGTCCTCCATCGCGGCCTTGACGACCGGGCGCAGGCTGCCGCCGTAGTCCTCCAGCTCCTGCGGCTGGCAGCCGATCAGCAGCACGCGCTGCGGGTACTTGCCGGTCAGCGTGGCCAGCGATAGCACCTCCTGGAAACCGGTCTGGTGCAGGCTCATCTTCTTGGCGCCCATGAAGCGCGGCACCTCGTCGTCGCGCACCTGTTTCAGCGTGCCGGGTTCGAGACCGTAGTCGATGGCGTCGAAGATCAGCAGCGCATCGGCCTCCTGCACGTGCTGGATCAGGTACAGGCCCTGGGTGCCGCCGTCGATGAGCTGCACGTGGTCGGCGAACTCCCAGCGGCGCTGCAGGGCTTCGATGCAGCGCACGCCAAAGCCTTCGTCGGCCCAGAGCAGGTTGCCGATGCCCAGCACGACGATGCGGGCCGGCAGAGTGTCACCACCGGGGTGACAGGTGGATTCGGTCGGAGTGGTGCGCATGGCAGGCAAGCCTGTGTGAAATCAGCGGGGGAAAGGGGACGTGGCCGAACCCGAGGACAGGCGCTTCCAGGCGTGGAAGCTGTCCCAGGCGGCCTGCTGCGCGAGCCAGAAGCCGGCGTCGATGCCGAACTGACGCGCACAACGGATGGCGGTGTCGGGCGACATCGCCCGCTGGCCGTGCACCAGCTCGTGCAGGCGGCGGCGCGAGAGGCCCAGCAGCCGGGCCGCCTCGCTCTGGTTGAGCGAGAGCGGCGCCAGGCAGGTGCGCGCCAGCAGGCGACCCGGGTGCAGCGGTGCGCGCACCGGCACACCGCGAGGGGGGATCGACCAGTTGACGGCAGCTTTCTTCATGACCTCAGTCTTTGAAGGTTCTGCGACCAGAGATCATGGTCGACACGATGGACTGGCGGCCCATGATGTCTTCGCGGATCGCGGCGTAGACGTGCAGGGTGATGAACATGATCATGGCCCACATGCCCAGGCGGTGCCAGGTGTGCACGTCCTGGCTCTGGCCGAACAGCGGAATGACCCAGCCGAACATCGTGTCCTGCCACGAGCCCACGCCGGCACCTTCGCTGTAGAGCGCGAAGCCGGTCAGGATCATGAAGACCATCAGCACCAGAAAGCCCGAGAACATCGCCAGCCGCGCCAGCGGGTTGTGGCCCACGTAGCGGCCAGGCCGCGGGATCAGGAAGGCGTACCACTTGAGCATGGTGAAAATCTCGCCCCAGTAGGCCTTCTGGAACAGCGGCACCCAGAACAGCTCGCGCGCATGGTGGTTGCCCACGATGGCCCAGTAGGCGCGGCCCAGCAGGCCGATGGCCAGGATGTAGCCGGCCGTGAAGTGCGCGAAGCGGATGTAGCCCATCAGGTAGTTCGCGCTGGCCTCGCCGGGCATGGTTGGCAGCGGTTGGCCGATGAAGTAGCCGGTGAGGCACAGCACGGTGATGGCCGCGACGTTGACCCAATGCCAGATGCGCACGGGGGCTTCGTACACATAGACCGACTTGGTGCTCTGGCCGTGCGAGACGGCGCTCTCGTCGATGCCGGTGACATCGGCCAGGCGCTGCTGCGCCAGTTCTTGTGCAGACAGGGAGGACATGGTGATCTCCTGTGCGAAGGGGCGGCCGTCAGACGGCCAGCTGGCTGAACAGGTAGACGCCCGCTGCGCTCAGGGCCGTGCCCAGACCGCCCAGCGCCAGACCGCTGCGCCGACCCAGGCCGCGCTTGATGGCCAGGCCGATGCCCACGCCGCCGATGTGCAGCGCCGCGGTGGTCACGAGGAAGCCGGCGGCGTAACCGGCGAAGCCGGTCTCTGGCGTCTCAGAGCCGTGGGCCAGTCCGTGCAGAGACGAGGCCAGCGCGATGAGGCCCAGCCCAACGGCGGCCGACATGGGCCGGGTGGCGACGATCAGCATCAGGCCGAACAGCACCACCGACAGCGAGACGCCGTGCTCCAGGTAGGGAACGGTCACGCCCATGGTGCCGAGCGCGGCGCTGACCACCAGGGCCAGCAGGAAGGTGGCCGGACCTTGCCAGGCCTTGCCCTGCGGCAGGGCGCTGACCGACCAGACGCCCACGGCCACCATGGCCAGCAGGTGGTCCAGGCCGAAGGGGTGGACCAGGCCTTCCATCAGGCTGTGGGTGCCGTGGCCGGTGTGGGCCTGGGCGGCGCCGGCCAGACCGGCCAGCAGCGCGGCGGCGGTGGCGCGGCGGATGTGTTTCGCTTGCATGTGTTTCTCCTCGTGGTCTGGTGTTGTCAACGGACGGTGACCTTGGCCATCTCCTGGCCGTCCGGGCTCATCACATGGGTGGAGCAGGCCAGGCAGGGGTCGAAGCTGTGCAGGGTGCGCAGGATCTCCAGCGGCTGCTCGGGGTTGACCATGGGCGTGTTCATCAGCGAGGCCTCGAAGGCGCCGATCTGGCCCTTGGCGTCGCGCGGCGAGCCGTTCCAGGTGGTGGGCACCACGCACTGGTAGTTCTCGATCTTCCCGTCCTTGATCCTGATCCAGTGGCCCAGCATGCCGCGCGGCGCCGCGACGGTGCCCACGCCCTTGGCTTCCTTGGGCCAGGTCGCGGGGTCCCACTTCTCGACGTTGGCGGTGGACGTGTCGCCGGCCTTGATGTTCTGCACCAGCTGGCGGAAGTCGTCCATCATCATCTCGGCGGCGTACTGGCTCTCCAGTGCGCGCGCCAGGGTGCGGCCGATGGTGGTGGGCAGCAGCTGCTTGGCGCTGTACTGGGTCTCCGGCAGGCCCAGGGCCTTGGGGATGGCGCTGTTGATGGCGACCGCCGAGGCGTCCACCTGTTCCTTGACGCGCTGGCACCACTTGTTGCCCTTCATCGCGTGGGCGTAGCCCAGGATGTAGCGCGAGAGCGGGCCGACCTCGACCGCGTGGCCGCGCCAGCGCGGCGACTTGATCCACGAGTACTTGGCGGATTCGTCGAGCTGCTCGATCTTGGTGCGCGTGCCCTTGAAGTTCGGGCCCTCGGGCTTGTAGTTGGGTTCGGTGATGCCGTCCCAGGGGTGCAGGCCCTTGCTGTCGTTGCCGTAGGTGTACCAGCTGTGGGTCACAAACTCCTGCACCTGCTCGGGGTCGCGCGGGTCGATCTCGTGGATCTTGTCCCAGTTGCCGTCCAGGATCACGCCGCCGGGCAGCTGGTGCGTGCTGTGGTCGTAGGGCACCTTCTCGTAGGTGCCGTAGTCGGCCACGTTGGTGGCCGAGAGGCCGCCGCCGTAGAGCCAGCCGGCCTGCTTGTAGATGGTGCCGATGGCCAGCACGTCCGGGATGTAGACGTTGTTGTTGAACTCGATCATCTCCTTGATGCGGGCTTCAACGAAGTTCAGGCGCTCCATGTTGATGGGCGCGCCGGCCGCGCCGTCGCCGTCGAGGTTGATCGCGCAGGGCACGCCGCCGACCATGTAGTTCGGGTGCGGGTTCTTGCCGCCGAAGATGGTGTGCACCTTCACCCATTCCTTCTGCAGGTCCAGGGCTTCGAGGTAATGGGTCACGGCCATCAGGTTGGCCTCGGCCGGCAACACGTAGGCCTTGCTGCCCCAGTAGCCGTTGCTGAACGGGCCCAACTGGCCGCTCTCGACGAACTTCTTCAGGCGGTTCTGCACGTCGCGGAAGTAGCCGGGCGAGGACAGCGGGTGCGAGGGCGACACCAGCTGCTGCAGCTCGCTGGTCTTCTTGGGGTCGGCGTTCAGCGCCGAGACCACGTCGACCCAGTCCAGCGCATGCAGGTGGTAGAAGTGCACCGCGTGGTCGTGCACCTGCAGCGTCTTGGCCATCATCTCGCGGATGAGGTGGGCGTTCAGCGGGATCCTGATGCCCAGGGCGTCTTCCACCGCACGCACCGAGGTGAGCGCGTGGCAACCGGTGCAGACGCCGCAGATGCGCTCCACAAAGGCCCAGGCGTCGCGCGGGTCGCGGCCCTTGAGGATCACCTCCAGGCCGCGCCACATGGTGCCGGTGGAGACGGCGTTGCGGATGACGTTGTTGCTGTCGAGGTTGACCTCGCAGCGCATGTGGCCCTCGATGCGGGTCACCGGGTCGACCACCACGCGGCGGCCGGAGTTGTCGAGCTTGAAGCCCTGTGTTTCGTAAGCACCCATGTCGTGTTCTCCTGGCCTCAGGCGTGGTTCTTCGATTTCTCTTTGGACGTGTCGCGCGCCCGCTTGGCGACCGAGATCGCGGCGTGCGCGGCGACCGCAGCGCCCACCACCGCGGCGGCCTTGCCACCGATCTCGTCGGCGTTGGCCTCGATGCCGAAGGCGTGGATGTCGGTCAGGCGGTCGTAGAACGAACCCTTGTCCCAGAAGCCGTCTTCCGAGCAGCCGATGCAGCCGTGGCCGGCCTTGATCGGGAAGCTCGTGCCCTCGTTCCACATCACGGTGGAGCAGGCGTTGTAGGTGGTCGGGCCCTTGCAGCCGACCTTGTAGAGGCAGTAGCCCTTGCGCGCAGACTCGTCGTCCCAGGCCTCGACGAACTGGCCGGCGTCGAAGTGCGGGCGGCGGTAGCACTTGTCGTGGATGCGCTGGCTGTAGAACATCTTCGGGCGGCCCTGGCGGTCCAGCTCGGGAATGCGGTCGAAGGTCAGCATGTAGGTGATCACGCCCGTCATCACCTCGGGGATGGGCGGGCAGCCCGGCACCTTGATGATGGGCTTGTCGGTGATGACCTTGTGGATCGGCGTGGCCTGGGTCGGGTTGGGCTTGGCGGCCTGCACGCAGCCCCAGCTGGCGCACGAACCCCAGGCGATGATGGCCTTGGCGTCCTTGGCGACGTGCTTGAGCTTGTCGATGAAGGGCTTGCCCGACTGGATGCAGAACATGCCGTCTTCGTTCAGCGGCGGATTGCCTTCCACCGCCAGGATGTACTGACCCTTGTACTTGGTCATGATCTCTTCGAGGATGGCCTCGGCCTGGTGGCCGGCGGCGGCCATCAGGGTGTCGTCGTAGTCCAGGCTGATCATGGAGAGCACCACGTCCTTGGCCAGCGGGTGGGCCGAGCGGATGAAGGCTTCGGTGCAGCAGGTGCATTCCAGACCGTGCAGCCAGAGCACCGGGGTGCGCGGCTTGTTTTCCATCGCGTGGGCGATCTGGGGCACAAAGCTCGGTGCCAGCCCCAGCGAGGTGGCGGTGAGCGAGCAGTACTTCATGAAACTGCGGCGCGAAATGCCTTTGCGGCGCATGACCTCGTAAAAGGTTTCCATCGTGTGGTGTCTCCGTGGGCTGTGTGGGGCGGATCCGGGTCCCGCCCGCAAACGCTGGGAATGGGCAGGTGTGTGACCGTTCGCAATCCGCGGGCCACGATCGGGGCACCAAGGGAAAACACCGACACGGGCTTGTAAGCCGTTGTCAGGAAACATATATTTTCAATGACCAACAGGCAGCCACTGCCATCCACCATTCAGGGGATTCGAAGACTTTCCGTTTTCTGAAACAAAATGGAAATCAAACTTCCACTCAAAAATCCAGCCACCGTCCGCTGCACAGGCAAAAAAAAGCCGACCCGCAAGGGTCGGCTTATGATTCGGAGCATCTCTTGGGACGCTGAAGGATTTGTTCTGATAGGACTGGGTTGTCTCCTCGGTCCCCCGCGGTCGCGGCGTCTGGCGCCGTTTGCGAGTGGCGGTACTGTAGCCGCCCGCACCAGACCCGTGCATACGGGCTTTCCCTTGGTGCCCGGAACCGGTGGCACAGGAAATGCAGCGCATCCCGTATCGTTGGAAGAGGAAAACACCATGTCGCAAAACGATGCATTCGCCGCCGCCGCCCACCTGCATGTGTTGCTGCGCCGCAAGACCGGCCGCGTGACCGACACCGAGTGGATGGTGAACAACGTGGAATACGCGCAGGCGGTGGTGAGCTTTGCCCGCCAGCGGGCGCGCGAGGACGGCCTGGACGAACTGCTGCCCCTGGCCGAGCGGCTGGAGTCGCTGGTGATACCGGTGCGCCGGCCCAGCGCGCCGGTGTCGGCACCGGCGCCCCTGGCGGCGGCCAGCGACCCCAGCGCCCGCTACATCGGCCGCCTGAGGTAACAAGCCCCCACGCTCCGCCGCTGCGCGGGTCGCTGCCCCCCGAGGGGGCTGGGCCTGCCTTGGGGCGGCCCGGCGGCTGCCCCGTAGCCCCCACGCTCCGCCGCTGCGCGGGTCGCTGCCCCGCCTCACGTCCCGGCGACGATCCAGCGCGCGGCCTTCTCCGCGATCATCAGCGTCGGGCTGTTGGTGTTGCCACTGGTGATGGTGGGCATCACGCCCGCATCGACCACGCGCAGGCCGGCCACGCCGCGCACGCGCAGGTGGCTGTCCACCACCGCCAACGGGTCGTCCTCACGCCCCATCCTGGTCGTGCCCACGGGGTGGAAGATGGTGCTGGCGATGTCGCCGGCCAGGCGGGCCAGCTCCTCGTCGCTCTGGTACTGCACACCGGGCTTGAACTCCTCGGGCCGGTACTTCGCCATCGCCGGCTGGCCGACGATGCGGCGCGTCACGCGCAGGCTGTCGGCCGCCACCTTCCGGTCGTCCTCCGTGGCGAGGTAGTTGGGCGCGATGGCCGGCGCGTCCTCGAAGCGCGGGCTCTTGATGCGCACATGGCCGCGGCTGCTGGGGTTGAGGTTGCAGACGCTGGCGGTGAACGCCGGGAAGCTGTGCAGCGGTTCGCCGAAGGCGTCGAGGCTGAGCGGCTGCACGTGGTATTCGAGATTGGCGTGTGGCTGCGACGGGTCGCTTTTCGTGAAGGCGCCGAGCTGGCTGGGCGACATGCTCATCGGCCCGCTGCGCTTGAGCGCGTATTCCAGGCCGATGGCCGCCTTGCCCCAGAGCGAGTTGGCCAGGGTGTTGAGCGTCTTGGCGCCCTGCACCTTGTACACCGAGCGAATCTGCAGGTGGTCCTGCAGGTTCTCGCCCACGCCGGGCAACTCGTGCACCGGCGCCACGCCCGCCGCCTGCAGCACCGCCGCCGGGCCGATGCCCGAGAGCTGCAGGATCTGCACCGAGCCGATGCTGCCGGCGCTGAGCACCACCTCGCGCGCGGCCGCCACGCGCACGCGCTGGCCGTGGCTCACCACGTCGGCGCCGGTGCAGCGCAGCGCACCCGCCGCGTCCCGCTCCAGCCGCAGGCGCTCGACCTGGGTCTGCGTCCACACCGTGAGGTTGGGCCGGTGCTGCACCGGGCGCAGAAAGGCCTTGCTTGCGTTCCAGCGCCAGCCGGCCTTCTGGTTCACCTCGAAGTAGCCCACGCCCTCGTTGTCGCCGCGGTTGAAGTCGTCGGTGGCCGGGATGCCGGCCTGCTGCGCCGCCTGCGCGAACGCGTCCAGCACGTCCCAGCGCAGGCGCTGCTTCTCGATGCGCCACTCGCCCGAGCTGGCCACGCTGCGGTGGCCGTGCAGGGCGGCAAACGTGGTGTCGCCCTGGCCCTCGGTGTAGCGGTCGAGGCGGTGGTGGTCCTCGTGCGCCTTGAAGTCCGGCAGGCAGCGGTCCCAGCGCCAGTCGCTGTCACCCGTCAGCCGCGCCCACTGGTCGTAGTCGCGCGCCTGGCCGCGCATGTAGATCATCCCGTTGATGCTGGAGCAGCCGCCCAGCGTCTTGCCGCGCGGGTAGCGCAGCTTGCGGCCGTTCAGGCCCGGGTCGGCCTCGGTCTGGTAGAGCCAGTCGGTGCGCGGGTTGCCGATGCAATAGAGGTAGCCGACGGGGATGTGGATCCAGTGGTAGTCGTCCTTGCGCCCGGCCTCGATCAGCAGCACGCGTTTGGACGGGTCGGCCGAGAGCCGGTTGGCCAGCAGACAGCCGGCCGTGCCCGCGCCGACGATCACATAGTCAAAGGTGGCGGTGGCGTCGCTCATGCGCAAGGTCTCCTCGTTGTTCATTGGCCGGGCTCATGATGCAACCCGACGATTGCCAGGCACTTTGCCCGATTCGCCCACAGACTTCCAATGAAATGTGGCAAGGCCAGGTATAAGCTCGCCAAATAATGAACCCGCCGAACCGCCTGCCCGCCACCGACCCGCAGACTCTGCGCGCCTTTGTCGCCGTGGCGCGCGAGGGCAATGTCTCGCGCGCTGCGCAGCGCCTGCACCTGAGCCAGCCGGCGGTGAGCCTGCAGCTCAAGACCCTGGCCGAGGCCACCGGCCTGCAGCTCTTCACCCGCACGCCGCAGGGCATGGCGCTCACGCGCGACGGCGCCGCCCTGCTGCCGCTGGCCGACCGCGCGCTGTCGGCCCTGTCCGACTTCGGGCAGGCCGCCGCCGCGCTGCACCAGACGGTGCGCGGCACGCTGCGCATCGGCACCATCCTCGACCCCGAGTTCACCCGCCTGGGCGCCTTCCTCAAACAGCTGGTGGAAAGCGCACCGCAGGTCCACACCGAACTGGGACAGGGCATGAGCGGCGACGTGCTGGCGCGCATCGCGCGCGGCGAACTGGACGTGGGCTTCTTCCTCGACCTGCCGGCCGACCCGCTGGGCCCGCCCTACCGCCTGCGCGCCCTGACCCGCTTCACCTACCGCGTGCTCGCGCCCGCCGGCTGGGGGCCGCAGGTCAAAGGCAAGGACTGGAAGGCCCTGGCCGCCCTGCCCTGGCTCGCCACGCCCCCGGCCAGCGCGCACCACCGGCTGCAGCGCCGCGTGTTCGGCCCCGGCTCGGTCACCGGCATCGAACCGCGCCGGGTGGCGCTGGTGGACCAGGAGGCGTCGATGCTGGATCTGGTCAAGAGCGGCGTCGGCCTGTCCCTGGTGCGCGACGCGATCGCCATGCGCGAGGCGCAGGCGCACGGGCTGGTGGTGGCCGACCAGGTGGCGCTGGAATGCGACCTGAGCTTCCTCTGCCTGGCCGAGCGGGCGGGCGAACCTGTCATCGCTGCGGCGCTGGGGGCGCTGGACGCGGTGTGGGGGTGACATCCTGAGACAGAATGTCCGTCTCATCAGGTACCGCTCGCCATGCTCACCCGCATCCACCACGCCGCCATCATCTGCTCCGACTACCAACGCTCCAGGCGCTTCTACACCGAAGTCCTGGGCTTGAAGGTCATTGCGGAGCACTTCCGCGAGGCGCGCAATTCCTGGAAGCTGGACCTGGGTCTGCCCGACGGCTCGCAGGTGGAGCTGTTTTCTTTCCCCGGCGCGCCGCCGCGCCCGTCCTACCCCGAGGCGCAGGGCCTGCGGCATCTGGCGTTTGTGGTGGACGATGTGCCGGCCTGCAAGGCGCGGCTGGAGTCGCTGGGCGTGGCGGTGGAGCCGGTGCGGGTGGACGAATACACCGGCCGGCGCTTCACGTTTTTCAGCGACCCGGACGGCTTGCCGCTGGAGCTGTACGAGGCGTGAGGCCCATGAATCCAGCGCCGGGTCGCCCCAAGCTGGATTCGCACCCCCTCGGGGGGCAGCGACCCGCGCAGCGGCGGAGCGTGGGGGCCTAGTTCAGCTCCATGACTCTGGCCGGAAAGTCGTAGTTCTCGTCCAGCGCCCGCGCCGCCATCACCGGCAGCATGTGGGTGATGAACACCTCGCCCACCCAGCGGCGCACATCGGGGTCGGCCGGGTTGGTCTTGGCGTGCAGGGTGAAGGCGCAGAAGCGTGTGATGCCGATGTCCTCCGTCAGGCCCGGCGGCACGTGCGGTGCGTGCAGCTGGCCTTCGGGCAGGGCGTGGGTGGTTTCCAGCCGCCAGGCGCCGAGCATGCGGTCGAAGTGGCCCACCGTGCCCTTGCGCCAGATCTCGGCCACGTAGATGTTCCAGGCGCCGGGCTCCTCGGCGATGAAGCCCCAGTCGAATTCGTGCACGGCATCCGGCTCGGTGTCGAACACGCCGACCTCGCGCGCGTCGTCGCGCATCGAGAACTCGGTGAACATCGCGCCCGGCCCGGTCGGGCGATCGTCGATGAAGCGGTTGACCGCCACCGGGTCGGCCACGAACAGCGGCTCGGGTTCGCTCCAGGCGCGCTTGGCGCGGTTGAGCAGGCGCGCGGTGGCGTCCACGCTCTTTTGCGCGTTGATGACCCAGTCCATGAAGGTCTTGCGGCCTTCGGGTGTGGACAGCTGCTCGACCGCCTGGTCGAAGGCGGCGTCGTCCTTGAGGTGGCCGTCCTCGCGCAGGCGCAGCACGATGTCCAGCAGCGAGTTGCGGGTGATGTGCTCCAGCGTGTAGGCCAGGTCGCCGCCGGGGTAGTCGGTCATGGTGCGGCGGATCCAGTCCATCGTCGCCTCGTGCGACAGGCCCTGCGGCGCGCGCGGCAGGTCGTTGAAGAGGGCGCGCAGCACGCGCACCGTGTCCAGATCGCTGGCCATGTCGGTCCCGGTGTCAGAAAGAGAAGTGAAAGCCCGGGCCGGCGCGCCGCAGCGGCGGACCAGCCCCAGTGGACAGCATAGTCCCGCGCCCCCGGGGTTGAATACCCGGAAAAGTCACGTGTTTGCGGTTCAAATGCAGGCCATGAACGCAGTGACCCCTTCCCTCTACCGCATCCTTTTTGTCTGCATGGGCAACATCTGCCGCAGCCCCACCGCCCACGGCGTGTTCGAGGCCAAGGTGCGCGAGGCCGGCCTGACCGAGCGCGTCGAGGTCGACTCGGCCGGCACGCACAACTACCACGTGGGCGCGCCGCCCGACCACCGCAGCCAGGCGCACGCGCTGCGGCGCGGCTACGACCTCTCGAACCAGCGCGCACGCCAGCTCACCGCGGACGACTTCGAGGCCTTCGACCTGGTGCTGGTGATGGACTGGGAGAACCAGGTGGCGGCCGAGCGGCTGTGCCCGCCCCGGCACATCCGCAAGCTGCGCCGTTTCGCCGAGTTCTGCGAGCGACACGACAGCCCCATCGTGCCCGACCCGTACCAGGGTGGGCCGGACGGCTTCGAACACGTACTCGACCTGGTGGAGGACGGCAGCGAGGGGCTGCTGGCGCATGTGCGCGGGGTCCTCGGGATCGCCTGAGACAGCGGCCGGCAGAAGGCGGGCGCGCCTCAGCCAGAGGCGCCCGCCACGTCCTGCGAACGGATGGCGGCGAAGCGCTGCTCCATCTCGCGCCGCATCGCCTTGCGCAGTTCGGCGCCCGCATGGCGGCGGCGCTCGTCGGGCGTGAACGGGCGCAGCGGCGGCACCGCCGTCGGCTTGCGGTCTTCGTCGACCGCGACCATGGTGAAGAAGCAGCTGTTGACGTGGCGCTTGTCCTGGGTGCGGATGTTCTCGGCGATCACCTTGATGCCGACCTCCATGGACGAGGTGCCGGTGTGGTTGACCGAGGCCAGAAAAGTCACCAGCTCGCCCACGTGGATCGGCTGGCGGAACATCACCTGGTCGACGCTGAGCGTGACCACATAGGTGCCGGCATATCGGCTGGCGCAGGCATAGGCCACCTGGTCGAGCAGCTTGAGGATGGTGCCGCCGTGCACGTTGCCGGAGAAGTTGGCGGTGTCGGGCGTCATGAGCACGGTCATGCTCAGCTGGTGGGCGGGGAGTTCCATGGGGAGTCCGTTGGCGGTGGGGTGGGCACTGCCGCTCAAGAAATTCGTTTGAGGGGCCGATATTGTGGCTGGGCCATTCCGCCCAGCCATCCGTAGGTCCCACGATGTCCATCGCCTCTTCCGCCTCCGCCATCGGCCTGAGCGGCCTGCGCGCCGCGCAGCTGCGGCTGGACGTGGGCGCGCACAACATCGCCAACGCCCAGAAGCCCGGCTTCCAGCGCCAGCAGGTGGTGCAGACGGCCAACCCCGAATCGGGCGGCGTAACGGCGCGCGTCGAGCGCGAAACCCAGGCCGCCGCAGAAGGTGGCGACCTGGGCCATCTCGCCGAAGACCTGGTCGGCGGGAAGATGTCGCTCTACAGCTTCGCCGCCAACCTGCAGGTGGTGAAGACCGGGCAGGAGATGCTCGGCACACTGTTCGACGAACGCGCCTGACACGCCCCGGCCCTCAGGCCAGGTAGTCGCGCACGCAGGCCCCCTGCGTGACCATGCGCCATCCCCGCCACAACAGGTGGGCGGATGTCACGGGCGGCCGCCCACCGTCTTCCCAGCGCCGCGCGCCCGGCCTACGATGGGCCCGCTTCGGCGCATCCTCTCTCTAACTTCAAGGAGCTGACATGGCAGGCTGGTACGAACTCTCTTCGAACGACAAGGGAAAGTTTTCCTTCGTCCTGAAGGCCGGCAACGGCGAGGTGATCCTGCGCAGCGAGCAGTACGACACCCTGGCGGCGGCCGAGAACGGCATCAAATCGGTCCAGACCAACAGTCCGCAGGAAGCGCGCTACGAGCGCAAGCACGCGTCCGACGGCCGCTGCTACTTCAACCTCAAGGCGGGCAACCACCAGGTCATCGGCACCAGCCAGATGTACAAGGACTCCGCTGGCCGCGACAACGGCATCCAGTCGGTCCAGACCAACGGACCGAGCACGACGGTCAAGAAAGCCTGAGTTCGGCGCAGAGCCGCTCGCGCACCGCGCTCATGCCGCGGTAGGCCACCACGGCCTCGCTCATCGAGGCCAGTGCGTCGGCCAGTTCGGCTGCGCGCCCGGGCGCAACGGCCAGCACGTCCACCAGCCGCGCGACCATCACGCGGATGAAGAACACGCCGCGCCGCAGCGCAGGCAGCGGCAGTGTGGTCTGGCGTTCGACGCGGAAGAACACCTGGTCGATCAGCCGGCCCGTGGCCTCCGGTGCGTCGGCCGCGGCGAGCGCGTCCTCCCAGCGGGCGCGGCGCGTCTCGGGGTGCTGGGCCAGGTCGCCGCTGGGCGTGAGCAGCCAGACATGGCGCAACATCGGCGCCTGCCGGAAGGCCATGTCGACGATGCCACGCGCGCCCGCCTGCAGCAGCGCGTTGTCGGCCACCGGTGCGTGGATGGCAGTGAAGTCCAGGCCCAGCTTCTCGGCAGGGTTCCAGTTCGAAGGAAAACACACCGAGAGGAAACGCGCCCGGAAGCCGTCGCCTGGCTCGTCGTGCAGGATCACGAAGTCCTCCTGCAGGCCCTCGGCCAGGGCATCGGCGTCGGGCGCCAGGACCACGCCCGTCTGCGAGGCGTAGGCCTGCGCGATCGCGGCCAGCACGGCGGGGTCGGCTTCACCGACCGGTGCCCTGCGGGTCTGCGCCCGCAGCACCGCCCGCTTGTGGTCGGCGTAGGCGCCGGCCTGTGCATCGCGCACGAACAACGGTGGCGCCAAGGCCGCCTCTCCCGCCACGGCCAGCCGCGACAGCCCGGGTCGCATGCGGAACGGGGTGCCGACCGCCCACGGCACCTCGGCGGCCGGCGTGAGCACACGCGGGTTCATCGCTCGGACCTCAGGGCACCACCGACGCCAGCAGTTGCTGCACCAGCGGGTGCTGCACCTTGCGCGCCGTGCCGATGGCGTAGAAGTGCTCCTGCACGCCCTCGCAGGGCGCGAACCACTCGAGGCCGTAGCCGCTGGAGAGCTTCTCGCGCATGCGCTCGGAGGCAGGGAACACGCCCATGCCCGAGGACCCGAAGGTGACCAGCAGCGCGCTGTCCTCGAACTCGCCGACCACGTTGGGCAGCACCCCCTGCTGCTCGAACCACTGGTCGATGCGCATGCGCACCGAGGCGTGGGCGCTGGGCAGCAGCACCGGCACTTCGGACAGGCAGCGCGGGAAGTCCTTGCGCGCCTGCGCCAGCCATTCCTTCGGCGCGTACCAGCCCAGCGGCGACGACCCCATGGCGTGGCTGTAGAGCTTGAGGTTGGGGTTGGCCGGCGCAGGCCGGTCGGACAGCACCACGTCCAGCCGGTGCAGCGCAAGGTCGGCCAGCAGATCGTCGAATTCGTCCTCGTGGCAGACCAGGCGCAGTCGCGGCTCCTCCAGCGCGGGCGCCAGCAGCTCGCGCACCGCCAGCTTGGCCAGCCCGTCCGAGATGCCCACCACCAGCCGCACCGAGGTCTGGCTGGTGGCGTCGCGCACCGCCGCGTGCAGGTGTTCGCCGAGATGGAAGATCTGCTCGGCCACCTGCAGCGCGGCCTGGCCCGCCTCCGTCAGGGCCAGGCCACGGCCAGCCGGCTTGAACAGCGCGTGGCCCAGCGACTGCTCCAGCAGCCGCACCTGCGCGCTGATGGTCTGCACCGCCATGCCCAGCCGGGCCGCCGCGTGCGACATGCCGCCTTCCTTGGCCGTGACCCAGAAGTAATACAGGTGCTTGTAATTGAGTTCCTGATTCATTCTTCGCCTTTTTGGGAAAAATTCTTCGCCATTGTCTGCTTTTTATGAAGAACGCGAAACCCTATCTTTCAGCCTCCCTTTGTTCCCTTTCAGGAGAACCCTCATGGCACAAGTCCGTCGCATCCCTTCCCTGTCCACCGGCAGCTCCCTGTCGCTGGACCGTCCGCAGGCCGCGAAGGTCCTGCGCAACACCTACGCCCTGCTGTCGCTGACGATCCTGTTCGCGGCCGGCATCGCGGCCCTGGCGGTCGCCAACAGCTGGCCCGCGCCCGGGCTGGTGATCACGCTGGTGGGCTACTTCGGCCTGCTGTTCGCGGTGCACAAGCTGCAGAACAGCGGCTGGGCCCTGCCCGCCGTGTTCGCGCTGACCGGCTTCATGGGCTACACGCTCGGCCCGCTGCTCTCGCGCACGCTAGAACTGCCCGGCGGCGCCGGCACCATCGTGGCCGCGCTGGCCGCCACGGGCGCGACCTTCGTCGCCCTCTCGGCCTACGTGCTGACCACGCGGCGCGACTTCAGCTTCATGGGCGGCTTCCTGTTCGCCGGCATGGTGATCGCCATCGTGCTGGCCCTGGTGGCCTACTTCTTCACCATGCCCGCGCTGGCGCTGGCCGTCTCGGCCATGGTGGCCCTGCTGTCGGTCGGACTGATCCTGTTCGAGACCAGCCGCATCGTCAACGGCGGCGAGACCAACTACGTGCTGGCCACGGTCGGCCTGTTCGTCTCGGCCTTCAACCTGTTCACCAGCCTGCTGAGCCTGTTCGGCATCGGCGGCAACGACTGAGCGTTCTGCCACCCAACCCCCACCAGGAGTCCCGCATGAAAGCCTATTCCGTCAACAGCCCCGAAGCCGCTGCCCGCGTGCTGGCCATGGCCATGCTGGCCGACGGCCAGTACTCGATGACCGAGATCCGTGCCCTGGACCGGCAGCAGGCGCCCGAGCGCCTGGGCCTGAGCCCCGAAGCCTTCAAGGCGGTGGTGGACGACTTCTGCCAGGACCTGCTGCTGGCCGGCGGCGGGCAGTGGACCGGCGTGGTCGACCCCGCCATCCGCGACCAGCTGATGAGCGAGGTCACGGACCGCGGCCTGCAGGACCTGATCCTGCTGCAGTGCGAGACGCTGATGCTGTCCGACGGCCATCTGGCCGATGGCGAGGTGGAGCTGCTGGATGCGCTGAGCGCGGCCTGGCGCCGGCCGGTGCTGGTGTGACGCCATGAAAACACTCATCTGGAGTCTCACCGCGCTGCTGGCGGCCCTGTGGACCGGCTTCATCGCCGCCGTGCACCAGCTCACCGGCTGGCTGCTGTCGGCCATCGACACCGGGTCGCTGCAGGGCGCGGCGGGCACGGTCGGTGGTCTGGCGCTGCCGCCCGTGCCCGCCTGGCTGGAGCCCTGGATCGACACCGCGTCGATCGCCGCCCTGCAGTCGTTCGTGGTGTCGCTGGTGGAATGGCTGGGCGCGGTGATGCCCTCCGGCGACGCCCTGATGGCCTGGGTCGGCCCGCTGCTGTGGGTGGGCTGGGCGATGGTGCTGGTGCCGATGCTGGCCATCGCCGGCCTGCTGCACTGGCTGGTCGGGCGCACCACGGCGCAGCAGACCGGTGCGAGGCCTGTGGGCGCATGAGCGCCATCCGGAGGATCGTCCGGTGAACGGAGGGCATCGCGCAGCGCCTGCGCGGCGCGGCCTCCGAGGGACCGCAGGCCTTGCGCCTGTCGCTGCGGGAGCTGCTGCAGCTGCACGGCGAGGGATCGGGCGCGGTGCTGCTGATGCTGATGGCGCTGCTGAGCACGGCGCCCATCGCCGGGGCGGGCACGGTGCTCAGCCTGGGCATCTTCGCCCTGGCCGGCGCCTGGCTGCGCGGGCGCGACACCCTGCCCCTGCCCGAGCGGCTGGCGCGGCTGACCCTCAACGAAACCTGGACGCGCCGCTGCCTGCACGGGCTGGCCTGGACATACGAGCGCGCCGAGCGCTGGATGTGCCCGCGCTGGCAGGCGCTGTGCCATGCCCGCGCCAGGTTCTGGTGGGCGCTGTGGATCGCGCTGATGGCCGCGCTGATCTTCCTGCCGCTGCCGCTGGGCAATGTGCTGCCCGGCACCAGCCTGATGCTGCTGAGCCTGGGCTGGCTGTTCCGCGACGGCATCGCGCTGCTGCTGTCCGCGGCCACCGGCGCGGTGGGCGTGGGCTACGCCATTTCGGTCGGCCACCTGGCGCTGGCGGCCTGGCAGCACATGGGAACGTGGTTCGGACTGTGACGCCCGGTCAAAGGCGTGAGAAGAAGACGGCGCTCATCACCAGCCCGGTGGCGATGACGCCGCGCCGGACCCAGGCCACTGGCAGCGCCTTGGACCAGCGCGCGCCGAAGTAGCCACCCGCCGTGGCCGCGACCATCATCAGCAGGCCTTCCTTCCAGGCGATCGCGCCCGCGACCACGAAGGCGGCCACGGACAGCCAGGACAGCACCAGCGAGTTGAGGTTCTTGAGCGCGTTGACGGTGTTCAGCCGTGTCTCGCCGGCCACCGTGTACAGCGCCATCAGCAGGATGCCCAGCCCGCCGTTGAAGTAGCCGCCGTAGATGGCCACCGCCATCAGGCCGGGTTCGCGCCAGCGCGCGAGGCCATGACCACTGGCCGAGGCCGCCATCGCCCGGCGGGCGATGGCCGGACCGGCCGCAAACAGCACGGTGGCGAACAGCAGCAGCCAGGGCACGATGCCGGTGAACAGCTTGGCGGGCGTGACCAGCAGCAGCAGCGCACCCACGACACCGCCGATGGCCGCGATCAGCGTCTCGCGCCGCAGCCGCTGCGCCGGCAGTTCGCGCAATTCGGCCCGGAAGCCCAGCGTGCTGCCGAGATAGCCGGGGCTCACCGCCAGCGCGCTGGTTGCGTTGGCGACGATGGGCGGCACGCCGGTGAACACCAGCGCGGGAAAGGTGAGGAAACTGCCGCCGCCAGCGATGGCATTGAGGGCCCCCGCGCCGAACGCGGCGGCCGCCAGCAGCGGCGCGGAACTCAGGAGGTCCAGGCCGGACTCACTTGGCAGCGGGGATGGCCACGTAGCGGAAGCCCTTGCCGCGCATGCAATGGGCCACCATCTGCTCGCGCTCGTCCTCGGGCACCTTGGCCAGACCGACCTGGTACTGGCAATCGGAGAGCTGGGTGTAGGTGTCGTCCTTGCTGGCCTTGGGTTTGACCCACTCGGCCTTGGGGGTGGACGAACAGGCAACCAGGGACAGCAGCAGGGCGGCGGCGGCGAAGACGGTCTTCATGGATGGGGCGGGGTCGGTTTTCAGAGGGAGGCCAGCATACCAAAGCCCCCCGTCCCCGAGCTGCAACCAGATGCATCGCCCCGCGGGCGGGCGGCCTATCGCGAGCGGCCGAGCTTGTCCTGCAGGCGTCCCAGCACCTCGCTGACCGTTTGCGGGTCGGCGGTGGTGCCACCGCAGGCGGTCAGCTCCTGCTCGGCCAGCGAGAGGTTCAGGCGCACATAGGTGCTGTCCAGTGCGTGGCGCGTGGCCAGCAGCTGCTGGGCGATCTTGGCGCAGTCGGCCCCCTCTTCCAGCAGCCTCTGCAGGCCGCGCACCTGGCCCTCGGCGCGGCGCAGCCGGTGCATGAGCTCGGCCTTGCGTTCGGTGGCCAGGGTGCGCGGCGCGGTCATGGACGGCTCCGGTCCAGCTCAGGCGGAAACCGGCGTGATGGCGGCCACCGGCTCGGGCGCGAGCAGCGAACCGTCGCGCAGGCCGCGCACGGTGGCAAAGCCCAGCCACAGCACCACCATGGACGTGGCGGCCAGCAGCAGCACCGCCGCGGTCTGCATCAGACCACCGGGCTGCTCCTGCAGCGCCAGCAGGCGCAGTGTCAGGGTGGTGAAGGCCGCGAGCGGGAAAGACAGGGCCCAGAACGGGATGCCGAAGGGCTGCGCCACCGCCCGCTTGAGCACCGGCAGCACCCACAGCAGGAAGAACAGCGCGATGCCCCACATCGCCTGCGCCGCTCCGAGCGGCGCCTGCCCACGCTCGACCAGCTGCGCCAGCACCAGACCGACCACGGCCGGCGGCGCGACGGTGATCATCCAGGCCGGCAGCAGGCGTTCGGGCAGCGGGCTGTGCGCGATGCGCCTCGCCAGCATCAGCGCCAGCACCACCGGCCAGAAGAAGGCCCCGATGCCGAACTGGGCCGCGGCCCAGTCGCCATGGCCCAGCGGGACGCCCGCCAGCGGCGCGAGCACATTGCCCACCACCGGGATCAGCAGCACCGGCGTGACCGAAGGCCACAGCCCGGTGTTGCCCTGCGTGGCACCCACCGCAGGCGCGAGCCAGCGGCCCAGCACCCACAGCGTGGCCCAGAGCTGCATCAGGCTGCCGGTCCACCAGAGCGCGCGCCACACCGGCGCCAGCTCGCCCGAGGCACCGCCCAGCGCCACCCCGACCGTCGCCAGCAGCAGCAGCGACACCGGGAACGCGGCCACGAAGGCGTGGCGCACCGGGTGCTTCAGGTCCTCGGCCAGCGCCGCCGGATAGCGCTGCCAGCGCAGCAGCGAAGCCACGAGCAGCACGGCAAACACGACCAGCGCCACCAGCCCCGCCACCAGCGCCAGCCCCCCGGCCATCTCGCCGAGCAATGGCCCGGCCCGGTGCCAGGCCAGCGCGAGGCCGCACAGGCCCATGACCAGCGAGAACCAGCCGGGCATGAGGAATTTGAGGGGCGTAGGACTGCTCATGTCACCGGCTTACTTGGTGGAGCAGGCGCTGCCGCCTTCGCGGATGCCCATCTTCTTGAAGAGGATGGCCGGCGGGCAGAAGCCCGTGATGCCCGACTGCGCCAGGTTGAAACCAGCGAAGGCGGTCAGCGCAAGGAACCACTCGCTGACGAAGATGGGGCTGCCGTGGTAACCCAGGGCGAGCGAGATCAGCACGACGGTGCCGGCCATGATGCGGATGAGACGTTCGACGGTCATTTCAGACTCCTTGAAAAAAATGGAAGCACACAGGGTCACGCCGCTTCGTACTTCTTGCGGTACATGGCGTAGTAGAGAACAGGGATGACGACCAGGGTCAGCATGGTCGACACGGCGATGCCGAAGATCAGCGCAATGGCCAGGCCGTTGAAGATCGGGTCGTCGAGGATGAAGAAGGCGCCCATCATGGCGGCCAGGCCGGTCAGCGCGATGGGTTGCGCGCGCACCGCGGCCGACTGCACCACCGCCTGCGCAAAGGGCACACCGCGTTTCGTTTCCAGCTCGATGAAGTCCACCAGCAGGATGGAGTTGCGCACGATGATGCCGGCCAGCGCGATCATGCCGATCATGGACGTGGCGGTGAACTGGGCCTGCAGCAGCGCGTGGCCGGGCATCACGCCGATCATGGTCAGCGGGATGGGCGCCATGATGATCAGCGGCGTGACGTAGCTCTTGAACTGCGCCACCACCAGCAGGTAGATCAGGATCAGGCCGACACCATAGGCGGCGCCCATGTCGCGGAAAGTCTCGTAGGTGATCTGCCACTCGCCGTCCCACTTCACCGCGTATTGGCGGTACGGGTCCTTGGGCTGGCTGATCCAGTACTCGCCAAGCTCGCCGGTGTTGGGCAGCGCGGCGTCCTTCATGGCCGGGCGGATGCCGAACAGGCCGTACAGCGGCGAGTCGAGCTGGCCGGCCATGTCGCCGAACACGTAGGTGACGGGCAGCAGGTCCTTGGTGAGGCGCGGCTGGTCGATCACGCCGCGTTCGACGGTGACCAGTTCGGACAGCGGCACCATGGCGCCGTTGGCGGCCTTCAGCGGCAGGGCCAGCACGGCGTTCAAGCCCACCTGCGCTTCGCGCGGCAGCTGGATGCGCACCGGCACCGCGAACTTGGCGTGGCCGTCGTGCAGGTAGGCGGCGTCGGAACCCGAGAGCGCGGCGTACACCGTCTGCGCGATGACCTGCACCGGAATGCCCAGCGACTCGGCGCGCTGGCGCTGGATGCGCAGGAAGGCGCGCGGCGCGTTCTCCTTGAGCGAGGTGTCCACGCCCACGATGTCGGGCGTGGCGGCAAAGGCCTTGGCCACGCGCTGCGCCAGCTCGGCACGGCCGGTCTGGTCGGGGCCGTAGACCTCGGCCACGATGGGCGACATCACCGGCGGGCCCGGCGGCACTTCGACCACCTTCACGCGCGCGCCGTGGGCGGCGGCGATCTTCTCCAGTTCGGGGCGGTGGCGCTGCGCGATGGCGTGGCTCTTTTCGCTGCGGTCGTGCGCGCCGACCAGGTTGACCTGCAGGTCGCCGCCTTCGGCCTCGGCGCGCAGGTAGTACTGGCGCACCAGACCGTTGAAGGTGATGGGGCTGGCCGTGCCAGCGTAGCCCTGCACGTTGGCCACTTCGGGCTGCATGGCCAGCCAGGCCGTCATGTCCTGCAGCGCGGCGGTCGTGCCTTCCAGCGGGGTGCCGGCGGGCATGTCGACCACCACCTGGTACTCACTCTTGTTGTCGAAGGGCAGCATCTTCAGCACCACCCACTGCACCACGGCCAGGCCCACGGACAGCAGCAGCGCCGCGAGGATGCCGGCCAGCAGCAGCCAGCGCTTGCGGGCGCTCTGCAGGAAGGGCGTGAGGATCTTCGTGAAGGTGTTCTGCAGCGCGCTGGTGAGCTTGCCCGGGCCGTGGTCGGCGTGGCCGTCGGCCTTGGTCAGCTTGAGGGCCAGCCAGGGCGTGACGGTGAACGCGATGGCCAGCGAAATCGCCATGCCCATGCTGGCGTTGATCGGGATCGGACTCATGTACGGGCCCATCAGTCCGGACACAAAGGCCATGGGCAGCAGGGCCGCGATCACGGTGAAGGTGGCCAGGATGGTGGGACCGCCCACCTCGTCGACCGCACGCGGGATGATGAGCGACAGCGGATCGTGCGGCGTGAGCATGCGGTGGCGGTGGATGTTCTCCACCACCACGATGGCGTCGTCCACCAGGATGCCGATGGAGAAGATCAGCGCGAACAGCGACACGCGGTTGAGCGTGAAGCCCCAGGCCCAGCTAGCGAACAGCGTGGCCGTGAGCGTGAGGATCACGGCCGCGCCGACGATGACCGCCTCACGCCGGCCCAGCGCCAGGCCCACCAGCACGATCACGCTGGCGGTGGCGAAGATCAGCTTCTGGATCAGCTTGTTGGCCTTGTCGGCCGCGGTCTGGCCGTAGTCGCGCGTGATGCTGACCTGCACGTCGTCCGGGATGACCGTGTTCTTCAGGTTGTCCAGCCGCTCGGCGGCGCCGCGCGCCACGTCCACAGCGTTCTCGCCGGGCTTCTTGGTGACGGTGATGGTCACGGCTGGGTGGTTCTGGCCTTGCTGGGCGGCGTGCGCCGCATCCGCCACGCCGGGCGTGAACCACACATAGCGCTGCGGCAGCTGGGCGCCGGCCTCGACGCGCGCGACCTCGCGCAGGTAGACCGGGCGACCCGCGTTCACGCCAACCACGATGTCCCCCACGTCCTGCTCGTTCTGCAGGAACTCGCCGGTTTCCACCGACAGCATGCCGGGCTCGCCGGGGGCCGGGTTGGGGTTGACCACCGCCCCCGAAGGCAGCGCCTGGTTGGCCGCCGCGATGGCGCCGTGCAGCTGCTGCACGCTCACGCCGCGCTCGCGCAGCTGGTTGGGGTTGAGCCACACATGCACCGCGCGGCCGGGGCCGCCGATGGTGACCACCTCGCGCGTGCCGGGCACGCGCTTGAGTTCGGTCTCGACCGCGTGCGCCACGCGCTCAAGGTCGTGCGCGCTCTGCGCGTCGACCGTCCACAGCGTGGCCGCCAGCACCGGCACGTCGTCGATGCCCTTGGGTTTGACGATGGGGGTGAGCACGCCCAGGCCCTGCGGCAGCCAGTCCTGGTTGGCGTTGAGCACGTCGTACAGGCGCACCAGCGCCTCGGTGCGCGGCACGCCGACCTTGAACTGCACCGTCAGCACCGCGACGCCCGGGCGTGCGACCGAATAGCTGTGCTCGATGCCCTGGATCTGCGAGAGCACGTGTTCGGCCGGGGCGGCGACCATCTTCTCCACGTCGGCGCTGGACGCGCCGGGGAAGGGGATGATCACGTTGGCCATGGTCACGTTGATCTGCGGTTCCTCTTCGCGCGGCGTGACCAGCACGGCGAACAGGCCGAGCAGCAGCGCGACCAGCGCCAGCAGCGGCGTGATGGCGTTGGCCTGGAAGGCCCGCGCCACGGAACCGGAGAAGCCCAGCTTCTCCAGCGGGGAAGACTCGTTGGGATGGCTCATGGTGGCCCCTTACTTCGTCACGGGCGTTGCGCCGGCCAGACCGGCGCGCACAGGATCGAGCGCCACCTGGTCGCCGGCCTTCAGGCCCGCCAGCACCTCGACACCGTCGCCGTGTGTGGCACCGGTGCGCACCGCGCGCAGCGCGAAGCCTTTCGCGGCGTCGCCCTTGGTGGTCACGACGTAGACGCCGGTCAGCTCACCCCGGCGCAGCAGGGCTGTGGCCGGCACCACCAGGCGCTGCGGCGCGGCCTGGGCGGCGCTGCCGACGAAGCGCACCTTCACCTGGCGGCCGGGCACCTGACCGGCGCCATCGGCGTCGCTCAGGTTCAGGCGCCACTCCACCGTCTGCGACACCGGGTCGGCGGCGGGCACGGTGGTTTTGGCGGCGGGGCTGACCCACTTGTCTGTGCCGGGCAGTTGCACCTCGACCTGCGAGGCCGCCAGCGCCAGCGGCTGCTGCGAGGCCGGCACATGCACCACGGCACGGATCGGTTGCGGCGCGTAGACGGTGAGGATGGGCGCGCCGGGCATGGCCAGGGCGCCGGCCTCGGCGTGCGTCGCCAGCACCCAGCCGTCGTAGGGCGCGGTCAGGCGGGTGAAACCCTGGGCCACGCTGGCCTGGGTCTGGCCGGCGCGGGCGGCGGCGGCGCCGGCTTCGGCGGCGCGGTACTGGGCCAGCGCCGAATCGAGCGCAGCCTGTGCGATGAAGCCCTGCGCGCGCAGTTCTTTCGTGCGCTCGTAGGCCGCCCTGGCGTTGGCCAGGCTGGCCTGGGCCTGCGCGACGCCGGCCTGCGCCTGCGCCACGCCGGCCTGGGTCGCGCGGTCGTCGATCACGGCCAGCACCTGGCCGGCCTTCACGCGGTCACCGGCCTTGACCGACAGCGTGGCGATGCGTCCGCTGGCCTGGGCCGAAAGCACGCTCTGGCGCACCGCCTGCAGGCTGCCGTCGAATTCGGCGCTGCCCGCCACCGCCTGCGCGCCCACAGCGACCACGGGCACCTGGGGGCCCGCCGAAGCGGGGGCCGGATCGGCGGCCTGGGCAGCGCCCATGGCGAGCAGGCCGGAAGCCAGCAGCAGGCGCGCGGAGCGGACCGGGTTCAGGGAAAGAAACAACGGGGCGTGTGCATGGACGGGCATGGCAATCTCCTATACCTGCCGCAGTATACACACATACCCCCAGGGGTACAAGACATCTTCGACCGCCGTTCATCGGCGGCAGAGCCTCAGCGGCGCTGCCGCGCCAGCACCCAGGCCGCCCCGAAGAAGCTCAGCGCCGCCGCCACCAGCACCGCGTAGGCCGCGCGCAGGCCGAAGTGTTCGGCCAGTTCGCCCATCAGCAGGGCCGCAATCTGCGCCCCGACGGTGAAGGAAATCATCAGCAGGGCCGACAGGCGCGGCGCCTCCTGCGGGAAGCCGCGCAGCGCGATGCCCAGCAGGATGGGGAAGCCCACCGAAACGCCCAGGCCGGTGAGGTAGTTGCACAGCGCCAGCCAGACGAAGGGCGCATCGGCCGGGCTCAGCCAGACGCCCGTGATCGCCAGCGCCGCCAGCGCGCCCAGGCCCTGGATCTTCTGTTCCATGCTCCAGCGGCTGTGCACGAAGGCCTGCCAGACCCGACCGGTGACCATGCCGGCCATCAGGAAGCCCAGGGCCATGCGGGCCACCTGGTCGCTCTCGCCCAGCGCCTCGGTGGCGAAGCTCACGAACCAGAAGTACTGGCCCCATTCGCACAGGCCGCTGCACACGCCGGCGAACAGCACCCAGCGCACCACCGGCTGGCGCAGCAGGCCGCCGTAGTCCAGCGGCTGGTGCACTTGTCCGGTGGCCTCGGCGTGCGCGTGGTCGCTGCGAAAAGCCACGCTGCGCAGGTGGCGGCGCTGCAGCGTCATCAGCAGCATCACCAGCGCCATGAAGCCGAACACCACATAAGGGCCGCGCCAGTTCGGGTTGGCCGCCAGCACCGCTGCCGCCATCAGCGGCGAGAACATGGTGCCCAGGCTGTAGCCGACGTCGACCAGGCTGATGATGCGGGCGCGCTGCTCGGGCTCGTCGCTCAGTTCGGCCAGCAGGCCGTGGCCGACGGTGAACAGTGCGGTCTCGAAGGTGGCGATGGTCACCATGAAGAAGGCCAGCCAGCCGAAGCCGGGCGCCAGCAGCACGCCCGCCAGCGCCACCACCACGGCCGCGGTGTAGGCGCGCAGCAGGCGCCGCGGCGGGAAGCGCTTGGCGATGGCACCGCCCAGCAGCGAACCGACCGCGCCGCCGGCGCTCCAGATCGCCATGAGCCAGCCCATCTGCTGGAAGGACACGCCCATCTGGGCGCGCAGGTTGGGCGTCACCGCCCCCAGCAGCGCCCCGAAGATGCCCCAGGTGAGGGCGCAGTACAGGATGATCCAGGCGACATAGGGCAGGCCGCGCAGGGTTTTCAGCGGGGCGGCCAGGAAGGCGGTAGCGGCGTTCACATCAGGCTTTCGATCGGGTTGTGCAATCGATTGTCTTCCGGGAACCACTCCGGTGCCCGGCGGGGCCAGCAAATGAACCTGTGTGGTAACCGGGTTCTACGCCGGATCGGCGAACGGCACGCGCGGGGCCACCGCGCAGAGCAGCTCATAGGAAATGGTGCCGGCCGATCGCGCCACCTCGTCCACCGGCAGCTCGGCCCCGGTCGACGGCGAGACACCCCAGAGCACGACCTCGCTGCCGATGCCGGCTGGCACGCCGGCGGCGTCCAGCGGCTCCAGGTCGACGGCGATCATGTCCATGCTGACGCGGCCGACGGTGCGGGTGCGCACACCGCTCACCAGCACCGGCGTGCCGGTGGGCGCGTGGCGCGGATAGCCGTCGGCGTAGCCGCAGGCGATGACGCCGACACGCATGGGCTGCTCCGCGGTGAAGGCCGAGCCGTAGCCCACGGTGTCGCCGGGCTGCAGGCTCTGCACGCCGATGACTTTGGTGGTCAGGCTCATGGTGGGTTGCAGGCCCCAGCCGGCCGCGGTGTTCTCGGGGTGGTCGGGCGCTCCGCCGTAGAGTGCGATGCCTTCGCGCACCCAGTCGGCCGCCAGCGTGCTCACGCCCACGCCGCGCAGCGGGCTTTGCGCATGGCGCAGGATGGCCGCGCTGTTGCACAGGCTGCGCTCACCGGGCAGGTCGGCGGTGGCGGCCTCGAAGGCGGCGACCTGGTGGGCGATGCCGCGCGGACCGTCGGCGTCCGAGAAGTGCGTCATCAGCGAGATCTCTTCCACCTGCGGCAGTGCGTTCAGCCGCGCCCAGGCGGCGCGGAATGCCTCGGGCCGGAAGCCCAGGCGGTTCATGCCGCTGTTGAGCTTGAGGAAGACGCGGTGCGGCGCGTGCGTCTTGTGCGCGGCCAGCCAGTCGATCTGTTCGGTGCAGTGCACCGCGTGCCAGATGTTCAGGCGCGAGCAGAGTTCGAGGTCGCGCGGCTCGAACACACCTTCGAGCAGCAGCAGGGGACCGCGCCAGTCGAGCGCGCGCAGGCGCTCGGCTTCGGCCAGGTCGATCATGGCAAACCCGTCGGCGCTGCGCAGGGCCGGGAACACACGCTCGATGCCGTGCCCGTAGGCGTTGGCCTTGACCACCGCCCAGACGCGGGCGTCGGGCGCGCGCACGCGGGCCTGGTTCAGGTTGTGTTCGAGCGCTTCGGGATGGACGGTGGCGAGGATCGGGCGGGGCATGGCGGAACCGGACGGGTGGGTGGCAGCAAAGGTCGGCGGAAAGCGCCGACTGTCGCACAAACCCGTCTCGCCACCACCGTTTCTCAGGGCGATTCATGCCGGAGCAGCGCCGCTTCTACAGCTTCTCGAGGTTCACGTAGACCATGGTCTGGTTGAGCAGCTGGTAGGCGATCTCGCCGAAGGTCATGGGCCCGGTGATCGGCCCGGTGCGCTGGCCTTCGAGCCCGCCGTACAGGTAGTTGAGGATGCAGTTGCAGCTCCAGCGCGCGCCCAGCGCGTCGCCCGGCAGCGACTGCGCAAACGAGCGGGCGTAGTCGGGCACCGGTTCGGCGATGCGGTACTCCACGTCGTCGAACACCGGGGCGTAGAAGTCCACGCGCCCGGCCGCCGCGTCCACCGCCTTGAACGAGACGTTGATCATCGCGCCCGAATAGTCGGCCACCAGCGGCAGCCGGGTGTCGATGCCTTTCTGCGCCAGGTACTGCGCCAGGTTCACCAGCTGCCCGTTGACGAAGCACTCCTGCGCCGAAAAGCCGGTGGACGGGAAACGGATCGCGTCGCCGCCGCCCGGCTGGAACAGGTTGAGGATGTCGATGCGCGGGTAGATGGACTCCGGCAGCGGTATGTGCACCGCCAGCGCCTTGTCGTGGCTGAACACCAGGGTCTGGCCGTTGGCCACCACCGGCGCGGCCTGGCCCAGGTCGTCCAGGTGCACGCCCGCGATCCAGCCCACCAGGGGCTTCATGTACATGTCCTCGAAGGCCGGTGCCTCGCGGGCGAAGCGCGAATGCACGTCGGAGAAGGCCGGCACGATCAGCACCGTCAGCCCGTGGGCCGGCGCGTCCAGCGCCACCCTGTGCAGGCTGGCGGCGTCGTACCAGCGCAGCTGCGGCGTGCCGGCGTGGGTGGGCAGCTCGGTGACGAAGAGCTTCTGGCGCGAGGTTTCGCCGCCGTCCTGGGCCATGAAGTACGGGATGCTGCCGGCCAGCCAGTTGCCCGGCGGCAGCCGGCGCAGCAAGGCCTCGTCGGCCGCGATCGAGAGGTAGGCGCCGCTGCGGATCGCCACCAGGGTGTCCTGCAGGTCCATCAGCGTGCCGCTGACGGGCCGCGCCGGCGGGGTTCGGGATGCGTTCATGTCGGGTCAACCCAGCCGCAGCTGGTCCAGTTCGTGGGTGAGCACGCGCTCGTTCTTGACGAAGTAGCGGTGCAGCTCCTTGAGCTTGAGCAGGCGCACCTCCTCGTCGTGGATCAGGTCCAGCTGCGAGCGCAGCTTGGTCAGCATCAGCTTGAGGCTGAGCACCTTGATGTCCAGGCTCAGGTCGCCGTCGAGCAGGCGCAGCCAGACCGGGTCGGTCACATCGGGCACGGCGGTGCTGGCCGGGGCCGGCCCGGTGGGCGTGGCCGCCGGGGCTTGCGCTGGTTCCGCCGGGCGCGCCACGGGCTCGGAGCCCCCGGCGCGCCCGGTGTCCAGCGCATAGCGGTAACGCCAGACGTCCTGCAGGCTCAGGTCCAGCAGCGTGCACACCGACTGCAGCGGCACACCCTCGCCAAACAGCGCGAACACCCGCGCCGCCAGCGCCCGGGTGAAGGGCATGCCGGGCTCGCCCATCCAGCCGATCCCCTTGGACTCGAAGCCCAGCGGCAGGATCACGTGCAGATGAAAACGGACCGGCCCGATCGCCAGGTGCTGCCAGACCGCCAGCTCCCCCGCCGGCGCCGACTTGGGCCGGCCGAACCAGCCGCGCTCGGGCTCCTGTCCGATCCAGACATCGCAGCGGCGCTTGCGCACGTCCAGGCGGTAGTCGCGAACTTCCCAGGGGCGCTCTATCAACAGCAGCTGCCGCAGCAGCGCCTTGTCGATGCTGATCATGTGGGTGTCTCCTCTTGTCGGTTTCGGAGCCGGCCGCAAGACCCGTTCCACCCCTTTCTTGCGCCAAACTGACACACCCGGCGCCATGCCTGCCGGCGCCCCTGACACCAGGCGCAACACCGTCCCGCGCCGGGGTGGGACGGTCAGGGTGGCGTGCTATAACCGCCGGATCGTTGGAGACAGCCCGAGGCCCCCCGCAGCCGCCACCCCCCCCGGACACCGAACGCCGGCCACAACAAGACCCTTGATGAAGCGCGGCTTCTACACCATCATGACGGCGCAGTTCTTCAGCTCCCTGGCTGACAACGCGCTGTTCGTGGCCGCCATCGAGCTGCTGCGCAGCCGCCACGCCCCCGAGTGGCAGAGCGCCGCCCTCGTCCCCCTGTTCGCCCTGTTCTACGTCGCCCTGGCCCCGTTCGTGGGGGCCTTTGCCGATGCGCGGCCCAAGGGCCAGGTGATGTTCATCAGCAACGCGATCAAGGTGGCGGGCTGCCTGCTGATGCTGATGGGTGTGCACCCACTCCTGGCCTACACCCTGGTGGGCCTGGGTGCTGCCGCCTACTCCCCGGCCAAGTACGGCATCCTCACCGAATTGCTGCCGCCCTCCCAGCTGGTCAAGGCCAATGGCTGGATCGAGGGCCTGACCATCGCCTCCATCATCCTGGGCGTGCTGCTGGGAGGCCAGCTCGTCGGCCCCTACCTGTCGTCGCTGCTGCTGTCGGTCGACGCGCCCGGGCTGACCACCGGCATCGACCACCCGGCCGAAGCCGCCATCGCGGTGCTGGTGAGCGTGTACGCGCTGGCCGCGGCCTTCAACCTGCGCATCCCGCTGACCGGCGTGACCCCGCGACCCATGCCCCGGAATCCGCTGGAGCTGCTGCCTGATTTCTGGCGCTGCAACGGCCGCCTCTGGAAAGACCACCTGGGTCAGATCTCGCTGGCCACCACCACCCTGTTCTGGGGTGTCAGCGGCAACCTGCGCTACATCGTGCTGGCATGGGCCGGCGCCGCACTGGGCTACACCACCACCCAGGCCTCGTCCCTGGTGGGCGTGGTGGCGCTGGGCACCGCCGTGGGTGCGGTGGTAGCCTCGCTGCGCATGCGGCTGGACCAGGCCACGCGCGTCATGCCCCTGGGCATCGGCATGGGCCTGCTGGTCATCGGCATGAACTTCA
This sequence comes from Hydrogenophaga sp. H7, assembly GCF_002025745.1. NCBI lineage: Bacteria > Pseudomonadati > Pseudomonadota > Betaproteobacteria > Burkholderiales > Comamonadaceae > Hydrogenophaga > Hydrogenophaga sp. H7. Next base: position 295,531 of record NZ_MCIC01000016.1, on the reverse strand, counting down.
TCGACAACGTCTGGGTGGCCGCGCCCTTCCTGGTGCTGCTGGGTGGCCTGGGCGGCTTCCTGGTCGTGCCGATGAACGCGCTGCTGCAGCACCGGGGCCACAACCTCATGGGCGCGGGCCGGTCCATCGCGGTGCAGAACTTCAACGAGCAGGCCTGCATCCTGGGCCTGGGCGCGCTCTACAGCTTCTCGACGGCGGCCGGCCTCTCGGCCTTCGCCGCCATCACCATCTTCGGCCTGATCGTGGCCGGCTTCATGTGGCTGATCATGAAGTGGCACCAGCACAACCAGCGCCACCACGGGGTGGAGCTGGAGCGGCTGCTGGAGATCGCCCGCCGGGACGACCTGCACGGCTAGAAATTGATGTTGGTCGGCTCGAAGCCGTCCAGATTGACCAGCCGGTGCTGCGCCAGCACCCGGTAGAACTCGGCCTCGCCCACCGAGCGGGAGAGGTAGGCGTCGCACCCCGCCAGACCCGCCTTGATGCGGTCCATGCTGCCGGCGGTGGGCGCAAACATCAGGACCACCGGTGCGCTGCCATTGGGCAGCTTGCGCTGCTTGGCGCTGCGGCAGACCGAGTAGGCATCGGCGTCACCCTTGATGCGGTCGATCGCCACCAGACGGTAAGGGTGCTCCTTGAGCAGGGCCAGCGCCTGGGGCGCCTCGCGCGACCAGTCGATGTTCAGGCCGTAGCGCTTGAAGCGCTTGTGCAGGATGCGGCCTTCCACCAGGCTTTCGGCCACCAGCAGCACGTCGCCGCGCTGGACCTCGGGCACCGCCGCCGACGTCCGGCTGTTCCTGGAGCGCATCGACCGGGATGACGGCGCGCGGGATGAAGGTGCGCGTGGGGACGGTGCGGGTGCGGGCACCGGCTCCAGCGCCCCGAAGTCGGTGACCCCCATCACCCCCACCGGCTGCGACGGCAACCGCGGCATGGGCGCCGCCACCTTGCGCAGCACCGGCGGTGCGGAGCCTGTCTGGCGCTCACGGACCATGGGGCGGGTGGGCGGAAACTCGGTGTCGGGCGAACGACGGCGCGTGCGCGCCACAGGGGCGGTGGGCGCAGCGGCCGGCCGCGCCCGTGCGCCCACCAGTTCGTCCAGCGCCGCCAGCACGCCCACCAGCTTGACCGGCTTGCGCTGCAGCGGCCAGCCCGTGCCCGCATCGTTGTGACCGATCAGCAGCACCTTGCCCTGCAGCTCGGCGTGGCGCACCAGGTGAACGGCCTGGGCGTTGTCGGCGTTGACCACCAGCACCTGCGCATCCAGCACCTCGTCCTGCACCACATAAGCCGGCGGTCGACGCGCCGCCAGCCGGAAGAACGACTCGAACGTGGCCGATTCGTTCTCGGGAAAACCGACCAGGGCCAACGAAAATGAGCCTGCCATTCACCTCTCCACCGAATACAAAGGGACTACCCAACTCCCACGAGTATGCCCGCTCGGCCGTCCCGGACTCTGCCATTGCCCGCTTGCGGAACGCCACAACGTGACACAGTGCCAGCCTGTGAGGTCCGCGCGAAACGGCCCCACGCCACCAACCACCTCATGAGGAGTGCTTCCGGTGTCCAGCATCTATGACTTCCAGGCCCAGTCGATCGACGGCCAGCCGGTACCGCTTTCAAAGTACCGCGGGCAGCCCATGCTCATCGTCAACACCGCCAGCGCCTGCGGCTTCACCCCGCAGTTCGCCGGTCTGGAGCAACTGCACCAGACCTACGGCGACCGGGGACTGGTGGTGCTGGGTTTTCCGTGCAACCAGTTTGGCAGCCAGGACCCGGGCAGCGACAGCGAAATCGCCACGTTCTGCCAGCGCAACTACGGCGTGAGCTTTCCGATGATGAGCAAGATCGAAGTCAACGGCGCCGAGGCCCACCCGCTGTACCGCTGGCTCACCGCCGAGGCGCCCGGGCTGCTCGGCAGCAAGGCCATCAAATGGAACTTCACCAAGTTCCTGGTCGGCCGGGACGGTCGCGTGATCAGACGTTACGCACCGCAGGACGCACCGCAGAAGCTGGCCGGTGACATCGAGGCCGCACTGGCCTGAGTCCGGGGCAGCGCCTCTGCCCGCCCTGTCCGATCATTCGCGCCATACGCAACACCGGGGTTTTCACGCGACCGAATTTCTGTGAACCTGAGGCCTGCGTCGTGATCCAACGTTGCAACTCCACAGGAGGTCGCCATGGACGTGATCAGCAGCTTCAGCGCCCGCTTCGAACGCACCCGTGAGGAAGAGATGTCCCTGGAGGACTATCTCGCGGAGTGCAAGCGCAACCCTCTGGCCTATGCCACCGTGGCCGAGCGCATGCTCAAGGCCATCGGCGAGCCGCAGATGGTCGACACGCGCAACGACCCGCGGCTCTCGCGCCTGTTCGCCAACAAGGTCATCAAGGTCTACCCGGCCTTTGCCGAGTTCTACGGCATGGAGGACTCGATCGAGCAGGTCGTGTCTTACTTCCGGCATGCTGCGCAGGGCCTGGAAGAGAAGAAGCAGATCCTCTATCTGCTGGGGCCGGTGGGCGGCGGCAAGAGCTCGATCGCCGAGCGGCTCAAGCAGCTGATGGAACTGGTGCCGTTCTACGCCATCAAGGGTTCGCCGGTCAACGAGTCACCGCTGGGGCTGTTCGATCCGGTGGAAGACGCGGCCCTGCTGGAAGAGCAGTTCGGCATCCCGCGGCGCTACCTCAACCGCATCATGAGCCCCTGGGCCGTCAAGCGGCTGGAGGAGTACGGTGGCGACATCCGGCGCTTCCGCGTGGTCAAGCGCCACCCCTCGGTGCTGCGCCAGATCGCGGTGAGCAAGACCGAGCCGGGCGACGAGAACAACCAGGACATCAGCTCGCTGGTCGGCAAGGTGGACATCCGCAAGCTCGAAACCTATGCGCAGGACGACCCCGACGCCTACAGCTACTCGGGCGGCCTGTGCCTGGCCAACCAGGGCTTGATGGAATTCGTCGAGATGTTCAAGGCGCCGATCAAGGTGCTGCACCCGCTGCTGACCGCCACGCAGGAAGGCAACTTCAAGGGCACCGAGGGCTTCGGCGCCATCCCCTTCGACGGCATCGTGCTGGCGCACAGCAACGAGAGCGAGTGGAAGGCCTTCCGCAACAACAAGAACAACGAGGCCTTCCTCGACCGCATCTACATCGTCAAGGTGCCGTACTGCCTGCGCGTGTCCGAGGAGGTGAAGATCTACGAGAAGCTGATCCGCCACTCCTCGCTCTCGCAGGCCACCTGCGCACCGGGCACGCTCAAGATGATGGCGCAGTTCTCGGTGCTCACGCGCCTGAAGGAGCCGGAGAATTCTTCGCTGTTCTCCAAGATGCAGGTGTACGACGGCGAGAACCTCAAGGACACCGACCCGCGCGCCAAGAGCTACCAGGAGTACCGCGACTTCGCCGGTGTCGACGAGGGCATGAGCGGCATCTCCACGCGCTTCGCGTTCAAGATCATCTCCAAGGTCTTCAACTTCGATTCGACCGAGGTGGCCGCCAACCCGGTGCACCTGATGTATGTGCTGGAGCAGCAGATCGAGCGCGAGCAGTTCCCGCAGGAACTGGAGCAGAAGTACGTCGGCTTCATCAAGGAGCAGCTGGCGCCGCGCTACGCCGAGTTCATCGGCAAGGAGATACAGACCGCCTACCTGGAGAGCTATTCGGAGTACGGCCAGAACATCTTCGACCGCTACGTCACCTACGCCGACTACTGGATCCAGGACCACGAGTACCGCGACACCGACACCGGCGAGGTGTTCGACCGCCAGTCGCTCAACGCCGAGCTGGAGAAGATCGAGAAGCCCGCGGGCATCAGCAACCCCAAGGACTTCCGCAACGAGATCGTGAACTTCGTGCTGCGCGCGCGCGCCAACAACGCCGGCCACAACCCGCTGTGGACCAGCTACGAGAAGCTGCGCACGGTGATCGAGAAGAAGATGTTCAGCAACACCGAGGAACTGCTGCCGGTGATCAGCTTCAACGCCAAGGCCAGCGCCGACGAGGCCAAGAAGCACGAGGACTTCGTCACCCGCATGGTGGCCAAGGGCTACACGCCCAAGCAGGTGCGCCTGCTGTGCGAGTGGTACCTGCGCGTGCGCAAGTCCAGCTGACCGCGGGGGCCGGCGTCCACCAGGAACACCCATGCTGCAGTCCATCATCGATCGGCGGCTGGCGGGCAAGAACAAATCCATCGGCAACCGGGAGCGTTTTCTGCGCCGCTACCGCGATCAGATCGGCGAGGCGGTGCGGCGCGCCATCAGCGGGCGCGGCATCCGCGACGTCGAACGTGGCGAGGAGGTCCACATCCCGCAGCGCGACCTGTCCGAACCCGAATTCCGCCACGGCCCCGGCGGCAAGCGCGAGGTGGTGCACACCGGCAACCGCGAGTACCTGGCCGGCGACCGCATCCAGCGGCCCCAGGGCGGCACCGGACAGGGCAGCGGAAGCGGCCAGGCCAGCGACAGCGGCGAGGGGGAAGACGACTTCACTTTTGCCCTCAGCCGCGAAGAGTTCATGCAGGTCTTCTTCGACGACCTGGCCCTGCCCAACCTGGTCCGCACCCAGCTGGCGCAGGTGCCCGAGTTCAAGACCCGGCGCGCCGGCTTCACCAGCAGCGGCACGCCCAACAACCTGCACATCGTGCGCTCGATGCGCGGCGCCTACGGCCGGCGCATCGCCCTGGGCGGCGCCGTGCGGCGGGAGTGCGCCGAGCTGGAAGAGCGCATTGCCGAGTTGCGCCGCCACGGCGACGACCCGGTGACCCGCAGCCAGGTGGCCGAGCTGGAGGCGCGGCTCAGGCAGCTGCGCTGGCGCATCGAACGCCTGCCCTACATCGACCCGATCGACCTCAAGTTCCGCAGCCATGTGCGGGTGCCGGTGCCCAGCGCCCGCGCCGTGATGTTCTGCCTGATGGACGTCTCTGGCTCGATGGACGAGCAGCGCAAGGACCTGGCCAAGCGCTTCTTCGTGCTGCTCTACCTGTTCCTGACCCGGCACTACGACCAGATCGACCTGGTGTTCATCCGCCACCACACCCAGGCCCAGGAGGTCACCGAGGACGAGTTCTTCCACGCCCGCGAAAGCGGCGGCACCGTGGTCTCCAGCGCGCTGGAGCTGATGGACCGCATCGTGCGCGAGCGCTACAACCCGCACGAGTGGAACATCTACGGCGCCCAGGCCAGCGACGGCGACAACTGGATGAACGATTCGCCCAAGTGCGCCGAGCTGCTGGACTCCCGCCTGCTGCCGGCCTGCCGCTACTACGCCTACATCCAGGTCACCGAGGAAGAGCAGAACCTGTGGCAGGCCTACGAGACGCTGAGCCAGGCACACCCCAACTTCGCGCTGCGCAAGGTCTCGACCGCGGCCGAGATCTACCCGGTGTTCCGCGACCTGTTCCGCAAGGAAGGAGCGCCGGCATGAGCGGTCTCCAGCACCCCCTGCCGATGCTGCCACGGCCGTCCGAGCCCCTGCCCGGCCCCAGCGACTGGACCTTCGAGCTGATCGAGCGCTACCACGAGGTGATCGAACGCACCGCGCGCCGCTTCGGCCTGGACACCTACGCCAACCAGCTGGAGGTGATCACCGCCGAGCAGATGATGGACGCCTACGCCAGCGTCGGCATGCCGGTCAACTACCGCCACTGGCGCTTCGGCAAGGAGTTCATCCTCACCGAGAAGAACTACAAGCGTGGCCACATGGGGCTGGCCTACGAGATCGTCATCAACAGCGACCCCTGCATCGCCTACCTGATGGAGGAGAACACGATGGCGATGCAGGCGCTGGTGATCGCCCACGCCGCCTACGGCCACAACAGCTTCTTCAAGGGCAACTACCTGTTCCGCATGTGGACCGATGCGAGCGCGATCGTCGACTACCTGGTCTACGCACGGAACTACATCGCCGAGTGCGAGGAGCGGCACGGCATCGACGCAGTGGAGGACCTGCTGGACTCCTGCCACGCGCTGCAGAACCACGGCGTGGACCGCTACCGCCGGCCCAGCCGCAAGTCGCTGGCGCAGGAACTGGCCGAGCGCAAGGACCGCGAGGCCTACGCCCAGCAGCAGGTCAACGAGCTGTGGCGCACGCTGCCGCGGCGCGCCGAGGCCGAGGGCGACGCCCTGGCCGTCAAGCGCTTTCCGGCCGAGCCGGAAGAGAACATCCTGTACTTCATCGAGAAGAACGCGCCGCTGCTGGAGCCCTGGCAGCGCGAGGTGGTGCGCATCGTGCGCAAGATCGCCCAGTACTTCTACCCGCAGCGCCAGACGCAGGTGATGAACGAGGGCTGGGCCACCTTCTGGCACCACCGCCTGCTCAGCGAGATGTACGACAACGGCTTCCTCACCGACGGCGTGATGTTGGAGTGGATCAAGTCGCACACCAACGTGATCTTCCAGCCCGGCGTCGGCGACCGCCGCTACAGCGGCCTCAACCCCTACGCCCTGGGATTTGCGATGTACACCGACATCAAACGCATCTGCGACGCCCCCACCGACGAGGACCGGCAGTGGTTCCCCGAACTGGCGGGCACGCCCTGGCTGCCCGCGCTGGACCACGCCATGCGCAACTTCAAGGACGAGAGCTTCATTGGCCAGTACCTCAGCCCCCGGCTGATGCGCGAGTTCCGCCTGTTCGCCCTGGTCGACGACGACCAGCAGGACACGCTGGAGGTCAGCGCCATTCACGACGAGACGGGCTACCGGCGCGTGCGCGAGACGCTCGCCCGCCAGTACGACCTGGGCTCGCGCGAGCCCAACATCCAGGTCTGGGACGTCAACCTGCGCGGCGACCGCTCGCTCACACTGCGCCACACCCAGCACAACGACCGGCCGCTGCACGAGAGTGCGGGCGAGGTGCTCAAGCACGTGGCCCGGCTGTGGGGCTTTGGCGTGCAGCTGGAGAGCGTCAACAGCAAGGGCGAGGTCACCCGGCGCCGCGAGGTGCCGGTGCGGGCCTGATCAGCGCCAGGTGCTGTGTCCGGTCTCGCGGCGCAGCAGGTCGGCCAGCGTCCGGCCCGGCTCGACCGGGAACACCGACGCCTCCACCTGCACCGCCTCCATGCGGTCGAGCCGGAAGTTGCGGAAATCCTGGCGCTGCTCGCACCAGGCCGCCAGCGTCCACACCCGGCCCCAGTAGAAACAGCCCAGCGGCCGCACCTGCCGCTCGGTGCGCCGCTCGCCCTGGTCGACATAGCGCAGTGTCACCCGTCGCCGCCCCTGCGCCGCCTCGCGCAGCGCCTGCAGGCGCTGGCCCAGCGCGGGCTCCAGCCCCACCGGTGCGATCAGCAAGGGCTGGCGCTCCACCTCGGCCCGCACGCCGGCGGGCAGCACCGACAGCACGCGCGACATCGCATCCGACGCGGCCAGCGCCATCGCCGGGTCCAGCCACTGCTGCGCCATGCGGGTGGCCAGCGCCAGGGCGCGCGCCTCGTCGACGGTGAACATCAGCGGCGGCAGCTCGAAGCCTGTGCCGAGCCGGTAGCCCACGCCCGCCTCGCCCTCGATGGGCACGCCCTGCGCCTGCAGGTCGGCCACGTCGCGGTAGACCGTGCGCACCGAGACCTCCAGGCGCCCGGCCAGCCAGGCGGCGGTGGACAGTCGGCGGCCACGGATCAGCTGGACCAGGGCAAAGAGTCGGTCGGCGCGGCGCATGGCAGGACGTCAGACCGTGGTCGACACCATGTCCAGTCGGGTGCGCTCCTCCGCAGTCAGCACGGTGGGTTCGACCACCGGGAGGCCTGTGGCGTCAAAGAACGGGTTGGCCTTGTATGTCCCCGACAGCCGACTGCCTGCGACGATCCGCAGGATGCGCGCCAAGGCTCTGGGGAGGCCGAATGCCCGCGGCTTGGGGTTGCCCAGTGCGCTCTGCGTGTTGGTACTTGCCAGCACAGGCCCGAAGGCCGCCTCCAGCGGCGCGCTGTCCAGACACTGCACGAGCAGGCCGGTGAACGGCATGTTGCGGCTGCTCATGGTGTTGCCCACCGGGGTGCGGCAACACGCGGCGTACCAGCGCAGCATCCCCTTGGACGACAGGCGCATCACCGAGAGGTGTTCGATGCCCTGGATGAACCGGATGCGGTGCGGCGCCAGCTGCACCACGTCCGAACCGCCCTGCGCATCCAGCACGCGCCCCGCCGGACCGAGGTAGCGAGCGAAGGCCTGACAGTCTTTGCAGTAGCACACCATGCGACTGGTCGGTCCACCCCGTTCGATCTGGCCTTGCAGCGCGCCGCAACGGCAGCGCAGGGGATGGGTCTCGGCGATCATGGGGGCTCCCTGAACAGATGGGCATCTATTGTGTGGTCATCTCGACAGGCGCAAGCCCCAACGCCTGCGGCTCGGCGCGCATCGCGTGTGCAATCAGCGCCATGTCCTTCGCCGACACCTCGAACAGGCCGTAGCGGAACTTCTGGCCCCAGTGGCGGCGGTCGTCCACGAAGTCCAGCTCATCGAGCAACGGTGCAATGGGCGCCGGCTCGGCCGCCACGTAACGGACATCGCGTCGGAACGGTACGAAGCCGTTGCCCATGTCGGCCTGGTAGGGCGGGCGCGCCTCCACCATGCCCAGGCTGACAAAGCTCTGCAGGCGGTCCTTGCCGCCCATCGTGGTCGAGGGCGCGTAGTAGGCGACCACGTCGCCAGGTGCCAGCCGCCGCAGTGGCCCACCCTTGCCGTGGCAGACCTGCATGAACCCCACCGGCGCATGGTCGCGGCCGCGCTGCGCGTGTTCGGCGCAGGCCACCGCGATCCAGCACCGGGGCTGTAGGGTGGTGGCGGCGTTCATGCCAGCGCGTGAATGCCCACGCGGTTGCCTTCGCTGTCGATGATGTGGGCGAAACAGCCCATGCCGTCAGGCAAAGTCACCTTGGAAAGCGCCAGGCGACCGCCGGCGGCTTCGATGCGCGAGAGCCAGGGTTCGAGGGTTTCACCGGCGTTGAGGTAGACCACCGTGCCTTGCGCGGCCGGCTGCATGGCCGGACTCTTGAACAGCGCGCCACGCACATCGACTTCGCGGTCACCCGGGAAAACCGCCAGCTCCTGGCCAGGGCCGCCAAAGGCCTCGCGTTTGAGGGACTGGCGGGTCAGCGCCTCGTAGAAGCGCACGGCGCGGTCCATGTCGGCGACGGGGATTTCGAACCAGTTGAGGGTGTGTGCCATGAAAGACTCCGGGTGGTGGTTGAACAGAACCCGGAGTCTGCGGACCCCCTGCTGCCAACGCCTTGTCAGCAGACTGGCAGCGGCTGCATCAACACATCAGAGCAGCTCGGCCGGGATGTTGCCGCCGTTGGCCGCGATGTGGCCCAGCACGTTCTTGTGCAGCCACATGTTCATCTTGGCCGAGTCGGCCATCAGCTCGTCGGGGCAGTACAGCTCCTTGGCCAGTTCCTTGCGCGCGGCCAGGCTGCTGTCCAGGCCCAGCAGCTTGAGCAGGTCGACGATGGAGGTCTTCCAGTTGAGCTTTTCGGGGTGCTTGGCGGCCTTCTCGGCGAGCAGGGCCATCACGTCCACCATGGCGATGGGGTTGACCACGGGCGCGGCCGGTGCCGCAGGGGCCGCGGCGGGTGCGGCGGCCGGAGCGGGTGCGGGCGCTGCGGCGGCGGGCGGGATGATGACCGGCGCGGCGGCCGCGTCCTTCATGCCGAGTTTTTCGAGGATGTTGCTGAAGAAACCCATGCTGCTGCTCCTGTGGCGTCGATTGGAGGGAGTTGCCGGGCCGGACGCGGTCGGCCCTGGTCGGACAGCATAACGGCCTGTGTGCCACCAAAGCATGACAATTTGTCGGGCGCGCCCGGTGCGCGGCGGCACCGTGAGGCAGTGCCCGCGCCTGTGCCGCGGGCGCCACGGATGCGGCACAAGCCGCCGCTCAGAGCCAGCGCAGCAGCCAGCCCGCCACCAGCGGCAGCGCCACCGCGCTGAACAGCGCGGACAGCCCCATGGCCAGGCCGGCGAAGGCGCCCATTTCTTCGCTCACCAGAAAGGCGCGCGCGGTGCCGATGCCGTGCGCCGCCGTGCCCAGCGCGAAGCCGCGCACCGTCGGGTCGGTGATGCGCAGCAGGTCGAACAGGCCGCGCGCGCTGGCCGCCCCCAGGATGCCGGTGCACACCACCAGCACCGCCGTCAGCGTGGGCAGCCCGCCGATCTTTTCGGCGATGCCCATGGCCACCGGCGCCGTGACCGACTTGGGAGCCAGCGAGGCGATGGTGGCCTTGCTCGCCCCCAGCGCCCAGCCGATGCCGATGGCGCTGACCGTGGCCGCCAGCGTGCCCACCACCAGTGCGCCCAGCATGGGCAGCCACAGGCGCTTGAGGCGCGGCAGCTGTTCGTACAGCGGCACCGCCAGCGCCACCGTGGCGGGGCCGAGCAGGAAGTGCACGAACTGCGCGCCCTCAAAGTAGGTGGCGTAGGGCGTGCCGGTGACCCAGAGCAGCGAGCCGAGCGCAATCACCGCCAGCGCCACCGGGTTGGCCAGCGGGTGGAAGCCGCTGCGGCGGTAGACCACGAAGGCGCCCTGATAGACCAGCAGCGTGACCGTCAGGCCCAGCAAGGGCGTGGTCGAGAGGTAGACCCAGACGTCCACCAGCCGCCCGCCGATGGCGCTGCCGGCGACCAACTGGGTCAGCGGGGCTTCAGTGCTCATGGGCCTCGTCCGGCGGCGCCACGCGCTTCATCAGCCAGGCCATGGTCAGGGCCGCGCTGGCCAGGCCGATCCAGGTGCTCAGCACCAGCGCCACGCCGATGGCCAGCGCCTCCTGGCCCAGGCGCTGCAGGTGCAGCATCACGCCCACACCCGCGGGCACGAACAGCAGCGAGAGGTGCTGCAGCAGGGTGGCGGTGGTGGGTTTGAGCGCGGCCAGCCAGGCGGGCTTGTACACCAGCGTGATCAGCAGCCCGGCCATGCCCACCACCGGACCGGGCACCGGCACAGCCAGGGTGCGCACCAGCGCCTCGCCCACCAACTGAAACACCAGCAGGGTGGCGAGGGCTGGGATCACGGTTGCAGGGCCTCGTCGAGCAGCTCGATCCAGTGCCGCACCGGCGTGGCGGTGCCGCTCTGCAGGTGGGTGATGCAGCCGATGTTGGCGCTGGCAATCACGGCCGGCTGCAGCTCGCCCAGGTGACCCAGCTTGCGGTCGCGCAGCTGGTAAGACAGTTCGGGGTTGAGCACCGAGTAGGTGCCCGCCGAGCCGCAGCACAGGTGGGCTTCGTTCTTCGCCACCTGCACCGTGAACCCCAGCGCGGCCAGGTGGGTCTCGACGCCGCCCCGGAGCTTCTGTCCGTGCTGCAGCGTGCACGGCGGGTGGAAGCCGATCAGCTTTTTCGCGTCGGGTTTGCGGGCCAGCCTGGGTTGCAACACCGGCACCAGCGCGGGCAACAGCTCGCTCAGGTCCTTCGTCAGTTCGCTGATGCGTGCGGCCTTGGCGGCATAGGCCGGGTCGTGCTGCAGGATGTGGCCGTACTCTTTGACCGTGACACCGCAGCCCGACGCGTTCATCACGATCGCCTCCACGCCCTGCTCGACATGAGGCCACCAGGCGTCGATGTTGGCGCGCATCTGCGCCATGCCACCGTCCTGGTCGTTCAGGTGGAACTTCACCGCGCCGCAGCAGCCCGCCTCGGGCGCCACCACGGTCTGGATGCCGGCGGCGTCGAGCACGCGCGCGGTGGCGCTGTTGATGTTGGGCATCATGGACGGCTGCACGCAGCCCGCCAGCATCAGCACCTTGCGTGCGTGCGTGGCGGCCGGCCAGCGCCCTGCGTCCTGCCTGGCGGGCACCTTGTTCTTCAGGGTCTCGGGCAGCAGACCACGCACCAGCTGGCCCAGCTTCATGGCGGGGCCGAAAGCGGGCGAGGTCAGGCCTTCCTTGAGCAGCCAGCGCACCGCCTTTTCACCGGCCGGGCGCGGCACCTTGGCGTCCACCACCTTGCGGCCGATGTCCACCAGATGACCGTAGTCCACGCCGCTCGGGCAGGTGCTCTCGCAGTTGCGGCAGGTGAGACAGCGGTCGAGGTGCAGCTGGGTGGCGCGCGTGGGTTGTGCACCCTCGAACACCTGCTTCATCAGGTAGATGCGGCCGCGCGGACCGTCCAGCTCGTCGCCAAGCAGCTGGTAGGTCGGGCAGGTGGCGGTGCAGAAACCGCAGTGCACGCACTTGCGCAGGATGGCCTCGGCGGCAATGCCGTCGAGCGTGCCTTTGAATTCGGGGGCGAGGTTGGTTTGCATCGTGGGTTCAGCCCATCTTGTTCTGGTTGAAGAGGCCCAGCGGGTCGAACGCCTCGCGCAGGCGCTTCGTGATGGCCTGCAGCGCCGGGTTTTCGGCATCGAAACGGCGCACGCCCGGCGCGCCGTCGGCGCCGGCGCGAAACAGGGTCGCGTGGCCCTGCATCCTGGCCGCGGCCGCACGGATCGGCGTGGCCGCCGAGGCCGGCGCCCAGAGCCAGCGCTGCGCGCCCTGCCACTCGATCAGCTGCGCAAACGGCAGCTCCAGCACCGGCGCGGTCTGCGGCAGCGACAGGCGCCACAGGCACAGGTCCGGCGACGGTGCGTTGAAGAACGGCAGGGTCTGGTCGCGGCAGGCGGCCCAGTCGGGCCCGGCCTGGGCGTTGTCCATGCGCTGGCCGCCGGCTTCGCGCGCCAGTCGCTCGCTGGCGGTCTCCACCGCGGCCGCCGCACCGCGCAGGCGCACGAACAGCAGCTCGGGCGCATCGGGTGCGGTGTCGTCCTTCACCCAACAGGATGCGTTCAAAGGCAGCGGCTGGCCACCCCAGCGGTGCAGCTGCTCCAGCGCGTCGCGCTGACCCATGCGGAACACCAGCGTGACCTCGGCTGGCGCCACCGGCAGCACCTTGAGCGACAGATGGGTGATCACGCCCAGCGTGCCCATGGAGCCGGCGAGCGCGCGGCTGATGTCGTAGCCGGCCACGTTCTTCATGACCTGGCCACCGAAGGTCAGCCACTCGGCCTGGCCGTTGATGAACTGGGCGCCCAGCACGTAGTCGCGCACACCACCTGCGGTGGCGCGGGCCGGGCCGGCGAGACCGGCGGCAACGGCGCCACCGATGGTCGAACCGGCACCGAAATGCGGCGGGTCGAACGGCAGGTGCTGGCCCTTCTCGGCCAGGGCCGCCTCGACCTCGGCCAGCGGCGTGCCGGCGCGCACGGTGATCACCAGCTCGCTGGGTTCGTGCGCCACGATGCCGCTGAAAGCGCGCGTGTCCAGCGGCTGGCCGCTCACCGGTTCGCCATGGAAGGCCTTGGTGTCGCCGCCCCGGATGCGCAGCGGCGTGCGCGCCGTGGCGGCGGCGCGGACCTGGTCGATCAGCGCATGCGGGGTGTCGTTCGTGAGGCTGTTCTGCATGGCCGCCATGGTAGCGGCGGGCCTTGCAAGGGCCTTTGAATTTTTTGCACGGCCGGCTGCAATCGGAGCCGGCCCGCGGTCAGCGCGTGTGCCCCAGGCAGGCGCCGGCGTTGGGCCGGCCGCGGCACTCGCGCTTCAGGCGCTTCTCGCGCGCGGCGGGTGTTTCGCTGGACGGCGCGTCGATGAAGCTGACGCGGGCCGGCGGGCGGCGCTCGGTCTTGGCGGGCGGGCTGGCCGCTGCCGCCTGGAGCGCGACGCCCAGGGTGAGTGCGAGCACGGCGAACAGCGACATCGGTTGTGCAGACATGGGTTCCTCCTGAAGTGCGTGACAGCGCGCATGCTCGCGCCTGCTCCAGGCCCTGTCTGTGATGCATTCACCAGGCGAAAAAAGACCCGCGGCCTTGCGGCGCGCGGGTCGAACATCCAAAGGAGGCAATCGTTCGCTGTATCAGCGGTTGTAGGCGGTCTCGCCGTGCGAGCTGATGTCCAGACCTTCGCGTTCCTGCTCTTCGGTCACGCGCAGGCCCATGGTCAGGTCGACGATCTTGTAGGCGATGAAGGCGACGATGGAGGACCACACGATGGTGATGACCACGCCTTCGGCCTGGATCAGCAGCTGGCTGGCGATGGAGAAGTCGTCGCCCTTGACGCCGCCCAGCGAGCCGGCGGAGAACACGCCGGTCAGCAGGGCACCGACGATGCCGCCGACGCCGTGCACGCCGAACACGTCCAGCGAGTCGTCGGCACCGAGCATCTTCTTCAGGCCGGTCACGCCCCACAGGCACAGGAAGCCGGCAACCAGGCCGATGATGATGGCGCCCATGACACCAACGGTGCCGCAGGCCGGGGTGATGGCCACCAGGCCGGAGACGGCACCGGAGGCGGCGCCCAGCATCGAGGCCTTGCCCTTGGTCAGCGCTTCACCCACGCACCAGGCCAGCACGGCGGCGGCGGTGGCCATCAGGGTGTTGATGAAGGCCAGGGTGGTGCCACCGTTGGCTTCCAGGTTGGAACCGGCGTTGAAGCCGAACCAGCCCACCCACAGCAGCGAGGCGCCGACCATGGTCAGGGTCAGGCTGTGCGGGGCCATGGCTTCCTTGCCGTAGCCGATGCGCTTGCCCAGGACATAGGCACCCACCAGGCCGGCCATGGCGGCGTTGATGTGCACCACGGTGCCGCCGGCGAAGTCCAGCGCGCCCTTGTCGAACAGGTAGCCGCCTGCGCCCCAGACCATGTGGGCGATCGGCAGGTAGCTGAAGGTGAACCAGATGGCGCAGAACAGCAGCACGGAGCCGAACTTGATGCGCTCGGCGAAGGAGCCGACGATCAGCGCGCAGGTGATGCCCGCGAAGGTGCACTGGAAGGCGATGAAGATGAACTCCGGGATCATCACGCCGGCCGTGAAGGTGGCGGCCAGCGAGTCGGGGGTGACGCCCTTGAGGAACAGCTTGTCGAAGTTGCCGTAGATCAGGCCCTCGCCGCCGAAGGCGACGCTGTAGCCGTAGACGGCCCACAGCACGGCGATCAGCGAGAACACGACCATGACCTGCATCAGCACGGACAGCATGTTCTTGCTGCGCACCAGGCCGCCGTAGAACAGGGCCAGGCCAGGCACGACCATCAGCAGCACGAGGATGGTGGAGATCATCATCCAGGTCACGTCGCCCTTGTCCACCGTTTCCTTCACGGCTTCGGCGGGCGCAGCTTCTGCCGCAGCCGGTGCGGCCTCGGCGGCAGCGGGTGCTGCAGCGTCGGCAGCAGGGGCCGCTGCGGGAGCAGCCGCGGCATCGGCGGCGGGTGCGGTGGCGGCCGGTGCATCGGCCGGCTTGGCGGCGTCCTGGGCCATGGCGGAGAACCCGCCGAACATAAGGCCTGCCCCCAGGAGCAGGGAAGCGATCAGTTTTTTCATTTGGGTGCTCTTTCTGATGCGGGTGCGGGGATCAGAGGGCTTCCTTGCCGGTCTCGCCGGTGCGGATGCGAACCACCTGTTCGAGGGGGGAGACGAAGATCTTGCCGTCGCCGATCTTGCCGGTGCGGGCGGCGCCTTCGATGGCTTCGATCACGCGGTCGACCAGGGCGTCGTCGACGGCGGCTTCGATCTTGACCTTGGGCAGGAAGTCGACGACGTACTCGGCGCCGCGGTAGAGCTCGGTGTGCCCCTTCTGGCGGCCAAAGCCCTTGACTTCGGTCACGGTGATGCCCTGCACGCCCATGCCGGAGAGCGCTTCGCGCACTTCGTCCAGCTTGAACGGCTTGATGATGGCGGAAACCATTTTCATGCTGTGTTACCTCTTCTAGGGTGGGACGGTGTCGGGGCGGGGCCGGGTGACACCACGGGTTGATGCAATCGCTTACAGCCAGAAGCAGGGACCGTGCCAGCTGCTCACCCACCCCGCTCCCGAGGCGGCCGCCCCGAGGGAAAACGTCCTCCCGACGGGGGCTGCGACCCACCCCGTGGGCATGACATGATCCCCGCGCCGCGGCCATAGAGCCGCACCAAACACGTGCATGCCGGTGTCAAGCCGGTCATGCACCGAAACAGGGATGGAGGACCGGATGGGTTTGTCATTGGTGCACAGCCGCGCGCTGATCGGGCTGGAGGCGCGGCCGGTGCAGGTGGAGGTGCACCTGGCCAACGGCCTGCCCAGCTTCACGCTGGTGGGTCTGGTCGACACGGAAGTGAAAGAAGCGCGCGAGCGCGTGCGCTCGGCGATTGCCAACGCCGGGCTTGAATTCCCCAGCAACAAGCGCATCACCGTGAACCTGGCGCCGGCCGATCTGCCCAAGGACTCGGGTCGCTTCGACCTGCCGATCGCGCTGGGCATCCTGGCCGCGGCGGGCCAGATCGACAGTGCGAAGCTGGCCGGCTGGGAGTTCGCGGGCGAGCTTTCGCTGGGCGGCGAGCTGCGCCCGGTGCGCGGCGCGCTGGCCATGAGCCTGGCGCTGCACCGGGACGGTTCCGCGGGAGCGACCACACGGCTGGTGCTGCCGCCCGGCAGCGCCGAAGAGGCGGCGCTGGTGCCGCAGGCCCAGGTGTGCCGGGCCCGCCACCTGCTGGACGTGGTGGCGCAGTTCCTGCCCGAAGGGGCCGCGGGCACCGGCGATGCACCGCCCGACGACACGGGCTGGGCGCGTCTGTCGCCCACGCCGGTATCGGCCAGCGAAACCTACGCCGACCTGGCCGACGTCAAGGGCCAGGCGGGCGCGCGCCGGGCGCTGGAGATCGCGGCGGCGGGCGGCCACTCGCTGCTGATGGTCGGCCCGCCGGGCTCGGGCAAGAGCATGCTGGCGCAGCGTTTTGCCGGCCTGCTGCCCCCCATGGACACCTCCGAGGCGCTGGAATCGGCTGCCGTGGCCTCGCTGGCCGGGCGCTTCCGGCTGGAAGCCTGGGGCCTGCGCCCCACCTGCGCGCCGCACCACAGCGCCAGCGCCGTGGCCCTCGTCGGCGGCGGCTCACCGCCCCGGCCCGGCGAGATCTCGCTGGCACACCACGGCGTGCTGTTCCTCGACGAATTGCCCGAATTCCCGCGCGCCGCCCTCGAAGCCCTGCGCGAGCCGCTGGAAAGCGGCCACATCCGCATCTCGCGCGCGGCGGTGCAGAGCGAGTTCCCGGCGCGCTTCCAGCTGGTGGCGGCGATGAACCCCTGCCCCTGCGGCTTTCTGGGCCACCCGAGCCAGCCCTGCCGCGACACGCCGGACCAGGTCGCGCGTTACCAGGGACGCCTCTCCGGCCCGCTGCTGGACCGCATCGACCTGCACATCGAGGTGCCCGCCCTGCCCCCGCACGACCTGCTGCACAGCCCGGCCGGCGAACCCAGCGCCACCGTGCGCGAACGCGTGGCCGCTGCCCGGCAGCGGGCGCAGGCGCGCCAGGGCCAGAGCAACCAGGCGCTGTCGGGCCAGGCGCTGGACCGGCATGCGATGGCCGAACCCACCGCGCTCAAGTTCCTGCACACCGCGGCGGCCCGCCTGGGCTGGAGCGCGCGCAGCACCCACCGAGCCCTGCGCGTGGCGCGCACCATCGCCGACCTGGCGGGCAGCGAGTCCGTGGAAGCGGCGCACATCGCCGAGGCGGTGCAGTACCGGCGGGCGTTGCGCGCCACGGGCTGAACGATCAGCGGTACTCGGCCTCGCGGCGCCGCGCCTCGTCCATCTGGCGGAAGCGCACGCAGACGGGGTCGTTGGCAAACACCGCCTTGCCGCATTCGCGGATGCGGCAGAAGTCGCGTGCCAGCACGTTGCCGCTGTCTGCGCACAGCTGGTCGACACCTGCGGCCGGCCGGGTCGCTGATGGAGCTGCAGCTGCAGCGGCCACCGGTGCGGGCGCAGCAGGCGCGGATGTCGCCACGGCAGGCGTTTCGGGGGCCGTCGCATGCGCGCTGGGAGCCGCGGCAGAGGTCGCCTCGGCGCGGCGCCGTGCGTCTTCCTGGCGCTTCTGTTCCTGCGCCAGCTTCTGCCGTTGCGCGGCCTGGGCGGCTGCGCGCTCCCGGTCCTGTTGCTCCAGCAGCTCGACCGAATGGCGCAGCCGGTCGACCGCGGCGGCGGCTTCGGGGGTGTTCGGCGATGCGGCGTCCGCGCCCACCGGTTCCGTGGCGGTCTGCGGGGCGGTGGCCGGTGCCGCGGTACCGGCTGTTGGCGTGGCTGACGGTGAGGCCACGGGCGCTCTCGCCAGGGGCGCGGCCTGCACCGGCGCCGGCGTGGACTGGTGGGCACCGAGCCACCAGCCGATGGCCAGCACCAGCACGCCCGCGGTCATGGCGCCCGCCCAGCGCCACCAGGCGGGCTGTTGTTCGGTGCGCTGGCCCGAGCGCTTGCGCCGGCGGGCGCGGCGCAGCGCGCGGCTGGCGCGCTCGCGGGCCACTGCGTCCGAGCCCGCATCCCCGCCCGGCCGGTCCAGCGGGCGGGCGCAACCCCGGCAGAAACGGGCCTGGTCCCGGTTTTCCTTGCCGCAGGAAGGACACACGATGGCCATGACAATCAGAGGGTGGAACTGGAAGGGCTTGGCGTTGTAGCACAAGCCCCGGCCCTGCTGCCCGGCGCACCGACGGGCTGTCGGGCGGCCGTGGCGAACGGGCGTTGCCGGGTCAGAGGTTGGTGCCGAGCCAGCGCTTGAGCTCGCTGACCGCCACGCCGCTGCGCGCGGCCAGGTCGGCCACCTGGTCCTCGCCGATGCGGCCGACGTTGAAATAGGTGCTCTCGGGGTGCGCCAGGTAGAAACCGCTGACGCTGGCGGCCGGGCTCATGGCCAGGCTTTCGGTGAGCGCCATGCCGATCTCATCGGCCTGCAGCAGCTCGAACATCTGGCGCTTGACGCTGTGGTCCGGGCAGGCCGGGTAACCCGGCGCCGGGCGGATGCCCTGGTACTTTTCCTTGATGAGCTCGTCGTTGGAGAGCGTTTCGCCCGCGGCGTAGCCCCAGAGGTCGGTGCGCACGCGGGCGTGCATGCACTCGGCCAGCGCCTCGGCCAGGCGGTCGGCCAGGGACTTGAACAGGATGGCGTTGTAGTCGTCGTGCGCGGCCAGGAACTGCTGCTCCTTCTTCTCCACGCCCACGCCGGCCGTCACCGCGAACAGGCCCACGTAGTCGGGCGTGCCCTTGGGCGCCACGAAGTCGGCCAGGCAGCGGCTCGGGCGCGTCACGCCATCGACGGCTTCCTTCTCCGTCTGCTGGCGCAGGCCGTGCCAGGTCAGCACCAGCTGCTGACGGGCTTCGTCGGCGTAGAGCGCGATGTCATCGCTGTTCACCCGGTTGGCCGGGTAGAGGCCGATCACCGCGTTGGCCGTCAGCCAGCGGCCTTCGATGATCTTCTTGAGCATGGCCTGCGCGTCGGCGAACACCTTGCGCGCCTGCTCGCCCACCACCTCGTCGTCCAGGATGGCGGGGTACGGCCCCGCCAGGTCCCAGGTCTGGAAGAACGGGCCCCAGTCGATGTAGCGCTCCAGCTCGGCCAGGTCGAAGTTCCTGAACACGCGGCGACCGATGAACTTGGGCGCCACCGGCGGGTGGGCCACGAAGTCCACCGGCGTGGCGTTGGCGCGCGCCTGCGCCAGCGGCCACAGCGGCACCTGCTTCTTGTTGGCGTGCTGCTGGCGCACGCGCTCGTAGTCGGCGTTGAGCTCGGCAATGGTCTGCTGGCGGCCGTCGCCAATGAGGCTCTGCGCCACGCTCACGCTGCGCGAGGCGTCGGGCACGTAGACCACCGGGCCGTCGTAGTGCGGCGCGATCTTCACCGCGGTGTGCACGCGGCTGGTGGTGGCGCCGCCGATCAGCAGCGGAATGCCCTGCTCGCGGAAGTGCGCGTCCTTCTGCATCTCGCCGGCCACGTACTGCATCTCTTCCAGGCTGGGCGTGATCAGGCCCGACAGGCCCACGATGTCGGCGCCGACCTCCTTGGCCTTGGCCAGCACCTCGTGACACGGGACCATCACCCCCATGTTCACCACCTCGAAGTTGTTGCACTGGAGGACCACGGTGACGATGTTCTTGCCGATGTCGTGCACGTCGCCCTTGACGGTGGCGATCACGATCTTGCCCTTGGACTTCACGTCGCCGCCGGCCGCTTCGAGCTGGCGCTTCTCTTCCTCGATGTAGGGCAGCAGGTGGGCCACGGCCTGCTTCATCACGCGGGCCGACTTCACCACCTGGGGCAGGAACATCTTGCCGGCACCGAACAGGTCGCCGACCACGTTCATGCCATCCATCAGCGGGCCTTCGATCACGTGCAGCGGGCGGCCACCGTCGGCCTTGATGGCCTGCCACATCTCTTCGGTGTCTTCGGTGATGTGCTCGTTGATGCCGCGCACCAGCGCGTGCGTCAGGCGCTCGCGGATCGGGAGCGCGCGCCACTCGTTCTTCTTGCTCTCGTCCTTGGCGCCGCTCTTGGCAGTCTCGGCCACTTCCACCAGGCGCTCGCCAGCGTCGGGGCGGCGGTTCAGCACCACGTCCTCGACGCGCTCGCGCAGCGTGGGCTCCAGCTCGTCGTACACGCCCACCATGCCGGCGTTGACGATGCCCATGTCCATGCCCGCCTGGATCGCGTGGTAGAGGAACACGGTGTGGATGGCCTCGCGCACCGGGTCGTTGCCGCGGAAGCTGAACGACACGTTGGACACGCCGCCGCTGACCTTGGCGCCTGGCAGGTGCTGCTTGATCCAGCGCGTGGCCTCGATGAAGTCCACCGCGTAGTTGTTGTGTTCCTCGATGCCGGTGGCAATGGCGAAGATGTTGGGGTCGAAGATGATGTCTTCGGGTGGGAAACCGACCTCGTCCACCAGGATGCGATAGGCACGCTCGCAAATCTCGATCTTGCGTTCGTAGGTGTCGGCCTGGCCTTTTTCGTCGAAGGCCATCACCACGGTGGCCGCGCCGTAGCGCTTGATCAGCTTCGCCTGGCGCTTGAACTCCTCGACGCCCTCCTTCATGGAGATGGAGTTGACGACGCCCTTGCCCTGGATGCACTGCAGGCCGGCCTCGATCACGCTCCACTTGGACGAGTCGATCATGATCGGCACGCGCGCAATGTCGGGCTCGCCCGCGATCAGGTTCAGGAAACGCACCATGGCGGCCTGGCTGTCCAGCATGGCCTCGTCCATGTTCACGTCCACGATCTGCGCGCCGTTCTCCACCTGCTGGCGGGCCACGGCCAGCGCGTCCTCGTAGCGGCCTTCGAGGATCATGCGGGCAAAGGCCTTGGAGCCGGTGACGTTGGTGCGCTCGCCGACGTTGACGAACAGGCTGCCCTCGCCGATGCGCAGCGGCTCCAGGCCGGACAGCAGCATGGGAGGGACGGACGACACGGCAGAAGCGGAAACGGGGGCGACGGAAGCAACGGACATGGGGCTCACCAGATGACATTCGGGGACTGGTGAGCGCCGTTGTGGCCGCCGGGACCGGCGGGGGCGTCGTCGACGCCCGGTGACTCAAGCCTGACGCGGCCCGCAGAGGGGCGGCGCTGCAGCGCTCCTTGAGAGGCCATGATTTTAGCCGGGCATGCCGGGAAAACCCGCGCACCGGGACATCCATCAATCACAACATAATTGATTTCTGATGTTTTGAGCTTGTTCATGCGCCTCCCTTCCCTGTTTTCCATATCCGCCGGCCTGCTCGCCTGGGCCGTCACCTCACCCCTGGCCCACGCCGTCGAGGTGCGCTTCCAGCCCGTTGCGCCCGGCGTCTACGCCTTCATCGGCGAAAAGGTGGGCCGCACCTACGACAACGAGGGCCTGAACGCCAACATCGGCCTGGTGGTGACGCCGGCTGGCGCGCTGCTGATCGACAGCGGCGCGAGCGCCCAGGGCGCGCAGAAGATCCACGCGGCGGTGAAAAAGGTGACGGACCAGCCGGTCAAGTGGGTCATCAACACCGGCGGGCAGGACCACCGCTGGCTGGGCAACGGCCACTTCATCGCCCAAGGCGCCGAGGTCATCGCCCACGCCAGCGGCAAGGCGGACCTGCTGGCCCGCGGCGGCGACCACCTCGCCGCCCTCAGGCCGGTGCTGAAGGACAAGCTGGATGGCACGGTGCCCGCCCTGCCCACGCGCTGGCTCGCGGGCAGCGACGAGACGCTGAACCTGGGCGGCGTGACCGTTGAGGTGAAACACCGCGGCGGCGCGCACACGCCCGGCGACCTGATGGTCTGGCTGCCGCAGCAGCGCGTGGTCTTCAGCGGCGACATCGTCTATGTGGACCGCATGCTGGGCGTGATCCCGGTCAGCCACACCGGCCGCTGGCTGGCCAGCTTCGCGGCGCTGGAAGCGCTCAAGCCTGCGCGCATCGTGCCCGGTCACGGCGAGGTGTGCGAGCTGCCCAAGGCCCAGGCGCAGACGCGCGACTACCTGCAGGCGCTGCGCTCGCACATGAAGCAGGCGGTGGAGAACGGCGAGGACATCGGCGCCGCCATCAAGGCCTTCGACGCGAAGCCGTGGATGGACCTGCTCAATGCGGCCGAGCTGCACCCGGGCAACGCGAGCCGCACGTATCTGGAGCTGGAGCGGGAGTGAGGCGCCGCCTCAGGCGGCGACCACCGGAATGACCCGGCGCGCCGGCTTCTCCGCCCGCGCCCGCAGCTGGCCGCAGCCCCCGTCCACGTCCTGCCCGGCGGACATGCGCAGCTTGGTCAGGATGTGGCGGCGGTGCAGGCGGCGCGCGATGTCGGCGGCCTTCTCCCAGCTCGGCCGCGTGAAGGGCATGCCTTCGGTGGTGTTGTACGGGATCAGGTTGAGGATCGCGTACTTGCCCGTGAGCAGGCGCACGATGCCCTCGATCTCGTCGTCGCCGTCGTTGATGCCGTCCAGCAGCGTCCACTGGTACTGGATCGGATAACCGGTGGCGCGGGCGTAGGCCTCGCCTGCCTCGACCAGTTCTTCGGGCGAGAGCAGCGGTGCGCGCGGGAGCAGCTCGCGCCGCAGGTCGGCGCGGGTGGTGTGCAGCGACAGCGCCAGCGCCGGCTTGACCGCGCCGCGCGGCAGTTCGTCGAACACGCGCGGGTCGCCCACGGTGGAGAACACCAGGTTCTTGTGGCCGATGTTGCCGGCCGTGCCCAGCAGCTCGATGGCCTCCATCACGTTGTCCAGGTTGTGGGCCGGCTCGCCCATGCCCATGAACACCACCTTCTTCACCGGCCGGCGCGTGCGCGCCAGCGCCACCTGGGCCACGATTTCGGCGCTGCCGAGCTGGCGGATCAGCCCCGTGGTGCCGGTCATGCAGAAGCGGCAGCCCACCGCGCAGCCGACCTGGGTGGACACGCACAGGCCGGGCGTGCGGTCGGGCAGCAGCAGCACGCTTTCCACCAGCTGCCCGTCGCCCAGCTTCACCAGCAGGCGCTCGGAGCCGTCGTCGCCGGGGTGGGCGGATTCGAGCTGCGCGAGGCCCGCGAGTTCGGCCTCCAGCGCGGGCAGCGCGGCGCGCAGCGTGGCGGGCAGGAAGTGCTCGATCTGCCGCTTGCCCGCCGTCTGCGGCAGGGCGTTGCTCCACAGGCGGAGCACGCGGTGCTGGTGTTTGGGCAGGGCGCCGAGGGACTGGAGCCGCTGGCGCAGGTCTGAAATACGCATCCCCGGATTGTCCCTGAGGGTCGCGCCGAACGCCCGGCCGGCAGAGAATGCGCCTTCACAAGGAGACCCCACGATGAAGTCCGTGTCATTCATCCAGCGCAACACGCAGGGCCACTGGGTCGGCGACGGTTTTCCCGTGCGCACCCTGTTCTCGTACAACGACGACCCTGCGGCGTTCTCGCCCTTCCTCATGCTCGACTACGGCGGCCCGGTGGAGTTCGAGCCGACCACGAAACGCCGCGGCGTCGGCGCGCACCCGCACCGCGGTTTCGAGACCGTGACCATCGTCTACGACGGCGAGGTCACGCACCGCGACTCGTCCGGTGGCGGCGGCACCATCGGCCCCGGCGAGGTGCAGTGGATGACCGCGGCCGCGGGCATCGTGCACGAGGAGTTCCACAGCGAGGCCTACGCCCGCAGCGGCGGCCCCTTCCGCATGGTGCAGCTGTGGGTGAACCTGCCGGCGCGCGACAAGATGGCAGCGCCCGGTTACCAGGGCATCACCGCCGCGCAGATCCCGACCCTGCCGCTGACCGGCGTGGACGGCCAGGACGCCGGCACGGTGCGGCCCATCGCGGGCAGCTTCGACGGCGCCAGCGGCCCGGCCCGAACCTTCACCCCTATGCAGGTCTGGGACGTGCAACTCAAAGCCGGCCACACCGTCACCCTGCCCGCGCCCGAGGGCCACACCACGGTGCCGCTGGTCTACCAGGGCCGCGTGAAAACCGCCGATGGCCAGGAGGCCGGCGACGCCGAAATGATCGTCTTCACCCGCGACGGCGAAGGTGTGCAGCTGACCGCGCTGGCCGACACCACGCTGCTGTGGCTGTGCGGCGAACCCATCGACGAACCCGTCGTGGGCTACGGCCCCTTCGTCATGAACACGCCGCAGGAGATCCAGCAGGCGTTTGTCGATTTCCAGTCCGGCCGCATGGGGAGGCTTTGAGATGTTGGAGATGCTGATCACCGCCCGCCCCGGCGACCTGGGGCATGGCCTGACCGTGCGGCGCGTGCTGCCCTACGCCAAACGCCGCCACGTCGGTCCCTTTGTGTTCATGGACCACGCCGGCCCGGTCACGCTGGCGCCCGAGCACGTCCGCGCCGCCGACGTGCGGCCGCACCCGCACATCGGCCTGTCGACCGTGAGCTACCTGCTCAGCGGCATGATCACCCACCGCGACAGCCTGGGCATCCGGCAGGACATCAAACCCGGCGACGTGAACTGGATGACCGCGGGCCGCGGCATCAGCCATTCCGAGCGCTTCACCCACCCCGAGTCCTTCGCGGGCGGCGGGCTGGAGCTGATGCAGTTCTGGGTCGCGCTGCCCGAGGCCGACGAAGAGTGCGAACCGGCCTTCGACCACTACCCGCAGGCCCTGATGCCCGAGCACGAGACCGGCGGCGTGTGGTGGCGCCTGTTCGCCGGCAGCGCCTACGGCCAGACGACACCGGTGCGCACACATTCCCCGCTGTTCGCGCTGCACGCGCGCCTGCAGCCCGGC
The DNA here is from genome assembly GCF_002025745.1 of Hydrogenophaga sp. H7. Classification (NCBI taxonomy): domain Bacteria; kingdom Pseudomonadati; phylum Pseudomonadota; class Betaproteobacteria; order Burkholderiales; family Comamonadaceae; genus Hydrogenophaga; species Hydrogenophaga sp. H7. The sequence continues at coordinate 270,632 of NZ_MCIC01000016.1, read as the reverse complement.
GCCACGCTGGCCCTGACCGGTGGCCACGCCGAACAGGCGGTGTATGTGGCGCGGGGCGCCGTCACCCACGGCGACACGACCGCGGAACCCGGCCAGCTGCTGGTGTTCACCGGCGAGGGTGATTCGGTGACGGCCGGCCCCGACGGCGCCACGCTGATGGTCTTCGGCGGCCAGCCGCTGGGTGAGCGCCACATGTTCTGGAACTTCGTGTCCTCGCGCAGGGAACGCATCGAGCAGGCCAAGGCCGACTGGCGGGAAGGCCGCTTCGCGCTGCCGCCCGACGACCACGACGAGTGGATCCCGCTGCCCTGAGGGCCGGCGCGCATTCGGTCACGCCTGGGCGCGGGGTGGCCGCGGCACAATGCCGGCATGTCCCTTTTTGACCGACTGTTCGGCGCGCGCGCCCGGGAGTACCCCGAGTCGCGCCTGCCCGCCGACCGCCAGGCCGCCGTGAACGGTTCTTCCGCCGCGCACGAAGCCGCCCACCTGCTGCGCGCGCCCACGGCGCTGATGCAACTCAGCGAGACCGAGGCGCTGACCGTGGTCGGCTTCATGCGGCCCAGGCGCTTCAAGCGCGGCACGACCATCATCCGCCAGGGCGAGGCCACCGACACCGGCTTCATGGTCCTGGTGCTCGAAGGCGAGATCACGGTGGAGACGCTGATCGCGCGCCGTGTCAACCCGGTCACCGTGACCGTGCTGGGCCCGGGCAGCCTGATCGGCGAGATGGCCCTGGTCGACGGCGGCGCCCGCTCGGCCTCCTGCACCGCCAGCACCGATGTGGCCTGCGCCGTGCTCACGCGCGATGCCCTGGAGGCGCTGACCGCCGAGCAGCCCGCCACCGCCGCCAAACTCATGACCGCCGTGGCCCAGCGCCTGGCCGAGCGCCTGCGCGACAGCGGCCACAAGCTGCAGGTCTACAGCCAGCTGGTGCAGACCATGCAGGCGGAGATCGACCGGCTGATGCCCACGCCCGACCAGCGCCGCTGAGGCACTGCGCGGCGCGCCGTTCACGTGCTGCGCAGCTTGAACACCTGGACCGCTTCCAGCAGATGCGCGGCCTGGTCGCGCAGGCTGGCGGCGGCCACGGCCGACTGTTCCACCAGCGCCGCGTTCTGCTGGGTCATCTGGTCGAGGTTCGCGACCGCGAGGTTCACCTCGCCCACACCCGTGGTCTGTGCCTGGTTGGCCTGGCGCATGGTGCCGACCAGCGCGTTCACCCGCTGCACCGACTCGACCATCTGCTGCATGGTCTGGCCGGCGCTGTCCACCAGTGCGCCGCCGGACGCCACCCGCTGCACCGATTCGGCGATCAGGTCCCTGACCTCCCGCGCCGCCCCGGCCGACCGGGTGGCCAGCGACCGCACCTCCGACGCCACCACCGCGAAACCGCGGCCGTGTTCGCCCGCGCGGGCCGCCTCCACGGCGGCGTTGAGCGCCAGGATGTTGGTCTGGAAGGCGATGCCGTCGATCACGCCGGTGATGTCGGCGATGCGCCGCGAGGACGCGGTGATCTGGCCCATGGTGCCCACCACGTCGGACACCGCCGCCTGCCCGTCGCGGGCAGACACCGAGGCCGCCTGGGAGATCGCCCCGGCCTGCTCCGCCGCCAGCGCATTCCGCGCCACGGTGCCGTGGATGTCCGACATGGCCACCGCGGTCTGCTTCAGGGCCGAGGCCGCCTGTTCGGTCCGTGCCGACAGCTCCCGGTTGCCGGCGGCAATCTCGCCGGCCGCTTCGTCCATGCGGTGGGCCGAGTCGCGCACCTGCCCGACCATGCGCCGCAGGTTCTGCGTCATGTCGGCCAGGGCCCGCATGAGCAGGCCGACCTCGTCGCGCCCGGCGGGTGGCGCCACGTCCTGGGTGATGTCGCCACGCGCGATGGCCTGTGCCAGCCGGATCGCCTGGTTCAGGCCGTCGACGATGGAGCGGCAGATGCTGCGCGTGAGCACGATGGTCATCGCCAGCGCCAGGCCGATCACCACCGCCAGGCGCTGGACGTACGCCACCAGTTCGTCGCGCAGATCGTCCACGTAGACACCCGAGCCCACCACCCAGCCCCAGGGCTCGAAGCCCTTGACGAAGGACAGCTTGGGCACCGGGTCCACGCTGCCCGGCCGTGGCCATTGGTAGCGCACGAACCCCTGCCGCTCACGCCGCACGGTCTCGACGAAGCGTACGAACAGCGCCTGCCCGTCCGGGTCGCGGATGCCGCTGGCGTCCTGCCCCTCCAGCGCCGGCTGCTCAGGGTGCATGACGATGCGCGGCTGCATGTCGTTGATCCAGAAGTACCCACCCTCGCCGTAGCGCAGGCTGGCCAGCGCCTGCCCGGCCAGTGTCTGCGCACCGGCCTTGTCCACCTGGCCGGCGCGTTCCAGGCCATGGGCCCAGGCCAGCACGCCGTGGGCCAGCTCCACCGTGTGGCGCGTGGCCTCGGCCCGGGCCTGCTGGGCCCGCCGGTATTCCTCGGCCCCCAGCCAGGTGGCCAGCAGCACCAGTCCACCGATGCCCATCAGGGCCATGAAACGCAGCTTGGTCACGATGGACCAGCGCCGAAGCCAGTGTTGCATTCACGTCTCCTTCAATGGGGCCAGTGTGTCGGTCCCGGACACACTGGCATCGGTTGAAAAGACGGGAAATTGAATCCTTTTTGCCCCAGGATTCCGCATTCAGGGTGTCACGGAGACCGTGACAGTAGGCATCAAGTATTCGGGGCGGTCTTGGCGCTCCAGACCATGGTGATGGCCAGGATGCCCAGCACCACGCCCAGCGACACCGCCACCGGGATCTTGAAGATGTCGATCAGCATCATCTTGCTGCCGATGAAGACCAGGATCACGGCCAGCCCGTAGTTCAGCAGGTGGAAGCGGCTGGCCGCGGCCTGCAGCAGGAAGAACATGGCGCGCAGACCCAGGATGGCGAACACGTTGCTGGTGAGCACGATGAACGGGTCCTTGGTGATGGCAAAGATGGCCGGGATCGAGTCCACCGCGAAGATCACGTCGGTCAGGCCCACCATGGCGATCACCATCAGCAGCGGCGTGGCGATCTTCTTGCCGTTCTCGACGGTGAAGAACTTCTCGCCGTCGAACCGCTTGCTCACGGGCATCACGCGGCGCAGCAGCTTCAGGGCCGGGTTGTCGTCCAGGCTTTCTTCCTTGCCGGCGGCCCACCACATCTTGACGCCGGTGAGGATCAGGAAAGCGCCGAACACATAGAGGATCCAGTGGAACTGCTCCAGCAGCCAGGCCCCCACCAGGATCATGATGGTGCGCAGCACGATGGCGCCCAGGATGCCGATCATCAGCACCCGTTTCTGGAAGGCCGGCGGCACCGCGAAGTAGGTGAAGATCAGCAGGAAGACAAAGATGTTGTCCACCGCCAGGCTCTTCTCGATCAGGTAGCCGGTCAGGAACTCCAGCGACTTCTCGTTGGCGACCGCAGTCGAACCGGTGGTGTCCTTGATGGCCCACCACAGCAGGCCGTTGAAGACGAAGCTGACCGCCACCCAGGCGAGCGACCAGTTCAGCGCTTCCTTCACGCCCACGGCGTGGGCGCCCTGCTTCTTGAGCACGACAAAATCGACGAACAGGGCCGCGAGCACGAAGGCGACGAAGACGCCCCAGAGCCAGAGGGGTGCAATGGTTTCCATGGTGGACAAGACCTTTTCTTGAGGACGGTGTTGATCGGATGAAGAACACCCTCCAAGGTCTGGCCGGGACCGGGCATGGCGCCAGGCCCGGGGCATCCGGCGGCCTTCCGGTGAAGACCGCGTACTGACGGACGCCCCACCCGCCGAGGCCGGACGGGGCGTCCGGTGGCGGGCTGGTTACTCCCCTTGATGGGAGCAGCGATTGTGGGGGCGGCGCACCGCCCTCACAAGGCGAAGGTCACTCAGAAAAAAATGGAACATCGCCCAACGACCTGCAGCAGCAGCACAGTCCGGGGTCAGGCCGCCTCTTTGTAGAACATCGCCCGCCCCACCGCCCGGGGCGCCTGCGTGGCCACCGCGTCGTGGATCGCGCCGATGTGCTGCGGCGTGGTGCCGCAGCAGCCGCCCACGATGTTCACCAGGCCCTCGGCCGCGAACTCGCGCAGCAGGCGGCTGGTGACGTCGGGCGTCTCGTCAAAGCCGGTGTCGCTCATGGGATTGGGCAGGCCGGCGTTGGGGTAGCAGCTGATGAAGGTGTCGCCCGCCACCTTGGCCAGTTCCTGGATGTAGGGGCGCATCAGCGTGGCGCCCAGCGCGCAGTTCAGGCCCACGGCCAGCGGCTGGATGTGGCGCACGCTGGCCCAGAAGGCGGTGACGGTCTGGCCGCTGAGGATGCGGCCGGAAGCGTCGGTCACGGTGCCGCTGATGATGACCGGCAGGCGCTCGCCGCTCTTCTCGAAGAACTCGTCGATGGCGAAGAGCGCGGCCTTGGCGTTGAGTGTGTCGAAGATGGTTTCCACCAGCAGTACGTCGGCGCCGCCTTCCACCAGCGCCTCCACCTGCTCCAGGTAGGCGGCGCGCAGCTGCTCGAAGGTGATGTTGCGGGCACCGGCGTCGTTCACGTCGGGGCTGATGCTGGCGGTCTTGGGCGTGGGGCCGAGCGCGCCGGCCACGAAGCGCGGCTTGTCGGGCGTGCTGAATTTGTCGCAGGCCTCGCGGGCGATGCGGGCCGAGGCCAGGTTCATCTCGCGCGCCAGGTGGGCCATGTCGTAGTCCTCCTGCGCAATCGTCGTGGCGCCGAAGGTGTTGGTCTCGATCAGGTCGGCGCCGGCCGCAAGGTAGCCCTCGTGGATGTCGCGGATCACGTCCGGGCGGGTCAGGCTCAGCAGTTCGTTGTTGCCCTTGACGTCCTTGTGGAAGTCCTTGAAGCGCTCGCCGCGGTACTGCGCCTCGCCGAGCTTGAAGCGCTGGATCATGGTGCCCATGGCGCCGTCGAGGACGGCGATGCGTTGGGACAGGATCTGGGGCAGCGCCTGGGCGCGGGTGTAGACGGGCGTTTTCATGATCCCGCGATTGTAGGAAACGCCCCCCGGCCAGCCGTGGTCAGGGGCTTCGGCGCAGCGCCTGTTTTCTATACTGCGCCGCTTCCAGGAGGTGTGTCGTGCAACTGCGTGTGGGCCCATGGGCCGCTGGCCCCGGCCGCTGGGTATTCGCCTGGGGCCTCTGCGCCCTGCTGGCGGGCTGCGACCGGATCGGCCCGTGGAGCGCCGAGCGCAGCCACACCGTGTCGGCGGTGATCGAGCGCGCGCCCGGCCCGTTTGGCCAGGTGAGCTGGCACGCGGACTACCGCGCCGAGGATTGCCCGGCGGGTGCGCCACCCGGGGGCGGCGAGCTGAGCGTGGCGCTGCCGGTCACCCACCAGGGCGGGCACCACTACGAGACCACCGTCCCCGGCCGCCCGGCGGCGGGCACGGGACAGGACCGGTGCCGCTGGCGGCTGGTGTCGACCTCGACCCGCTTTGCGGCCACCGCCGCCGAGGGCGACGAGGTCTTCGAGGCCCGCCTGACGGCGGGGCAACTGGCCCGGGAAAAGCCGGTGGTGCTGTACTACTGGCGCGGCACCTACCCGCGCATGCCGGGGGCGATCATCACCCGCGCGCTCGGGGAGCCGGACCGCCAGGTGTTCCGCCCCGAGTTCCAGAACCAGCTGTTCACGATCACGCTGACGCCCCGGGCCGCGCGCTGAACCGCCCGCCGGGCAGGCGCAGGGGCGTCCCGGCCTCAACGACAATACGCCCCCATGAAACACCTGCTCCCGACCGAAGCCTGGACCTGGCTGCAAGACCGGACCGCGCAGCGCGCCGCCCAGGGCCTGGAGCCCCCGCTGTTCGTCGACGTGCGCATGGAAATCGAGTCGCTCTACGTCGGCCGGCCGCCCGGCGTGGTGCACATCGCCTGGTACGAGTACCCGGACCTGACCGCCGATCCGCAGGCCTTCGCCGCCGCGGTGGAGGCCGAGGCGGGTGACAAGGACCGCCCAGTGCTGCTGATCTGCCGCAGCGGCAAACGCACGCAGGACGCCGCCGCCGCGCTGGAGGCTGCCGGCTTCGCCGAGGTGGCGCACGTGGTGCATGGCTTCGAAGGCGATCTGGACGACCGGTTCAAGCGCAGCACGCTCAACGGCTGGCGCTTCGACGGTCTGCCCTGGGAACAGATGTGATCGACATCTCCTCTGAAGGCGAGACGCTGGAAGCCTGCGCCGAGGTGCTGCAGGCGGTCTTCGGCTACGAGGCCTTCCGCGGCCCGCAGGCGGGCATCGTCACCCACGTCAGCGACGGCGGCGACGCCCTGGTGCTCATGCCCACGGGCGGCGGCAAAAGCCTGTGTTACCAGATCCCGGCCATCGTGCGCCAGCGCGCCGGCCACGGCGTGTCCATCGTGGTCTCGCCGCTGATCGCGCTGATGCACGACCAGGTGGGCGCGCTGCTGGAAGCCGGCGTGGACGCGGCCTTCCTCAATTCCAGCCTCACCAGCGACGAAGCGCAGCAGATCGAACGCCGCCTGCTCAAGGGCGAGATCACCATGCTCTACGCCGCGCCCGAGCGCCTGACCACGCCGCGCTTCCTGGCGCTGCTCGACTCGCTGCACGAGCGCGGGCTGCTCAGCCTGTTCGCCATCGACGAGGCGCACTGCGTGAGCCAGTGGGGCCACGACTTCCGGCCCGAGTACCGCGAGCTGGCAGTGCTGCACGAGCGCTACGCCGGCGTGCCGCGCATCGCGCTCACGGCCACGGCCGACGACCTGACGCGCGAGGACATCGTGACGCACCTGCAGCTGCAGGACGCGCGGCGCTTCGTCAGCAGCTTCGACCGCCCCAACATCCGCTACACCATCGTCGAGAAGAAGGACGGCACGCAGCAGCTGCTGCGCTTCATACGCGACGAACACATGAACAGCCAGGGCCACGACGCCGGCATCGTCTACTGCCAGTCGCGCAAGCGGGTGGAAGAAGTGGCGGCGCTGCTGGTGGACCACGGGCTGAACGCCCTGCCCTACCACGCGGGCCTCGACTCGGCGGTGCGCCAGAAGCACCAGGACCGTTTCCTGCGCGAAGAGGGCCTGATCATGGTCGCCACCATCGCCTTCGGCATGGGCATCGACAAGCCGGACGTGCGCTTCGTGGCCCACCTGGACATGCCCAAGAACATCGAGGGCTACTACCAGGAAACCGGCCGCGCCGGTCGCGACGGCGAGGCGGCCGACGCCTGGATGGTTTATGGCCTGCAGGACGTGGTGAACCAGCGCCGCATGATCGACGAGAGCCCGGCGGGCGACGAGTTCAAGCAGGTGCTGCGCGGCAAGCTGGACGCTCTGCTGGCGCTGGCCGAAGCCAGCGACTGCCGGCGGGTGCGGCTGCTGTCGTACTTCGGCGAAGCCAGCCAGCCCTGCGGCAACTGCGACAACTGCATCTCGCCCCCGGCCCTGCACGACGCCACCGAGGCGGCGCGAAAGCTGCTGTCCTGCATCTACCGCGTGCAGCAGGCCAGCGGCACGGCCTTCGGCGCCGGCCACCTGATGGACATCCTGCGCGGCAAGGCCACCGACAAGGTCGCGCAATACGGGCACGACAAGCTCAGCACCTTCGGCATCGGCGCCGACCTCAGCGAGAGCCAGTGGCGCGCCCTGCTGCGCCAGCTAATCGCGCGCGAAGCGGTGCGGGTGGACGACGCCCCGTACAACACCCTGCACCTGACCGATGGCGCCCGCCCCATCCTCAAGGGCGAAGCCCAGGTCTGGTTGCGCGAGGTCACCGAATCCAAAGGCAGCCGGCGCAGCAGCCGCAAGTCCGCCCGCGACGCGGTGGCGCCCGACGGCCAGCCGCTGTCGCTGTCCGAACGCGAGTGCCTGGACGCGCTCAAGGCCTGGCGCGCCGAGGTGGCGCGCGAACACAACCTGCCTGCCTTCGTGATCTTCCACGACGCCACCCTGCGCGCGATCGCCGCTGAAAAGCCGCGCTCCATGGCCGATCTGGACGGCATTTCCGGCATCGGGCAGAAAAAGCGCGAGGCCTACGGCGCCGAGGTGCTGCGCGTGGTGAGTGCTTTCGATTAAAGCCCTCCGGCTTTGCGTCGATACGGCTGTCAACCATCGTCTGATCACCCGACCGCCCGTCGGAAATGGGGGTGTTTTGCGGCCCATTTCTCTCAAGACACGACCCCCGCCCGCCGAAAAAGCAGAGGAAGCCGGTGAAGTGCCGGCGCCACGACTTCAGCGGAGACCGTTCATGTTTTTCAAGCTGCCCTGGTTCAGACAGAAAGAACCCAGCTTCCACGACACCCAGGTCCTGGAAATGGACTTCCTGGTGAGCGAGTTCGAGGACGCCGTCTCTGACATCCAGGACCCTCTGCGCACGCGGCTGCACGTCGCGCTGCTGGCCTGCCGCAACCCGCAGGACCTGTGGTTCCTGCGCGGCAAGCTGTTCAACCTGATCTCCAAGCACCACTGCGAGGGTGTGGCCCACCAGCGCGTGTCACGGCTGGACCAGAAGCTGATGTTCTTCGTGAACCACCACCCGGACCACACGCCCGAGGAACTGCCGTCGGGTCCCATGGCCCTGTTGCACTGACCGGCGCCCCAGACAAGGCAGGGCCATCGGGGGCTTCCTAGAATCGGGCGCATGTCCCACGCGCCCCTCCTCATCCTCAAGACCGGCTCCACCCACGCCCACATCCGCGACCGCCTGGGCGATTTCGACGACTGGATCGCCGCCGGGCTGCGCGCTGGCGGTGCGACCGTGCTGGCGACCCACGACGCACAGGTTGACGGGTTGCCGGAAGCGCCGCAGCGGTTCTCGGGCGTGGTGCTCACCGGCTCGCACCACATGGTCAGCGAGCGCGAGCCCTGGAGCGAGGCGCTGGTGCCCTGGCTGCAGGCCGCCGTCGAGGCCGGCACCCCGCTGCTGGGCATCTGCTACGGCCACCAGCTGCTGGCCCACGCGCTGGGCGGCGAGGTGGCCCACCACCCCGATGGCGTCGAGATCGGCACGGTGACGGTGGCGCGCCACGCCGCCTCCGAAGCAGACCCGCTGCTGGGCGACCTGCCCGAGCACTTTCCCGCCCAGGCGGTGCACTGGCAGTCGGTGCGCCGCCTGCCCGCAGACGCGGTGCTGCTCGCCGGCAGCGCGCACGAGGCGCACCACGCCTTCCGCGTCGGCGAACGCGCCTGGGGCGTGCAGTTCCACCCGGAATTCTCCGACGAGGCGCTGCGCGCCTACCTGGAAGGCCTGGGCCCGACGCTGGAACAAGAGGGGCTGGATGCGGCACAGATCGCCGACGCGCTCAGGCCGACCCCTGAAGCGGCGTCGGTGCTGCCGCGGTTTGCGCGGCTGGCGCTCAGTGCGTGAATCCGATGGTCCGCGCTTCGCGGACCTCGGGCTTGATGCGGTGCTCGGCTTCGAGCTGCGCCAGGAACTCCTCCGGCGGCAGAGTCTCGGCCAGGATCTCCACCTGGCGCTTGACCGCAGCGAAATCGCCCGGGCACAGCTGCTCCAGCTTGGCCAGCCGTGATCGGACCGGCTCGGTCAGGCCGGCCTCGTCACCGCCCAGCGCCTCGACCACGAACATGCGTTCGCGCTGCTCCCGGCGCAGCGGCTTGAACCGGATCTTGAAGGTGAAGCGCCGCAGCGCCGCCTGGTCGATCGCGTCCATCAGGTTGGTGGTGCAGACGAAGATGCCGTTGAAGCGCTCCATGCCCTGCAGCATCTCGTTGACCTCGGTCACCTCGTAGGTGCGCTGCGCGCCGCGCCGGTCCTGCAGAAAGCTGTCGGCCTCGTCCAGCAGCAGCACCGCCTTCTCGGCCTCGGCCTCGCGGAACATCGCCGCCATCTGCTGCTCGGTCTCACCCACGAACTTGCTCACCAGGTCGCTGGCGCGCCGGATCATCAGCGGCCGCTCGAGCTGTTTGGCGATGTGTTCGGCCAGCGCGGTCTTGCCGGTGCCGGGCGCGCCGTGGAAACACAGGCAGCCGTGGCCGCGCGCCTTGAGCGCGGCCACGATGCGGCCGATCTCGTAGCGCGACTCGACGTTCAGCATGTCCAGGCTGTACTGCGTGACTTCCGGCCGCTGGCCGGCGTCGGGCTGGCGGCCCAGGGCCAGGTCGGCGTTGCGCAGCTGGCGCTCGATCAGCTCGTCCAGCGTGGGGCCGGTGTCGGCCGCCACCTTCTTGCGGCGCCCGGGCGTCTTCGCGGGCGCGGCCGCCAGATGCGCAAAGCGCACCGCGGTGCGGATCTGCGCCGGCGTCAGCCCCTTGCGCGCGGTCAGCCGCGCCACGAGACCGTCGGACACCGGCTCACCTTCCAGCGTCTTGCGCACCAGCTGCTCGCGCGCGCCGGGTGGCGGGCTCTTGAGTTCGAGGTGGTAGGCAAAGCGGCGGCGGAAGGCCGGGTCGATCTGCTCGATGCGGTTGGTGACCCAGACCGTCGGCACCGCATTGGATTCGAGAATCTGGTTCACCCAGGCCTTGCCGCTGACGCTGTTGCTGTGCGGCGCCGACACCTGCTCGGCGCGCGCCATGAACTGCGCCGCCTCGCTGCTGATGGGCGGGAACACGTCCTCCACCTCGTCAAACAGCAGCGCCGAGTGGGCCGTGCCCTTGAGGAACACCTGCGCGATCTGCAGCGAGCGGTAGCGGTCGCGGCCGCTGAGCGCGTTGCCGTCGCGGTCGGCGTATTCCACCTCGAACAGCTCCAATCCGGCGGCCTGTGCCACCACCCGCGCCAGTTCGGTCTTGCCGGTGCCGGGCGGGCCGTAGAGCAGGATGTTCACGCCCGGCTCCTTGCGCGCCACCGCTTCGCGCAGCAGGCCGCTGAGCAGGCGCACGTCATCGGCCACGTACTCGAAGTCCTTGGACGTCAGCGCCGAGCGCGCGGCGGGGCGCGTGAACACCGCCATCAGCTCGCTCTCGCTGCGGTACTCGCGCATCAGCACCGGCGGCAGCTTTTCGCTGACCTTCATCAGGTCGGCCAGGTCGGTGATGTTGTGCTCGGAGATCAGGTTCTCCACCATGCCGATGCGTTCGAGCCGCGAGCCGGCGCGCAGCGCCTCACCCACCTCGCTGGCCTTGACGCCGGCCACGTCGGCGATGGCCGCGTAGGCCTCTGGTGCGTTGTTGACCTTGAACTCGACCAGGATGGAGCGCAGGTCGCGCTGGTAGCGCGCCAGCGTGCCATAGAGCAGCAGCGCGCGCTCGGCGCGGTTGAGCTGCAGCAGGTTGGCCAGCGCGTCGATGTTCTTTTCCACCAGGGTGCTCTGCTTCTTGAGCGCCTGGTTGAGCCAATCGCCCGTCACGGCCAGCACCGACAGCAGGTCCTTGGGTGATTCCTTGGCGTACTCGTCGAGATAGAAGAACAGCGTGCCTTCTTCATAGGGGCCACGCCACACGCCGTAGCGCTCCATGAAGGCGGCGGTCGAGAGCTGTTCGTTGCCGGTCCAGAGTTCGTTGTCCTTGCAGCGGCGGGCCAGGAACTCGCGCAGGCGCGCCAGCACGGTCATGGGCCACACCAGGTGGCGGCCGGCCAGCGCCAGCAGGGTGTTGAGATCGCGGCGCACATTGAAGCGCTGACCCTGGCGGGCGGCGAGCGTGAGCACGAAGTGCGAGCACATCAGGTCCAGCACCGGCGCCTGGCGCAGCCCGGACGGCACGAACACGCGCGCGTCCAAGGCCGGGCTGTGCCGGGGCTCGGGGCTCGGGCGCGCTTCGGCCGGACGCGGCGTCGCCGGCGTGGCGCGCTGCAACAGGCGTTTGCTCATGAGGACACCTCCAGTCTTGACAACGGGGCACGCAGTCCGCAATGCGAATTGGAGCGGACCATAACCCAGCTTGATCCATCATGGAAGAGCATGATCCAGCGCGGTCCGACGAGTTGTGGGGCCTTTCCCGCTCACTTGTGACAATCGTCCGGCGGCACAATCGGCCGATGCTTGAAAAAAGAGACATCGATGCCGCCGCTGAGCGCCTGAACGGCCAGGTGCTGGACACCCCGTGCGTGGAATCACGCACGCTTTCGCAGCTCACGGGCTGCCAGGTGTTTCTCAAATTCGAGAACCTGCAGTACACCGCGTCCTTCAAGGAGCGCGGCGCCTGCAACAAGCTCTCCCAGTTGTCGGCCGACGAACGGGCACGCGGCGTGATCGCCATGAGCGCCGGCAACCACGCCCAGGGCGTGGCCTACCACGCACAGCGCCTGGGCATCCGCGCGGTGATCGTGATGCCGCGCTTCACGCCGGGCGTGAAGGTGGAACGCACGCGCGGTTTCGGCGCCGAGGTGGTGCTGCACGGCGACACGCTGGAAGAAGCCCGCGCCCACGCCTACGCGCTGGCCGAGCAGCAGGGCCTGGTGTTCGTGCACCCCTACGACGACGAGGCCATCGTCGCAGGCCAGGGCACGGTGGCCCTGGAGATGCTGCGCGCGCAACCCGACATCGACACCCTCGTGATCGCCATCGGCGGCGGCGGCCTGATCGCCGGCATGGCGACCGCGGCACGCGCCATGCGCCCCGACATCCAGATCATCGGTGTGCAGACCGAGCGCTTTCCGGCGATGTACAACGCCATCAAGGGCACCCACCTGCCGCAGGGCAGCAGCACGATCGCCGAAGGCATCGCCGTCGGCACGCCGGGTGTGATCCCGCAGGCAATCATCCGCGACAAGGTCGACGACCTGCTGCTGGTCGACGAAGGCGACATCGAGCAGGCCATCGTGATGCTGCTGGAGATCGAGAAGACCCTGGTCGAAGGCGCGGGTGCCGCCGGGCTGGCCGCGGTACTCAAGCACCCCGAGCGTTTCGCTGGCCGCAAGGTGGGCCTGGTGCTCTGCGGCGGCAACATCGACCCGATGCTGCTGGCCTCGATCATCGAGCGCGGCATGGTGCGGGCCGGCCGACTGGCGCGCATCCAGGTGAGCGCGCGCGACGTGCCCGGCAACCTGGCGCGCATCACGGCCATCGTCGCCGAGGCCGGCGCCAACATCGACGAGGTCCACCACCAGCGCGCCTTCACCCTGCTGGCGGCGCAGAACGTGGCGGTCGAGCTGGTGCTGCAGACGCGCGGCCGCGAGCATGTGCAACAGGTGATCGACGCGCTGCAGGCCGCCGGTTTCGACACCCAACGGATGTGACCACCCCATGACCGCACCCGAAGCCCCCCTCAGCACCGACACCCTGCAGGCCTGCCTGTCCGACTGGTTCGCGCCCTGGGTCCAGGCCCTGGGCCTGCGCGTCGAGTCCTTCCAGACGGACGAAGTGGTGCTGCGCCTGCCGCAGAACGACCAGCTGGCGCGCATCGGCGGCATGGTCTGCGGCCAGGCCATGATGGCCGCCGCCGACACGGCGATGGTGCTGGCCATCGTGACCCGGCTGGGCACGCGCCGGCCCATGACCACGGTGCAGCAGAACAGCAGCTTCCTCAAGCCGCTGTCCAACCAGGACGCGCTGGTGACCGCCCGTGTGGTGCGGGCCGGCAAGAACCTGGTGTTCGGGGAAATCGACATCGCCGGCGCCGACGACGGCAAGAGCGTGTGCCGCGCCAGCACCACCTACGCGCTGCTGTGAGGGTTGGGCCGGGTGCGGTCCGGGGCCGTCGGCTTTAGAATCCGCGTTGATTTTTCTCAATTCCGGAGACGCCCCATGGCCCACGCCCCCCACGACAGCCACGCCGATGAACCCCAGGACGTGGTCGAGTCCATCGTTCCGCTCATGCCCATCGTGCTGCCCGTGGCCGGCGGCGTGCTGATCTTCCTGCTGGCCTTCATTGCCGTGTTCATGGCCTGAAACCCGGCACGGCCAGCGAAGAGAAGCCGCCCACCGGGCGGCTTTTGTTTTGAACGTCGCTCAGCCGGCGACCACCGTGCCCTGGTGGTACACCGCCTGCCAGCGCCCGGCCTCCCGACGCCACAGCGTCATGCGCCGCGTGACCCGGCCCGGCTGGCGCAGGCGGTAGGTCAGCAACCAGACGTCTTCACTCACCCGCTGCAGGTGGTGCTGGTCGGTCTGCCATGTCCCGGGGTCGGGACGCCCCGGGCGCTGCGCCAGCACCTGGCGGGCGAAGACCCGGCTGTAGCGGCGGCCGGTGGCACCGGTCTCCCAGAAGCCGGGCGCCACCAGCCGGTCGAAGTCGGCCAGGGTCGCGTCCGGGAAGGCCGCGTGGTAGAGGTCTTCAAGGGTTCTGAGTTCGTCCAGCAAGGACGCCAGACCGGGTTCCAGGATGAGTTCGGGTTCCATGGCCCCACTCTAGCGGTTGCACGACACCGTACCCCCGCCGGCATTCATGCATCAGGTTATGCATGTCTTGCATGTAACTTGCCGGTAACTGACCGACCTTCTTTTTTAAAATTGATGGGTTAGGCCGACACGCGGACCAGAACCCGGGATCATCCGCCCCCTTTCTGGCTGTCGCGCTGCACCGCAACCGCCCTGCAGCCCCGAGCGCCGACCGCCCTTTTTGTCCAAGGGATCTTGCAGAGCCGCCCGCCACCGTTCCGTGGCCAGCGGCTGTTGGTGTCTCTTGGCCGCCGCTTTCAAACTACCGGAGCCTTTTCGATGAACTCTCCCGTGATGCAGGGCCTCAACCTCAACACCCCCGCCTACGTCAAGCACGCCCGCCTGATCGCCTGGGTGGCCGACATGGTGGCCCTGTGCAAGCCCGACAACGTGGTCTGGTGCGACGGCAGCCAGGAAGAATACGACCGCCTGTGCCAGGAACTGGTCGACGCCGGCACCTTCAAGAAGCTCAACCCGGCCAAGCGCCCGGGCTCCTTCCTGGCCTGGACCGACCCGTCCGACGTGGCCCGCGTGGAAGACCGCACCTACATCTGCTCCGAGAAGAAGGAAGACGCCGGCCCGACCAACAACTGGATGGCCCCGGCCGAGATGCGCGCCACCCTGAACCCGCTGTTCGACGGCTGCATGAAGGGCCGCACCATGTACGTGGTGCCGTTCTCCATGGGCCCACTGGGCTCGCACATCGCCCACATCGGTATCGAGCTGACCGACAGCGCCTACGTGGTGGTGAACCAGAAGCTGATGACCCGCATGGGCAAGGCCGTGTACGACGTGCTGGGCGACAGCGGCGACTTCGTGCCCTGCATGCACACCGTGGGCGCACCGCTGGCCGAAGGCCAGAAGGACACCACCAGCTGGCCCTGCAACCCGACCACCAAGTACATCGTGCATTTCCCCGAAACGCGCGAGATCTGGTCCTACGGCTCGGGCTACGGTGGCAACGCGCTGCTGGGCAAGAAGTGCTTCGCGCTGCGCATCGCCTCCAACATGGGCCGCGACCAGGGCTGGCTGGCCGAGCACATGCTGATCCTGGGCGTGACCAACCCCCAGGGCAAGAAGTACCACGTCGCCGCCGCCTTCCCCAGCGCCTGCGGCAAGACCAACTTCTCCATGCTGGTACCGCCCGAGGCGGGCTTTGCAGGCTGGAAGGTCACCACCATCGGTGACGACATCGCCTGGATCAAGCCCCATGCCGACGGAAAGATGTACGCCATCAACCCCGAGGCCGGCTACTTCGGCGTGGCCCCCGGCACCAACATGCACACCAACCCGAACTGCATGCGTTCGCTGGACAAGAACGTCATCTTCACCAACGTGGCCCTGACGGACGACGGCGACGTGTGGTGGGAAGGCATGGAGAAGGACACCGGCACGCTGCCCGAGCACCTGATCGACTGGCAGGGCAAGGACTGGACCCCGGCGATTGCCAAGGAAAAGGGCACCAAGGCCGCGCACCCCAACTCGCGCTTCACCGTGGCCGCCACCAACAACCCCGCACTGGACCCGCAGTGGGACGACGCCGACGGCGTGGCGATCGACGCATTCATCTTCGGCGGCCGCCGCTCCACCACCGTGCCCCTGGTGACCGAGGCCCGCACCTGGATGGAAGGCGTCTACATGGCCGCCACGATGGGCTCCGAAACCACCGCCGCCGCCTTTGGCGCCCAGGGCGTGGTGCGCCGTGATCCGTTCGCCATGCTGCCGTTCTGCGGCTACAACATGAGCGACTACTTCCAGCACTGGCTGGACATGGAACACAAGCTGGAAGAATCCGGCCATACCCTGCCCAAGATCTTCTGCGTGAACTGGTTCCGCAAGGACGAGGCGGGCAAGTTCGTGTGGCCCGGCTATGGCGACAACATGCGGGTCCTCAAGTGGATGATCGACCGCATCGAAGGCCAGGCGCAAGGCCAGGAAACCATGTTCGGCGTAGCCCCACAATACGCCGAGATCAACTGGACCGGCCTGGACTTCAGCGCCGAGCAGTTCGCGCAGGTCACGAGCATCGACAAGGCCGCCTGGGCCGAGGAGTTCAAGCTGCACGACGCGCACTTCGAGCAGCTGGCCTACCACATGCCCCAGGCCCTGATCGACACCAAGAACGCCCTGGAACAGCGCCTGACCGCCGCCTGATCCCGGCCCGTACGGGCCGACCAAAACAAAAAGCCCCCCGGCGCCTGCCGGGGGGCTTTTTTCATGGGCGAAAGCGGAGGCTTACAGGTAGGGCAGGTAGCCCGTCTGGCGGCGCACTTCCATCTGGGCCCAGCGGCGCAGCGGTGCGGAGAAGCCCGTGTCCAGGCCCATCGGCGCCAGCGCGTCCGCATAGTCGTTCTTCGCCGCAACGGGCGAAGGGTTCAGTTCTTCGGCCAGTTCGGCTTCGCGGGCACGGGCCTGCATCAGCTCGGCCTTGAGGCGCGGATCGGTGCGGGCCAGGTCCCAGAGGCGGGCTTCGGCGCGGGCCTCCGCCAGCGAACGCGACCAGCTGTCGAGCGAGCGCAACGTGGCCTTCGCCGCGCGGCGGGCGGTGCCGGCGAACAGGGCGGAGCCCGCGAAGATCACGACCCACAGGGAGACCCACCCCAGGAACAGGTGGCCATCGGCCCAGGAGCCGATCATCTGGTCGGCCAGCACGACAAGGGCGGCCACGGCGGCGGCGAGAAGCATGGTGGCCAGGCTGCGCGAGCCGTCGAAGCGGCTGGTGCGACCGATACCCCGGTCGGCGGCGGTGCCCATGCCGACGGAGGCGGAAGAGGGAGAGAAGACGGTGCTCATGGCGAACTCCTTTGAAAAATTGTCTTTTGGACAGGCGAATACTAGGGTGAACCCTGATGTCACGCCAATTTATTTTTATAATGAATTACATTCACAAAAATGATAAATGAGCTCAACTTCCGCACGCTGGACCTCAACCTGCTGAGGGTGTTCGACGAGGTCATGGCCGAGCGCAACCTCACCCGCGCGGCACACAACCTCGCGATGACGCAGCCGGCGGTGAGCAACGCGCTCAAGCGTTTGCGGGAACACCTGGGCGACGAACTGGTGCGGCGTTCCGGCTACGGTGTGGAGGCGACGCCGGTGGCACAGGCCCTGTGGCCCACGGTGCGGGACGCGCTGGCGCAGCTGCGCGAGTCCCTGTCGCCGGCCGACTTCGACCCGTCGACCGCAGGCAAGGCCTTCGTGCTGGCCATGGCCGACGCCACTGCCGCCAAGCTGGTGCCCGGGCTGGTGGACCTGCTGGAAAAGGAAGCGCCGGGAGTGAACCTGCGCGTCGTGCCGCTGACCACGCGCGACCCGCGCGAGCTGCTGGAATCCGGTTCGGCGGACCTGGCGGTCGGGCATTTCCCCGGCGTGATCGCCGAACTGACCGCGATCCACCTGCAGGAACACACCCCGCGCTTCCTGCACCAGCGGCTCTACGACGGCGAGTACGTGGTGGTGATGCGCCGCGACCATCCGCTGGCGGGACAACCGCTCACCATCGACGCCTACTGCGCCGCGCGCCACCTGCTGGTGAGCTTCTCTGGGCGGCCCTTTGGCTTTGTCGACGAGGCGCTGTCGGCGATGTCGCGCCAGCGCCGGGTGGTGATCACCGTCAACCAGTTCTTCACCGCCGGTCGGGTGGTGGCCAGCACCGACCTGCTGACCGTGCTGCCGCGGCACTTCGTCGAGGTCACCGGGATCGAGTCGGCGCTGACGCTGCGCGAGCTGCCGCTGCCGGTACCGGCGGTGCACGTCGACGCCCTGTGGCACCGGCAGTCGGCGCACAACGGCGCGCACCGCTGGCTGCGGCAGGCGGTCGAGCGCGCGGCGCGGCGGGGCTTTGCGGATGCCGCGGCAGACGCTGCACCGACAATCGCGCCATGAAGCTCCAACTGCTCAGCGACCTGCACCTCGAAACCGACGCCAGCTTTGCCGCCACACCCGCGGCAGACGCCGACCTGCTGGTGCTGGCAGGCGACATCGGCTCCTACCAGAAACGGCGAGACGGCACGGTGATGGACGAGCCCGACTGGGGCCTGCGACGCTTCTCGCCCCTGCCCCAGCACGGCGGCTGGCCGACCCCGGTGCTGTTCGTGCCGGGCAACCACGAATACGACGGACTCGACTGGGACGAGGCGCACGCGGGCCTGCGCCGCGCCTGCGACCGGCTCGGCATCGCCTGGCTGGAGCGCGAGACGCTGCAGATCGACGGGGTGCGCTTCATCGGCACCACGCTCTGGAGCGACTACGACGCGCTGGCCCCGGCAGACGCCACCGAGACCGAGCGACTGCGCCTGCGCGAGAAGGCCTTTCGCGCCGCCAATTTCTACCTGCACAAGATGGCCGGTCTGCGCAGCGGCGCACTGTTCGACGCGGCCGCCATGCGCGAGCTCGGACTGGAGTGCCAGGACTGGCTGCGCGAGGCACTGGCGAAGCCACACGACGGACCCACGGTCGTGGTGACGCACTTCGCACCCACTCTGCACAGCGCCGACCCGCGCTACGGCCTGGCCCCCGGCACGGCCGGCTTCTGCAATGCGCTGGACGACCTGCTGCCCCTGGCCGATCTCTGGCTGCACGGACACCTGCATTGCGCGACCGACGCGCAGGTCGGCCGCTGCCGCATCATGGCCAATCCGCTGGGCTACGCGCGCAAGGGTGAGCAGGCCGATTTCAGACCCACACTGACGGTGCATGTGGAAATCCCATAGGAAAAACCCTGCACCCCGCGCGTACACTGGTGCAATTCGCCCGCCTCAGGGGCACACAACCGGAGAGAGAACATGAAGATCCTGCTCGCTGTGGACGGCAGCGCATACACCAAGAAGATGCTGGCCTACCTGACCACCCACCTCGAGGTGTTCAGCGCCAACAACGAGTTCACCATCTTCACCGTGCAGATGCCCCTGCCTCCGCGCGCGCGTGCCGCCGTCGGTGCCGAGGTCGCCAACAGCTACTACGCCGAGGAAGCCGAGAAGGTCACCGCGCCTGTGGTGAAGTTCCTGAAGCGCCACGGCATCGAGCCCAAGGTCGTGCACAAGACCGGCTCCCCCGGCGAACAGATCGCCAAGCAGGCCGACACCGGCAAGTACGACCTGGTCATGATGGGCTCGCACGGCCACAGCGCCCTGGGCAACCTGGTGATGGGCTCGGTCGCCACGCAGGTGCTGGCGCACTGCGGCGTGCCGGTGATGCTGGTGCGCTGACGCACCGCGCCAGCCTCAGCGCTGGCGCAATCCGTCGAAACAGGTGCTGAGCACCATGTCGATGATCTGGCCGTCGCTGTACAGGCCAGACCCTTTGAGAAACCCCAGCACCGGGTCGCAGGCCCGGGCATAGAGGGTGTACAGCACCGCGATCGGCGGCAGGGCCGGGTTGACGCTGCCCTGCTGCTGGGCCGCCTCGATCCAGGCACCCAGCCGGTCGCTCACATCCATCAAGCCGTCCACATAGGCCTTGTTGGTCGTCAGTGACGCGCGCAGGCTGGAGTTCTCGCTGGGCAGCGAGGGCATTTCACCGGCCAGCTGCACCTCCATGGTCCAGCGCGCCACCTGGCGCAGCAGGTCCAGCGGCGGCGCCTTCGGGTCCAGCGTGTCCAGGAAGGCCCGCGCCCGGTTCATCACCTTGACCATCGCGGCGGCCGCCAGGTCTTCCTTGCTCGGGAAGTGCTTGTAGAGGCTGGCCTTGGCGATGCCCACCTCGGCGGCGACCTCGTCCACCGTCATCGACTCGAACCCCTTTTCGGCCAGCAGCCGATTGACCACCGAGACGATCGCGTCCTCGCGCGCCAGATGCATCTGTTCGCGAAAACTGCGCTTGGGGGAAGAACGGGGAGTCGGAGAGGAAACGGCGGTGGTCATGGTCAATCTTTGGGCAGCACTCGCATTGTGCCGCAAATGGACGCCAAAGTAGATAACCATACTTACAAGTATATTTTTTATACTGATTGGTCACTTTTTGATCTCGTGCGACTAATATCCCGCCCGGACAGCAGCGGACCCTGAATCCGGAGCACCCCGCCCCGGCGCCGGCTGTCTCTATCCACCCCACGCCTGAAGGAGACCGAGATGCCGATTCCGAGATGTTCCCTGTTGCTGGCCGGTGCCACGGCGGGCCTGCTGACCGCCTGCGGTGGCGGTGACGACGACCACGCACCACCCAACATCGTGGCCACTGCCCAGGCCACGCCCAACCTGAGCATCCTGGTGGAGGCCGTGGTTGCGGCCGGCCTGGTCGACGCCCTCAGCGCGCCCGGGCCATTGACCGTGTTCGCGCCCACCAACGCCGCGTTCGCCGCCCTGCTGGCCGAGCTGGGCGTCACCAAGGAAGCGCTGCTGGCCGACAAGCCGCTGCTGACCGCTGTGCTCACCTACCACGTGGTGTCCGGCCGGGTGCTGAAGGACCAGGTGCCGGTCAACACCCCCATCGCGACCCTGCAGGGCGCGAGCTTCACCGTCGGCGGCGATCTGCGCATCACCGACGGCCGCGGCCGCCAGGCGGCCATCGTCGCCACCGACATCCTGTGCAGCAACGGCGTGGTGCACCTGATCGACCGGGTGATCCTGCCGCCGGCCTGATCCCCTGTTCTTTTTTTCCCGTCCCCTGTCATCAACCCCTCCTAGGAGTTACCCATGAAGAAGTCCCTGATCGCCTCCGTCATCGCCCTGGCCACCCTGGGTTCCGCCCACGCCAAGGACATCGTCGACACCGCCGTTGCGGCAGGCTCGTTCAAGACCCTGGCCACGGCTCTGCAGGCCGCCGGTCTGGTCGACACGCTCAAGGGCAAGGGCCCGTTCACCGTGTTTGCGCCCACCGACGAAGCCTTCGCCAAGGTGCCCAAGGCCGATCTGGATGCCTTGCTGGCGGACAAGGCCAAGCTGACCGCCGTGCTGACATACCACGTGGTCCCGGGCAAGGTGATGGCCGCCGACGTCAAGGCCGGCAAGGTCAAGACGGTTCAGGGCAGCGAGATCACCGTGGCCACCACCGGCGGCGTGAAGGTGGATGCCGCCAATGTGGTGAAGACGGACATCGTCGCCGACAACGGCGTGATCCACGTCATCGACAGCGTCATCATGCCGAAGTGACGCCCGCACCCCTGCGCTTCGAACCCCGCCCCGGCGGGGTTTTTTGTGCGCCGGTGGGCAGCAGGTTGTGCTTGGCCGCCCCGGTCAGCGCCGCAGTCAGTGCGTCCAGCACGCCCGAACTCAGGTTCCAGCAGTGCCAGTACAGCGTCACGCTCAGCCGGTGCCGCGGCGCCAGGTTCACCAGCTCGCCACTGGCGAGCTGGTCGCGCACCAGCAGCTCGGGCAGCACGCTCACGCCCCAGCCGGCCTGAACCGCTCGCAGCTGCCCGACGCTGGACGGCACATACAACTGCTTGAGCCCCACTCGCGGCAGGCCGAAGGCCTGCTCCACGAAACCGTGCTGCTGATAGTCCTTGCGATTGAACGCGACAAAAGGCAGCTGATGGAAGTTGTGGGCGCTGAGGCCCTTGGGGCAACGGTTGCGGGCGAAATCCGCCTGCGCCACGGCCACATAGTCCATGCAGCCCAGTGGCACCATCCTGCAGCCGCGCAGCGTCTGCCCCAGCGAGGTGACGCAACCCAGCACCTGGCCCTCGCGCAACCACTCCTGGGTGAATTCCTCGTTGTCGGTGATGATTTCCACCGGCAGGCCCTGACGCACCAGCGCGTCCAGCGCCGGCATCGCCCAGGTGGCGATGCTGTCGGCATTGATCGCGATCGAGATGCGCTCCTCGTCCCGCCCCGCCCCGCCGGCGCCGGGCGCCAGCTCCCTGAGTTCGGTCTCCAGATCGGCCCGCAGCAGCCGCATCATCTTGGCGTGCTTGAGCATGAGCTGCCCTGCGGGCGTGGGCTTGAGCGGCCGGCTGCGCACGATGAGCACCGTGCCCACCTGCGCCTCCAGCGCGCGCAGGCGCTGCGACACCGCCGACTGCGTGATCGACAGGCGCTGCGCCGCGCGTTCAAAGCCGCCCTCTTCGATGATGGCGGCCAGACACTCCAGGGCGTCGGGATCAAATGTGCTCATGCGTTCTCCGCGCGTGGGGTGGTCAGCCGGTTTTCTTCACCTTGACCGGCACCACCTTGGCGTCACCCTCGGTGGGGATGACGCGCTCGCTCATCCAGCGCAGCAGGTCCAGCCACATCTGGCGCATCTCGGCGTCCAGCGGGGTGCGGATGGCGCTGGGCAGCTCGATGGTCACCACCGGCATGCCCTTGTGCACGCCGCCGTAGTTGCCCAGGCTGCCGGGGAAGATGCCGACCTGGTCGAGGTAGAGGCGGCCCAGGCGCGCCGGCGGCACGGTGGGGCCGTCGAAGTCGAGCACGCCGTAGGGCGCGTGGATGCTCACGATCAGGTCCGGCTGGAAGCGCTCCATCTCTTCGTGGAAGAACTTCGACTCGGGCTCGGAAAGCGGCTTGGGGCCGGGCCAGCGGCGCGGGTCTTTCTGCGTCCGTTGTTCCCAGTAGATCTTGGCGTCGCGCGTCCAGTTGGGCGTCGGGAAATTGCGGTTGAGGTCGACGCCGCGGGCGTTGACCCGCTTGGCCGGCCGCGCCATCAGGCCGTCGGGGTTGAGCGCCGGGATGAAGCGCCAGTGCACGTTGGACGGTGTCTCCACGGCGCGCTGGATCCAGTGCAGGGCCACGGCGGCCGAGGACAGCTCGTCGCCGTGCATGGCGCCCACCACCAGCACCCGCACCTTGGCGTCGGGGGCCATCACGTCGCGCTGGTACAGCGTGCGGCCCTGCACCGACACGCCACCGCTGGTGGGCTTGAGCTGGGCCGCGCGGCACAGCGCTGCCTTCACGTTGGGCAGGCGCGCGACGAACTCGATGCAGGGGTCGGCCGGCGCCTTCGCGAACGGCTGCGCCAGTGCCGCCAGGGAAGTCCCACCCAAGGCCGCCAGCAGCGCCAGCGCCACCGGCAGGCGGCACCAAGGGCGAGGTGGGCGTTCAGAAGAAGCGGCAGCGGGGCGTCGGGTCATCCCCGCAATTCTAGGGACCCGCCCCGCTCACTCGTCCTTTTCGCCAGGCTCGTACAAGGTCTCGCGGCCCATGCGGTCGAGGATCAGCTCGGCCGTCCAGGGCAGCATCAGCGCGCCGCAGCGGCTGTCGCGGTACAGGCGCTCCAGCGGCAGGTGCTTGAGCATGCTCTGGCCGCCGCAGGTGCGGATGGCCAGCCGCGCGAGGTCGTTGGCGCCTTCCATCACCGCGTGGTGCGCGGCGTAGAGGCGCAGCTTCTCGTCCTTGCTCGGGTTGGGTTTGGCCTCGAAGATGGCGCGGGTGAACAGGCTCTTCATGGCTTCGAGCTGCAGCCGCATCTGCGCCACCGTGATCTGCTTGGTGGGGAACTGGCGGCGCTTGATCGGTGGCTCGCCCGGCACCTCGCCGCGCAGGTACTGCACCGTGAAGTCGTAGGCCGCGTTCGCCACGCCCAGGTAAGTGGGCGAGAGCGTGAAGAACATGGCCGGCCAGGTCTGCGCGCCCTTGAAGTAGATGCCGCGCGGCATGAGCTGCTCGTCGTCGCTGACGAACACGTCCTTGAACGTGAGGTTGCGGCTGACGGTGCCGCGCATGCCCAGCGGGTCCCAGTCGCCGCTGATGGAGAAGCCCTCGGCCGTGGCGGGCACGCTGATGTAGAGCGTGTCGCGCGCGTCGGGGTGGTGGTCGCCCTTGTCTTCGGTGCAGAGCACGCCGTAGTAGTCGGCCGCGCCCGAGAGGCTCGCCCAGATCTTGCGGCCGTTGATGAGCCAGCCGCCCTCGACTTTTTTCGCCGTGGTGCCAAAGGGCGCACGGCCCGCCGCCGCCGCCGTGCCCTCGCTGAAGGGCTGGGCGTAGAGCTTGCCCTCGTTCACGATGCGCGCGAAGTGCAGCTTGCGCCGCGCCGCGTGTTCGGCGCGCTGCTCCTCGCTCATCGCGATGCCGTCGGCCAGCACGCCGGTCCACATGGTCGAGCAGATGTGCATGTTCCAGGTCAGCGCGGTGGCACCGCAGAAGCGCCCGATCTCGGCCGCCACCATCATGTAGGTCGGGAAGTCCGCCCCCGCGCCGCCGAACTCGACCGGCACGCAGAGCCTGAGGAAGCCCTGTTCGCGCAGGTCGTCGTAGTTGGCGAAGGGGAAGCTCGCTTCCTGGTCCCACTGGGCCGCGCGCGCCGCGAACTTGTCGCGGCCCAGCGCGTGCGCCCTGGCCAGCCACTCGCGCTGCAGCGGCGTGAAGGGCATGTCGCCCACGGCGGGGGTGAAGTCCAGGCCGGTGACCGGGTTGACGGGGCGGGTGCTCATCGGGGTTGTCTCCTCTGGTGGGGGTGTCGGATTCAGTGCAGGTCCGGGCGCGCCCTCGGCGCGGACTCGCGGAGGAAATCCAGCAGGATGCGGTCGAACTCGTCGGGCGCTTCCAGGTTCATCAGGTGGCCCACGCCGGCCATCTCGGTGTAGCGCGCGTTCGGGATCTGCTGCGCCATCTGCTTCATCACCGCGGGCGAGGCCACACGGTCGAACTCGCCGCCCACCAGCAGCGTGGGCACGCCGATGTGGGCCAGCGCGGCCTGCCGGTCGAAGGTGACGATGCAGTCCAGCGCGCGGCGGTAGGTGGCGGCCGGCACGCGGCCCATGCACTGCTCGGCCAGGCGCACGCCTTCGGGCAGCGAGCCCGGGCCGACCATCTGCGGCACCAGCTTCGCGGCCATGTCGGCCATGCTCTGGCCCGCGTCCAGCGGCGCGGTGCGTTGCGCGATGAACTGCTGCGCCCAGACCTCGGCCGACTTGCCGTCGCTGCGCTTGCCGAAGGCGGCCGAGGTGCCGCAGAGCATGAGCTTGCACACTTTCTCTGGGCGCCTGGCCGCGACTTCCTGCGCCACCATGCCACCCATGCTGTGTCCTACAAGAACCACGCTGTCGCACTGCAGCGCGTCGATGAGGTTGATGCAGCTTTGCGCCAGCCCCTTGAAGGTGTAGGGCTCGATGGGCGCGCTGTGGCCGTAGCCGGGCATGTCCCAGGCCACCGCGCGGTAGCCCACGCTGGCCAGGGTCTCGACCTGCGGCGCGAAGGCCAGGTGCCCGCCGCCGATGCCGTGCAGCATGAGCACGGTGGTGGCGCCGTCGCCCAGCGTAGTAAAGGTAGGCAGACTGCTCAAGACACAACCTTTCCGGCGTCAACGACGACCGTGCCATCGAGCGCCACCGTGCAGTCGCGCATCGGCCAGTCGAAGTGGCCTCGGGTGTAGCGGCCGGCGGTTTCGTTGGCGCCGGTGCTGTAGAGGAAGTTGCCGGCGAAGGCGCGCAGCTCGGTGCCGTTGAAGTCGCGCTTGTCGTAGAGCGCCATGCTGTCCCAGCGCGCGGCGTCGTTCAGGCCGTAGCCCACGTGGCTCACGGCATACGCCTCCTTCTCCCCCCAGGCCGCGAAGTAGCTGCGCAGCAGTTCGGCGTCCACGCCGCCGCCGTCGATGTGGGTCACGTAGTCGTGTTCGATGGTCAGCGTGATCGGGCGTTCGATGTAGCGCTTGAAGGTCAGGTTCACGTCGCCCTCGGCCAGCACCAGCCGGCCGCTGACGCTGCCCGCCGCCGGGAAGGCCAGCACCAGGCCGCCGGGCCAGTGGGTCAGCGTGCCGGGACGTGTGGTGCTGCCCCAGTTGCCACCGACCACCGCACCCTGCAGCGAGATGGACAGCTCGGTGCCGGCCGGCGAGCTCACGCGCATGGCTTTGGCACCGCGCAGGCGCTTCACATGGGCCTTCACCCGCGCCTCGGTCGCGTCGTCGGGCAGCAGGCGCGCCAGCGCCTCGGGGTGCTCGTTGCTGACGTAGACGATGCGCGGCTGGGTGATGCCGTTGCCCTGCAGGATGGCGGGCAGCTCGGGCGCATGCATCAGGCCCTCGACCGTGCAATCGATCACCAAGGTGCAGGCCTGCAATGCCGCGATCACCGGCAACTGCTGTTGAATGGCCGGTGATGCCCCGGTGGAGCGCGTCACGGGTTCGCCCGCGGCGCCGAACACGGAGGGCAGGGTCAGCACGAAGGCCGGGGCCCCGAGCCGCGCCGCCGCCAGGCGCGCCAGCTCGACCAGCACCGGACGGCTCTGGCTTTCGTTGAGAATCGCCACCGTGTCGCCCGGCTGCAGCGCGCAGCGCCGCAGCACCGCCTCAAACGCGTCGATCCAGGCGGGTTCGATCCGCTCCTGCAACATGGGTTGTCTCCTGTTTGGGGGGCCTGCCATCGGGGAAATGGCAGTCGCGGGCCCATTATTCATGAATTTTCATATAAATTGCAGCCATGTCCCCGTCCCGTGCCGCCGGCCACGCCGCCCAACCGCCCGATTTTTCGCCGCGCGATTTCCGCGCGACGCTGGGCATGTTCGCGACCGGCGTCACCATCGTCACGGCGCGCAACGACCAGGGTGAGCCCGTCGGCCTGACGGCCAGCTCGTTCAATTCCGTCTCGCTGGACCCGCCGCTGGTGCTGTGGAGCCTGGGCAAGGCGGCCGGCTCGATGGCGGTGTTCAGCAACGGCCGGCACTACGCGATCAACGTGCTGGCCGCCGACCAGCAGGCGCTGGCCGAGCGCTTTGCCGCGCGCGGCGTCGACCGCTGGGCCGGGGTCGCCTACATCGACGGCGCAGGCGGCGCACCGCTGCTCGAAGGCAGCGTCGCCACCTTCGAGTGCTTCAACCGCAGCCAGTACACCGAGGGCGACCACGTGATCTTCGTCGGCGAGGTCGAGCGCTGCGCGCGCCGGGCCGACGCCTCGCCCCTGCTCTACCACGGCGGCCGCTTCTACACCGAGCATCCGCTGCACGGCGCGCCGGCCGACGCCAGCGCGCCGCAGCCGCCCGATGGCCGCTTCGTCGGCAGCTACCTGGGCTACCTGCTCGGCCAGGCCAGCCACGCGGTCTACCGCGACTTCGAGAACGCCATCGCCGCCCAGGGCCTGACCCACATCGCCTGGCGCGTGCTGGCCGTGCTGCACGACGCCGCGCTCAGCCACCCCGAGAACCAGGGCGCCATCGCCGTCGGCCAGCTGGCGCACGACGTGCTGGCCAAACAGCCCACCGTCACCAAGCTCGTGCAGCGCATGGCCGAGGACGGCCTGCTGGCACTGCTGGCCGACCCGGCCGACCAGCGCCGCACCCTGGTGGCCGCCACCGCCGAAGGCCGGCGCATCGCCGCCGCGCTGATCGAACAGGCCCGCGCGCAGGAAAGCCACCTGCTCTCGCGCTGGTCGGCGCACGAGGCGGACACGCTCAAGCGACACTTGCAGAAGCTGGCATCCGGCCAGTAAGGCGCCGCACGCGACATGCGTCGCGCCGCGCCTGCGCTACCCTCCTGCCCCCATGACCGCCGTCCAACGCAAAGACCACCTCGACACCTTCGCCATCACCGTGCTGGTGGCCTGCTGCGCCTTCTGGGGCTTCCAGCAGATCCTGATCAAGTTCGCCGGCCGCGAGATCCCGCCGCTGTGGCAGGCCTCGGTGCGCATGGCCGGCGCCACGGCCCTGCTCTGGCTCTGGTGCCAGCTGCGCGGCGTGAAGCTGTTCCACCGCGACGGCTCGCTCCGGGGCGGGCTGGTGGTCGGCCTGCTGTTCGCGGCCGAGTTCTGCCTGATCTATCTCGGGCTGCAGCACACCAGTGCCTCGCGCCTGACGGTGTTCCTCTACACCAGCCCGTTCTGGGTGGCGGTGCTGCTGCCGCGCTTCGTGCCGTCGGAGAAGCTGCGCACGATCCAGTGGATCGGCCTGGTGATCGCCTTCGGCGCGGTGGGCATCGCCTTCAGCGAAGCCTTCCTGCACGGCTCCGCGCCGGGCCAGTGGAAGGGCGACGCCATGGGCCTGGCGGCCGGCATGTTCTGGGGCCTGACCACCCTCGCGATCCGCACCACCAAGGTGGCCACCATCCAGGCCGAGAAGTCGCTGTTCTACCAGCTGAGCGTGACCGCCCTGGTCTGCCCGGTGCTGTCGCTGGCGCTGGGCGAAACCTGGAGCTTCGACTACTCCGCCCTGGCCTGGGGCTCGGTGTTCCTGCAGACCGCCGTGGGTGCCTTCGCCAGCTACCTGGCCTGGATGTGGATGCTGCGCCACTACCCCGCGACGCAGATGTCCACCTTCACCTTCCTCACCCCGCTGTTCGCGCTGGTCTTCGGCGTGGTGCTGCTGGGCGAACCGCTGACGCTGCAGCTGGTGCTGGCGCTGGTGGGCGTGGCGGCGGGGATCGTGCTGGTGAGCCGCAAGGCCTGAGCGCTCACCCAAGCGCCAGGTTGATCACCAGGAACAGCAGGAAGCCCTGCACCGGTGGCGGGACGTCGGGTGGTACTTCGGCGCACAGCCGGCGCCGCGTGGTGAAAGCCTGAGGCTCGTGGACAAGGCCCAGCGCCTGCCCGTCCCGCCGCAGCTCGAAGCGGGTCTTGAAGAAGCTGCTGCGCCGGACCAGCTCGCCGCGGAAGGGTTCGGTGATGAGCAGCCGGGCGCGCCCGAGCAAGCCCCCGGTCATCACCACCTCGGCCGACGCGAGCCGCGTGCCGCCCTGCATCAGTTCAAAGCACGTGTCGTTGTGCCAGCCGCGGCGCGTGTATTCGAATTCGATCGTGTAGGCCGCGCCCGACAGGCGCAGGTCGATGCTGGAGCGCAGGCGCTGCGGCGCAGGGTTCTTCAGCCGTGCGTTGCGGGCCTCAGCCCAGTCGGGGAAACACAGCTCGCCGATCACGGTGCCGTCGGCCGCCGCCAGGTCGTAGGTGAAGCCGGACAGGGCCGAGCGCTGCTGCGCGATCAGCATGGATCGCTCCGGCAGCGCATCGAAGAAAAAACAGGCATGGCGTGGGCTGGCGGTTGGCGCCAGCCCACTATAGCCATGCCCCGGCGGGTCAGGCCCTCACGGCCCGTTCACCGCAGGTGGTGCACAGCCGCCTGCCCGTAGACCGGCGTGTCCAGGCCCTCGTAGCGCGCCTTGAGCTGCAGCGAGAGGAACTGCGAGTAGTGGCGGCTCTGGTGCAGGTTGCCGCCGTGAATCCAGAGCTGCTTCTGGTTGGTCGGCTTCCACATGTTGCGCAGCTCGCCTTCCCACGGCCCCGGGTCTTTCGTCGTGCTGGAACCCAGGCCCCAGACCTTGCCGACGCGGTCGGCCACTTCGGGTGACACCAGGTCGGCCAGCCAGTGGTTCATCGAGCCGTAGCCGGTGGCGTAGACGATCAGGTCGGCCGGCAGCTCGGTGCCGTCGGTCAGCAGCACACTCTTGGGGTTGATGCGCTCGATGTTCACGCCGCTCTTGAGCTTGATGCTGCCGTTGGCCACCAGCTCGCTCGCGCCCACGTCGATGTAGTAGCCCGAGCCGCGGCGCAGGTACTTCATGAACAGGCCCGAGCCGTCGTCGCCGAAGTCGAGCAGGAAGCCCGCCTTCTCCAGCCGGCTGTAGAGGTCGGCGTCGCGCTTCTTCATCTCCTCGTACACGGGGATGTGGAAGGTGTGCATGATCTTGTAGGGCACGCTGGCGAAGATCAGGTCGGCCTTGTGGTGGTCGATGCCGTTCTTCAACGCCTCCTCGCTGTAGAGCCCACCCAGGGCCAGCTCCATCAGCGAGTTCGACGGCGCGATGTGCGTGCTGCTGCGCTGGATCATGGTGACGTCGGCACCATGCTCCCACAGCGCCGCGCAGATGTCGTGCGCCGAGTTGTTGGAGCCGAGCACCACCGCTTTCTTGCCCGCGTATTTCTCGGGGCCGGGGTGCTTGCTGGAGTGGTGCTGGTCGCCTTCGAAGGTCTCGGCGCCGGGGATCTTGGGTACGTTGGGGTAGCCCGAGACACCGAGCGCGAACACCAGCTGTTTCGGCCGCAGCGTCACTTCTTCACCGTTGCGGTCCACCACCACGGTCCACTCGCCCTTGGCCTCGTCGTAGCTGGCCTTCTTGGCGGTGGTGGAACCCCAGTAGTTGATCTCCATGACCTTGGTGTACATCTCCAGCCAGTCGCCGACCTTGTCCTTGGGCGCGAACACCGGCCAGTCGTCCGGGAAGGGCATGTAGGGCAGGTGGTCGTACCAGACCGGGTCGTGTAGGCACAGGCTCTTGTAGCGGTTGCGCCAGCTGTCGCCGGGCCGCGGGTTCTTCTCGACCACGATGGTGGGCACGCCCAGGCGGCGCAGCCGCGCGGCCAGGATGATGCCGCCCTGCCCGCCGCCGATGATGACCACATACGGCTGCTCTTCGTAGCCCAGCCGGGCCTGCTCGTCCTGCCGCAGTTCGAGCCAGCTCTTGCGGCCCTTGTGCACGCCGTGTTCGGCGCCCTTGATGCGGTTGGCGCCCTTCTTCTCTTCAAAGCCCTTGAGCTCGACCATGGTGGTCAACAGGGTCCAGGCTTTGTCACCTTTGAGGCGCAGGTGGCCACGGCCGCGCGAGACGCGGGTCTCGAAGGTGAACCAGGCTTCGGTGACGCCGTCGGCCTCGGTGGCCTCGCCTTCGAGCTGGAAGTTCGACGCGCCCGCGTCGGCCTGGCGCGCGGCGAGCATGTCGCGCACCGCGTCGTGGCCTTCCTGCGTGCGGATGTTCCAGGTGAAGGACACCAGGTCGCGCCAGTAGCAGTCGGCGTCGAAGAGGGGCAGCACGTTGTCGGGGTTGCCGGAGGCCAGGGCGGCTCCGAAAGCGTCCAGCCAGCGCTGGGCCCGCTGGGAGGGCGTGTTTGCAGTCATGGGTTTGTCTCCTGTGATGCCGGCCTCGGTGCGGGCCGGTGCCTTGTGCATCACAAGACGCGTGCCATGCGGGCGGCGCGCGCAAGTGCTTGATCTGCTTGCAGATTTCAAGCGGTGATGGGTGTCACACCCCGTGCACCTGTCACCCACCCCGAGTGACAGCTGTCACTCCCCCGCGCGTTCACTCCATGCGGTTGGGCGGCACGATGCCAGCGCGCTTCATGCGCCGGTAGAGCGTCATGCGCGAAAGCCCCATCGCCCGCGCCACCGCGCTCACGTTCCAGTGCGCGGCGCGCAGCGCCTGCAGCAGCGCTTCCGGTCCGTCGTCGTGCGCGGCCTCGGTGGTGTCGGCCTGTGACGGCAGCCGCGCCATCGACAGCTCCGGCAGGTCGTCCAGGTCGATGGGGCCGTCCGCGCACAGGCTGGCCGCGTAGTCCAGCACGTTGCGCAGCTCGCGCAGGTTGCCGGGCCAGCGGTGCGCCAGCAGGCGCTGCAGCGCGGCGGGCGTGATGGCGCGGTGCCCCAGCAGGCGCGTGATCATGGCGCCCAGGTCGCTGCGCTCGCGCAGCGGCGGCAGCTGGATGTGTGCGCCCTTGAGGCGGTAGTACAGGTCGTCGCGGAAACGGCCGGCCAGCACCAGCTGCTCCAGCGGCGCGTGCGTCGCCGCGATCACGCGGATGTTCACCGGCACCGGCTTCGTCGCACCCACCGGCAGCACCTCGCGCTCGGACAGCACGCGCAGCAGCCGCGCCTGCAGCGCCAGCGGCATGTCGCCGATCTCGTCGAGGAACAGCGTGCCGCCGTCGGCCTCGGCGATCAGGCCGCGCTTGCCCTTGGGCGAGGCGCCCGAGAAGCTGCCCGGCAGGTGGCCGAACAGCTCGCTCTCGATCAGGTGCTCGGGAATCGCCGCGCAGTTCACCGCCACGAAGGGCCGGCTGCGCCGCTCGCTCGCGGTGTGCACCGCCTTCGCGAAATACTCCTTGCCCGAGCCGGTCTCGCCGGTGATCAGCAGGCTGATGGGCGTGTTCACCAGCCGCGCCACGCGCTCCACCTGCCGGTCCAGCGCAGCGTCACCGGCCGACAGCGCGGCCAGCGGCGCGGGCACGCGGCGTTCCTCGCGCGGCGCGCTCGCCACCGGCCGCGCCGGCGGCGGCACCGCCGAGAGAAACACCAGCTGTTTGCCGCCCGCCAGCATCACCGCGCGCTGGTCCGACGGCTGGGTCATCACGAAGCGGCCGATCTGGCCGAAGGGCAGGCCGAACAGCTGCTCGAAGCCCATGCCCAGCAACGGTTCACCCTTCTGCAAAACCAGTTGCGCCCGCCGGTTGTGGCCCACCACTCGGCCGTTCGCGTCCAGCGCCAGCAGGTAGTCTGGCTGCACATCCAGGAACTGCGGCGCGTGCGAGAGGCGCAGCACCCAGTCGTGCCGGTGGCGGTGCAGAAAGGCCGCGTTCTCGATGTCGTGCGCGTACATCTTCACCAGCTGCAGCGCCAGGTGCTGGCTCTCCTTGGGCTGGTTGGAACTGAGCTGCGAAATGTCCAGCACCGCGCTCAGCTGCCCCGCGCTGTCGTACACCGGCGCGGTGGTGCAGGTAAGTGGGATGTGGGTGGCGTCGAAGTGGTCGTCCAGGTGCACCGTCAGCGCCTGGCCGGTGCTGATGCAGGTGCCCACGCCACAGGTGCCGGCGTGGTGCTCGCTCCAGTCCGCGCCGAG
This sequence comes from Hydrogenophaga sp. H7, assembly GCF_002025745.1. NCBI lineage: Bacteria > Pseudomonadati > Pseudomonadota > Betaproteobacteria > Burkholderiales > Comamonadaceae > Hydrogenophaga > Hydrogenophaga sp. H7. Next base: position 237,983 of record NZ_MCIC01000016.1, on the reverse strand, counting down.
GTACAGGCCCGCCTTGCGCAGGCTCGGCTCGAACACCAGATCGCCCAGAAAGTCCACCGTCACGCCGCGCGCGTCGGTCAGCAGCACCACATAGCCCAGGCCTGCGACCTTGCTGTAGAGCGACTCCAGCCCGTGGCGCGCGATCTGCAGCAGCGCCTCCATCTGGTCCTGGTGCTCGCGCAGCCGCGCCTGCGGCAGGATCACCGCCTCCTGCATGCGCGCCGGGTCCAGCCGGTGCTGCTGGACACAACGCAGCCACGAATCGCGGATCACCTGCTCATGCCGCGCCGCCGCCTGCGCCCCGACGCCGTCCGCGGCCACCTGCATCACGGTGGCGATGTGCTGGTGCGGGCTGGTGGCGGCGTGTGGCATGGCGCGTCTCCGGGTGGAAGGCTGGCGGGCGGCGGAAAGCCTTGCACCTTGGGATCAGCGCGGGGTGGTGTCAATGGAGGGTTTACCCGGAGAAAGGATGCTGACGCTTTTCCGATGCCCAATAGCCGGCGCTCGGCGCTCGGCTCTCGAATCCCCAATCGGTCTGTCGCTTACCGTTGGGAGAAGATCTAAATAGGAAGAATTAAGGCCTCAATGTGTCCTCGGAGCACGGCAAGGAAACGCGCTTCATACTCTTGCTCCTGTCCCTGTGGCGCAGGCTTGAAGCGGCACTCTTCACCGAGATGCGGCATCAGTTCGTCGACCGACTTCTGGGGCCCGTAGCCAGTGCCAATTTCGCGGGGAACCCAGTCATTGTCCTTTGTGACAACCGATTTGATGTACGCGACTCGAAACTCCAACCAAGACGAGATCGCGATGCCCGATTTTCCCACTCCAACAAAGACTTCTGGCCAGCGAGCCCTTTCGCCACCAACGATCCACTCGTTGAACTCACGTTTCGTCAGTCTTATGGTCCCAAGCTTCACTTCGAGCCCGAGATGATGCTCTTCATCTTGGTAATAGACCACATCACCTATGATTGATTTTGTCCCATCAGGATTGATGTAGTCAGGAACCCTTCGTGAAATCTCGAAGAGCTTGGGCACCAAATAAGCGGCTACGAAGTGATGCTCCCCAGGCGGAGGTCGCACGCCTTTTTTGTGACGCACGACGTAACGCTGTATGTACTCGCTGTAGGTCGGAACCATGATGGGCATGAATTGTCATTTGGCACGCTAGCTAAGCGGCCCGGAAGCACGTAGAGCAATGCCACAGGCCATGACAATGCGGCCAATATTGGCGTGCACTCTGCCCTTGTTAACTAGTGCAGCAAGCGTCAGTGAGACTTATGCTAGCGGCTGTAGAAATTGGAGAGCCACTCTTCAAGTTGTTTCTTGTTTTTGTATTTGAGCCCAAGCGCATCCGCAGCGGCTATTGCTCGTCGAGCCATCAATGCTGCTGCAGGCACCTTAAAGAGCGCCACAGACTGGCTTTCTCCGGGCGAGTGATGTTTAACGCTGTTTCGTGGTTCATTGAAGACTCGGTGGACATGCCTTTTTGAGACATCGCTACCACCGTACTTTCGATTCCACTCGTTTATCCCAATCCAGAACTCATCCAACGGATGTGCACCGCCTTGTTCTTCCAGCAGCCTCGACAAAATCTCTTCTGCCGCGCCAAGCAGTGTTAGTGCCGAGACATACCGGCCAATAAAATGAAGGGCGGCGCCATCCTCCAATTGCTCCCTAGCAAAGGTTATTTTCTTTGTTCTGGCTACCACGGCAACGAATCTAAGTTAGGTCAAAGTACGGAGAATAATTTCGTCATGCGGTGCATATATGTTGTGCTGTTCAACGTTTGAGGTGCGGCGGGAGCGACAGCATAGCGGGCTAGGCTTCGCTTCGCGCCGGCTTACAAGCAAAAAACTTGTTGGACCCACGAGTCGTGAGAGAAGGGGCCGTGGATAGATGCAAAGCAACCTTTACTCTCTTCGATATTGCGGTCAAGATTCGTTGCCACCCAATTCACCGTGCAGATTATTTTTTCTGTGTCAAGGATCACACCTCTGATGATCCCCAGGTGAAGAATGCGTATCCCTGTCTGGCCTTGGCCTTTCATTCGCTTGATTGCAATGCGGTCTCCAGGCTGCATCTCCCGGGCGCGTTCCGGCTGCGCGCCGTCCTTCCAGCCGAGCATCCAGATTCCTTGATCTACGAAGCGCTGATCTTGGTGATCAACACCGCCCCAAGAAGCACCGACCACCCAGTACTGAGCCATGTGATTTCCTCAAAAAAATAGAGAGTCTATGGTACTCATGCAGCCTCAGCTTCGATCTAGCGATGAAGTATTGACCGCAACGGCTGAATGCGAGGCTCCACTTTAATTTAAATAGCAAACCGCCGGATACCCACAACCACTGCCGTTAATCAAAGTGGTCTTCCCTGCGGAAAAACTCATTCATACCAAGACAGTAGAACGTCAACAGAGCCCCCTCGGCATTTAACAAAGACCATAACTCCGGCACCCATCACACCGCCGGATAAGCCCCCGTCCCACCCGGCCACGCCGTCAGCACCTCACACCCCTGCTCCGTCACCGCCACCATGTGCTCCCACTGCGCCGAGAGCGAGCGGTCCTTGGTCACCACCGTCCAGCCGTCGGCCAGTTGCCGGGTCTCGCGTTTGCCGGCGTTGAGCATGGGCTCGATGGTGAAGACCATGCCGGCCTCCAGCCGCAGGCCCTGGCCGCGCTGGCCGTAGTGCAGCACGTTGGGTTCGTCGTGGTAGATCTGGCCGATGCCGTGGCCGCAGTACTCGCGCACCACGCTGAAGTGCTCGCGGTGCGCGACGCTCTGGATGGCGTGGCCCACGTCGCCGAGCGTGGCGCCAGGCCGCACCTGCCGGATGCCGGCCAGCAGGGCTTCGTAGGTGGTGTCCACCAGCCGGCGCGCCAGGGTGCTGGGCGTGCCGACGCAGAACATGCGGCTGGTGTCGCCGAACCAGCCGTCCTTGAGCACGGCCACGTCGATGTTGACGATGTCGCCGGCCTTGAGGATCTTGTCGGCCGCGGGGATGCCGTGGCAGACCACGTGGTTGACCGAGGTGAGGATGGTCTTGGGGTAGCCGTGGTACCCGAGGTTGGCGGGGATGGCGCCCTGCACATTCACGATGTGGTCGTGGCAGAGGCGGTCCAGCGCTTCGGTGCTGACGCCGGGCACGACGTGCGGCTCGATCATGGCCAGCACCTCGGCGGCCAGTTGTGCGGACCGCCGCGCCATGACCAGTTCGTCGGCGCTGCGGAGGGGGACGGGGCGCGCCATCAGTGGCGGCCTTTGGCGGTGGCTGCGGCGGCGGTCTTGGGTGGCGCGGCCGTGCCCAGGGTGGCGGCGTTGGTGAGGTCGAGACCACCGCTGAGTTCGGCCTGGATCAGCAGCTGGCAGATGGCGCGGTAGTCGAGATCGGGGTGCATCTCGGTGAGCATGCCCACGCGCATCCAGTGCTCGGCCTGCGCGTTGATGGACCGGCTCAGGGCCGTGCCGGCGACCCGCAGGTTCTCATGCATCTGGTCGGAAATCTTGACGATGCCCATTTGAGGCCTCCATATGAAACATATACGAATTGTATTTGTTTCATACATCACCCGTCGACGCCATAGGTCGGCCCTTTGAGTTCGATGACGTTGCCGTCCGGGTCGCAGAAGTACAGGGAGAGCCCTTCCCCCTCGGCGCCGAAGTTGGTGCTTGCCGGGCCCCTGGGAACAACGCCGTGCTGGGCCAGGTGCGACACGATGCGCTGCTCGTCGAAGGGCTCCACCCGCAGGCAGAGGTGGTCGACGTTGCGTGCTTCCGCCTTCGGCCCTTCTCCGCCCACCCGGCCCAGCGGGCCGTCGATGGACACGAGGTCCACCATGGACGCGCCCGCCCGCAGGTGCACGAGGCCGAGGTCCGGCCGTTCGCGCACAACGTGGCAACCCAGCACGCGCCCGTAGAACGCCACGCTGGCCGCGAGGTCCCGCACGCGGAACACGACGTGATCGATGCGTTCGACAGCGAATGGAAGCATGGGCGGCGGTGTTGGGTGGGATCGCCGCATTCTGGCGTCAAACCAGCGCGGCCAGCTTGAGCGTCGTGCCCCAGTTGCGGCTGGTGACGCCCTTGCCCACCTTGCCCAGCAGCGCCTCCCCGGCCCGGCTCTCCAGCAGGCCGTTCGCGCAATGCAGGTAGGCGGCGTGCGCGGTGACAGCGAGGCGCTCGCCCGGGAGCAGCAGGGGCCGCAGGCTCTCCAGCGCCGCCAACCGGTCCGGCGCCATCGCGAAGGCCACGAGGAAGCGCCCGTGTTCCGCTTCAGGGGGAACGATGGGGTTGCCCTCCACGATCGCCTGGAGCTCGCTGGCGGACTTGACGACGACGGGCGTGGTAACGCCGAAGCTCTCCCGCAGACCGGCGCCGATCTCGTCGGCCAGCTTGTCCGCGCTGCGGCGGGTCGACGTGAACACCGCATTGCCGCTGTTGAGCAGCGTCTTCACATCGCTGTGGCCCAGCGCTTCGAGCATCGCCCGGAAATCGGCCATCGGCACGCGGTTGGCCTTGCCGACGTTGACACCACGGAGAAGGACGGCGAAGCGGGACATGGGGCGGCAGCTCAGGCCAGGACCGCCTGGTAAACCGCCAGGTCGGCCGCTGAAAAACAGCAGAAGGTGACGGACTGCACCGGGCATCCCGCCGCCAGCCCCAGCCGCTCGATCGTCGCCTTCCCGGCCTTGAGAATGTGCTTCATACACTCACCTCGAGAGTGCCGCCGCCACCCGCTGGCGCAGCTGCGGAACGCATTCCGTTTCGAACCACGGGTGCTTCTTGAGCCAGGGGTTGTTGCGCGGACTGGGGTGGGGCAGCACCATGAGCGCGGGGGGCAGATCGCGCCAGGCTTTCACCACGTCCGAGAGGGCACGGGGGTCTGCCGGCAGATGATGCGCCAGGGCGTATTGCCCGATGACCAGGGTGAGGCGGATGTGCGGCATGCCCGCGAGCAGTGCCGCGCGCCAGGTGGGCGCGCATTCCGGGCGCGGCGGCAGGTCGCCCGCGCGTCCGGTGCCTGGGTAGCAGAAGCCCATCGGAAGAATGGCGACCTGGTGCGGGTCGTAGAAGATCTCGCGCGACACGCCCACCCAGTCGCGCAGGCGTTCGCCGCTGGCGTCATCGAACGGCACCCCACTGGCGTGCACCTTGCGGCCAGGCGCCTGCCCGGCAATCAGCAGCCGTGCCGAGGGGTGCGCCTGGAGCACCGGGCGCGGCCCATGGGGCAGGTGCTCGGCGCAGACGCTGCACGCACGGACGCGGTGCAGCAGGTCGTCGAACCGGGAAGTGGTCATACCCTTCGGCGGAGGAGTCCGGCGCCCACGGGGAACCGGGTTCAGGCGCCCGCCTGCGCCCCCGCCAGGTAGTCCGTCTTGCCCACATCCACCCCCGCGTGCCGCAGCAGGGCGTAGGCGGTGGTGACGTGGAAGAACAGGTTGGGCAGCGCCCAGTGCTTCAGGTACGCCTCGCCGGTCATGGTGCGGGTCTTGTCGCGGCCGACGGGGAAGGTGATCTGTGCTTCCTCGCGGCCGTCGATGGATGCGGCGGGCACGGTGGCCAGCCAGTCCAGCGTCCTGGTGATGCGGTCCTGCAGCTCGGCGAAGGTGGTTTCGTTGTCCTCGAACTTCGGCGCCTCGATGCCGGCCAGGCGCGCGGTGCCGTTCTTGGCCGCATCGCAGGCGATGCGGATCTGTGCCGCAAACGGCAGCATGTCGGGCGCCAGCCGCATGGTGACGAACACGTTGGGATCGAACTTGCGTGCGGCCGCATTGGCCTCTGCCTTTTTCAGGCAGTGCAGCAGGTTGGACAGGGCGGTCTGGAAGACGGGCAGGCTGACGGATGAGAGGGTGATGAGCATGGACTTGCAGGCGGGTGGAAGGTGAGGTCCGGCATGCTACGCCAGACCCCGCACCCCTGCAGGCACGCTCACCTCAAGGTGTCGGGCGCGGTGGGGACGTGCTCTGGAGTGACCAGGGGCGCGTCTTGGGGAGCGCCGTCGTCCAGGGTCTGCCAGTCGCTGGTCAGGAGGTCCATCAGCGCGTGGTCCAGGATGTCGATGTCGATATCCAGAGGCGCAACCAGGCCCTCGGGCTGTACAGGAGAAATGCCGCGGTTCATCTGCGTCCTCCGATCCGATCGGTGGCTGCGCGCCGGAATGGGTCATGCGCAGTGCGATCACCCGAAAGTGTTCAACAAAGCGGGCGGCTTGACCAGTAACCAAGCGTTTCACCATGTACACGGCGGGGCTTCAGGCGGGGGTGGTGCCGGCCCGCTGGCGGGCGTAGGCCACGTACCAGTCCAGGCAGCCCGGGTTGGCCATGGCCTCGCGGTTGATCACTTTCTCCAGTGGCTGGCCGAGCAGCAGCTTCTTGATCGGCAGCTCCTGCTTCTTGCCCGAGAGGGTGCGCGGAATCTCGGCGACCTGCAGGATCTGGTCGGGCACGAAGCGCGGCGAGAGCGCGGTGCGGATGGCCCCACTGATCTTCGCGTTGAGCGCCTCGTCCAGCGTGAGGCCAGGGCGCAGCACCACGAACAGCGGCATGAAGCTTTCGCGGCCCAGGTATTCGAGGTCCACCACCATGCTGTCGAGCACCTCGGGCAGGGCCTCGACGGCACTGTAGAGCTCGCTGGTGCCCATGCGCAGGCCGTGGCGGTTGATGGTGGCGTCGGAGCGGCCGTAGATGACGCAGGAGCCGTCGGGGAAGATGCGCAGCCAGTCGCCGTGGCGCCAGACGGCGCCGGCCTCTTTTCCAAGATCGCCGCCACCGGGCTTGCGCCCATGGCCTGGCGGGAAGGTGTCGAAGTAGCTGCCGATCAGGCGCTGGTGGTCGGTGTCGCCGACGAAGTACAGCGGCATGGACGGGATGGGTTGCGCGCAGACCAGCTCGCCCACGGCGTCGGTCACCGGGCGTCCCTGCTCGTCCCAGGACTCGACCGCGCAACCCAGCAGGCGGCACTGCATGCGGCCGGGGGTCTGGGGCAGTTCACGATTGCCGCCGATGAAGGCGCCCGCGAAGTCGGTGCCGCCGGAGATGTTGCACCACCAGATGTCCTTCTGTGCATCGGTCTTCGCGATGGCGGCGAACTGCGCTGTGCCCCAGCGCTGCGCGTCTTCCGACAGCGGCGAGCCGGTGGTGCCCAGGGCCCGTATCGAAGACAGGTCGCCGCACTGCGCGAGGTCCACGCCCGCCTTGAGGCAGTTCGCAAAAAACGCCGCACCGGCGCCAAAGAAGGTCACGCCTTCGCGCGCGGCGAAGCGCCAGAGCACGGTCCAGTCGGGCCGGTCTTTCGAGCCGCCGGGGTTGCCGTCGTAGATGACGCAGGTGGTGCCGGCGAGCAGGCCGCTGACCTGCGCGTTCCACATCACCCAGCCGGTGGAGCTGTACCAGTGGTAGCGCTCGCCGAAGCTGTTGGGCGCGTAGCTGCAGCCCACGTCGTTGTGCAGGGTCTTGAGCGCCATGGCCACGATGACGGTGCCGCCGTGGCCGTGCACGATGGGTTTGGGCAGGCCCGTGGTGCCGCTGCTGTAGACGATCCACAGCGGGTGGTCGAAGGGCAGCCACAGCGGCTCGAAGGCGGCCACCGCCGCGTCGCCGCGCGCGGTGGCGGTGTGGAAGTCGGCACAAGGTTGCGCCGTCTCCAGTGCGTGGTCCACCTCGGCCGGCTCCTGCGCCAGGTTGGTGTGCAGGATCACGTGGCGCACGGTCGGCAGCGCGGCGCGCAGCTCGGCCACCACGGCCAGGCGGTCGTGGTCCTTGCCGCCGTAGCTCACGCCGTCGCAGGCGATCAGCGCCACAGGCTCGATCTGTTTGAAACGGTCGAGCACGGCGTTGGTCCCCATGTCGGGCGCGCACACGCTCCACACGCCGCCGATGCTGACCACCGCCAGGAAGGCGACCATGGTCTCGGGGACGTTGGGCAGGTAGGCGGCCACGCGGTCGCCGGGCATCACGCCCTGGTCCTGCAGGTGCAGCGCGAGCGACGCGACCTGGCGCCGCAGCTCGGGCCAGCTCAGTTCGCGCCGCTGGCCTTTTTCGTTGTCCGAGATCACGGCCGCAAAGCCCGCCGCGTGCGCGGCATCGACATGGCGGAACACCTGCTGCGCGTAGTTGAACTGCGCTCCCGGAAACCAGCGCGCACCGGGCATCACGTTTTTCTCCAGCACGGCCGTGTGCGGCGTGGGCGAGCGCAGGTCGAAGTAGTCCCAGATGCTCTGCCAGAAGGCGTCCAGCTCGGTGGTGGACCAGCGCCAGAGCGCGTCGTAGCTGTCAAAACGCAGGCCGCGCTCGCGGGCCAGCCAGTCCCGGTAGAGGTGGATCTGGGGAACGTACGGGGGCGGTGTCGTGGCCATTTGTTGTCTCCTGCGGCGCAGGGTAGCAGCGGGTGGGCGGCGGCACCTATCGCGCGTTTGTCAGCTCGGCGTGCGCAAGGGTTTGTACGGATGTTCAATATTTTTGTACAAACGTTCAATACCGCTCCATGGTCACCGGATCCACCCCCGCCCGCTCCAAACCCGCGACGACGCGCGGTGCGGCCAGGCCTGACCGCCAGCACGCCATCCTGCTGGCGGCAGAAAAGCTGTTTGCGCAACACGGTTACCACGGCGTGACGATCCGCCAGATCGCCGAGGAGGCGGGCGTCCCGCTCGCGCTGGTGGGCTACTACTACGGCCCCAAACACGAACTGTTCCACGCCATCTTCGCGCACTGGAACCAGACCATCGAAGAGCGCCTGACCGCACTGGACGCCGCCTCGGGCGACCCGGGCGACCCCGACACGCTGAACCGCATCATCGAAGCCTTCGTGAGGCCGGTGATCCGCCTGCGGCACAGCGAAGAGGGTTTTTATTACGCCCAGCTGGTGGGGCGCGAGCTGGCCTATGGCAGCGCGGAGGCCGACCGCGTGTTGCGCGAGTTCTTCGACCCGCTGGCCCACCGTTTCATCGAGGCCCTGCGCACCGTCTTTCAAACCGCCAGCCTGGCCGACGTGGCCTGGGCCTACCAGTTCGCGCTCGGCGCCTTGTTGCACCACCTGGTCGATGACCGGGTGCACCGCTTGTCGCAAGGGCAGAGCCTGGCCGGAGACCCGGCGGCCGCCGACCGGCTCGTGCGATTCATCGTGGGCGGCCTGCGCGCCGCCCTGCCCGCTCCCCCTGTCCCAGCCCCCCCAAAAACCGCCCCCCCATCCCGTAGGAGACACACATGAAACGTCGCATCTTCCAGGCCACTTTGCTGGCCTCCGCCCTCACCCTCGGTGGCCTGCACAGCGCGCACGCGCAGCAGACCATCAAGCTCACCGCCGCGGGCGGCCACCCGCCGGTGTTCCTGTGGGTCAAGCTGCTGGATGAGTTCTACATCCCCGAGGTGGACAAGCGCCTGGCCGCGGCCGGCGGCAAGCACAAGGTGGAATGGACCAAGGCCTGGGGCGGCACGCTGATCAAGATCGGCAGCGAGTCCAAGGGCATTTCCGATGGCGTGGCCGACTTCGGCTTCGTCGGCACGCTGTTCGAAGCGGCCAAGTTCCCGATGCAGAACGTGAGCTATGTGGCGCCGTTCGGCACCGACAACCTGGGCGCGGTCGGCACCATCGTGGCCGACATGCAGAAGAAGATCCCGGCCATGGGCGACACGTGGACCAAGAGCGGCCTGGTCTACCTGGGCGGCACCGCGCTGGACACCTACCACCTCTGGACCAACTTCCCGGTCAAGTCCATCGACGACCTCAAGGGCAAGAAGATCAGTGCGCCCGGCCCCTCGGCCAACTGGATCAAGAACACCGGCGCGGTCGCCGTGGCCGGCTCGCTGCCGACCTACTACGAGGACATCAAGTCGGGCGTGTCCAACGGCGCCATCACCTTCAGCACCGGCGCCTGGGGTGCCAAGCTGCACGAGGTGGCGCCCTATGTGACCAAGGTGAACTTCGGTTCCATGTACGCGGGCGCCATCGTGATGAACAAGCGCCGCTTCGACGCCCTGCCGCCCGAGGTGCAGCAGGTGTTCCGCGAGGTCGGCCTGGAATACGACAAACGCTTTGCCGAAGCGCAGCGTTCCACCGCCGACGCGCTGCTGCAGAAGATGGCCGCCGCCGGCGCCACCGTCAGCGAGCTGCCCGCCGCCGAGCGCCAGCGCTGGGCCGACACCATTCCCAACGTGGCGCAGACCTGGGCCGCCGACCTGCAGGGCAAGGGCGTGCCGGGCACCGAGATCCTCAAGGCCTATATGGAAGGCCTGAAGAAGAGCGGTGCCCAGCTGCCGCGCGACTGGTCGGTCAAGTAAGCCCCTGCCCGGAGACCCCATGAGCCACCCTCCGCAGGATGCCTACAACCTGCCCCTGCCCTTCGGGCTGCACCGGATCACCCAGGCGCTCAACGCCCTGGGCACGCTGCTCATCATCGGCCTGATGCTGCTGATCAACACCGACATCGTCGGGCGCACCGGCTTCGATGCGCCGGTGCGCGGCGTGACCGAGCTGGTGTCGCTGTCCATCGTGGGCATCGTGTTCCTGCAGCTGGCCGACACCCTGCGCTGCGGCCGCTTCACCCGCGCCGACATGCTGCTGGACCGGCTCAAGCGCGAGCGACCGGTGCTGGCCGCGCGGCTGCAGGCGCTGTACCACGGGCTGGGGGCGCTGCTGATGGCCGTGATTCTCTGGGCCGCCTGGCCCTCGCTGATCGAGTCCATCGCCTCGCGCGAGTACGTGGGGGCGCTGGGCGATTTCATGGCGCCGGTCTGGCCGGTGCGGCTGATGATGCTGATCGGGCTGGCCATGACGGCGCTGACCTTTGTGCTGCTGGCCGTGCTCGACCTGCAGCGCGGGCAACGTCTGGCGGCCGGGCGGGAGGATCGCCCATGAGCGCCACCACCGTTGCCGTGCTCTCGCTGGTGCTGATGCTGCTGCTGATCTGGGGCGGACTGCACGTGGCCGTGGTGCTGGGCCTGGTGTCCTTCGTCGGGGTCTGGATCATCCGCGACGACATCGGCGTGGCCGCCAACCTGCTGGCGCAGGCGTCGAGCGACGCCATCGCCAGCCACATTTTCGGCGTGGTGCCGCTGTTCGTGCTGACCGGCTTCCTGGTGGCGCGGGCCGACATCGGCAAGGACGCCTTCGAGGTCGCCAACCAGCTGTTCCGCCGCCTGCGCGGCGGCCTGGGCGTGGCCACCGTCGCGTCCAACGCGGTGTTCGCCGCCATCACCGGCATCTCCATCGCGTCTGCCGCGGTGTTCACCCGCGTGGCCGTGCCGCAGATGATGCGCTTCGGCTACCAGCCGAAGTTCGCGGTGGGGGTGGTGGCCGGCTCGTCGGTGCTGGGCATGCTGATCCCGCCCAGCCTGCTGATGATCCTCTACGGCTTCCTGGCCAACCAGTCGGTGGGCGACCTGTTCACCGCCGGCATCGTGCCGGGTCTGCTGCTGGCCGCGGCGTTCGCCATCGGCATCGTGCTGGCGGCCTACTTCAAACCCTCGATGGTCTACGCTGGCGGCGAGATGCCGGTGCCCGACGGCGAGGACATGAGCCCGCTGACCATGGTGCTCAAGCTGGTGCCCATCGTGCTGATGATCGGCGGCGTGCTGGGCGGCCTGTACGGCGGCCTGTTCACCGCCACCGAGGCCGGCGCGGTGGGCGCGGCGCTGGCGCTGCTGATCGCGGTGCTGCGGCGCAAGCTCACGGCCAGGGCGTTCTGGGAGGTGCTGACCGAAACCGGCCACGTCACGGTGGCGGTCAGCTTCCTCATCATCTGCGCCAGCATCTACACCCGCATGCTGGCCATGTCGGGCATGCCGCAGTTCCTGATGGAGCTGATCAGCCACGCCGGCTTCGGCCCGTTCGCCTTCATGCTGGTCTATGTGTTCATCATCGTCCTGCTGGGCACGGTGATCGACTCGTCCTCGATCCTGCTGATCGTGCTGCCGCTGATGCTGCCCATCGCCGAGCAGTTCGGCATGGACCTGATCTGGTTCGGCGTGGTCACCGTGGTGGCGGTGGAGATCGGCCTGCTCACGCCACCGTTCGGGCTCTCGGCCTACGTGGTCAAGAGCTCGCTGAACGACCCGCGCATCACGCTGGGTGACATCTTCCGCGGCACCGGACCGTTCACGCTGATCATGGTGGGCGTGCTGCTGCTGCTGATGGCCTTCCCGTCGCTGAGTCTGGTGCTGCTCAAGTGAGCACCTGAGCGCACCCCCACACAGAAACCCAAGGAGCACCCCATGACCCGCCGATTCGTCGACCTCTCGATCTACCTGGAAAACGACGTCATCTCCGACCCACCGGCCTTCGCGCCCAAGATCCAGTACTTCGACCACAAGAACTCGTTCGAGCAGATGGCGCCGTTCTTCCCCGGCCTCAAGCAGGAAGACCTGCCCGACGGCGACGTGTGGGCGGTGGAGATGATCCAGCTCTCGACCCACAACGGCACCCACCTGGACGCGCCCTACCACTTCCACAGCACCATGGACAAGGCGCTGGGCGAGAAGAAGAAGGCCTGGACCATCGACGAGGTGCCGCTGGAGTGGTGCTTCCAGCCCGGCGTGAAGCTGGACTTCCGCCACTTCGCCGACGGCTACGTGGTCACCGCCGCCGACGTCGAGGCCGAGCTGGCGCGCATCGGCCACACGCTGAGCCCGCTGGAGATCGTGGTGGTCAACACCCGCGCCGGCAGCCGCTACGGCCACAACGACTTCGTCAGCGCCGGCTGCGGCATGGGCTACGACGCCACCATGTACCTGCTCGAACGCGGCGTTCGCCTGACCGGCACCGACGCCTGGAGCTGGGACGCGCCCTTCGTCTACACCGCGCAGAAGTACGCCGAATCGAAGGACGCCAGCCTGATCTGGGAAGGCCACAAGGCCGGCCGCGACATCGGCTACTGCCACCTGGAGAAGCTGCACAACCTCGAAGCCCTGCCGCCGACCGGCTTCTACATCAGCTGCTTCCCGCACAAGATCCGCGGCGCCTCGGCCGGCTGGACACGTGCGGTCGCGATCTTCGACGACGCCCTGATGCCCTCGGCCTGAACGGAGTCCGCCATGGAACTGAACCACACCCACGACGCCTCTGCCCGCAGCTGGCTGGCCTCGGCCAACGAGCCGGGCTGCGACTTCCCGATCCAGAACCTGCCCTTCGGCGTGTTCCGCCGCCGCGGCGCGGACGAGCCCTTCCGCGGTGGCGTGGCCATCGGCGACCAGGTGATCGACCTGGCCGCCGTGTCGGCGTCTGGCGTGCTGGACGGCCTGGCCGCCGACGCGGCCCGGGCCGCGGCACAGCCCGCGCTCAACGGGCTGATGGCCATGGGGCCGGCGGCCTGGCGCGCGCTGCGCCACGCGCTGTTTGCGGCGCTGCGCCACGACGCCGACGCCACCGTGGTGAGCGCCCTGCACGCGGGCCTGGTGCCACAAAGCGCCGTGGAACACAGCGTGCCCACGCGCATCGGCGACTACACCGACTTCTACACCTCGATCCACCACGCCCGCAACGTGGGCCGCGTGATCCGGCCCGACGACCCGCTCACGCCCAACTTCCAGTGGATTCCCATCGCCTACCACGGCCGGGCGTCCAGCGTGGTGATCAGCGGCACGCCCTTCCACCGCCCGCACGGCCAGGCCATGGCCCCGGGCGCCTCGGCGCCGGTGTACGGCCCCTGCCGCCGGCTCGACTACGAGCTGGAAATGGGTTTCTACGTCGGCCCCGGCAACGCCCTGGGCCAGCCCATTCCGATCGGCGAGGCCGAGCAGCACATCTTCGGCATGTGCCTGCTCAACGACTGGTCGGCGCGCGACCACCAGTTCTGGGAAATGGCGCCGCTCGGCCCCTTCCTGGGCAAGAACTTCTGCACCACGGTCTCGCCGTGGATCGTGACCCTGGAGGCGCTGGCGCCCTACCGCGTGCCCTTCGCCCACCCGGCCGACGAGCCCCAGCCCCTGCCCTACCTGGACAGCCCCGCCAACAGCGCGCAGGGCGGTGTGGACGTGCAGCTGGAGGTGCTGCTGGAATCGGCGCAGCACCGCGCCAAGGGCGTGGCGCCCGACCGGCTGTCGGCCACGAGCTTCCGCCACCAGTACTGGACCATCGCACAGATGCTGACGCAGCACGCCAACAACGGCTGCAACCTGCAGCCCGGCGACCTGCTGGGCACCGGCACCATCTCCGGCCCGACCTACGAGGAAGCGGGCGCCATCGTGGAACTCTCGCTGGGCGGCACCCGGCAGATTCCCCTGGCCGCCACGGGCGAGACGCGCAGCTTCCTCGAGGACGGCGACACCGTGGTGCTGCGCGGCTGGTGCGAGAAGCCCGGCGCGGCGCGCATCGGCTTCGGCGAATGCCGGGGCGAGGTGCTGCCGGCCATCGGCGGCTGAGCGGCGGCCCGGCCCGCCTGTCCCCCACCGGATGGGTGTGCCGGCCGATTTGCGCGCAGAATCCCGGCCCATCACAACACGAGAAGGAGAAACCATGGGCCTGCTCAGCTGGACCGAAAAATCCCCCACCACCCTCGCCAACGGCGGCGTCATCGGCCCCGATGAACGCCTGCCCTGGCCGCAGACGGGCGTGATGGGCGTGCAGCACCTGATCGCCATGTTCGGCGCCACGGTGCTCGCCCCCATCCTCATGGGCTTCGACCCGAACGTCGCCATCCTGATGAGCGGCATCGGCACCCTGATCTTCTTCCTCGTCACCGGCGGCAAGGTGCCCAGCTACCTCGGTTCGAGCTTCGCCTTCATCGGCGTGGTCATCGCCGCCACCGGCTACGCCGGCTCCGGCCCCAACGCCAACATCGGCGTGGCGCTGGGCGGCATCATCGCCTGCGGCCTGCTCTACACCCTGATCGGCGTGGTGGTGCAGGCCATCGGCACCGGCTGGATCGAGCGCTTCATGCCGCCGGTGGTGACCGGCGCGGTGGTGGCGGTGATCGGCCTGAACCTGGCCGGCATCCCGATCAAGAACATGGCGCCGACCGACTTCGACAAGTGGATGCAGGGCATCACCTTCGTCTGCGTCGCCCTGGTGGCCGTGTTCAGCAGCGGCATGGTGCAGCGCCTGCTGATCCTGGTCGGCCTGATCGTCGCCAGCGTCGTCTACGCCGTGCTCACCAACGGCCTGGGCCTGGGCAAGCCGCTCGATCTGAGCGGCATCGCCAGCGCCGCCTGGTTCGGCATGCCCAACTTCAGCGCGCCGGTGTTCAGCGCCAACGCCATGCTGCTGATCGCGCCGGTGGCCATCATCCTGGTGGCCGAGAACCTGGGCCACATCAAGGCCGTGACCGCCATGACCGGCAAGAACCTGGACCAGTACATGGGCCGCGCCTTCATCGGCGACGGCGTCGCCACCATGGTGGCCGGCAGCGCCGGCGGCACCGGTGTGACCACGTATGCCGAGAACATCGGCGTCATGGCCGCGACCAAGATCTACTCCACTGCCGTGTTCCTGGTGGCCGGCCTGATGGCCATCCTGCTCGGTTTCAGTCCCAAGTTCGGCGCCCTGATCCAGGCGATTCCGCTGGCCGTGATGGGCGGCGTGTCCATCGTGGTGTTCGGCCTGATCGCGATCGCCGGCGCCAAGATCTGGGTCGACAACAAGGTCGACTTCTCGGACAACCGCAACCTGCTGGTCGCGGCCATCACCCTGGTGCTGGGCACGGGCGACTACACGCTGAAGTTCGGCGGCTTCGCACTGGGCGGCATCGGTACCGCCACCTTCGGCGCCATCCTGCTGTGGGCGCTGATCGGACGAAAGAAGGCCTGAACCATGGCGCGCGTGTGGAAGCAACCCATCTCCTGCGAGATCCTCACCGCCGTCAGCCGCGGCACGGCCAACGAGCATCTGGGCATGGAGTTCCTGGAGGTGGGTGACGATTTCATCACCGCCCGCCTGCCGGTCGACCGACGGACCATCCAGCCCTACGGCCTGTTCCACGGCGGCGTCAGCGTGGTGCTGGCGGAAACGCTGGGTTCCTGCGGCGCCGCGTTCAGCGTGCCGGAGGGCTACCGCGCGGTGGGCCTGGACATCAACGCCAACCACCTCAAGGGCGCCACCAGCGGCTGGGTGACGGGCACCGCGCGGCCGGTGCACATCGGCCGCACGACCCAGGTCTGGCAGATCGAGCTGAAGAACGACGCCGGCGAACTGACCTGCGTCTCGCGCATCACGATGGCGATTCTTCAACCCCGCTGAGCGGGGCTCCGGCCTCCGCCTCGGTGGGCGCCTCCCACGCCGCCCAGTCCGGCCCGAACAGCTCGGCCGGGTGCTGGGTGCGCTCCGAGCCGTTGCCACACAGCATGCTGTTCGCCGCGCAATAGCGGTCGCAGCCCCAGCAGTTGCGCTCGGGATGGGGCGGGTTGGCGGGAAAACGCTTGCTCATGGTGTGGATGCGCACCAGTGTGCCCCGGTCCGGCCGGAAGGGAACTGACACAGATCAGAAGTGGTCAAGACAGGGCACCGGCGGCCGATATGGATAAAAAGCCGTCCTTTTCCTGACCATGGACCCCATCTTCCCTTCGCCCGAAGACGACCTCAGCCACTACCTGTCGGCCATGGTCTCGCACGGGGCGTCCGACCTGTTTCTCTCGGCCGGCACCCCGCCCGCCCTCAAGGTGCATGGCGTCATGCGGCGCCTGCAGGAAGCCCCCCTGAACCCGGAGCGCATCAAGCGGCTGGCGTACTCCGCGATGCGCGAGTCGCAGATCCGCGAGTTCGAGGCCACGCTGGAATGCGATCTGGCCGTCGCCATCAACGGCCTGGGCCGCTTCCGGATCAATGTGTTCCGCCAGCGCGGCGAGGTGGCCGTGGTGGTGCGGCACGTCAACGCCCGCATTCCCTCGCTGGAGACACTCAAACTGCCGGCGTCGATCAGCCGCCTGTCCATGCTCAAGCGCGGGCTGGTGCTGATCGTGGGTGCCGCAGGATCGGGCAAGTCGACCACGCTGGCGTCGCTGATCGACCACCGCAACCAGAATGCGGCCGGCCACATCCTGACCGTCGAAGACCCGATGGAGTTCGAGCACAGCCATGGCAAGTCCATCGTCGACCAGCGCGAAGTCGGTCTGGACACCAAGTCCTTCGACGAGGCCCTGCGGCACGCCATGCGCGAGGCGCCGGACGTGATCATGATCGGCGAGATCCGCGACCTCAACACCATGCAGCACGCGCTGGCCTACGCCGAGACCGGTCACCTGTGCCTGTCCACGCTGCACGCCAACAACGCCAACCAGGCGATCCAGCGCATCCTCAACTTCTTCCCCGAGGCGGCCCACCGGCAGGTGCTGATGGACCTGTCGCTCAACCTCAAGGGCGTGGTGGGCCAGCGCCTGATCCGCGGCGTGCAGGGCAAGCTGGTGCCCGCGGTGGAAGTGATGCTGCTGTCGCCTTATATCTCCGACCTGATCCAGAAGGGGCAGGTGGACGACATCAAGGATGTGATGGCCAAGAGCAACGAGCAGGGCATGCGCACCTTCGACCAGTCGCTCTACGACCTGTACACCCAGGGCGAACTCACGGCCGAGCAGGCGGTGGAGCACGCCGACTCGCGCACCGACCTCTCGCTGCGCATCCGGCTGAACAGCGGCCAGCGGACCGACACGGCCGGGTTGCACATCGATACCTGACCGCCGGCCGGCGGCGGTTCACACCGCCCGTTCGCAGCGGCCTTGCGACTGGGCCAGGCCGCGGAAGTCGCTCTGCCAGGACAGCCGCGCCACGTCGATCTGGATGCGCTCGTTGTCCAGCGCGGTGAGGATGACCGTGCCATTGACCGCAAAGCTGTGCACCGGCACGCCGTCGATGCCGACCGCACTCACACGCTGGTCGTCGTAGCTGATCTCGACCCGGCGCACCCAGATCTCCCGCGCCGGCGCGTAGACCGCCTCGCAGACCAGGCCGACGCGGCTGGCGGCGGCCGCGACCACCCCGGGCGCCGCGAGCACCAGCGCCAGTGCCATGAGCAGCAGCGGTTTCACTCCTGGCCGCCCTGCTGCAGCCGCTCGCTTTTCCAGTACACGTCGTCGCCGCCGTTCATGCGGTTGAGCACACGCGCGAGCACGAACATCAGGTCGGACAGGCGGTTGAGGTACTGGCGCGGCGCCTCCTTGATGGCCTCTTCGTTGCCCAGGGCCACCAAGTGACGCTCGGCGCGGCGCGCCACGGTGCGGCACACATGGGCCTGGCTGGCGGCGCGGTTGCCGGCGGGCAGGATGAACTCCTGCAGGCGCGGCAGCTGTTCGTTATAAGTGGCCAGGGCCTCGTCCAGCGCCAGCACGGCCTCGGGCTTGAGCAGCTCGTAGCCGGGGATGGACAGCTCACCACCAAGGTTGAACAGCTGGTGCTGGATCTCGACCAGCAGCGTGCGCACATCGGCCGGCATGTCTTCGCACAGCAGCAGGCCGATGTGGGAGTTGAGTTCGTCCACGTCGCCCATCGCGTGCACGCGCAGGCTGTTCTTGGACACGCGGGCGTTGTCGCCCAGACCGGTGGTGCCGGCGTCGCCGGTGCGGGTTGCAATTTGGGATAGGCGGTTGCCCATGGAGGTCTCCTGCTGCCGCGGCGCACCTGTTGCGCGCCGCACCGGACCATTGTCCGTGAAAGCCGGCGACGGGGGCATGGTGCTGTAAGCGAAGGCTCACAAATGTGTCTGAGGCAAGCAGAGCATGCGTGCGGAAACAGGCGGCAAAAACACTGGCCCCGTGGGGTCATCGACGGTGCAATGGGCGTCCCTTCAACATTCAAGGAGCGACCCATGTCCCGACGATTTGTCCGTCTCACCTCGTTCGAAGCCCGCAGCCTGCTGCTGATCGCCGGCGTCACCCTGGGGGTGGCCGGCAGCGCCTACGCGCAGAGCACCGCCGCCCCGGCCAAGCCCGCGGCCACCGACACCGAGATCACGGCCGCCTTCACCAAGGCCGACAAGAACGCCGACGGCAAGCTCAGCAAAGACGAAGCCACCACCCTGCCGGCCCTGGCCGCCAAGTTCGACAGCGCCGACGCCGACAAGGACGGCACGATCAGCGCGGCCGAATTCGGCAAGGCCATGAAGATGTGATGTACCGGGTGGGGGCAGTCCCGTGCGCGCTGTTCGCGGCGGGACGCCCGGTCTACACTGCCGGCTGATCACGGGCGCGACAGGCCCGCACCGACCAGGAGACCGCCATGAACGCCCCCACCACCGCCTCCCACCTCGCGCCCGAGCTTTCGCTGCGCGAGGTGCCCCCCGCACTCATCCAGGCCCTGCAGTCGCGCTTTGGCGCCCGCTGCTCCACCGCCCAGGCGGTGCGCGAGCAGCACGGCCGCGACGAGTCGATCTTCGAAGTGCCGCCGCCCTCGGCCGTGGTGTTCGCCGAGTCCACGCAGGACGTGGCCGACGCGGTGAAACTGGCCGCGCAATACAAGGTGCCGGTCATTCCCTTTGGCGTCGGTTCCTCGCTCGAAGGCCACCTGCTGGCCGTGCAGGGCGGCATCAGCATCGACGTCAGCCGCATGGACCAGGTGCTGTCCATCAACGCCGAAGACCTCACCGTCACCGTGCAACCCGGCATCACCCGCATGGGCGTGAACAACGCGGTGAAAAGCGAAGGCCTGTTCTTCCCCATCGACCCGGGCGCGGACGCCTCGATCGGCGGCATGACCGCCACCCGCGCCAGCGGCACGAATGCCGTGCGCTACGGCACCATGCGCGAGAACGTGCTGGCGCTGGAAGTGGTGACCGCGCAGGGCGAGATCATCCGCACCGGCACGCGCGCCAAGAAGTCCTCCGCCGGCTACGACCTCACGCGCCTGATGGTGGGCAGCGAAGGCACGCTGGGCGTGATCACCGAAATCACGCTCAAGCTCTACCCGCTGCCCGAGGCCATCTCCGCCGCGACCTGCTCCTTCCCCACCATTGAGGCCGCGGTGCGCACCGTGATCCAGGTGATCCAGCTGGGCGTGCCGATCGCGCGCTGCGAACTCATCGACGCCAACACCGTGCGCATGGTGAACGCGCACAGCAAGCTGGGCCTGCGCGAAGAACACATGCTGCTGATGGAATTCCACGGCTCGCCCGCGAGCGTGAAGGAGCAGGCCGAGACGGTGCAGGAGATCGCCGGCGAGTTCGGCGGCAACGCCTTCGAATGGGCGACCACGCCCGAGGAGCGCACCCGCCTGTGGACCGCGCGGCACAACGCCTACTTCGCCGCCATCCAGAGCAGGCCCGGCTGCCGCGCCATCAGCACCGACACCTGCGTGCCGATCAGCCGCCTGGCCGACTGCCTGCTCGACTCGGTGGCCGAGGCCGACGCCAGCGGCATCCCCTACTTCCTGGTCGGCCACGTGGGCGACGGCAACTTCCACTTCGGCTACCTGATCGACCCGGCCAAGCCCGAGGAGCACCACACCGCCGAGGCGCTGAACCAGAAACTGGTGGCGCGCGCGCTCGACCTGGAAGGCACCTGCACCGGCGAACACGGCGTGGGCCTGCACAAGATGGACTTCCTGCGCCGCGAGGCCGGCGACGGCGCCATCACCATGATGCGCACGCTCAAGCGCGCGCTGGACCCGGACAACATCCTCAACCCGGGCAAGATCTTCGCGCTCTGAGCCCGGCACCTCCTCCACGCAGGGGAGCCAGCGGTCCGGAGCCCGAGGGTCGGACCGCTGTGCAGCAAGAAAATGGCGCTGTACACTTTTTTCTTCTGTCACACCCCTGCAGGCGGTCCCATGAAACAACTCTGCCTTTCCCTGCTGCTGGTGTCTTCGGCGGCCTTCGCCCAGGACACCATCCGCATCTGCGACGCCAGCGGCTGCT
Organism: Hydrogenophaga sp. H7; assembly: GCF_002025745.1. Classification (NCBI taxonomy): domain Bacteria; kingdom Pseudomonadati; phylum Pseudomonadota; class Betaproteobacteria; order Burkholderiales; family Comamonadaceae; genus Hydrogenophaga; species Hydrogenophaga sp. H7. Next base: position 217,215 of record NZ_MCIC01000016.1, on the reverse strand, counting down.
CCGACCGGCCGCGCAACACCGCGACCTTCGAAGCCGAGCTGGCCGCCCAGCCCGACCCGGCCCAGAACCCCAAGCTGCTGGCGCTGGAGGCCATGGCCGCCAAGGACCCCCGCGCGGCCTACGACCTGGGTCTGCGCTTCTTCCGCGGCGATGGCGTGAAGAAGGACAGCTACCTGGCCATCAAGTGGATGCGCGACGCCGGCGAGCGCGGCGACTTCAAGGCCGCCCAGGCCCTGGGCCGCTTCTACCTGTTCGGCCTGGAAGAAATGGGCTCCGATCCCGTTGAAGCCGAGCGCTGGCTGATGATGGCCGCCGACAAGGGCGACAAGGAAGCCAAGAAGCTGCTCACCCAGGCGCGCAAGGCCAAGGAGCAGGCGCAGACAGACTACGAATGGCGTGAAACCGTGCGCAAGAACGGCTGGGTGGCGGGCTGGTACAGCGGCTACGCCTACCGCACCTACTGGCGCGACGGCCGCTGGCACTACTATTGACCCCCCCGGCGGGCCGGCTCATCCAAAGCGGCCAGCCATGTTTTTTGACTGACACCAGGAAGGTATCCATGAAACTGAACACCACCCCCTCCCGCGTTGCGATCGCCCTGGCCCTGGGCCTGACGCTCACCGCCTGCGGCGGCGCGGGCGGCGGCCGCGTGACCACCGGCTCCAGCCCGACCGCCGCCACCGGCGCCGCCGCCGGCGGCACCAGCGTCGGCGCCAACGAATCGCTGGAGCGCTGCGCTTCGCCGCTGGGCACCCTGGCGGTCGACGACGGCCGCGGCAAAGAATGGTGGGGCAGCTTCGGTGCCGCCACCCAGGTCACCACCATCGAGCCGCTGATCCGCCTGGCTGTGGCCCAGTCCAACTGCTTCGTGATCACCTCGATCGGCAACAACAAGACCGAGAGCAAGATCTCCGCCATCACCGACAAGCAGCGCAACTCGGGTGAGTTCCGCGCCGGTTCGCAGCAGCAGAAGGGCCAGCGCGTCGCGGCCGACTACTACCTCGAACCCGCGATCATCATCGACAACGAGTCGACCGGCCAGGTGGTCGGCGCGCTGGGTGGCCTGCTGGGTGGCCGCAACCGCAACCTGGCCGCCATCGCCGGTGGTCTGGAAAGCAAGGCCTCGGTCGTGACGCTGACCATGTTCGACATCCGCTCGGGCGTGCAGATCGCGATCTCCGAAGGCAACGCCACCGCCACCAACTACGGCGCGGCCCTGAGCGCGTTCGGCCCCAGCGCGGCCGGTTCGCTCGGCGGCTTCTCGCGCTCGCCGGCCGGCAAGGCCACGGTGGCCGCGTTCACCGACTCCTACAACCAGATGGTCATCGCCCTGCGCAACTACAAGGCACAGGAAGTCAAGGGCGGTCTGGGCAAGGGCGGCCAGCTGAAGGTGGGGAACTGATCTCCCCTCCTCCGCGCGACGCAACCAGATAGAGGCTCTCCGGTGAGAGCCGACAGGTCCGCCCCAGTCAACGACTGGGGCGTTTCTTTTTCCAGGGGGGAAGGCCCGTCGCAGCCGTGGCCTCTCGGTGCACGACGCTCTACGTCGTCAGCTTCAGCCCCACGATGCCCGCGAGGATGAGGCCCACGCATGCCAGCCTGCCGAAGGTGGCTGGTTCGTTGAAGAGGAGCATTCCCAAAACGACCGTGCCCACGGCCCCGATGCCCGTCCACACCGCATAGGCGGTGCCGACAGGCAGGGTGCGCATCGCAAGGCCGAGCAATGCGACGCTGACAACCATCGCGCCGATCGTTCCTGCCGTTGGCCAGAATCGCGTGAATCCTTCGGTGTACTTCAATCCAATTGCCCAGCCAATTTCAAAAAGGCCGGCAACAACCAGAAAGAACCAGGTCATGGAGCGGCTCCCTGGTACAGGCGTACCAGACTGCGGGTCGTCCCGTGGGAGAGAAACGCCGACGAGGTCGTCCTCGCCAGCGGCGGGCCACAAGGCGTGTGGTCTCGCGGCATGCCTCTGAATCGAGGGTCACGAGTGTAGCCACATGCCCTGAATGCGGCGTTTTCCAGCCCCAGGAGCCTCATGTTCCATGGGTGGTAAGGACGCCACAAAAACGAAACCTGCCGGAGTCAGCGCTCGTTGCGCAGCCTGTCGATCAGACCGTTGAGCTCGTCCAGCGAGCCGAACTGGATCGCCAGTTCGCCCATCTCCTCGACGCGGCCGTGGCGCTTGACGCGCTTCTTGATGCGCACCTCGACCTCGGCGGTCAGCAGGTCGGACAGCTCTTCCTCGACCCGGCGGATGTCGCGCGACTTTTCCTTCTTGGGCTGCTGCGGCACCAGGTTGAACTCGGCGCCGATCTTCTTGACCAGGTTCTCGGCCTCGCGCACCGACAGCTTCTTGGCCGCGATCTGGTTGCCCGCCGTGATCTGCGCCGCCTTCTCCAGCGACAGCAGCGCGCGCGCGTGGCCCATGTCGATGTCGCCCGCCATCAGCATGGTCTGCACCGGCTCGGCCAGCTGCAGCAGGCGCAGCAGGTTGGACGCGGCCGAGCGGGAGCGGCCCACGGCCTGCGCGGCCTGCTCGTGCGTCAGGCCGAACTCCTTGACCAGCCGCTGCAGGCCCTGGGCTTCTTCCAGCGGGTTCAGGTCTTCGCGCTGGATGTTTTCGATCAGCGCCATCGCGGCCGCCGCCTCGTTGGGCACGTCGCGCACCAGCACCGGCACCTCGCTCAGGCCCGCCAGCTTCGAGGCACGGAAACGCCGCTCGCCCGCGATGATTTCGTACTTGCCGGCGTTCGGACCGTCGGCCAGCCGGCGCACCAGGATGGGCTGCATGATGCCCTGCGCCTTGATCGACTCGGCCAGCTCGTAGAGCGCGCCCTCGTCCATGCGCGTGCGCGGCTGGTAGACGCCGGCGACCAGCTGGTCCAGCGCCAGGCGGCTGGGCGTGCCTTCAGCGGCGGGGGCCGCAGCGGGCGCGTCGGCGACCTTGGGTCCGAGCAGGGCTTCGAGTCCGCGGCCGAGGCCCTTGGGTTTTTTGGTGACCATCTCAGTTGTCTTTCTTTTCTGTCAGTTCGCTCAGCAGCTCACGCCCCTCCGGCCAGTCTCCCAACCCGGACTCCGCGTTGATGTGGCCGCACTCGCCGTAGTCGATGAAACGCGAGCCCCAGCTCCCGGCCAGGGACTGCGCCTTGTTGAAGCTGCAATAGGGGTCGTCGCGGCTGCCGACCAGGATGCTGGGGAACGGCAGGCGCTGGCGCACGATGGGCGCCCAGCTGGGCAGCAGGGGACGCAGCTCGTCGCGCTCCGGGTCGCCGGGCGCGACCAGCAGCGCACCTTGCACGCGGTCGCTGCTGCGCGAAACTTCCGCCCAGGCGGCCGTGAGGATGCAGCCCAAGCTGTGCGCGACCAGCAGCACCGGGCCGTCACAACCCAGGACCACGTCCTCCAGCCGGGCGATCCAGTCGCCGCGTCTGGGCGTCATCCAGTCGTGCTGGTCCACGCGGCGGTAGCCGTGCAGGGCCTCCCAGCGGCTCTGCCAGTGTTCGGGGCCGCTGTTCTGCCAACCGGGCAGGATCAGGACATTCTCTTGTTTCATATGGGGTTCAGCGAAAGCCGGCGCTCACATCACATCTTGCGGATGCGCTCGACCATCTCGTTGGCAAAGGTGATGAAGGCCTGGCTGCCGCGGGCCGACGGGTCGAACACCACGCCGGGCAGGCCGTAGCTGGGCGCCTCGGCCAGGCGCACGTTGCGCGGGATCACGGTGTCGAACACCTTGTCGCCGAAGTGGGCCTTGAGCTGGTCGCTCACCTGCTGCTGCAGCGTGATGCGCGGGTCGTACATGACGCGCAGCAGGCCGATGATCTGCAGGTCGGGGTTGAGGTTGGCGTGGACCTGCTTGATGGTGTTGACCAGATCGGTCAGGCCTTCGAGCGCGAAGTACTCGCACTGCATGGGCACGATGACGCCGTGCGCCGAGCACAGGCCGTTGAGCGTGAGCATGGACAGCGACGGCGGGCAGTCGATGAGCACGAAGTCGTAGTCGGCATCCACCGCGGCCAGCGCGGCCTTCAGGCGCTGGTCGCGGCGCTCCAGTTCGACCAGTTCGACCTCGGCACCGGCCAGTTCGCGGTTGGCGCCCAGCACGTGGTAGCCGCATTTTTCGGAATGGATGGCCGCCTCCGCCACCGAGGCCGACTCCAGCAGCACGTCATAGACCGACAGCGCCATGCTGCGCTTGTCCACGCCCGAACCCATGGTGGCGTTGCCCTGCGGATCGAGGTCGACCATCAGCACGCGCTGCCCTACCTTGGCCAGACCAGCCGCGAGGTTGACGGTGGTGGTGGTCTTGCCGACCCCGCCCTTCTGGTTGGCCACGCAAAAGATCTTCGCCATCTGTTCGGACCTCGGTGCTTATTTGGAGATGGCCAGCTTGACGCCGAAACCGATGAGGAAGACGCCGGCGAGCTTGTTCAGCGTCTGGGTGATGCGCGGGTTGGCGCGCATGCGCTCGGCCAGGAAGTGGGTCAGCAGCACAACCGTCAGGCCGTAGAGGAAGGTCAGGACGGCGATAGTCGCGGCCATGGCGCCGAAGGTGATCAGGCCCTGGTGGCGCGCTGGGTCGACGAAGAGCGGGAAGAAGGCCATGTAGAAGACGATGGCCTTGGGGTTGAGCAGGGTGATGGTGACGGCCTGCTGGAAGAACTGGCTGGGGCGGATGTTGAGCACGGGCGCGTCGCCGGGTTTGGCGGTGAGCATCTTCCAGCCCAGCCAGGCGAGGTAGGCGGCGCCGGCCCATTGCACGAAGCTGAAGGCGGCCGGGTAGGCGGCGAGCAGCGCGGCCACGCCCGCAACCGCCATCCACATGAGCACCTGGTCGCCCGCGATGACGCCGAAGGTGGCCGCCATCCCGCCCCGGATACCGCCTTTGCCGGTGGAGGTGATGAGCGCGAGGTTGCCCGGGCCGGGAATGGCGAGGAACAGGACGATGGCGGCGACGAAGGCGCCGTAGTCAGCGATGCCGAACATGTGGGGCTTTCTCTGGGGTGGAGCGGTCGAGTTTACGTGAGGGGTGTTTTCTTTCGGCTGGCTTTGTGGTTTGAGTGCCGCTTGTTTCGCTCAACCGTTGTTCTGAGGGGGCTGCGTCGCGTGGCCGAGCTCTGGTCCAGCTCGCGGTCTGGCGGGTCTGAACGCTTGCGTAGCCTCGTCAACGCCGTGCTGGTTCGCCTCCTCATTGGCAACCGCGAATCGTCCCGCCGCCCATCCACACGCCACAGCCCCTCCAGCGAAACAGGGCGAGCCATCGGTGGTGCGCCCACATCACCTCTCACAGACCGTTGGCGATGTGCGCGGGCGCAGGCCCCATTCGCGGTTGCCCACGCGGCGGCGAACAGGCCCAGGGTTGACGAGAGGGGTTCAGCGGACCCGGATGTTCGCCCGCGAGGTGGGCCGGAGAACGCGCATGTCGCCAATGGCCTGGCGCGAGGTCTCCACGAGGAACAGCACTCAAGCCAAAGCAGCAGGCCGAAGCCAAACGATGCACCGCTCCGCATCCAGACCTGGCACCTTCAACTGTTCCACGTGAAACACCGACACATCCGCAGGCAAGGCTGACAACTCGTCCGCCGGGTGCCTGCCCTTCATCGCCATCCACACCGCCCCCGGCTTCAGCGCCGAACGCGACCAGGTCGTGAAATCCACCAGCGAGGCAAACGCACGCGAGCAGACCACGTCGTAGCCACCACCCTCCTCCGCCTTCAGCGACTCCACCCGCGCATGAATGCCACGCAGGTTCGGCAGCTTGAGCGACGCCGCCACCTGCTGGATGAAGGTTGCCTTCTTGAGCACCGTGTCCACACAGTGCACCTGGATCTGCGGGCAGGTGATGGCGATCACCACGCCCGGCAGCCCACCACCCGACCCCACATCCAGCAACTTCACAGACTCACCGCCCGTCTGCCGCAGCAGCGGCGCGACGGCGGCCAGACTGTCCAGCAGGTGGTGCGTCAGCATCTCCTGCGGGTCGCGCACCGCTGTCAGGTTGTAGACCTTGTTCCACTTGGCGATCAGGTCCTGGTAGGCCAGCAGCTGGTCCACCTGGGCGTCGCTCAGGGTCAGGCCGAGCTCGCGCAATCCGGCTTCGAGCGCCGGTTTCAAAGCAGCCGCGCTCATGCGCCCTGCTCTTCCGTGGTGCGGGCGAAACCCTTGAAGCCGCCTTTTTTCAGGTGGATCATCAGCAGCGAGATGCTGGCCGGCGTGATGCCCGAGATGCGCGAGGCCTGGCCCAGCGTCTCCGGCCGGTGCTTGGCCAGTTTCTGCCGCGCCTCGAACGACAGCGCCGTGACCTGTGCGTAGTCCAGATCCGGGGGCAGCTTCAGGTGTTCGTAGTGCGCGGCACGCTCGACCTCGTCCTTCTGCCGGTCGATGTAGCCCGAGTACTTGGCGGCGATCTCCACCTGCTCCACCACCGCGTCGTGCAGCTCGCCCAGTGTTTCACGTGAAACCACCGGGCGGGCATCGGTGTCGTCCGGCTTGGCCGCTGGCGCCCAGCGGCCTTCGCCCATGCCCATCAGCTCGGCATAGCCCACACCCGGCCGGCGCAGCAGATCGAACAGGTTGTATTCGCGCTCGATGGCCTTGCCCAGCACCCGCTCGGACTCGGCGGCTTCGAGGATGCGCGGATTTACCCAGGTGGATTTCAGGCGCTCTGTTTCACGTGAAACCGCGTCGCGCTTGCGGCTGAACGCGTCCCAGCGGGCATCCTGAACCAGGCCCAACTGTCGCCCGATTTCGGTCAGGCGCATGTCGGCGTTGTCCTCGCGCAGCTGCAGACGGAACTCGGCCCGGCTGGTGAACATGCGGTAGGGCTCGGTCACGCCCTGGGTCACCAGGTCGTCCACCAGCACGCCGAGGTAGGCCTCGTCGCGGCGCGGCAGCCAGGCGTCCTTGCCCTGGCACTGCAGCGCGGCGTTCAGCCCGGCGAACAGGCCCTGGGCCGCGGCCTCTTCGTAGCCGGTGGTGCCGTTGATCTGGCCGGCGAAGAACAGGCCCTGGATCTGCTTGGTCTCGAAGCTGTTCTTGAGCGAGCGCGGATCGAAGTAGTCGTACTCGATGGCGTAGCCCGGGCGCAGGATGTGGGCGTTTTCCAGCCCCGGCATGCTGCGCACCAGCGCGTACTGGATGTCGAACGGCAGGCTGGTGCTGATGCCGTTGGGGTAGACCTCGTGCGTGGTCAGGCCCTCGGGCTCCAGGAAGATCTGGTGGCTGTCCTTGTCGGCGAAGCGGTTGATCTTGTCTTCCACGCTGGGGCAATAGCGTGGGCCCACGCCCTCGATCTTGCCGGTGAACATGGGGCTGCGGTCGAAACCGGAGCGGATGATCTCGTGCGTGCGGGCGTTGGTGTGCGTGATCCAGCAGGGAATCTGGCGCGGGTGCATGGCCGTCGAACCCATGAAGCTGAACACCGGCACCGGCAGATCCGGATTCATGCCGCCGGGCACGCCGTCGCCGGGCTGCTCGGTGCACTTGGACCAGTCGATGGTCCGACCGTCGATGCGCGGCGGTGTGCCGGTTTTCAGGCGGCCCTGCGGCAGGTTCAGCTCCTTGAGCCGCGCGCTCAGCGACACGGCGGGCGGATCGCCCGCCCGGCCGGCCGCGTAGTTGTTCAGGCCGACGTGGATCTTGCCGTCCAGGAAGGTGCCCGCGGTCAGCACCACCGTGCGGCTGCGGAAGCGGATGCCGACCTGCGTCACAGCGCCGACCACACGATCGCCCTCCACCATCAGGTCGTCCACCGCCTGCTGGAACAGCCAGAGGTTGGGCTGGTTCTCCAGCATGCGGCGGATGGCCGCCTTGTAAAGAATGCGGTCGGCCTGGGCACGGGTGGCGCGCACGGCCGGACCCTTGCTGCTGTTGAGGATGCGGAACTGGATGCCGCCCTCGTCCGTGGCCAGCGCCATCGCCCCGCCCAGCGCGTCCACCTCCTTGACCAGGTGGCCCTTGCCGATGCCGCCGATGCTGGGGTTGCAGCTCATCTGGCCCAGCGTCTCGATGTTGTGGCTGAGCAGCAGCGTGGCGCAGCCCATGCGCGCGGCCGCGAGCGCGGCCTCGGTGCCGGCATGGCCACCGCCAACGACGATCACATCGAATTCCTGGGGGTACAACATATATATAGAGCGCGTAAGGGAGCGGCCCAGTCCGGCCGATGGTTCCTGGCGATGTTTCACGTGAAACACGCTTCGGCGGCCTGCCCTGGCCGCTCGGAAACCCGGTATTGTCCCATCAAGCCTTTTTCCGCGCAGCCATGCCCACACCCCACGATCTCCCCGGCCTCGGCCCCAAGTCGATGGACATGCTCGCCGCCGCCGGCATCCATGGCCGCGCCGACCTGGAGGCGCTGGGCTCGGTGCGCGCCTACCTGCGGGTCAAGGCCGCCGGACAGAACGCCAGCCTCAACCTGCTCTGGGCGATGGAGGGTGCGCTGACCGGGCAGGACTGGCGCAAGGTTGCACGGGCGGAGCGCACCCGCCTGCTGCTCGAACTGGACGCCGCACAGGAAGCGATGCGGCCATGAACCACGCCCTCCTGGACCACCTCACGCACACGCTGGGCGCCCTACCCCCTTCCGCCGCCAACTTGTGCCGGGACGCACAGCCCCTGAACCTGTCCAGGGGCCAGGACCTGCTGCACGAAGGCGGGCACTGGCAACACCTCTGGTGGCTGGAGCGCGGGGCCTTGCGCCTGTATTACCTCGACCGCGACGGCCAGGCCGCCAACAAGAACTTCTATCTGGACGGTGCCCTGGTCTGGCCGATCACCCCGGCGCTGCGCGAACAGCCGGTGCACTTCTGGGTCGAGGCGCTGGAACCGGCCCGGGTCTGGCCGCTGCCCTGGGCCGCCTGGGCCCGCAGCACCGAGGCCTTCGCCCCCTGGCGGGCACTGGAGCACCGCGTACTCGCCTCCCTTCTGCAGGACAAGATGGCGCGCGAACACGCCTTCCTCCAACTCAGCGCCACCGAACGCTACCTGGCCCTGCGGGCCGAACACCCGGACTGGCTCGCCCGCATCCCATTGCGCCAGCTCGCCTCCTGGCTGGGCATCACCGATGTGGCGCTGTCGCGCATCCGGCGGCGGCTGAACCCGGGTTAAGGCGGCACCGCGCCGACAGGCTCACAGTGGTGGCTCCCCCCAAGGAGCACACCATGCCGCCGTCCCTGAACCCCCTCTCCCCGGCCCGTCTCTGGCCACGGCGGCTGCTCATTGCCGCGGTCCTGCTGAGCGTGGGCACCATCGCCGCGCTGGGACTTGCGCACTGGCGCACCGAAGAGCAGATCCAGCAACACCACCTGCGCGTGCTGGCCGCCGCACAGATCGCCACGCCAACGGGCGAGGCACGGTCGGCCCCCTGGCCCGAGGCACTGGGCGACCTCCCGGCACCGGTGCAACGCTATCTCCGGTTCGCCTTTCCCGGTGGACCGGTGCCTGGACACGCCGTGCAACTCACCATGGAGGGACAGTTCCGCCGCCCCGGCCAGGAGAGCTTCCACCCGACCAGCGCCCACCAGACCGCCGGCGTCCGGGTACCGGCCCTGATGTTCGACGCCCGCACGCCGATGGCCCCCGGCGTCTGGGCCCGCGCCTGGGACGCTTACGTCGACGGCCGCATGGAAATGAAGGCCCGCATCCTCTCGGCGCTCACCGTGGTCGATGAAACCGGCTCGCCCCAGCTCGACCGCATCTCCCTGCGCCGCTGGTTGCTCGAAAGCCCGACCTACCCGCAGGCCCTGCTGCCCGGCGGGGCGATCCGCTGGGAGCCCGTGGACACAGACAGTGCGCGGGCCGTGATCAGCCACCGGGGCCAGACCGTGGGCATGCGCGTGCGCTTTGGCCCAGACGGCGGCATCGCCTCGATGGCCGCAGAGGAGGACGGCGACCTCGGCACGCCCTATCACGGCTCGGGCGAACACGTCCGCCGCAGCGACTACCAGCTCATCGGCGAGGTTCGCATCCCCACCCGCTTCGTCATCTCGCGCGCCGCCCGGGGCCAGATTCTCCCGTTCTGGGACGGCCGGATCACCCAATGGCAGCTGCTCTCCCAGCCCTGACCCGCCGCCCACCATGCACCCAACCGCCCACCCGAGGCCATCGCCGCCGACCGCCCTTTCGCTCGTCGCCCAGCTGCTGGCCGTGCTGCTGCTGGGCCTGATGGCCGGCTTCTTCGCCACCTACAGCGCCAACGTCAACCTCGCCACGCTCGAACTCGACGGCCCGACCTATGCACAGGTGCAGTCGGCGTTCAACCGGAACGTGCGGCACGCCGGGTTCTTCGTCTGCTTCTTCGGTCCGGTGCCGCTGGGTCTGCTGTCGCTCGCCCTGGCCTGGTCCGAACGGCCCACCGCCTGGTGGCGGCTGCTGGCGCTGACCGTGCTGTCCTACGCACTGGGCATCGTGCTGTTCACACGGGAGGTCAACCTGCCCCTCAACCACCTCACCGAATCGTGGACCGCGGCCACCCTGCCGACCGACTGGGCCGACGTGCGCGGCGCCTGGAACCGGGCCAACCTGTGGCGCAGCGGCCTGAGCCTGGCGCTGTTCGTGGGCGGCCTGTTCACCTTGGTGCTGCGCCTGCAGCCTCCTTCCCTCCCCGAGAAGCCACGCCCATGAACGACTCCATGCTCCTGTTTTCGACTCTTGCCCTCGTCACGGTGGCCACACCCGGCCCCACCACCCTGCTGGCGCTGAACCACGGCGCGCGCCACGGGGTGGGGGCGGCCCTGCCCGGTTTGGGCGGTGCGGTGCTGTCGGACGCGGTGCTCATCGCCGCCGTGGCCGCCGGACTGGGCAGCCTGCTCGCCACCTCCGCCGCCGCCTTTGAGCTGCTGCGCTGGACCGGCGTGGCCTACCTGGCCTGGCTGGGCTGGCGCCTGCTGCGGTCGCCCGACACCCCCATGGCCTCGGGCCAGGCGCATGCCACGGCGGCGCCACCGGCGCACCGCGAACGCCCCGCCGCCGTGTTCCGCCGCAGCTTCACCGTCGCCGTGACCAACCCCAAGGGCTACCTGTTCTTTTCAGCCCTGCTGCCGTCCTTCATCGACCCCGGCGCCCCGCAATTGCCGCAGTACGCCCTGCTGGCCGCCGTGTTCGCAGGCATCGATGGCGCGGTGCTGCTGGCCTTTGCACTGGCGGGTGCGGGCGGAGCGCGGCGCTTCGGCAGTCCGCGCGCCTTGCGCCACCTCGACCGCGCCAGCGGACTGGCGCTGCTGGTGCTGGCGGGCGGCATGGCGCTGTGGCGGCGGGGCGCACCCTAACCCCCACGCAAAAATCCTGCGCCGGCTGGCTGACACAATGCCGCCCATGAGCACCCCCACCCCCCTCCTCGTCTTCGCGGGCAGCACGCGCGCCCAGTCCTTCAACCGCAAACTGGCCAAGGTTGCGGCCGACATCGGCCGGGAGGCCGGTGCCGCTGTGGCCCACATCGAGCTGGCCGACTTCGACGTGCCGCTCTACAACGCCGACCTCGAAGCCAAGGGCACGCCGCGAGACGTGGTGCGCCTGAAGGAACTCTTCTTCGCCCACCCGGCCTGGGTGGTGGTCTCGCCCGAATACAACGGCAGCTACACCGGCCTGATGAAGAACACCATCGACTGGGTCTCCAGCCCGATCAAGGGCGACCCCACCTGGTCCAGCGGCACCAAGCCATTCGCCGGCAAGGTGGTCGGCATGCTGTCGGCCTCGCCCGGCGCGCTCGGCGGCCTGCGCAGCCTGTCGCACCTGGCGCCGCTGCTGATGAACCTGCAGTGCTGGGTGTCGCCGAAGCAGTTCGCCCTGTCCAAGGCCGGCGAGGCCTTCACGCCCGAGGGCCAGCTGGTGGCCGAGGCCGCGCGCGAGAACGTGCGCGGCGTGGTCGAGCAGGTTCTCTGGGCCGCACGGCGCTTCGGCACCTGAGCCCCTCCCCGCAGCGGCTTGCGCGTCAGCGGCTGCGCAGCAGGATCTGCTCGGCCAGCCCGTCGTAGTTGCCGCCGAAGTGGTGGTCGCCCTTGAGCGGCACCGTGGTCATCTGCTCGGGCGGCAGCTTCGGGCAGATCGTGTCGCGGTCGTCGGTGCCGTAGATGCAGGTGGCGCTGGCGGCCGTGAAGCCGGCCAGCTCGGGCGCCACCGGTGCACCCTTGGCGTCGCGCGAGACCCAGTTGGTCAGCTTGAACTCGAAGGACGCGCGCTCGCCCGGCCCCAGCAGCACGGTCTGCGACACCATGGCCCGCGTCGCCGCCGGCAGCCGGTTGACGGCGAACGGCAGCACGTCGGCGCCCTGCGAATAGCCGATCAGCACCACCCGGTTGCGCTTCCACTGCCGGGCGTAGGCGCGGATGGTGCGCGCGAGGTCGTCGGCAAAGCCCTGCGGCGTGCGCGCCGTCCAGAAATAGCGCAACGAGTCCCAGCCCACCACCGGCACGCCCTTGGCGGCCATCACCGCGGCCACCCGCTTGTCCAGCCCGGCCCAGCCGCCGTCGCCCGAGACCAGCACCGCCAGCGTGTCCGAGGCCACGCCGGACGGCACCTCCACCAGCGGCAGGTCGCCCACCTCGGCACCGGCCTCGGCGCTGAGCCGGCTGGTCGACACCTCGGTGGCCATGCGCCGGTACGACACCTCGTAGGCCGACAGACCCGCCGCCGTGCCCAGCAGGTCCTCCCCCACGCCCGGCACGCCGACCCAGTGGCTGCTGGGCACCTTGGACACGAAGGCCTGCGTCGCCGCCACCGGGCAGCTGCGGTCCTGTGCGCCCTGCAGCGCCAGCCAGGGGGTCTGCATGGCCGTGTCCGGCAGTAAAGTGAGGGCTGACTTTTCCTTGTTAATCCGGAACACCGAGCCCTCACCCTTGCACAGCGGCTTGGCCAACGGCAGGCTCGGGCAGAAGCCGATGGACACCGCGCCGGAGAAGGTGCCCTCGGGCGCCTGCGCCGCCATGGCGTAGGCCAGCGCACCGCCAGAGCCCACCCCCACCGCCAGCGGCGGGTAGTAGGCCGGCAGCCGGGCATAGCCCTGCAGGAAGCGCGAGAGGTTTTCCACATCGCCCTCGGGCAGCACGCAGGTTCCGCCGTCCTGGTTGAAGTTGGCCAGCAGCGAGGGCGTGTCGATCGCCGCCACCACCGCGCCGGTGTCCAGCAGCACCTGGGCCGCCGCGCCGGGACCGCCGGTGCCCCAGCCGTTGGCGCCCGAGAACAGCAGGGCCACGGTCTTGACCTCGCCCTTGGGGCGGTAGAGCCGCACGTCCTTGAAGCGGCCGTGCGAGACGGATTCCTGGGCAGCGGCGGGCACCAGGGCGGCGCCGAGCATGAGCGAAAGAAGCAGGGTTTTCATTTGGTGATCACGCGCCGCCAGCCACCCGCGATCAGCGCGGCGGTGTCCGACAGCACCAGCAACGGGGACAAGCCGCCCGGGGCTGCCAGGTAGCGGGGTTCCCAGACGGGGTCGAATTTTTCCTTGAAAGAACGCAGTCCCTGGAAGTTGTAGAAGTTCTCGCCGTGGTTGAACAGCAGCCGCCCCAGGCGCTGCCAGCGCGGCGCCAGCCGGTGGCTGGCCATGCCCGAGAGCGGCACCATGCCCAGGTTGAAACGCGCCACGCCCTGTTCGCGCAGGTGCAGGATGATCTGCGTGAACAGGAAGTCCATGGTGGTCTTGGGGGCGTCGCCGCGCTGGCGCATCAGGTCCACGGCGGCCTCGGCGGACAGCCCGGTCACCAGCATGGTGGCAAACGCCACGATGCGCCCCTCGTGCCGCACCAGCGCCACCGGCTGGCGCATCACGTACTCGCGGCTGAACGCGCCGAGCGAAAACGCCTTTTCCGCCGTGTCCTGGCGGCCCAGCCAGTCGTCCGACACCGCCTGCAGCGCATCGAACACCGCCTGGGCCGCCCCTGCGGGCAGCCACTCGAAGGCCAGGCCGTCGCGCTGGGCCCGCGCCACCCCGTGGCGCAGGTTGGCGCGCCGCTTGCCTTCCAGGCTGAAGCCGGCCAGCTCCACCGTCGCGCACTCGCCCAGCTTGTAGACCCGCAGACCAGCGTCCAGATACACCGGCAGGGCCTGCGGCCGCACCTGGTAGAAGGCCGCCCGCCCGCCGGACTCGCCCGCCAGCTCGACGAAGCGCCACACCAGCTCCGGCCATTCTTCGCGCGGTCCCACCGGGTCGTACAGCGCCACCCAGGAGCGGCCCTTGCGCGCGAACATCAGGAAGGCCCGGCCAGACTCCGAGAACATCAGGCACTTGTCGCCCATCAGCGCCAGGCCCGCGCCGGCGCTCTCCTGCGCGATCACCACCGCCTGCGCCCGGGCCAGCTGCGCCGGGTCGGGCCGCGGCAGCGCCGGCGGCGCGCGGTGCAGCAGATGCGCCAGCGCCACGCACAGCGTCAGCAGAGCCACGGCCACCATGGCCCGCAGCGAGCGCGGTGCATGGCCATCGAACTCGAAACGCCACCACACCGTGTCCACATAGGCGGTGTCCTGGTAGACGAACACCAGCAGCGCCGCCACCGCCGCCACCACGGCCAGCACCGCCGCCAGCCAGCCGCGCGAGAAGGCCAGCGACAGCAGGGCTGCCCGCCGGTTGAAGTGGCGGTGCGACAGGGCCAGCGACAGCGCCAGCAGGCCCAGCAGCACCGCCTCGGACACCGCGATGCCCTTGGGCAGGCACAGCACCAGGCTCGCCAGCGCCAGCACCAGCCCGGCCCACCAGGCCACGTCCAGCCGCAGCAACATGCCGCGCGCCACGAACAGCAGCGCCAGCCCGATCACGCTGGCCAGGAAGTGCGCCGCCTCCACCGCGGGCAGCGGCATGAACTGGCGCAGGTGCGCGGTGGCGTCTTCGGTGGCGGGCGTGGCGCCCGAGACCAGCAGCACCACGCCGCTGACAAAGGTGAAGGCCGACAGCAGCAGCGGCGCGAGCGCGGACGCTGCCCGCACCAGCGGCGTGGACACCCCACGCCGCCAGGACGAGCCCACCAGCAGCAGCAGCGCCAGGGCCAGTGGCAGCAGGTGGTAGATCACCCGGTACAGCACCAGCGCGCCCACCAGCCGGTCCGCCGGCACCTGCTGGCCCAGCGCCAGCAGCAGCACGGCCTCGAACACGCCCAGGCCACCTGGCACATGGCTGATCACGCCGACAGCGATGGCCAGCGAATAGAAACCGACGAACGCCGGGAAGCCGACCGAGCCCGCCGGCAGCAGCACCCACAGCACGGCCGCGGCGGCCACCACGTCCAGCGCGGAAATCAGCAGCTGCTGGCCGGCCAGCGAGGCGCTGGGCAGGCGGAAGGTCCAGCCGCGGAACGACCAGCGACCGCCGCGCCGGCAGGCGCCCAGCGCCGCCGCCGTCACCAGCAGCGACGCCACCCCGGCGGCGCGCAGCAGCTCGGGCGGAGCCCGCAGCAGCGAGGCCACCGACTCGGCGCCCCAGACCAGCGCCGCCGCGCCGACCACCGCGATGCCCACCGTGAATCCCAGGGCGTTGAAGGCGATGGCGCGCGAAATCTGCCCGGCCTCCAGCCCCGCCGCACCGTACAGCCGCAGCCGCACCGCACCGCCGGTGAACACGCCCAGCCCCACCGTGTTGGACAGCGCGTAGGCAATGAACGAGGTCTGCGCCACCACGCGGTAGGGCAGGCGCGCGCCGGCGTACTGAAGGGCCGAGCGGTCGTAGAGGGTGAGCGCCAGGAAGCTCAGCGCCGTGGCCGCCACCGCCGCCAGCAGGTCCCCCGCCGGGGTGTCCTTGGCGGCGGCCATCACCGCGCCGTAGCTGAACCCGTTCAGCACGCGCAGCACCGCCTCGGCCACCAGACCGAACAGCAGCAGCCCCACACCCAGGCGGAGCCAGAAACGCCAGCGCGTCAGACGCGCGGTCAGCAGCTCGGGCGCTGACAGCAACCATTTGGAAAGGAACCGTGGGGACGACATGCAGACCTTGAAACCGGGGAGCCCAGCCGCCCGAAAGGCGACAATGGTGCCATGGCTTCGAGCACCCCGCCGCCCTGCCGCGCCGCTTGTGCGGCCTGCTGCATCGCGCCCTCGATCAGCAGCCCGATGCCCGGCCTGCCGGACGGCAAGCCCGCGGGCGTGCCCTGCCCCCACCTGGACGAGGCCCTGCGCTGCCGCTTGTTCGGCCGGCCCGAGCGGCCGGCGGTGTGCGGCTCGCTGCAGCCCGGCGCCGAGATGTGCGGCGACACCCGCGAACACGCGCTGCATTTTCTGCAGCGGCTGGAGCAGGCTACGCAGCCGCTTCCGCGCGGATGAAGTCGGCCACCTGGGCACCCACCGGCGCCGCCAGCGCGTCCGGCAGCAGGTGCCCCATGTCCAACACCGTCAGGCGGGCACCGGGAATCAGCCGCGCCAGCGCCTGGCCATGCGCCAGCGGCAGGCAGGGGTCTTCGGCGCCGTGCAGCACCAGGGTCGGCACGCGCAGCTGCGGCAGCCAGCCGGTGCGCGGTGCCGCGCGGTCCACCGCCAGCGCGTGCTGCATCGCGGCCAGCGGATGGTGCCCCGCCGCCATCGCGGCGCGCGCCTGTTCGCGCACGGTATCGGCCGGAAACGGGTGCGAGCCGCCGTGGAACACCGACCAGCCCTGCAGGGCCGCCTCGTCCGGCGGCAGGCCGCGCGCGCGCACCGAGGTCTCCAGCAAGGCCTGCAGAAAGCCCGGCGCCGGCCCGGGCAACCCGTCGGTGGGCACCGGCCGCCCCAGCGTGGCGGCCATGTAGGGCCGGTGGTCGGGCGAGCTGCCCAGCAGCACCAGGCGGCTCACGCGCTGCGGGTGTTCGTGCGCCAGGTGCTGGGCGATGTAGCCGCCCATGGACCAGCCCACCACCGCCACCCGCGCCATGTCCCAGGCGTCGAGCACGCGCAGCGCATCGGCCACCAGGTCGGCCAGCGCATACGGCGGCGCGTGCAGCGGGTGGACAAAGGAACGGCCGGTGTCGCGGTGGTCGTAGCGCAGCACCCGGCAACCGGCCTGCACCAGCGCCGCCACGAAGCCCGGTGGCCAGAAATGCGCCGGGTTCATCGCCCCCATCACCAGCAGCACCGGCGGCCCGTCGGCCGGCCCGCAGGCCTCGCTGAACAGATCGCCCAGCCCGGGCACCGGCACGCGCCGCGGCGTCCAGAGGATGGTGTTCGTGGTCCCTGTGTTCATCGCCCGTTTGTACCGCAGCCCGCAAAGCAAAAGGCCCGCAGCAGCGGGCCTTTGTTCGGGAACGGTGGCGCAGGAATTACTGCTTCACAGCTTCCACTTGCAGCACCAGGCGCACGTTCTTCGGGAAGCCCCAGTCGATGCCGTAGTTCACGCCGAAGGCGGTGCGGTCGATGGTGGCTTCGAAGTCGCCGCCGCAGACTTCGCGCTTGAGCATGGGGCTGTCGTAGCAGTTGAACTGCGTGGCCTTGAGCGTGACGGGCTGTGTCTTGCCGGCGATGGTCAGGTTGCCTTCCACGGCCGAGACCTTGTCACCGCTGAAGACGAACTTGCTGGAAACGAACTGGGCCTTGGGAAACTTCTCGGCGTTCAGGATCTCGGCGCTGGCCAGGTGCTTGTCGAACATGGCGGTGCCGGAATTCACCGAGGCGATGTCGATGCTGATGTCGACCTTGCCGGTCTTGGCGGCCTTGTCGAAGCTGACCTTGCCTTCCTTCTTGTCGAAGCGGGCGCGGTTGGTCGTGGTGCCGAAGTGGCCGATCTCGAAGGTGGCGAAGGTGTGGGTCGGGTCGATCGCGTAGTCGGCGGCCTGGGCGATGCCGGCGGTCGAGAGCACGGCCGCGGCGGCCAGCAGGGAGAGGGACTTGCGCATGGTTGAACTCCTGGATTGAGGTTGGAAAGGGAAACGCGAAATCAGAGCTTGGGCACGCCGGTCAGGGCAATCTTGAACTTCACCTGCACCTCGTCGGCGACCATCGAGGTGTCGGCCCACTCCTTCTCGCCGATGCGGAAGGTCAGGCGCTTGATCGGGAAGGCGCCGCTGGCCACGGTGGTGGCGCCGTTCTGCGCCAGCGTGACGGGCACGACCACGTCGCTGCTCACGCCCTTGATGCTCAGCTTGCCGGCGACTTCGTACTTGGTGGCGTCGATGCGCTTGATGGCGCTGGACTGGAAGGTGGCCTTGGGGAACTGGGCCACGTTGAACCAGGTGGCCTTGGGCAGTTCGGCGTTGGCTTCGCGGCTGATGTCGGCGCTGCCGGTGTCCACGGTGAAGGCGATGCTGCTGGTGGCCAGCTTGGCCGGGTCGAACGCCACCTGGGCGCTGAAGCTCTTGAACTTGCCGTCCACGGGCACGCCCATCTGGCGGCTGGTGAACGCGACCTCGCTCTGGGCGGGCACGATGGCCTGCTGCGCCTGCACGGCCAGCGGGGAGACGCTTGCGGCGACCAGCGCCAGGGAAAGAAGACGGGTGTTCATGAAAGGACTCCTGGGAAGGTCAGCGGCTGAAACCCATGCGGGACATCAGGCCGTCGCGGTCGACAAAGTGGTGCTTGAGCGCCCCGGCCACGTGCAGCAGCACCAGGCCGGCCATGGACAGGGCCGCGATCTTGTGGGCTTCCTTGAGCGCGTCGGCCAGGCCTTCGCTCACCGGCACAAAGTCGGGCAGCGGCAGCACGCCAAACAGCACCACCGGGAAACCGGCGGCCGAGCTGAAGGCCCAGCCGCTCAGTGGCACGGCGAAAAACAGGGCGTACAGGCCGATGTGGGTGACGTGGTGGGCCAGCCTCTGCCAGCCGGGCATGGCGGCCTCGATGGCCGGGGGCAGCGCGGGCGGCGATTTCAGGATGCGTGTCAGCAGGCGGACCGCGGAGAAAGCGAGCACCAGCACACCGGCCCACTTGTGCCAGCTGTAGTACTGCAGCCGGGCGGGCGAGAACGGCAGGTCCGCCATGTAGAGGCCCAGCGCGAAGTTGCCTACGATGAGCAGGGCCAGCGCCCAGTGCAAGGCCCGGGCCAGCGGATGGTAGGGGGTGACGGAGGTGGTAACCATGGCGGCAGTGTAGGGATGGGCCGCGCCGCCCGGGTCAAAAGCGCTTGAAGCCTGAATTCAAAAATTTCGAATGAACTTTGACCGTGCGTTCGCATCTCCCTCCCTCGGACAAGCCCCCGCCCCTACAATGCGCCGCATGTCCCAGACCACCCCTCCCGACCTGCTGACGCTGTACCCCGCGCTGGCCGGACTGCCGGCGCTGGTGGCCCGACTCTCCCCCATGACCGTGCCCGCCGGCACCCGGCTGTTCCGCGAGAACGACCCCTGCCAGGGCTTTCCGCTGGTGCTCTCCGGCGAGGTGCGGGTCTCGCGCAGCGCGGCCAACGGCCGCGAGCTGGAGCTCTACCGCGTCGCCCCCGGCGAGATGTGCCTGGTGTCCTCGGCCGGCCTGTTCGCCCACCAGCCGCTGACCGCGCGCGGCGTGGCCACCAGCCAGACCACGCTGTGCCTGCTGCCGCCGCCGGACTTCCAGGCCGCGCTGGCCGACGCCGGGTTCCGCGAATACGTGCTGGGCCTGTTCGCAGCGCGCATGGCCGACCTCACCGGCCTGATCGAAGCGATTGCCTTCCAGCGCCTGGACAGCCGCCTGGCCACCGCCCTGCTCGGCCACGGCCAGACCCTCAAGACCACCCACCAGGCGCTGGCCGACGAGCTGGGCACGGTGCGCGAGATCGTCACGCGGCTGCTGCACCGCTTCGAGCGCGACGGCCTGGTCGAGCTCTCGCGCGAGAGCATCGCCATCAAGGACAGCGCCGGCCTGCGCACGCTGGCCGCCGGCCAGGCCGGCTGAGCCCGGCCCGGCATTTCCTGTGTGACCGCGGTCACAGACCGACCGGGGCCGCTGCGGCTCCAATACGTCCGCACCCTCTTTCACCCACAGGAGATTCACATGACCAAGAACGTTGGCGGCGTTGACCGCACCCTCCGCATCGTCGTCGGCCTCGCCCTCATCGCCGCCGCCGCCACCGGCACCATCGGCCTCTGGGGCTACATCGGCGTCGTGCCCCTGCTGACCGGGCTGATGGGCTGGTGCCCGCCGTATGCCCTGCTCGGCTTCAACACCTGCTCGATGAAGAAGTAAGCCCCGCGGCTGTCGGACCTGCGACAGCCCGCATGCCGTGTCCGCGCGACCATGTCGCGCACCGCCGCGCACCCTGATGCGGCGCAGGAGACACGGCATGCTCAACATCCCCTCGTTCAAGGACTCGGTCAGCACCGAGGAATGGCAGATCCGCTGCGACCTCGCGGCCTGCTACCGCCTGGTGGCCGCCTACGGCTGGTCCGACCTGGTGTTCACCCACATCAGCGCCAAGCTGCCCGACAGCGTCACCGGCGGCGAGCACCAGTTCCTGATCAACCCCTACGGCCTGATGTTCGACGAGATCACGGCGTCCAGCCTGGTCAAGGTCGACATGCAGTGCAACAAGCTGCACGACACGCCCTTCCCTGTGAACCCGGCGGGCTTTGTGATCCACAGCGCGGTGCACGAGGCGCGGCCCGAGGTGCAGTGCGTGCTGCACACCCACACCCGCGCGGGCGTGGCGGTCAGCGCGCAGAAGGCCGGCATCCTGCCGATCAGCCAGCAGAGCACCTTCGTGCTGGCCTCGCTGGCCTACCACGACTACGAGGGCGTGGCCTTCCGCCCCGACGAGAAGCCGCGGCTGCAGGCCGACCTCGGCCGCGCCAACTTCCTCGTGCTGCGCAACCACGGCCTGCTGACCGTGGGCAGCTCGATCCCGGACGCCTTCCTCTCGATGTACACCTTCGAGAACACCTGCCGCATCCAGATCGACGCGCTAGCCGGCGGCGGTGAGCTCACCCAGGTCGACCCGCGCATCCTCGCCGGCATGGCCGAGGTGATGAAGATCGCCACCGCCGGCCAGGGCGCGATGCTGGCCTGGCCCGCGCTGCTGCGCAAGCTCGACCGCAGCGACACGTCGTACAGGACCTGAGCGTTCTCAGAAGGCGTCTGCATAGCGCGCCAGCTCCCAGTCGCTCACCTGCTGCGCGTAGGCGTCCCACTCGGCGCGCTTGAGCGCCAGGAACTGCTCGCAGAAAGCCTCGCCCAGGTCGTCGCGCAGGATGGCGTCGGATCGCAGCGCGGCCAGGGCCTCGTGCAGGTCGCGCGGCAGCCGCGGCGGCAGCGTCTCGCCGGCCGCGTGTCGCTGGTAGAGGTCGGCGTCGACCGCCTCGGGCGCGGGCAGCTCGCGGTCGATGCCGTCCAGCCCCGCGGCCAGCGTCGCCGCCAGCGCCGCGTACACATTGCATGAAGGGTCGGGCAGGCGCCACTCGATGCGGCCGGCCACCGTGCGCACGAGGCAGGTGCGGTTGTTGTCGCCCGCCGCTTTCCACACCGGCGACCAGGTGGTGCCCGACGCGCTCTCGCTGACCGCCAGCCGCTTGTAGCTGTTGACCGTGGGTGCACACAACGCGGCCAGGGCATCGCCGTGCTCCAGCAGGCCGGCCGCGAACCGCAGGCCGGTGGCACTCAGACCCATTGGCCCGCCGGCGTCGGCCATCACGGGTTTGCCATCGGCGTCCGTCAGGCTGAGGTGGAAATGCAGGCCGCTGCCCGGCGCACCCGCCAGCGGCTTGGGCATGCAGGAGAACACCTGGCCGTGCTGCTGCGCCACCGCGTGCGCGGTGAGCTTGAAGAGCTGGTAGCGGTCGGCCGCGGCCAGGGCCTCGTCGAAGCGGTAGTTGATCTCGTACTGGCCCGTCGCATCCTCGTGGTCCATCTGCTGCAGCTCGAAACCGAGCGCTGTCAGATGGCGCCGCATGTCGTCCAGAAAGCCGTGGTTGCGCACCATGGCCTTGAGGTCGTAGGACGGCTTGCCGAGCCGGTCCTCGCCGTCGGCCACGCCCCAGCGGCCGTCGGCGCCCCGGCGCAGCAGGAAGAACTCGGGCTCGATGCCGACATGGAAGGTCCAGCCGCGCTCGCGCAGGCGCGCCAGCTGTCGCCGCAGCATCTGGCGCGAGCAGGTGGCCAGCGGCTGCCCGCCCGCAAAGCCGTCGCACACCGCGTGCGCCACACCCGGCAGCCAGGGCAGCGGTCGCAGGCTCTCGGGCACGACGCGGCCGAAGTACTCGCCGCGCGCGCCCATGCGCGGCAGGCCCGTGCCCCAGATGCTGGGGCCCGCAAAGCCGGCCCCCGTGACCACCGCGTCGGGCAGGCCCTCCAGCGGCACCAGCTTGCCCTTGGGCACGCCGTGCAGGTCGGTGAAGGTGGCCATCACCGAATGCACACCCTGCGCCCGCAGGGCCTCCATGCGCTGCGCCAGCATCTTCAGACCGGGCTGTCGATGCGAATCCAGGTGGTTTTGGTCTCGGTGTACTTGTCGAACGCGTGCAGGGACTTGTCGCGCCCCACCCCGCTCTGCTTGAAGCCACCGAAGGGCACCGTGATGTCGTCCTCGTCGTAGGAGTTCACGTGCACCGTGCCGGCGCGCAGCGCGCGCGCCACGCCGTGCGCCTTGTTGATGTCGCGCGTCCACACCGCGGCCTGCAAGCCGTAGATGTTGTTGTTGGCCTGCTGGACCACGTCGGCCGCGTCGGTGAACGACAGCACCGACAGCACCGGGCCGAAGATCTCCTCGCGCGCGATGGTCATGCTGTTGGTCACGCCGTCGAAGATGGTGGGCTGCACGTAGCAGCCGCCGGCCACGGGCGCCACGCGCTCGCCGCCGGCGAGCAGCTTCGCACCTTCGCTCTGCCCCAGGCCGATGTAGCGCATCACGTTGTCCAGCTGCACCTGGTCGACGATGGCGCCCATCACCGTGTTCTTGTCCAGCGGGTTGGCCGGCTGGTACTGCGGCACCAGCTTCAATGCCTTCTCCAGGAAGGCGTCCTTGATCGAGGCCTCGACGAACAGGCGCGAGGGCGCGTTGCAGCTCTCGCCCTGGTTGAAGAAGATGCTGCCCACCGACGCCTCCACCGCCTTGTCCAGGTCGGGGCAGTCGGCGAACACGATGTTGGGCGACTTGCCGCCCAGCTCGGTCCAGGCGCGCTTGAGGTTGCTCTGCCCGGCCATCACGTGGATCTGCTTGCCCACGCGGGTGCTGCCGGTGAAGGCGATGCAGTCCACGTCCATGTGCAGCGCCAGCGGCGAACCGGCCTCGGGGCCGTAACCGGTCACCACGTTGAAGACGCCGGCCGGGATGCCGGCTTCCAGCGCCAGCTCGGCCAGCTTGAGCGCCGTGAGCGGACTCTTCTCGGACGGCTTCAAGACCACCGAGTTGCCCGCCGCCAGGGCCGGCGCGATCTTCCACGCCGCCATGATCATCGGGTAGTTCCAGGGCACGATGACGCCGACCACACCCACCGGCTCGCGGGTGATCAGGGCCAGCGCGGTGTCGGGCGTGGGCGCGATCTCGTCGTAGACCTTGTCCACCGCCTCGCCGTACCAGCGGATGCAGTTGGCCGCGCTGTTCACGTCCACGCCCTTGGCGTACTTGACGGGCTTGCCCATGTCGAGCGACTCGGTCAGCGCCAGCAGGTCGCCGTTGGCCTGGATCAGCTCGGCGAACCTGATCATCACGCGCTTGCGCTGCGCGGGCGCCTTGCCGGCCCAGCGGCGGTCTTCAAAAGCGGCGCGGGCGGCGGCCACGGCGGCGTCGATGTCGGCCTGGCCGCAGCGCGCGACCTGGGTCAGCACGCGGCCGTCGACCGGCGAGATGCAGTCGAACAGCTGGCCGTCGCGGGCGGCGACGCGTTCACCGTTGATGAGCGCGCGGCCGTCGAAGGAAGGGATGGTGGTGTCGGACATGGGCACGGGTCTCCACATTGAATTGGCACCATGCTAAGACAACATCCCGTGAAATGTTGCGTCCACTTCCAACGCCCGGAAGGGCCGAGTGGACTCAGCGGTGGCGCGTGGGAAGCCCGTTCACTGCGCCGCGTCCCGCTCGAACCGCCGCCGCAACCAGGTGCGCCGCTCGTAGTCGCTCTGCACCACCGGCACCCCGTACAGCGCATGGCAACCGTAGGCCCGCAGGTCGTCGCGGTGCGGCAGCACCACATACGGCTCGCCGCTGCGGCGCCAGTCCTGCGCCAGCCGCTTGCAGACGCGGCGCAGCTTGTCGCGGGTCACGGGTTCGAGCGTGGTCGCGGCCTCGATGAAGCGCTCCTGGCCCAAGACGAAGCGCCCCAGCTGCACCCCGGCCAGCGCCACCGCCAGTACCAGCCCGCCCCACAGCGGCACCCGCCAGGCCTGCCCGGTGGGCGGCCAGCGCGCGATCACCAGCAGCGCCAGCAAGGGCAGCGGCAGCATCATCCGGTAGAGCGAGAAGAAGGGCGAGCCGGCGTTGTACTCGGCGAACTTGTTGTTGCCCACCATCAGCGCGATCAGCAGCAGCAGGCCCGCCGCGCCCAGCACCCAGCGCCAGCCGTCTGTGCCCGCCAGCGACGCCGGGTCGCGCCGTTCGGCCCTCATCACCAGCGCCCCGGCGCCCAGGCCCAGCAGCAGCAGGCCGCCGAGAGCCACCACCACGTCGGGGTTCTGCAGGTTGCCCAGCAGGTAGCCCGGAGTGAATGCCAGGTCGGGAAACCGATGCACCACATGGTCGGGGTTCCACACGTAGAACAGGCCCAGCGCCTTGAATAGCGCATAGCCCAGCAGCAGCCCGGCCCCGGCCAGCAGCCAGCGCCGCCGGTCGGGCAGGAACACCAGCGCCGGCAGCATCAGCACATTGCTCATGTACGAGCCGGTGCAGAAGCCCACCAGCGCCGCCCAGCCGATCTGCGCTCCCGCCGGGGCAGGCGCCGGGCGCAGCAGCAGGGCCAGGCCCAGCCAGGCCAGCGCGATGCCGGTGATGAAGCCGCGCGGCAGCGCCGCGGCCAGCGTGTACTCCAGCGGCAGCGCGAAGAACAGCACGGTCACGCCCAGCGCCGCCCAGGGCCGTTCGCGGCCCAGCCACCAGGTGGTCAGCACCCAGGGCATGTAGAAGCTCAGCGCCGCCACCGCCTTGACCCCCACCAGCGGGTCCAGGTCCAGCCAGACCGCGGGCACGGCGAGGTAGGCCTCGAACGGCAGCAGGTAGGCCTGGCCGTAGAAAAAGGGTTCATGGAACTCGCCGCGCGCCATCCAGGCGGCCTGGTCGGCCACCACCAGCTGGTCCGGGTCCAGCCAGACGGCGTGGAAGCCGGCCTGGTGGACCACGGCGTGCAGAGCGCAGAGAAGCAGCAGCCAGAGGCGGCTGTCTCGAAGCAACACGGTGGGGCCGACCAGGTCTCGCAAGGCGGTCAGCGCGCCGACAGCGCCGACAGCTCGGCCCGCGTGGCGGCCTGGATCTCGCGCTCGCGCTTGCGCGTCTGGCGCGCCACCCAGACGCTGTAGCCGATGATCACGATGGTCACCGTGGTGATGAGCAGCGTGGCGGCGGCGTAGATGGTCGGGTTGATGCCGCGGCGGGCGTAGCCGAAGATCACCTGCGGCAGCGTGGAAACGCCGGGGCCGGAGAGGAATTCGGAGATCACCACGTCGTCGAACGAGAGCGTGAAGGAGAGCAGGAAGGCCGCCAGGATGCCCTGGAAGATGTTGGGCAGGGTGATCAGGAAGAACACCTGGTGCGGGCGCGCGCCGAGGTCCATCGCGGCCTCCTCGATGCTGCGGTTCATCTCCATCAGCCGGCTCTGGATCACCACCATGCCATAGGCCATGCCCAGCAACGTGTGGCCCAGGATGATGGTCAGCATGCCGCGCTCGGGCCAGCCGAACACGTTCTGCGCGCCCACCATCAGCAGCAGCAGCGACAGGCCAATCACCACCTCGGGCATCACCAGCGGCGCATTCACCATGCCCGAGAAGATGGTGCGCCCCAGGAACTTGCGGTAGCGCACCAGCACGAAGGCGGCGAAGGTGCCCAGCACGGCCGAGAGCAGGCCCGTGACCGCCGCCACCTTCACCGACAGCCAGAAGCCCTCGACGATCTTGGTGTCGCGCGTGAGCGCCTCGTACCAGCGCAGCGAGAAGCCGGTGAAGTTCGCGTCCTGCCGGGTGCTGTTGAAGCTGAACACGATCATGAAGAACAGCGGCAGGTACAGGAACAGGTAGACCAGCGCCATCCAGGCCTTGCCAAAGTGTTTTTCCAGAAGGCGTTTCATGCCTTGCCCCCTTCGGTTCGGTCACCGGTGTAGTGGTAGTACACGGCCAGCGGCACGATGATCAGCAGGATCATCACCACCGCCAGCGCCGAGGCGCGCGGCCAGTTGTTGCTGGTGAACATCTCGTCCCAGACCACGCGGCCGATCATGATGTTCTCCGGCCCGCCCAGCAGCGAGGGGATCACGAACTCGCCCACCGCCGGGATGAACACCAGCATGAAGCCGGCGATGATGCCGGCCTTGGACAGCGGCACCGTCACCAGCCAGAAGGCCTTGAAGGGTGTGGTGCCCAGGTCGTAGGCGGCCTCCAGCAGGCGGAAATCCATCTTCACCAGATTGGCGTAGAGCGGCAGGACCATGAAGGGCAGGTAGACGTAGGTCATCCCCACCAGCATCGACACATTGGTGTAGAGCATCTGGATCGGCTCGCTGGTGAGGCCCACCGCCATCAGCACTTTGTTGACCACACCCTGGTCGGCCAGGATGCCTTTCCAGGCGTAGACGCGCAGCAGGAACGAGGTCCAGAACGGCAGCATCACCATCATCAGCAGGGCCGGCCGCACCGCCGGCGACGAGCGCGCGATGAAGTAGGCGAAGGGGTAGCCGATCAGCAGGCACAGCAGGGCTGTGAGCAGGGCGTACCAGATCGAGCGCAGGTAGGCCTCGATGTAGATGGTCTGGAACAGCGCGCCGCCCTCGTCGTCGCGGAAGATGGTCCAGTAGTTCTCGTACTTCAGGCTCAGGATGCCCGTCACAGGGTCCCAGATCGGCTTGAAGGGGTTGATGCTCTCGCCCTGGTCGACGAAGCTGATGTACAGCAGGATCAGGAAGGGCAGCAGGAAGAAGAAAAACAGCCAGACATAGGGCACGCCGATGACGAAGCGCTTGCCTGGAACCGGAAGGGGTGACGCCATGGTGGTGCTCCTCGGTTCGGGTTCAGTCGCGCAGCACCACGGCGTCGAGGTCGTCCCACCAGAAGAACACGTCGTCCTCCCAGGTGATGTCCAGCAGTTCGTGGCGCGAGCCGTTGGGCTCGGTGATCTTCACCTTGGTGCCCTGTGGCGTGACCACGATGTAGTTGTTGTACGACCCGAAGTAGCCGATTTCCTTGACCCGTCCGGCAAACAGGTTGTGGTCGATGTGGGATGGGCGCTCCTTGGCGATCTCGATCTTCTCGGGCCGCACCGCCACCGCCACCGGCATGTCGAGGGTGCCGCTGATGCCGTGCCCCACGTGCACCTCGCCGATCGCCGTGCCCACCGCGCAGCGGTCGGGCTCGTCCAGCGTCAGCTTGCCGTCGAACAGGTTGACGTTGCCGATGAAGTCGGCCACGAAGCGGTTGCCCGGGTACTCGTAGATCTGCTGCGGCGTGCCCACCTGCAGCACGCGGCCCTTGCTCATGACGGCGATGCGGCTGGCCATGGTCATGGCCTCTTCCTGGTCGTGCGTCACCATCACCACGGTCACGCCCACCTTCTCGATGATGTTGACCAGCTCGAACTGCGTCTGCTCGCGCAGCTTCTTGTCCAGCGCGCCCAGCGGCTCGTCCAGCAGCAGCAGCTTGGGCTTCTTGGCCAGGCTGCGCGCCAGCGCCACGCGCTGCTGCTGCCCCCCCGAAAGCTGGTGCGGCTTGCGCTTGGCGTACGGGGTGAGCTGCACCAGCGCCAGCATCTCGTCGGTGCGCCGGGCCACCTCGTCCTTGGGCAGGCCCTCGCGCTTGAGGCCGAACGCCACGTTCTCCCAGATGTTCAGGTGCGGGAACAGCGCGTAACTCTGGAACATCATGTTCACCGGCCGCTCGTAGGGAGGCATGTTGGCCACGTCCTGACCACCGAGCAGGATGCGGCCCTTGGTCGGCGTCTCGAAGCCGGCCAGCATGCGCAGCAGCGTGGACTTGCCGCAGCCCGAACTGCCCAGCAGGGCGAAGATCTCGCCCTTGCCGATGGACAGCGAGACCTCGTCGACAGCCACCGCCTCGTCGAACCGCTTGACCAGTTTTTCCGTGACCAGATAGCCTTCTTGCGTGCCGGCTGCTGCCATGGTGACCCCTCGTTGTTGGTGATTCAGAAACAGAAAGGGCTGTTCATACACAGGGTACGAACAGCCCGTGCAGGCTATGCCTGGGTGCCGGTGGTGCTTACTTGCCCTTCTTGAAGCTGTTGTAAGCGTTGGACATCGCCTCACGCGCCTCGTTGGTGAAGCTGCTGGGCGGGATCATCTTGGCCATGTAGTCCGACTCCACGAAGATCGTCTTGTTGCCGGCGATCTCGGGGTTGACCTTGTCCATGCCTGCCTTGTTGCCGGTGGGGTAGCCCATCTCGTTGGCCATGGCGGCCGCGTTCTCGGGACGCAGGAAGTAGTCGATGAAGGCCATTGCGTTGTTCGGGTGCTTGGCGTCCTTGGTGATGGCCATGGCATCGACAAACAGCAGCGCACCGGAGGAAGGCAGCAGGGCCTCGATCACATCCTTGCCTCCGTTTTCCTTCACGCGGGCAGCGGCCTGGTTGATGTCGCCGGACCAGCCAATGGCCACGCAGGCCTTGCCGCCGGCGATGTCGTCGATCATGGTCGAGCTGAACAGGCGGATGTCCTTGCGAACCTTGGCCAGCATCTCGTTGGCGGCCTTGTAGTCGGCCGGGTCGTTCGAGTAGGCGTCCTTGCCGATGTAGTGCAGCGCCACCGGGATGATCTCGGTGGGCGAATCCAGGTAGGCGATGCCGCAGGACTTGAGCTTGCTGGTGTACTCGGGCTTGAACACCAGGTCCCAGGCGTTTTCCGGCATGGGCATGCCGCCCAGGGCCTTCTCGAGCTTGGTCTTGTTGATGCCCACGGTGGTGAAGCCCCAGCCCCAAGGCACCAGGTGCTGGTTGTCCGGGTCGGCCTTGGTCAGCGTCTTCATGAACTCGCCGTCCAGGTTGGCCAGGTTGGGGATCTGGTCCTTCTTCAGCGGCTGCAGCAGACCGCCCTCGATCTGGGGCTTGGCGAACACGGTGCCGGGCACGACGATGTCATAGCCGGAGTTGCCGGCCACCAGCTTGGCGTGCAGGGCCTCGTTGGTCTCGAAGGTGTCGTAGTTGACCTTGATGCCGGTTTCCTTCTCGAAGGTGGCGATCATGCCCTCGGGGATGTAGTCGGGCCAGTTGTAGATGTTCAGGACTTTCTCGTCGTCGAACACCGGGCCGGCCGGCTTGGCGGGTTCGGCGGCGGGCGCCGGGGCGGCGGCGACCGGGGCGGCCGGCGCGGGCGCGGGCTCTTCCTTCTTGCCGCAGGCGGCCAGCAGGACGGCTGTGATGGCCAGGGCCAGGACTTGCTTCTTCATGATGAGGAACGCTCCAGGTTTGAGGGGAATAATTCCCAACGGTTGATGTACAGACACCCTGCTTCAACGCTTGCGTTGAACAAGCAAATAGCAGACCAACTTTATCCCCAATCCGGGGCGTCATTTACTGTAACAAACAATCGCATCGGCTCGGTCAGCCGAGCAGGCCCTGCGAGCGCAAATCGTCCAGCGTCGCGTCCAGACAGAGGCGGATCAGACCCATCATCTCGTCGATCTGCGCCCGGGTCATCACCAGCGGCGGCGCGATGATCATGCGGTCGCCCACGGCGCGCATGATCAGGCCGTTCCTGAAGCAGTGGCCGCGGCAGATCATGCCCACCGCCAGGTCGGGGTCGAACATGGTGCGCCGGACCTTGTCCTTGACCAGCACCAGGCCGGCCACGAAGCCGCAGGTCTCGGCCTCGCCCACCAGCGGGTGGTCCTTGAGTTCGGCGAAGCGCTGGGCCAGGTAGGGGCCGGTGTCGTTCTTCACCCGGTCCACCAGGCCCTCGCGCTCCATCAGCTCCAGGTTGGCCAGCGCCACCGCGCAGGCCACCGGGTGACCGCTGTAGGTGTAGCCGTGGTTGAACTCGCCGCCCTTCTCGATCAGCACCTCGGCCACGCGGTTGCCCACCATCACGCCGCCGAGCGGGATGTAGCCGCTGGTCACGCCCTTGGCAAACGTCACCAGGTCGGGCTTCATGCCGAACTTCTCGTAGGCGAACCAGTGGCCCAGGCGGCCGAAGGCGCAGATCACCTCGTCGGCGATCAGCAGGATGCCGTACTTGTCGACGATGCGCTGGATCTCGGGCCAGTAGGTCTCGGGCGGGATGATCACGCCACCGGCGCCCTGCACCGGCTCGCCGATGAAGGCCGCCACCTTGTCCGGGCCGATGGCCAGGATCTTCTCTTCCAGCCAGCGGGCCGCGCGCACACCGAACTCGGCCGGGGTTTCGCCGGCGCGCGCGTTCTCCCAGTGGTGCGGCTGCTCGATGTGGGTGATGTTGGGGATCGGCAGGTCGCCCTGCGCGTGCATGCCGCTCATGCCGCCGAGCGAGGCGCCGGCCATGGTGCTGCCGTGGTAGGCGTTGTGGCGGCTGATGATGACCTTGCGCTGGGGTTGGCCCATCAGGTCCCAGTAGCGGCGCGCCATGCGCACGTTGGTGTCGTTGCTCTCGCTGCCGCTGCTGCTGAAGAACACGTGGTTGAAGCTGCGGTCGCCCACCTTGGGCGCCAGCGCCGCCAGCTTGGTGGCCAGCTGCACCGCCGGCACGTTGGTGGTCTGGAAGAAGCTGTTGTAGAAGGGCAGCGTCATCATCTGCTGGTAGGCCGCGTCCGCCAGCTCTTTGCGGCCGTAGCCGGCGTTGACGCACCACAGCCCGCTCATGCCGTCGAGCACCTTCTTGCCCTCGGAGTCCCAGACGTAGATGTTGTCGGCGTGGGTCATCACGCGCGCGCCGCGCGTGGCCAGATCACCGTGGTCGGTGAAGGGGTGGATGTAGTGCGCGCTGTCCAGCGCCTGGATGGCCTTGGTGTCCTGTTGCTCGGCGCGGCGGACCAGGGCGGGGGGAGCGATCAGAGTGGAAGTGTTCATCACAGTCTCACGAATGAAGGGGTTGTTTCAAGAACGCCGCGGAACCGGCTTTGCCGGGCCGCCAGCGTTGCCCCCTGGGGGGTGACGCCAAAGGCGGCGCGGGGGGGGTCAAACATGCAGCAACAAATGTTCGCGTTCCCAGGGAGAAATGACTTTCATGAACTCCTCGAACTCCAGCTCCTTGATCTCGGTGTAGATGGTGATGAACTCCTTGCCCAGCACCTCGTGCAGGTCGGTCTCGCGGCGCAGCCAGTCCAGTGCCTCGCCCAGGCTGCGCGGCAGCGCGTAGGGCGAGAGGTAGGCGTCGCCGCGCATCTCCGGCTTGGGCTTGATCTGGTTCTTCATGCCCAGATAGCCGCAGGCCAGGGTCATCGCCATCGCCACATAGGGGTTGGCGTCGGCACCGATCACGCGGTTCTCCACGCGCCGCGCCTGCGGGCTGGAGATCGGCGAGCGGATGCCCACCGTGCGGTTGTCGTGGCCCCACTCGATGTTGATGGGCGCAGCCGTGTGGCGCGACAGGCGCCGGTAGCTGTTCACATAGGGCGCCACCAGCGCCATGGCGGCCGGGATGTAGCGCTGCAGGCCGCCGATGTAGTGGTGGAAGGCGTCGGACGCGCTGCCGTCCTCCTTGCTGAAGATGTTCTTGCCAGTCTGCTTGTTCACCACGCTCTGGTGGATGTGCATGGCGCTGCCCGGCTCGCCGGCAATCGGCTTGGCCATGAAGGTGGCGTACATGTCGTGGCGCAGCGCGGCCTCGCGCACCGTGCGCTTGAAGAAGAACACCTCGTCGGCCAGGCCCAGCGGGTGGGCGTGGAAGAAGTTGATCTCCATCTGGCCGGCGCCGATCTCGTGGATCAGCGTGTCCACGTTCAGCTGCATCTTGTCGCAGTAGTCGTAGATCTCCTCGAACAGCGGGTCGAACTCGTTCACCGCGTCGATCGAATACGCCTGGCGCGAGGTCTCGGCGCGGCCGCTGCGACCGATGGGCGGGCGCAGCAGGGTGTTGGGGTCGGTGTTGCGCGCGGTCAGGTAGAACTCCAGCTCGGGCGCGAGCACCGGGTCCCAGCCCTCGGCGGCGTAGAGGTCGCACACATGGCGCAGCACCGAACGCGGCGCAAACGGCACCAGCTTGCCGGTGTGGTCGAAGCAGTCGTGGATCACCTGTGCGGTGGGGTCGGTGGCCCAGGGCACGATGCGCACCGTGGCCGGGTCGGGCCGCAGCTGCATGTCGCGGTCGGTCGGCTCGATGACGTCGTAGTAGGGACCGCTGGCCGGGAACTCGCCCGTCACGCCCATGGCCACGATGCCCTGCGGCAGCCGCATGCCGCGATCTTCGGTGAACTTCTCGCGCGGCAGGATCTTGCCGCGGGCCACGCCGGTCAGGTCGGGCACGAGGCATTCGACCTCGGTCACGCGGTTCTGGTTGAGCCACTGCTCCAGGTCGTTGAAGGTCTGGGGACTGGTGATCGGCTGGTTCATAAAGTGCTGTCTCTCTGTGTTGATTCTGTCGGGCCGGACCGTCTCGAGACCGTCAGGCCGGTGTGTGTCGCGCCAGGTCGGCGGCCTGCAGCCGCAGGCTGCGGCGCTGCCGGCAGGCCTTGCCGAAGGCCTGGAAGATGGCGGTGTAGAAGGGGTTTTCCCAGCAGCGCCATTCGGGGTGGAACTGCACCGCGTAGGCAAACGTGCGGGCGCCCTGCACCGCCACCGCCTCCACCTGGCCGTCGGGCGCGTGGGCCAGCGCGTCCAGCCCGGGGGCGAGCTTGCTGATGCCCTGGCCGTGCAGCGAATTGACCATCACCTCGGGGCCGCCGGCCCAGGTCTCGAACACGCTGCCCGGCACCAGCCGGATCGGGTGGCTGGGTGCGTACTGCACCTCGAACGGCGCGGTCTTGGACTCGCGGTGGTCCATCCGGCCGGGCACCTCGTGCACCCGCTGGTGCAGCGTGCCGCCCAAGGCCACATTGATCTCCTGGAAGCCGCGGCAGATGCCCAGCAGCGGCACGCCCTCGTGCACGCAGGCCTTGATCAGCGCCAGCGTCAGCGAGTCGCGCACCGGGTCCAGCGGCAGGCTGGGATCGGCCACGTCCTCGTCAAAATGGGAAGGGTGCACATTGGAGGGTGAGCCGGTCAGCATCACGCCGTCGACCAGCGGCAGCAGCTCGGGAATCTGCCCGGCGTCGGCCAGCGGGAACATGACCGGCTGGCACTCGGCGCCGACCTTGACGGCCCGGGCGTACTTGTCGCCCAGCAGCAGGAAGGGCATCTGGTGGCCGTGGTCGCCCATGAGGCGGTGGTCGGCCGGCAGCCAGACCATGCAGGGTGATGAATTCATGGCTTTGAAGCTCCAGACTTGATTGTGGCGAGGCAATTGGATCACAATCAGGGCCATTTGTTAAAACAAGATGGTGCCATTTGACCGCTGTCATGGCCCGCCCACACCCGCATGCTGTCCGAATTCCTCCTCGCCGAAATGCACCGCCTGGGCGCGCAGGACGCGCTGCCGCTGCACCGCCAGCTCTACGAGGCGCTGCGCCGCGCCATGCTCGACGGCAAGCTCGGCCCGGGCGAGCGCCTGCCCTCCAGCCGCGACCTGGCGCAGGACCTGGACCTCTCGCGCAACACCGTGGTGGCGGCCATCAACCAGCTCTCGGTGGAGGGCTACCTGGTCAGCCGGGTCGGCAGCGGCACCTATGTGAACGACAGCGTGCCACGCGCCACGCCGGGCCGCCACCCGGGCCTCACGGGCGTGCGCAGCCCCGCCCCGGCGCCCCGCATGTCGGCGCGCGGCCAGGCCCTGGCCACCCGCTTCTGCGCCACCGAACTGGAGGTCCAGCCCTTCACGCCCGGCATCGCCGACTTCAACGCCTTCCCGCTCACACTCTGGCAGCGGCTGCAGAACAAGCACTGGCGCATGACCTACCCGGACATGCTGGACTACAACAGCTCGGGCGGCTACGCGCCGCTGCGCCGGGCCATCGCCGACTACCTGCGCGTGTTCCGCAGCGTGCAGCTGGACGCCGACCAGGTCATCGTCACCACCGGCACGCAGCAGTCGCTCGAACTCTGCGCCCGCCTGCTGGCCGACCACGGCGACACCGTCTGGGTGGAAGACCCGGCCTACTGGGGCGCGGTCAAGGCCTTCATGGCCACCGGCCTGACCCTGCACCCGGTGCCGGTGGACGACGAGGGCATCCGGCCGACGGCGGGCGACGACGCCAAGCCGCCGCGCCTGATCTACCTGACGCCCTCGCACCAGTACCCCAGCGGCGCGGTGATGAGCCTGCCGCGGCGCCACCAGCTGCTGTCCACCGCACGCACCCACAACGCCTGGGTGCTGGAAGACGACTACGACAGCGAGTACCGCTTCAGCGGCCCGCCGATCAGCAGCCTCGAAGGCCTGGACACCGACGGCCGCGTGCTCTACATGGGCACCTTCTCCAAGGTGCTCTACCCCGGCATCAAGCTGGGCTACCTGGTGGTGCCCAAGGCCCTGGTCGCGGCGTTTCGCCAGGCCCACTACGACCTCAACCGGCCGGGCCAGATGCCGCTGCAGGCCGCGCTGGCCGAGTTCATGGAGATGGGCCACTTCAGCAGCGCGCTGCGCCGCGCCCGCCAGACCTACGGCGAGCGGCGCCAGTGCCTGCTGGAGGCGCTCAAACCCGTGCTCGCCCCCGCCGGCCAGGAAGGCCCCTTCATCAGCGGCGCCGAACAGGGCCTGCACCTGTGCCTGCGCCTGCCGGCCCAGACCGACGACCGCGCGCTGGCCCAGCGCATCGCCCAGCAGGGCCTGACGGTGCGGCCGCTGTCGGCCTACTGCCTGGCGCGCCAGGACCTCAAGGGTCTGGTGATCGGCTACGGCTATGCACCGCTGTCGGGCATCGCGCGCGGCGGGCCGCTGCTGGCCGCCGCGGTGCAGCAGGCGCTCAAGGCCTGAGCCGCCGGCGCATCAGCCGATCACGTCCTTCATCCGGTGCCAGAGCATGCCCAGCGCCAGCGTGGGCGTGCGCAGCAGCGGGCCGCCGGGAAACGCGTGGTGCTTCAGGCGGGCGAACAGGTCGAAGCGCGCGGCCTGCCCCGCCACCGCCTCGGCCACCATCTGGCCGGCCAGGCCGGTGAGC
This sequence comes from Hydrogenophaga sp. H7, assembly GCF_002025745.1. Taxonomy (NCBI): domain Bacteria; kingdom Pseudomonadati; phylum Pseudomonadota; class Betaproteobacteria; order Burkholderiales; family Comamonadaceae; genus Hydrogenophaga; species Hydrogenophaga sp. H7. The sequence continues at coordinate 182,120 of NZ_MCIC01000016.1, read as the reverse complement.
GCCACGCCGTGCCCGCTGAAGCCCTGCAGGTAGTAGAGGTTGTCGCCCAGCCGCCCGAAGTCTGGCGCGCGGTTCATGCTGATGTCGACGAAGCCACCCCAGACGTACTCGACCGGCACGCTCTTCAGCTCCGGGAACACCACGCCCATGCGCCGCGCCATCACGCCCTTCAGGTCGGGCGGGGTCATGGTGGTGTAGCTCACGCGGCCACCGAACAGCATCCGGTGGTCGGCGCTGAAGCGGAAGTAGTCGAGCACGAAGTTGTTGTCGCAGACCGCCGCGTTACCGGGGATCAGGCGCTCGCACAGCGAAGGGTCCAGCGGCGCCGTGCCGACGATGTAGGTGCCCACCGGCATGATGCGCGGCGCGATCTCGGGCGCCACCGCCGGCCCGAACTCCGGCAGCATGCAGTTGCCCGCCAGCACGCCAAAGCGCGCCGTCACCTGGCCTCGGGCGGTGCGCGCCACCAGCGTGCGGCCGCGGTCCAGCCCCGTCACGGGCGAGTGCTCGTGGATGCGCACGCCCGCCGCCCGCGCCGCCTGGGCCAGGCCCAGCGCGTACTTGAGCGGGTGCAGGTGGCCCGAGGTGTTTTCGCGGAAGGCCGCCACGTAGCGCGGGCTGCGGATGAAGCGCGCCACGTCCGCGCCCTCGGCCCAGTCGCAGGCCACGCCGCGCCGGCTGTGGTCCTCGAATTCTTCGTGCAGGGCCCGCGCCTTCTTTGGCGAATCGGCGACGTAGGTGTAGCCGCGCCGCCAGTCGCAATCGATGCCGTGCGCCGCGATGCGCTGCTCGATCAGTTCCACCGCCTCCACCGACAGGTCCCAGGCGCGCTGCGCGTCCGCCGCGCCCAGCTGCGCCTCGAACGGTCCCTGGCCGCTGGCGTAGCCGACGATGGCCTGGCCACCGTTGCGGCCGCTGGCGCCCGAGCCGATGCGGTCGGCCTCCAGCAGCACCACGCTCAACCCCTTCTGCCGCAACCCCAGCGCCGCCGACAGCCCGGCGAACCCGCCGCCCACCACCACCACGTCGGCCTCGACCGCCCCTTCCAGCGGCGCACAGGCCGCCGGCCGGACCACGCTGGCCTCGTAGTAGCTCTTCTGGTTGAGCTGGGTGTCGGAGCCGGTGAGAGATCGCGCGAACATGGTCAACGTTTTGCGACCTGGCCGCAGAGGTAGCTCCACACGAAGGTGGCGGCCGCGTTGGTGGTGAGTTCGGCGTGGTCGTAGGCCGGCGCGACCTCGACGCAGTCCATGCCCACCCAGTTCAGCCCGGCCAGTTCCTCGATGAAGGTCAGCACCTGGGCGCTGGTCAGGCCGCCCGGTTCGGGTGTGCCGGTGCCTGGCGCAAAGGCCGGGTCCAGCACGTCGATGTCCAGCGTGAGGTAACAGGGCCGGTCGCCGATGCGCTCGCGGATCGCTGCCAGCACGGGACCCAGCGCCGCGCCGTCCAGACCACGCAGCGCCCGCGCCGTGAAGATCTGCCCGCCCTGGTCGGCCACGTACTCGCGCGCGGCGCGCACGCCGGCCGATCGGATGCCGATCTGCACCGTGTGTTCGGCGCTGATCAGGCCCTCCTGGATCGCCTCATAGGTCCAGGTGCCGTGGCCCGAAGGCTCGCCGAAGTGGTCCGTCCAGGTGTCGCAGTGGGCGTCGAAGTGCACGCAGGCCAGGGCCTCGCCGTGGCGCGCCTTGGCGGCGCGCAGCAGCGACAGCGTGACCGAGTGGTCGCCGCCGAGGAACACGCAGTGGTGCTTCGCCATCAGCTCGGCCGCCTGCCGCTCGATATGCGTGCGCACCTCGGGCAGCGGCGAGGCGTTGGGCAGGCGCATGTCCAGCGCGTCGCCCAGCAGCTCCAGCGGCGAGACGTCGAACACCGGGTGGATGCCGTCGCACAGCATCAGGCTGGCGGCGCGGATCGCCTGCGGCCCGAAGCGCGCGCCAGGGCGGTTGGTCACCACGCCGTCGTAGGGCACGCCCGAGATGGCGAACGGCTGGTCCGCCAGCGGCGCGCAGGCCAGGAAGCGGTTGGTGTTGAGGGCGAAAGCGAATTGACCGGTGGCCATGGATCGTAGGAAGTGACGGGCCGCCGGGGCCCAAGTGGCCTGAAAGATACTTCGAAGCAAGCCATTCGACAGGACCACTTGAAGCCCCGCGAGCCGGGCCAGACCCGCTGTCAGCAGAAAACCCGGCGGCCCGATAGCATCACCCGCTTTCGTCGTTCACACCAAGGAGACCCCCATGCTCAAGCTCTACTACTCCCCCGGCGCCTGCTCGCTTTCGCCCCACATCGTGCTGCACGAATCCGGTCTGCCCTTCGAGGCCATCCCGGCCCCGACCAAGACCCACCAGCTGCCCGACGGCACCGACTACTACACCATCAACCCGCTGGGCTATGTGCCGCTGCTGGTGATGGCCGACGGCGAGAAGCTGCGCGAAGGCCCGGTCATCGTCCAGTACATCGCCGACCAGGCGCCCGAGAAGAACCTCGCCCCGGCCTACGGCACCCTGGGCCGCTACCGCCTGATGGAGTGGCTGACCTTCATCGGCACCGAGCTGCACAAGAGCTTCTCGCCCCTGTTCAACCCGGCCATGCCCGCCGAAGCCAAGCAGTCCTTCAAGGACCGCCTGGAGCAGCGCCTGGCCTGGGTCGACGGCGAGCTGGCCGGCAAGCAATACCTGCTGGGTGACGCCTTCAGCGTGGCCGACGCCTACCTGTTCACCGTCACCAACTGGGCCGCCTTCGTCGGCGTGGACATCAGCGGCCTGGCCAACCTGAATGCCTACCGCGCACGCGTCGGCGCGCGCCCTGCCGTGCAGGCAGCCCTCAAGGCCGAGGGTCTGGCCAAATAAACCTCAGAGGGCACGCTGTCGCAAGGCCAGCAGTGCGCCCAGCCACAGCGCGCCGGCCGAGAACACCAGGCCGCGCGCCAGGCCGCCGGGGCCGTCGGCGATGAAACCCACCACCGTGGGGCCAACGATCTGCCCGGCTGCGAAGGTCACGGTGAACGCGCTGATGCCGGCCGCCCACTGCGTCGGCGGCAGGTTGTGGCGCACCAGGGCCGTGGTGCTGGCCACCACCGACAGGAACACCGCGCCGAACAGCAGGCCCGAGGCCAGCAGCAGCGGCCAGGCGGTGGTCAGCGCCGGCACGATGGCGGCCACCCCCAGCAGCGCGTTCAGGCGCGCCAGCGGCTGGCCGTCGCGGTGGCGGTCCAGCAGGCCGGCCCAGATGCGCGAGGACGCGATCACCGCCAGGCCCAGCAGCGCGTAGAAGGTGGACACCGCCGCCGCGCTGGCGCCCTGCTCGCGCAGCAGCGCGATCACGAAAGTCATGTAGCCGATGTAGCCGATGCCGAAGCCCATGTAACCCAGCAGGCCGAAGGCAAAGTCGCGCCAGCGGAAGGGGCGCAGCGACACCGTGGACCCGGCGGCACCGCTGGCGGCCTGCGGCGGCGTGGCCTCCAGCCGGTCCAGCACGCGGGCCGGCCAGACCATCAGCGCCGTGGCGCCCGCGCACAGCAGCGCCATCGCCCACCAGCCCCAGGACCAGGCGTGCGGCCGTCCCTGCGCCATGTCCAGCACCAGCGGCACCCCCAGCGCCGACAGCGCGATGCCGATGCCCGTGCCCCCGTAGTACAGGCCCAGCAGCAGGCCGCTGCGCTGTGGCTGCCGCGTCCCCAGCCGCGCCGCCAGCAGGCCACCGGTGCTGAACACCAGGCCGCTGGCCACACCCGCCAGCAGCCGCTGCAGCAGCAGCGCCGCGGCACTGGTGAAAAAGCCGCTGGCCGCCATGAACAGCGTGGCCAGCACGGCCCCGACCACGAACAGCCGGCTGGGCGACGTGCGCTGCAGCAGCCGGGCCATGGCCATCGCGCCGAGCAGGTAGCCCACGGCGTTGGCCGTGTTCATCGACCCGGCCAGCGCATAGCTCCAGCCCAGGTCCTCGCGCATCGGTGGCAGCAGCAGCCCGTAGGCAAAGCGTGTGATGCCCAGCGACACCGCCGCACCGAGCGAGAGCGCCAGGGCCAGGCGCCCGTAGGGAATGGGGTCGTGCGGCGAGGAAAGGGGCATCCGCCCATTGTGGCGCGTCAAGGCACCCGCGACCCGCGCAGCGGCGGAGCGTGGGGGCCAAGGAATCCAGCGCCGGGCCGCCCCAAGCTGGATTCGCGCCCCCCTGGGGGGCAGCGACCCACGCCAGTGGCGGAGCGTGGGGGACCTCCTTCAGCCGCCGAGACCGACCGGCGCCGGCGCCTTCATCACGATGCGGGTAAACAGGCGGTCGAACTGCGGGTCGCGCGGAATGCGGCCGTTCAGCGGGTCCTGGTTGGTCGCGAAGGCGGCGTTCAGCGCGTGCCAGTCGGTTTCGGTGAGGTGGCGCTCGGCCTCCGGCAGGATCACGGTCTCTTCCAGCCGCATGTGCTCCAGATAGAAGTCGACATAGCGCGTGACCTCGTCGACGAAGGCCGCCCGGCGCCCGTCGCCCAGCAGCTCCCAGGCCACCAGCATGTGCATGAGTTCGCGGACCCGGGGCTCGCCGCGCAGGTGGTCGCGCTCGAGCTGGTCGATGGTGGCCATGGTGTGCGGTGCGGCCTTGACCACGCGCGGGAACAGCAGGTCCGACTCCTTGGGGTGGTGGTGCCGCTCGGGGAACTCGTCGATGTAGAACAGCATCGCGCGCAGCACATCGAAAAAGCGACCGGAATCGTCCAGACCGTTGACCTCGGGCCCGCGCCGCACCAGCTGCATCAGCGACTGCAGCATGGCTGCCAGGGTGGCGTGTTCTTCGCGAATGACGCGCAGGGCTTCGTGGGTCATGGGTGTTGTCTCCGGCTGTGCATAGCCGACCGTCCGGTCGGCGAATGGTTCCCCTAATATGGCGGAACCGGGTGCCAGGGGGTTTGATACATGTCAAGCCTCGCGGGGCGGCACCCGCCGAAGGGGGTGGGTCTTACAAGTCGTTGCATACCAAAGTGCTAGCATTTTTGGGGTTCCCGGGCCTTGCCTGGTTCTGTCCACCGCTGTCACACCACCCACCATGAAACCCATCCGAATCGCCCTCCTCGCCCTGTCCCTGGGCGCCGCCAGCTGCGCCACCACCGCCAGCGAAACCCCGGAAGCCCCGCCCCCGCTCGGGCTGCTGGAAAGCAAGACCTACCTGGACTGTATGAAGAAGGCCAACGGGCGCGTGGAGCAGGCGCCGTGCATCCAGAAAGAGCTGGCCTGGCAGAAGGATCAGCTGAACCAGTTGTACGAAGCCCTGGCCAGACAGCTGAACGAGTCGCAGCGGGCCGAGCTGACGAAGTCCCAGAACGCATGGAAGACGTTCATCGAACAGGAAGGCACCCTGGCACAGAGCGTCTACGACCCGCAGGGACTGGACATGGGAGTCGACGAGAACGAAATCCGCTGGACCGCACAGCGTCGCCAGCAGCTGCAACGCCACCTGACCATCACCAGGCTCGGCAAATAAGCACCACGGTCCAGAGAGACCGATTCAGGGGGAAAGACAATGAAACACATCGATATCAATGACGCGGCACAACGTGCCGGAGCGGTGTACTTCGTCGTGGGACGAGGCACCGAAGGAGGCCCTGCCTCGTACCGCTTGAGCGTCGCCGGGGTGGGCCCCCAGGAATGGGGAACCGTCTCTGCCGTAGCAGCGAACAGTGGTTATTCGCTCGGGTCCATCCAGGTCGACCTCGGGCAGCGTGGCACCTGGCCATTGGGAGCCGTGAACGGCAGGTCTCTCCTGCCCGGAGAGACCACCTATGTGGATGCGGTGATCACCCAGACTTCGGCCTATGCCCGTACCCACCAGCTGCCCTTCCCCGACGACAGGGCCGGCCTCGCTGAACTGAGAAGCGATCTGCTCAGTCATGGCAACGGCCAGCGGAACCGACCTTCCATTCGGTTCATCTCCGCCGAGCACCGGGACACCTTCAACGCCTGGGCGGGTTCAGATGCAGGAAAGCAGTGGATTCACAGAAACATCGACTTTCCACAGGTCCAGGCGGTGGCCGACGCAGCCAAGGAGGTCATCGACCAGCATGGCCAACACATTCCGGAACAGCGCCGCTTCGAGGTGCTGTGCATCCTCGCAAAGAACGCCAACCAGCACCCTGCCTCGTACCGGGAACTGGTCGGTTCGTTGAAGGGGGGAGCGGACTATGAGAGGTTCATGAACAAAGTGGCCGAACTGAACGGTTCGGTGCCCAACTACGACGCGGACAAAGCCGGCGAACTCGCCCGCCAGTACCAGGAGAACTTCCAGAAACCCGGCAACGCGCTGGCGATGGAAGCCGCGCACCGCCAGGTGGCCAGCGACCGCTACCGCCCTTCCGAAGAACGCCACATCCCCGAGATCCAGACCGCCCTCGCCGCCTACCGGCGCGATGTCAACGACCCGTCGGTGCTCGACCGCGGGGACCAGGGCAACGAGGTCCGGCTGCTGCAGCAGGCCTTGCAGCGCAACGGCAAGTCCCTCAAGGACGACAGCGATTTCGGCGCGGGCACCGAGCGCCTGCTCACCGAGTTCCAGCGCGAACACCGGCTCGCCCCGACCGGCTTTGGCGACCACCCCACCCTGCAGGCGCTGGGCATTGCGCCGGCGCTGGACGCCACCAGCTCGGCCTCCCTGCAGCGCATGGTGGACGGCCTGCGCACGGGTGGCCGGTTCAGCGGCGACCAGATCGACCGCATCGCCGAGTCGTCGCACCACTACCTGCTGGAGCACCGCGCCGCGCTGGGCGAGGTCACCCGCGTCCAGCTGCGCAACGACGGGCAGAAGATCCTGTTCCAGAACGGCTTCAGCCAGATGCGCGAACTGGACACCCGGCAGGCGCTCGACGGCTACCGGCCCGCACAGCCCCTGGTGGAGGCGCCGGCCACTCCTGTGCAGGCGCCCGAACGCACGGCCGACGCCGTGCGGCAGTGACCGTCCGCCACCGCCTCAGCGCCCGGGCTTCCAGCGCTTGAGCAGCAGCGCGTTGCTCACCACGCTGACCGAACTGAGCGCCATCGCCGCGCCGGCCAGCACCGGGCTCAGGTAGCCCAGCGCCGCCAGCGGGATGCCGGCCGCGTTGTAGGCGAAGGCCCAGAACAGGTTCTGCCGGATCTTGCTCACCGTGCGGCGCGAGATGTCCAGCGCCGCCGGCACCATCGCCGGGTCGCCGCGCATCAGGGTGATGCCGGCCGCGTGCATGGCCACGTCGGACCCGCCTTCGCGGCTGCCCATGGCGATGCCCACGTCGGCGGCGGCCAGGGCCGGCGCGTCGTTGACCCCGTCGCCCACCATGGCCACGGTGTGTGTGTGACCGGCCCCCGCTTCTTCGCGCAGGCGTTTGACGATATCCGCCTTGTCGCCCGGCAGCACCTCGGCGATCACCGCACCGCCGTCCACATCCATGCCCAGCCGCCGCGCCATGGCCTCGGCCGCGCCGCGGTTGTCGCCCGAGACCATGTAGGTCTTCAACCCCTGGGCCTTGAGCGCCGCCAGCGCCCCGGCCGCACCGGGCTTGGGCTCGTCGCCGAAGGCCAGCAGGGCCAGGGCCGACCAGGGCTGGTCCTCGCCCGCACGGCTGGCCAGCAGCGACACCGTGGCGCCATCGGCCTGGTGCCGGTGCACCGACAGCGCCAGCGGCCCCAGCGGCACACCCAGTTCGTCCATCCAGCGCAGGCTGCCCAGCACCAGGGTCACGCCCTTGATCTGCCCCAGCGTGCCGCGGCCGGTCACCGCCTGCACCTCCCGGGCCGCGTCGGCGGCCACCACCAGGCCGCGCGCCGTGGCCGCCTCCAGCACCGCATGCGCCAGCGGGTGGGCACTCTGCGCCTGCAGCGCCGCCGCCGCGCCCAGCACCGCCTCCTCGTCGGCCCCGGACACGGCCTCGATCAGCAGCAGGCGCGGTTTTCCCACCGTCAGCGTGCCGGTCTTGTCGAAGGCCACGGTGTCCACCTTGTGCGCGATCTCCAGCGCCTGTGCGTCCTTGATCAGGATGCCGTGGCGCGCCGCCACGCCGGTGCCCGCCATGATGGCCGCGGGCGTCGCCAGGCCCAGCGCACAGGGGCAGGCGATCACCAGCACCGCCACCGCGTGCAGCAGGGCATCCTCCATCGGCGCGCCGGTCCAGAGCCAGCCCGCCAGCGTGACCAGCGCGATCACCAGCACCACCGGCACGAACACCGCCGCCACCTGGTCCACCATGCGCTGCACCGGCGCCTTGCCGGCCTGCGCGTCCTGCACCAGGGCGATGATGTGGGCCAGCACGCTCTGCGCGCCCACCGCTTTCACCCGGATCTCGACCGACCCCTCGCCGTTGAGCGAGCCGCCGGTGATGCGGTCGCCCGGGCGCTTGGCCACCGGCATTGCCTCGCCGGTCAGCATGGATTCGTCGGCCTGGGTCTCGCCCAGCAGCAACTCGCCGTCGGCCGGAAAACGTTCGCCGGGCAGCACGCGCACGATGTCGCCCGCCAGCAGTTCGTCCACCGGCACATCGCTCATCTCGGTGCGCTTGACGCCATCGGGCACCAGGTGGGCCCTTTCCGGCCGCAGCGCGTGCAGCGCGCGAATCGCGTCGGTGGTCTGGCGCTTGGCGCGCGCCTCCAGCCACTTGCCCAGCAGCACCAGGGTGATCACCACCGCGCCGCCCTCGTAGTAGAGGTGCACCATCTCGCCAGGTTCGGCCTTGAACCACAGCCAGGTGGACAGCGCCCAGGCCGCCGTGGTGCCGATGGCCACCAGCAGCTCCATGTTGCCGGTCAGGGCCTTGAGCGCGTGCCAGCCGGCCTTGTAGAAGCGCGCACCGAGCCAGAACTGCACCGGCGTCGCCAGCAGGAACTGGATCCAGGCCGGCAGCATCCAGTGTCTTCCGAACAGGTCGCCCACCATGGGCAGGGCCAGCGGCGCCGACAGCAATGCACCGATCACCACCGGCCAGAGGTCCAGCGGCAGGCCCCACAGACGCTCCTGTTCCACCTCGGGCGCGTCCATCGCGCGCGGCTCGTAGCCCGCGTCGCGCACCGCGCGCCGCATCAGTGCCGCGGCGTGGGTGGCGTCGCTGCCGCGGTAGACGATGCGCGCCGACTCGGTCGCCAGGTTCACCGTCGCCGCCTCCACGCCCGGGTGTTTGCGCAGGGCCTTCTCCACGCGCGAGACGCAGGAGGCGCAGGTCATGCCACCGATGCCCAGGTCGATCTGGCAGGTGTCGTCGTTCAATTCCATCGTGACTGAGTTCATGGGGTGAGCATAAGGTTTACCCCCATGGGAAGGTCAAGCCACAAGGTGTATCCACCGAGGCCACTTGACCTTGACACCATGTCAAGGTGCATCATTGCGCTGTTTTCAATCCACTGGAGCTACTCCATGAGCCAACAGACCTTCACCGTGCAGGGCATGACCTGCGGCCACTGCGAACGCGCCGTGCAGACGGCCATCAAGACCCTCGACCCGCAGGCCGAGGTGCGGATCGACCGGGCGCAGAACCTCGTCGAGGTGAACACCGCCCAGCCGCGCGAAGCGGTGGCGGCCGCGATCCGGGAAGAGGGTTACCAGGTCGCCGCATGAAATCCGACCCGGCCGGCACTCCGGTGTCGGACAGCGACGCCGTTCAGGACGCGGCCATCCGCTGGCCGGTCAGCATCGGCACCGCCGCGCAGCTCTCGGGCATCTCGCCCAAGATGCTGCGCCACTACGAGTCGCTGGGCCTGCTGGGCGCGGTGGCGCGCACCGGCAGCAACTACCGCCAGTACAGCCTGGCCGATGTGCACACGCTGCGCTTCATCCGCCGCGCGCGCGACATGGGCTTCGGGCTGGACGCCATCACCGAGCTGGTGAGCCTGTGGCACAACCGGCGGCGCAGCAGCGCCAGCGTCAAGCGCATCGCCCAGAAGCACCACGACGACCTGGCCCAGCGCATCGAGGCGCTGCAGGCCATGCAGCGCAGCCTGCACACCCTGCTGTGCCACTGCCCCGGCGACGAACGGCCCGACTGTCCGATCCTGGACGATCTGGCCCATCCTTGACCGGGATCAAACCCCAGGCTTCCCCGGTCGCAGGTTCCGGAACAAATCTTTACCGGACAGCATCACAAAGGCAGACAGCGGTACACACGGGGGTATGACACTGAACCCAAGGCACAAGGCCCTCCCGCCCGGTGTCCTCCCCCCTCAACCTCAAGGAGCCTTCGCATGAAACCCCTCGTCAAACGCAGCCTCACCGTCGCCGCCATCCTCGCCGGCATCGCAGGCGTCTCGGCCACCGCCATCGCCCAGGGCATGGGCCAGCACCACGGCATGGACCCGCAGATGCACGCCCAGCACATGGGCCAGCGCGGCCAGGGGACCCAGGCCGGAGCCGACAGCAAGCAGTGGGAAGAGCGCCGCGCCCAGCGCCTGGAGCAGATGACCAAGCGCCACGCCGAGCACCAGGCGCAGCTCAAGTCGGCCCTGAAGATCACCGCCTCGCAGGAAGCCGCCTGGAACGCTTACGTCGCCGGCACCGCGCCGAACCCGCCGGCCGGCGCGCCCGGTATGGCCCGGGAAGACTGGAGCCAGCTGACCACGCCGCAGCGCCTGGACAAGATGCAGGCGCTGCGCGCCGAGCGCGATGCCGCGATGGCCAAGCGCATCGAGGCGGTCAAGACTTTCTACGCCGCGCTCACGCCCGAGCAGCAGAAGGTGTTCGACACCCAGGCCCACGGCGGTTTCCACCGCGCCGGCATGAAGGGTGAACACCGCATGGGCGGCAAAGGCGGCCACGGTGGCCACCGCGGCATGGGCGCCATGGGCGGCGGCATGGGCTGCGACGGCCCCGGTGCCAAGGCCAGTTGATGCGTCACAGCCTTCATTGAACGGTTCTCCTCAGCCCTCACAGCCCCGGTTCGCCGGGGCTTTTTTGTGCCCGTTGACCTGAGTCAATCCCGTGGCCGTGGCACACACGTAAGCTGCCGCGCCATGGAACACGACCTCCTCATCGTGGGCGCCGGGCCGGCCGGCCTGAGCCTGGCCCGGGCGCTGCGCGGCAGCGGCCTGCGCACCACCCTGATCGAACAGAGCCCCCTCGAATCGCTGCAGAAACCTGCTTTTGACGGCCGCGAGATCGCGCTGACCCAGCACAGCGCCGAACAGCTGCGCCAGCTGGGCCTGTGGCCGCGGCTCGGCGACGAGAACATCGCGCCGCTGAAGGACGCGCTGGTGCTCGACGGCGGCTCTGGCAGGGCGCAGTCGCGCATGCGCATCGGCCACGACCTCAGCCCGAAGTCCGAGCTGGGCTTCCTGGTTGCCAACCACCACATCCGCCGCGCCGCCTTCGAGGCCGCCATGGGCGACGGCCCGGGGGACGCGCCCGAGCTGCTGTGCGGCCAGCAGGTCACGGCCATCCAGACCGACGCCCAGTCGGCCCGCCTGACCCTGGCCGGCGGAGAGACCCTGTCGGCCCGCCTGGTCGTGGCCGCCGACAGCCGCCACTCCAGCACCCGCCGCGCCATGGGCATCGCCGCCGACATGCACGACTACGGCCGCACCATGCTGGTCTGCAACATGACCCACGAGCGGCCGCACGAAGAAACCGCCTGGGAGTGGTTCGACCACGGCCAGACCCTGGCCCTGCTGCCGATGAACCCCGACCCGGTCAGCGGCCGTCCGCGTTCCTCGGTGGTGCTGACCCTGCCGCACCAGGCCATCCAGCCGCTGCTGGGCCTGGACGAGGCTGCCTTCGGTCTCGAAATGACGCGCCGTTTCGGCGGCCAGCTGGGCGACATGCGCCTGGTCAGCACGCGCCACGCCTACCCGCTGGTGGGGGTCTGGGCCCGGCGTTTCGTGGCACAGCGCTTCGCCGTCGTGGGCGACGCCGCGGTCGGCATGCACCCCGTCACCGCACACGGCTTCAACCTCGGCCTGCGCAGCATCGACACGCTCTCAAAAGCCTTGATCAGCGCCCACCAGAACGGGCAGGACATCGCATCGCCCCAGCTGCTGGAGCGCTACCAGCTGGTCCACCAGCGCGCGGCGCGCGGCCTCTACATGGCCACCCACGCCGTGGCGACCCTCTACACGCGCGAACACGTGCCCGCACGCTGGCTGCGCCGCGGCATGGTGGAACTCGGGGAGCGCTTCACCCCTTTCAAGCGGGCGGTCGCGGCTTCTCTCACCGGGCTGGGCTGAACCCGGCGCACCACAGGGCCTTGTTGCGTTGCGTCAAGGCAGCCGTCAGGCTTCGGGTCTAGATTGACACAAGTCAATCTGCACGGGCGCGCAGTCGCCCGGCAGGCATCCGCCGCCCGAGGAGACCCGAACCATGCTGTCCGCCTTCATCAGCCACGCCGACTGCGCCCGCCACGACATGGGCGCGCACCACCCCGAGTGCCCGGAGCGCCTGGGTGCCATCAACGACCACCTGCTGGTCAAGGGGCTGCTGGACTACATGGTCCCCTACGACGCGCCGCTGGCCACCGAGGAACAGCTCGGCCGCGCCCACGCCTCGCTCTACGTCAAGGAAATCTTCGATGCCGCACCCACCGAAGGCCTGCGCGCGGTCGACCCCGACACCAACATGTGCCCCCACACCCTGCAGGCCGCGCTGCGCGCCGCCGGTGCGGCCGTGCAGGCCACCGACCTGGTGCTGGCCGGCGAAGCACCCACCGCCTTCTGCAACATCCGCCCGCCCGGCCACCACGCCGAACGCTCGGCCGCCATGGGCTTCTGCTTCTTCAACAACGTGGCCGTCGGCATCCGGCACGCGCTGGACGTGCACCACCTGGAGCGCGTGGCGCTGATCGACTTCGACGTGCACCACGGCAATGGCAGCGAAGACATCTTCCGCGGCGACGAGCGTGTGCTGATGTGCTCGATCTTCGAGAAGGGGCTCTACCCCTTCAACGGCGAGAACGCGACCGGCCCCAACATGGTCAACGTCGGGCTGCCCAGCCGCTCCGGCAGCGACGCCTTCCGCGCCGCGGTCACCGAGCACTGGCTTCCCGCGCTCGAGGCCTTCCGGCCCCAGCTGATCTACATCTCCGCCGGCTTCGACGCCCACCGCGAGGACGACATGGGCAACCTCGGCCTGGTCGAGGCCGACTACGCCTGGGTGACACAACAACTGATGAAAGTCGCCGAAAAACACTGCCACGGCCGTGTCATCTCCTGCCTCGAAGGTGGCTACGTGCTCAGCCCCCTGGCCCGCAGCGTGGCCGCACATGTCAGGGTCCTCATCGGGGCCGACTGAAAGAAATATGGACAAACACTACCTCACCCCCCTCTTCCAGCCCGAGTCCATCGCCGTCTTCGCCGGCAACCACGAAGACCCGGACAGCCAGATCGCCCACGCGCGCACCCTCTGCGCCGCGCTGACCGGCCAGCGCTTCTCGGGCACGCTGGTCTTCCTGGACATCCACACCAGCGGCACCCTGGCCGACCTGGCCCAGACCCGGGCCGACCTGGCCATCATCGCGCTGCCGCCGGCCGAGGCCCTGTCGGCGCTGGAAGTGGCCGGCCGCATCAAGTGCAAGGCCGCCCTGGTGGTGGGCAGCGGTGCCAACGCCGAGATCGCGGGCGAGATGCACCAGGTGGCGCGGCGCCACGGCATGCACCTGCTCGGCCCCAACAGCCTGGGCTTCCAGCGCCCGCGCAGCGGCCTGAACGCCAGCGTCGCCGGCCCGCTGGCGGCGGTCGGTCCGCTGGCCCTGGTGTCGCAGTCGGGCGCCCTGACCTCGTCCATCCTGGACTGGGCCACCCAGAACGGCGTCGGCTTCTCCACCGTGGTCTCATTGGGCCCCAAGACCTCGGTCGACATCGCCCAGGTGCTCGATTTCCTGGCGTCCGACGCACAAACGCACAGCATCGTCGTCTATCTTGAAGGCATCTCCAACGCGCGCCGCTTCATGAGCGCGCTGCGCGCCGCCGCCAACGCCAAGCCGGTGGTGGTGCTCAAGGCCGGCCGCAAGACCGCCGGCAACGAAGCCGCCCAGACTCACAGCGGTGCCATCGTCGGCAGCGACGACGTGTTCGACGCCGCCCTGCGCCGTGCGGGTGCGGTGCGGGTGCGCTCCTTCGTCGAACTGTTTTCGGCCGCCAAATGCCTGGCCTCGCGCTACCGCCCGGTGGGCAAGCGGCTGGCCATCATCACCAACGGCGGCGGCCCCGGCGTGCTGGCGGCCGACTGGGTCAGCGAGATCGCGCTGCAGCTGGGCAAGCTCTCGCCCGAGACCATGGCCGAACTGAAGCCCAAGCTGCCCCCGCTGGCATCGCTGAGCGACCTGGTCGACCTGTCCGAAGAAGCCGTCGCCGAACACTACCTGGCCGCCCTCCACGCCGCCGGTCAGGACCGCTCGGTCGACGGCGTGCTGGTGGTGCACTCGCCCAAGGCCGGCGTCGACGCCACCGACGTGGCGCGCGTGATGGCCGAGGCCAAGGCGCGCATGAACAAGCCCCTGCTGTGCTGCTGGATGGGCGATGCGTCCGTCGGCGAGGCGCGCGAGGTGCTGGGCAAGGCCGCCATTCCAAGCTTCCGCACGCCCGAGGCAGCGGTGGGCGCCTTCGGCAACATCGCCAGCTTCTATCAGAACCAGCAGCTGCTGCAGCAGACGCCGCCGCCGCTCTCCACCCTGGCCAACCCCGACATCGAGGGCGCACGCCTGATCATCGAGAACGTGCTGACCGAGCGCCGCAAGGTGCTGACGGAGATGGAGTCCAAGGCCCTGCTCTCGGCCTTCCACATCCCGGTCACCCAGACCATCCTGGCGCGCTCGCCCAACGAGGCCATGATGATCGCGACCCAGCTGGGCTACCCGGTGGCCCTCAAGATCGACTCGCCCGACATCAGCCACAAGAGCGACGTCAACGGTGTGGCGCTCAACGTGATGAACGCGACCGCGGTGCGCGACGTCTACAACACCATGATCCAGAGCGTGGCCAGGCTGCAGCCCGGCGCCCGGATCAACGGCGTGACGATCCAGAAGATGGCGCGCAGCAAGCGCGGCCGCGAGCTCTACATCGGCCTCAAGACCGACGACCCCTTCGGGCCGGTGATCGCCTTCGGCGCCGGCGGCACCATGATCGAGCTGATCGGCGACCAGGCCATGGAGCTGCCGCCGCTCAACCAGTTCCTGGCGCGCCGCCTGATCGAGCGCTCGCGCGTGGCCGACACCCTGGGCGAGTGGCGCGGCGCCACCGCGGTCGACATGGACGCGCTGGAACACGTGCTGCTGCGCGTCTCCGAGATGGTCTGCGAGCTGCCCCAGCTGCGCGAGATGGACATCAACCCCATCATCGTGGACGAGGACGGCGCGGTGGCGGTGGACGCCCGCATCGTGATCGAGAGCGCACCCGCCACGGCGCGCAACTACGCCCACCTGGCCATCCTGCCCTACCCGGCGCGCTACGAGCAGGTCTGGCCGCTGCGCGGCGGCGGCGAGTACACCATCCGCCCGATCCACCCGGACGACGCCCAGATGCTGCAGGACCTGGTGCAGAACCTCTCGCCCGAGAGCCGCTACTACCGCTTCGTCTCCAGCATGACCGAGCTGCCGCCGTCCATGCTCTCGCGCCTGACCCTGATCGACTACGACCGCGAAATGGCCCTGGTGGCCATCCACCGTGAGCGCAAGGTCGCCGACGGGGGCGAGTTCGTCGAGACCGAGCGCGTCGTCGGTGTCTCGCGCTACATCACCAACCCGGACAAATCGAGCTGCGAGTTCTCGCTGGTGGTGGCCGACGACTTCAACGGCAAGGGCCTGGGATCGCGCCTGATGCTCAGCATCATGGAAGAGGCCCGGGACAAGGGGCTGGCCGAAATCGAGGGCCTGGTGCTGGCCAACAACCCCGGCATGCTCAAGCTCATGAAGGGCCTGGGCTTCCAGATCAAGCCCTTCGCGGAAGACCCGGACTTCAAGCTCGTCACCCACACCCTCTGAACGGCCGCCAGCGCGGTTGAACACCCGTCAAAAAGCGCCCCGGAACCCCTTCCGGCGGCGCTTTTTTTGTCCCCATCTTGTTTAACTATTCCAATATCTCTAATTCGTTGTAGTAGTAGAGGGCGGCTTCTGGTGTGGACAAGTCTGTTTTTCCTTTTGAAATCAAACCTCTGAAGGCCTTAAAACACTGTTCGAAAAGTTCTGACGCTGTTCAGTCGAAAAAGGAACAACTTGGCGACAGCCGCTTCGATTGTGGATAACAATGGTGTTCTTAAAAAGTTATCAACAGAGTTGTTGAAAACTGCTCAGTGGTTCCAGCCCAGCCAGGCAAAACCAGCCGCCATGCCCAGGCCGTGCAGCAAGGTGGCCGCCACCGTCGCGGCCAGGGCCGGGCGCAGACGGACGGTCTGGTGCCGGTGGTGGAACAGCCAGCCCGAGGCGAACAACGACAGCGGCAGCGAGACCAGCCCCCCCAGCGCAGGCACTGGCGGAATCAGCAGCCACACCGATGCCGCCAGCCACGCGTGTGCCCCGAGCGTGAGCGCGGTGTACAGCGCCCAGGCGCCGGTGGGGCCCAGCCGGACCGCCAGCGTGCGCTTGCCGACCCGGGCGTCGGCGGTGGCGTCCGGCACCCCGTTGATCAGCAGCAAGGCCGCCACCATGGCCGCGAAGTTCAGGGCCACGCTGGCCGGGATCACGAAGAACTGGCGCCGCTGGACGAAATCGGCACCCAGCACCACCAGGAACCAGGCCAGCGCCACGGTGAGTTCGCCCAGGCCGCGCGACATCAGCTTCAGCGGCGGCGCCGAATAGGCCCAGACCAGCAGCAGGCCGGCCAGCCCCAGCCCGATCACCCCGCCCCCCGCCTTCACCGCCAGCAGCAGGCCGCCGGGCACCAGCAGCAGCAACAGGGCCCTGGCCAGATCGGCGGTCTCGCGCTCGCTGGTCTCGCCGTTCTGGATCAGGCGCGAGCCGCCGGTGAAGGGAAAGAGGCCACCGGTGTTGCCGGCGTCGGCGCCGCTGCGCGCGTCGTGCAGGTCGTTGAGCACGTTGCCGGCGGCGTGCGCCATCACCGCCAGCGCCGTGGTGCCGATGGCCAGCGGGAGGTCCAGACCGCAGCCGCAGGCCGAGGCCGTCGCCGTGCCCAGGGCGCAGGCCACCACGGTCAGCAGCAGGAAGGCCGGCCGGGTCATGCGCCACCAGAGGCCGGGCCGCCAGCCGGAGGAACCAGGGGGGGTATCGCGCGCGTCCATGGCGCGCAGTGTGCCCGACACATGTGGACACGGTGCGGGTGCGGGCCGCCGGTGGTCGGCTGGTAAACTGCCCGCCGACCTGGCCGGACCCTTTCCGGCCATCTGTTCAACGCCGGATTCATGTCCACTGTCCTCAGCGCCAGCGCCCCGACCAGTTTCGAAATCAAGAGCGCCCAGCTGCCGCTGGTGGCTTTGCTGCTCAAGACCGCCGACCTCGGCCAGCTGGCCGAGGAAATGACCCAGCGTTACGGCGACATCCCCGATTTCTTCGACCACGACCCGCTGCTGGTCGACCTGTCGCCGCTGCAGGCGGGCGAGCAGGCCGACAGCCCGGTCGATTTCCCTGCGCTGGTCTCGCTGCTGCGCCGGTTCCGGCTGGCGCCGGTGGCGGTGCGCGGTGGCAACGATGCCCAGGCCGCCGCCGCCGAGCTGGCCGGCCTGATGCCGGCCCAGGACGCCACCGTACAGCGCAGCGCCGCCGCGCGCGCGCACGAGGCGCCGGTCCAGCAGGCCGCCCCCGCCGCGCCGGCCCCGGTGTCGGCCCCTGTTCCCACCGCGCCGCCGAGCGCCCTGGTCATCGACAAGCCGCTGCGCTCCGGGCAGCAGGTCTATGCGCGGGGCCGCGACCTGGTCGTTCTGGCCATGGTCAACCCCGGTGCCGAGGTCATCGCAGACGGCCACATCCACGTCTACGCACCGCTGCGCGGCAAGGCCATTGCCGGAGCGCGCGGCAACGCCGAAGCCCGCATCTTCGCGATGTCCATGGACCCCGAGCTGATTTCCATCGCTGGCATCTACCGCACCAGCGACACCCCGCTGCCGGCCGAGGTGCTCGGCAAACCCGGGCAAGTGCGCCTGGTCTCCGGCCCCGAGGGCGACAAGCTCGTCATCGAATCCCTGAATCCCTGAACCCGAGGAACCCTCACCATGACCAAGATCGTTGTCGTCACTTCCGGCAAAGGCGGCGTGGGCAAGACCACGACCAGCGCCAGCTTCGCCGCCGGCCTGGCCCTGCGCGGCCACAAGACCGCCGTCATCGACTTCGACGTTGGCCTGCGCAACCTCGACCTCATCATGGGTTGCGAGCGGCGTGTGGTCTATGACCTGGTCAACGTCATCCACGGCGAGGCCAATCTGAACCAGGCCCTGATCAAGGACAAGACCTGCGACAACCTGTTCATCCTGGCCGCCAGCCAGACCCGCGACAAGGACGCCCTGACGCAGGAAGGCGTGGAGAAGGTGCTGAACGACCTGTCCGGCATGGGTTTCGACTACATCGTCTGCGACTCGCCGGCCGGCATCGAGACCGGCGCCCTGCTGGCCATGCACTACGCCGACGAGGCCCTGGTGGTGACCAACCCCGAGGTGTCTTCCGTGCGCGACTCCGACCGCATCCTGGGCATGCTGGGCAGCAAGACCAAGCGCGCCATCGAGGGCAAGGAGCCGATCAAGGAACACCTGCTGATCACCCGTTACAACCCCAACCGCGTGGCCGACGGCCAGATGCTCAGCCTGGAGGACATCCAGGACATTCTGCGCATCCAGCTGATCGGCGTGATCCCCGAGAGCGAGAACGTGCTGCAGGCCTCCAACCAGGGCACGCCGGCGATCCACCTCAAGGGCACCGACGTGGCCGAGGCCTACAGCGACGTCATCGACCGCTTCCTGGGGGCGGACAAGCCGCTGCGCTTCATTGACGCCGAGAAGCCCGGCTTCTTCAAGCGCCTGTTCGGGAGCAAATGAGCATGTCCTTCCTCTCTTTTCTGCTGGGCGAGAAGAAGAAGACCGCCAGCGTCGCCAAGGAACGCCTGCAGATCATCCTGGCGCACGAGCGCGCCGGCCGCAACGCCTCCACGCCCGACTACCTGCCGGCCCTTCAGCGCGAGCTGGTGGCCGTGATCAGCAAGTACATCCAGATCAACCAGGACGACATCAAGGTCCACCTGGAGCGCCAGGACGACCTGGAGGTGCTGGAAGTCAAGATCGAGCTGCCGGACCGCAAGTGAAGACGGGCGGGTAGTCCCTTGAGCCGCATCCAGTTCGACCTGCCCGGGCACTTCGTCTTCTCGACGCAGATCCAGATCTACATCAGCCACGTCAACCAGGGCGGGCACCTGGACAACGCCCAGCTGCTGACCCTGGTGTCCGAGGCGCGGGTGCGCTTCTTCAAGTCCCTCGGTTACCGCGAGTCCAATGTGGCGGGCTGTCCCATCGTGGTGGGCGACCTGGTGGCCCAGTACAAGTCCGAGGGCTTCCACGGCGAGACCATGCGGGTGCGCATGCTGCCGCAGGACTTCAGCCGCTGCGGCCTCGACCTGGCCTACTGCATGGACTGCGTGGACACCGGCCGCGAGGTCGCGCGCGGCAAGATCGGCATCGTCTTCATCGACCCCGCCACGCGCAAGCCGGCCGACGTGCCACCGGTATTTCTGGCGCAGCTGGGCACCCTCGCACCGCTGAGCTGACTATCATGGCTCCCATGGCGGCGAAAGCCGCTGACAGGAGCCCAGAATGCCGAGACTTCTCGCCAGCGCCCTGCTGCTGGCCGCGACCCTGCTGGCCGGCTGCGGCACCACGGTGGTCAACCCCGTCACCGGCCAGTCCGAGCGCACGGTCATGGACGAGCGCACCGAGCTGGCCGAGGGCAAGAAGGCCCACGACGAGGTGCTCAAGGAATACGGCGTCTACAAGGACGAGCGCCTGCAGGCCTATGTGAACGAGGTCGGTCAGAAGCTGGCGAAGCAGTCGCACCGCGCCAACATCCCCTGGACCTTCACCGTGCTCGACAGCCCGGAGATCAACGCCTTCGCGCTGCCCGGCGGCTACGTCTACATCACGCGCGGCATCCTGGCCTACATGGAAAGCGAGGCCGACATGGCCGGCGTGATCGGCCACGAGATCGGCCACGTCACCGCCCGACACGGCGCGCAGCGCGCCACGCGCCAGCAGACCGCGGGCCTGGGCGTGCTGGCCGCGACGGTGCTGGGCGCGGTGCTGGAGAGCAAGGTCGGAGTCTCGGGCGGCACCGAGATGTTCGGGCAGATGGCGCAGGGCGTGGCGGCCGGGTACGTCGCGAAGTACAGCCGCGAGCAGGAGCTGCAGGCCGACAGCCTGGGCGCCGAGTACCTGGCGCGCAGCAACTACGACCCGCGCAACATGATCGACGTGATCCGGGTGCTCAAGCTGCAGGAGGCGTTCGCCGTCGAAGAGGCGCGCGCCGAAGGCCGCCCCGCGCCCGAGGGCGCCAACTGGCTGTCCTCCCACCCCAGCAACGACCAGCGCCTGCAGCAGATCAGCCAGAACGCCGCGAAGTACCAGGGCAGCTACGCGTCCGACGGCGCGCAGCGCTTCCTTCAGGTGGTCCGGGGCATGCGCTTCGGCGAGAGCCCCGAACAGGGGCTGACGCGTGGCCAGAACTTCTACCACGCCGGGCTGGGCCTGGCGATGACGGCGCCGGCCGGCTGGCGCATCCAGAACGAGCCCGAGGCGCTGACCATCGTCGCACCGCAGGGCGACGCCGCGTTGCGCATGGTCGCGATGCCGCCCCGGGCCGGCCGCACGCACGACGAGATCATCCGCAACGCCCTGCAACCCAGCGAGGGCAAGGTGACGCGCGGCCAGATCAACGGCTTTGCCGCGACCCACTTCGTCGGTGCGCGCAAGGCGCAGAACGGAGAGTCCCAGGCGATCGAAGCCACCGTGGTCACCGGCCTGAAGAACAACAGCTATGTGATGCTCTACCTCGCGGCCGATGCTGCTGCGCGCAACCGTGCCATGCCCGGCCTGGTGGCGGCCGAGAAGTCCTTTCGCGCCATGACTGCGGCCGACCAGCAGGCCGCCCGGCCCTGGGTGGTGCAGACCGTGCCGCTGCCGCGCGGCGGCTTCACCGAACTGGCCCGACAGTCGCCCCTGACCGAAAAGCGCCTGCAGCTGCTCAACGGCACCTGGGGCCGCAGCGATCCGCCGGTGGGGCAGGTGGTCAAGACCGTGGTCGAACAGTAAGCGACCCTGGTGGCTGCAATGGCAACGCCCGACACGACCCCCGAACCCGACAACGGGCCAGACACCACGCCCGGCATCCCGCCTTCCCGGCCCGCGCCTTTGGCGCCGCCAACGCCGCACCAGGTATCCGACACCGCGTTCCGTCCGCCCGAGCGAGACGGCATGAGCGGCCTGACCATCGGGTTGCTGGCCGCGGTCGTGGTCCTGGGGCTGTATGTGCTGGTGAACTGGCCCTGGTCGCGACCTCCGTTGGCCGTCGCGGAGCCGGCAGCGGCGTCCGTCCCCGCCGCGCCCGCCGCTCCCTCAGTGGTCCCAAAACCCACGGTCACCGCTGCCGCTGGCCCGGCGCCCGCTGCCGAGCCACCACCCGCCGAGCCGTTGTCGGCGGTGCACCGCTGCGAAAACGCCAGCCAGGTGACCTACACCGACGGCCCCTGCCCGGCCGGCATGCGCGGCCACCCGGTCGACACCACGACCGCGCTGAACGTCGAGGGCGCGCAGGGCACCACGCTCTACCGCTGCCGCGGTGCCGGCCGGTTCTGGTCGGTGGTGCATTGCCAGCACCGCGGCGCCGAGATCGTCAGCATGCACACGGTGCCCGCGAACCTTTCGCTGGCCGAACAGATCGTGTTTGCCCGCAACCGGGAAGCCCTGGCCAGGCCCACCAAGGGGGTTGCGCCGCGGCCGACCGGTGTCGGCCCTGTCGCCCCCCCGAATGCTGCCCAGAAGAAGGCGGAAGATTGCAGGCGCCTGGACAACCTCGTGGCTGTGCTGGACGACTACGCGCGCCAGCCACTTCCGCCAAGGGAGCAGGACTCGGTCCGGCGCGACCGCAAGAAGGCGCGCGACGAACAGTTCCGCCTGCGCTGTGGCCGTTGAACCGGCCCCACTTGGCAATTTTTTCCACATCGTGGTACATTAGCGGCTTCGCCTTGGGCGACAGACCCGGTTGCAGCGCCCCTGGCGCGGCCCACCACCCCGGCAGAGGGTCGGTCTGTCCAGCCCCTCCATCGCGAGCCAAGCCCTCACCGCACCCAACGCGGTCCCCCGGCGAGGCACTTTTTCCCCGCTGCTCTCCCCATGCCTCTGCCGAGGGCTGGTACCAGAAAGCCCCGATGCCGCTGATGCGGTGCGGTGCTTCGGGTTGGCGCAGTTGGGCACCCCGGCACCCTGGGGCTGCCACCGTGTATGTCGGGCCTTGTCGGGCCGGCGGCCCAGCCGCAGGTCCTGCCCATAGAAGTTCTTGATGATCCAGACGTTTCCCGTGTCCGCCCCTGTGGTGCGGACCCCTTGTACCTCCGCCCCCCTGACCCTGGGGCGTTACCGCATCAGCGCCCGCCCGCGGGCCCTGGCGGACGGGCGCTATGCCGCCTTCGTATCCATCGCCAGCGGCACCGGCAGCGCCAGCACCGACCGCGTGATGCGCTTTACCGAAGATTTCGCCACCCACGAGGCCGCGGCAAGATACGCCATGGCCCAGGGCATCGACTGGGTGCGCGAGACCGCGCGCCCCGCGATCCGCACCAACTGATCCGAATCCCACGACTCCAGGAGAACCACACCATGGCCAAGGAAGAACTGATCGACATGATGGGCATCGTCAACGAGGTGCTGCCCGACACCCGTTTTCGCGTCACGCTGGACAACGGTCACCAGCTGATCGCCTACTCCGCCGGCAAGATGAAGAAGAACCACATCCGCATCCTGGCGGGTGACCGGGTCTCGCTCGAACTCTCGCCCTACGACCTGAGCAAGGGCCGCATCAACTTCCGCCACATCGAGGGCCGCGGCCCGATGGCGCCGCGCAAGCCGCGCTGATCGGCCCACCGCGGCATGGTCGGGTTCACATCCCCATGCCGCCGTCCACCGGCAGGCCCGCGCCCGTGATGAAGCGCGCGGCGTCGGAACACAGGAACACCACCGCATCGGCCATGTCGGCCACCGTGCCCAGGCGCCCCAGCGGCGTCTGCGCGACGATGGCGCCGACCGCGGCCTCCGGCGCCGGGAACAGCCCGGCCGTCACCACGTCGGCTGCCAGTTTCATGCCCATGTCGGTCGGCACCAGACCCGGGTAGATGCAGTTCACCCGCACGCCGTAGCCCAGCTGGCCGGCTTCCATCGCAGCCACCCGCGTGAGCCGATCCACCGCCGACTTGGTGGCCGAGTAGCCGGCGATCGCCGGGAAGGCGATGGTGGCCGCGACCGAGGCCACGTTGACCACGGCCCCTCCTTTCCCGGCCACGCCGCCCGGGCGCATGGCGCGGAATGCGTGCTTGAGGCCCAGCGCAGTGCCGACGATGTTCACGTCCAGCATGCGCCGCAGCGCATCGGCATCCAGCTCCGACACCAGCGCGGTCTCCTCGATCCCGGCGTTGTTGATCAGGATGTCGAAGCCGCCGAAGGTGGTGTGGACGGCATAGATCGCGGCGAGCCAGCCAGCCTCGTCGGTCACATCCAGCTGCACGAAGGCGGCTCGGCCGCCGGTGGCGCTGATCGACCGGGCCGTCTCGCGGCCCGTGTCTTCAAGAATGTCGCCGATCATCACGGCCGCGCCGGCCGCGGCGAGGGCCTGCGCCATGCCGGCGCCCAAGCCACGGGCACCCCCGGTGACCAGGGCGGTGCGGCCTTGCAAGAGAGAGCTCATGGGTGTTTCTCCGGTGGGGGACGGCCCGCCAGGGCGATCCGGGCCCACCATTGTCGGCAGCGCCGGTCCCGGGTCAGCCGAACAGCCCGGCAAGTTCGACAGTGCCGTGGCGACCGACGGCTGCCCGGTGCGTGTCCAGCCACTGCCGGCCCTGCCCCCGCCCCGCATCGAACAGCATCTCGAAGAAGCGCTGGCCGGCGGCGGCCTTGGTGTCGGTCCCCAGTTCCCCCAGCACCGGGCCGGGCTCGATGGCGTGAAAGCGTGCCCCGGCCAGCCGCCGCTCCAGAGGGCCGCGGCGCCACCAGCTGATGTGGGCGATGCGCTCGCGCAGGTGCGCGAACATGCGCATCTCGCGCAGGAAGGTGGCGTTGAAGGCCAGCTCCTGCATGCGGTGTTCGATGTCCTGCGCCGACTGCGGCGTGGCGGCGTAGCGCAGCGGCGTGAGCATCACCAGCAGCGTGTCGCGCGTGGGGGTTTCCAGCAGCAGCGGGTAGACGGCGGGGTTGGCCGAATAGCCGCCGTCCCAGTGCGGCTGACCGTCGATCAGCACGCTGCGGTGCAGGCGCGGCAGGCAGGCCGAGGCCAGCACCGCGTCCAGCGACAGGTCGGCGTTGCGGAACAGCCGCAGCCGGCCGGTGTTGGCCTCGGTGGTGGCGATGAACAGCCGCACCGGCGAGCGCTGGCGCAGGCCCTCGATGTCCAGCTGCTGGCGCAGCACGTCGCGCAGCGGGTTGAGGTCGAAGGGGTTGAGCTGCTCGGGCGTGAAGTGATGGGTCCACTGCAGCATCAGGCGCATGGCCGGCGCCAGCTGGTAGCCCGAGCCGTCGGCCCGCGGCACCGCCACCTCGAACGGCAGGCTGCCGGCCACGGCGGTCCAGAAGCGGCGCAGCGCGGCGCGCGCGCCCTCGCGGCCACCGTGCATCAGGCCCTGGGCCAGCACCACCGCGTTCATGGCGCCCGCGCTGGTACCGCTGACGCCGTCGAAGGCGAGCTGTCCGTCCTCCAGCAGCGCGTCGAGCACGCCCCAGGTGAAGGCCCCGTGCGCCCCACCGCCCTGCAGCGCCAGGTTCAGCGCGGGCGTGGCGGTCTGCCAGGGCAGGCGCATGTCGCGCGTCAGCGGGCGCGGCGCTGGCGCACGGCGGCCGCCAGCCCCTGCAGCACCGGTACGGTCTGCTCGAAGCTGATGCAGGCGTCGGTCACGCTCACGCCGGGCAGCAGCGGCTGGCCGGGCACGATGTCCTGCCGGCCCTCGAACAGGTGGCTCTCGATCATGATGCCGGTGATGCGCGCATCGCCCGCGGCGATCTGGTCGGCCACTTCGGCCGCCACGTCGATCTGCCGGCGGTGCTGCTTGCTGCTGTTGGCGTGCGAGACGTCGATCATCACCTGCTCGCGCTGGCCGGCGGCCTTGAGCAGGGTGCAAGCGGTGTTGACGTCCTCGGCGCTGTAGTTGGGCGCCTTGCCGCCGCGCAGGATGACGTGGCAGTCCTGGTTGCCACGGGTCTCGAAGATCGCGGCCTGGCCCATCTTGGTCATGCCCATGAAGGCGTGCGGCGCCTGTGCGGCCTGGATCGCGTCGCTGGCGACCTTGACGCTGCCGTCGGTGCCGTTCTTGAACCCCACCGGGCAGGACAGGCCCGAGGCCAGCTGGCGGTGGCTCTGGCTCTCGGTGGTGCGCGCGCCGATGGCCCCCCAGCTGACCAGGTCGCTGATGAACTGCGGCGAGAGCAGGTCCAGGAACTCGGTGCCCACCGGCAGGCCGGCGCCCAGCACGTCCAGCAGCAGCTGGCGCGCCAGCTCCAGGCCTTCGTTGATGGCGAAGCTGCCGTCCAGGTGCGGATCGTTGATGTAGCCCTTCCAGCCCACGGTGGTGCGCGGCTTCTCGAAGTACACGCGCATCACGATCAGCAGGTCCTCGGCCAGCGCATCGGCCTGCTCTTTCAGGCGCCGTGCGTAGTCCATGGCCTGGCCGTGGTCGTGGATCGAGCACGGCCCGACCACCACGATCAGCCGGTCGTCCTGTCCGTGCAGCACGCGCGAGAGCGCCGCGCGGCTGCTCTCCACCAAGGCCTGGGCGGCCGGCGGCGTGGGCAGCCACTCCTGCAGCAGCGCGGGCGTGATCAGCGGCCGCACCGCGCCGATGCGCAGGTCGTCGATGCGGGTGGTGTCGTGGGTGGACAGCGGCGGGGTGGCGTGAACGTGGGGCATGGCTCCGATTGTCGCCGGCTTGTCCGGAAAAACCGTGTCAGGGCCTGCGATAACGCACCGTCTGGCGCGCCCAGTAGCGGTTGTCCAGCCGGTCCAGCCGCACCGTGCCGCCGCTGGACGGCGCATGCACGAAGCGGCCGTCGCCGACGTAGATGCCCGCGTGCCAGGCCGGGTCGCGGCCGAAGATCACCAGGTCGCCGGTGCGCAGCTCGTCGGCATCCACCGCCTGGCCGAAGCCCGACAGCTGGGCCACGGTGCGCGGCGGCGCCACACCGGCGCGGTGCCGGTAGACATAGCCGATCAGGCCGCTGCAGTCGAAGCCGCTCTCAGGCGTGTTGCCGCCCCAGCGGTAGGGCGTGCCCACCAGGCCCATGGCGTGGATGGCGAGGTCGCTGCTGTGTTCGGCCGACAGCGGCGGCAGCGACGACGAGGGTGGGCGGGCCGGCGGCGCGCTGCCGCAGGCGGCCAGCAGCAGGGCGGTGGTGAGACTCAGGGTGTGCAGGACCAGACGCATGGCGGCGAGCTTACGGCATGCCCGTGGAGGCGTCGGTGTCCAACGGTGTCAGGACCGCCAGAGCAGCAGGCTGCCCAGATAGCCGGCGTAGGCCAGCACGAAGCCGATGCCCTCGCGGCGCGAGACCAGCCGGTCGCTGCGGAACACCGGCAGGCAGACGATGGCCACCAGCGCGGCCAGCGGCAGGTCGATCCACAGCACCTCGGCGCTGACGTCCACCCCGCTGGTGGGTGCGGCCACCATGGTCAGGCCGAGGATGACCAGCACGTTGTAGATGCTGCTGCCGATGAGGTTGCCGATCGCCACGTCGCGGTCGTTGCGCAGGGTCGAGATCATCGTGGTCACCAGCTCCGGCGCCGAGGTGCCGATGGCCACGATGCTCAGGCCGATGAAGGCGTCCGACACGCCGTAGGCCTTGGCCAGTTCGACTGCGCCGGCCACCAGCAGCTCGGCACCCAGCACCGCCAGCGCCATGCCTGCCAGCAGCAGCGCACCGTTCCAGGCCCAGGCCGCGGCACCGGTGGGCATGTTCAACCGCGGAGGCGCCTGCGCTGCCAGCGCGTCGCGGAACGCCAGCCGGGTGTCCGGCGCCTCCTGCCGGCTCAGCTGCACCAGCGCCACGGTGTAGACCACCGCCGCCAGCAGCAGGCCCAGACCCTCGGCCCGGGTGAGCACGCCGTCCATCGCCATGACGAGCAGGGCCACGGCGGTGGCAATCATCACCGGCACGTCCAGCCGCACGCTCAGCGAACGCGTGGGCAGCGGGCGGATGGCCGCACTCAGGCCCAGGATGAGCAGGATGTTGACGATGTTGGTGCCGGCGATGTTGCCCACCGCCAGCGGACCCTTGCCCTCGTGCGCGGCGGTCAGGCCCACCGCCAGCTCGGGCGCACTGGTGCCCACCGAGACCACCGTCAGGCCGATGACGATGGGGCTGATGCGCAGCAGGGTCGCAATGCGGGTCGCGCCGCGCAGCAGCATCTCGGCGCCCAGCACCACCACGACCAGGCCACCGAGGAACAGCAGGGCGGGATGCAGCGCCACGGCCCGTCCCGCGTCAGCCGGCGTCCTGCGGACCGCGCTTGTCGACTACCACCAGCACGTCGGCGTCGCCCTCGGAGAGCACCCGCTTGGTCACGCTGCCCAGCAGCAGTTCTTCGGTCACATGGGTGCCGTGTTTGCCCATCACCACCAGGTCGCAGCCCAGGCGTTGCTGGTGGCCGGTGATCAGCGCCACGGCGTCGCCGTGTTCGACCAGCGGTGTGTAGTCGCCAGCCGCCAGGCCCTGTTCGGCCGCCATCTCGCGCAGCTGCTGCAGGGCGCGCTCGCGCGCCTCGATGCGGTACTGGTGGATGATGTCCTGCGACACGCCGGCGTACTGCAGCATGCCCTCGAAGGGCACGTCGAAGGCGTGCAGCAGCACCAGGCCGGCTCGGGGCGCGAGTTCGCGCGCCAGTGCCAGCGCCAGCGCGGAACCGGGCGAGAAGTCCATGGGCAGCAGCACGCGGCGGTAGGGCTGCTGGAACGGGTTTTTGACCACCAGCACCGGGCAATGGCTCCTGCGCAGCAGGTGCGAGGCGGTGGAACCCACCACCAGGCGGCGCAGCAGGCTCTGCCCGCGCGCGCCCACCACCACCAGGTCGGTGTCGGTCTCGCGCACCAGCGCCGGCACCACGCGCGAGGCCAGGCCCTCTTCCACCCGCAGGGTGGGCGCCGGCCCGGGGTGGCGTGCCGGGTCGGCCATGGCGGCGGCCAGTGCGGCCTGCTGCTGCTGCACGGCGGTGTGGGCCACGCTGTCGGCGCGCTCGCCCAGCAGGTTGCGCAGCGGGCCCAGCGCGTCCAGCCCCAGCGCGTGCAGCACGGTGTGGCGGGCGCCGGTGGTCGTGGCCAGGTCGGCCGCGCGGTCCACCGCCTGCAGTGAGTGCGCCGACAGGTCGGTGGCGCTCAGGATGTGTCGGGTCATGGTCATGGCTCTCTCCTCGCAGGTTCTTCAGATGCGGCGCACACCGCGGCGACGCAACAGCGCCTTCTCGGCCTCCACCAGCACGAACACGCCCGCCCCCATGGCCAGGATCATGGCCCAGGAGCTGGCGTGCAGCGGCGTGGTGTGGAACAGCCGCTGCAGCGGCGGCGCGTAGGTGAACAGCAGCTGCAGCCCCACCAGCAGGGCCGCCACACCCAGCGCGACGGGGTTGCCGGTCAGCGTCTCGGACCGCCAGGCATGGCGGGTGAAGTGGCGCACGTTGAACAGGTAGAACAGCTCGCACATCACGATGGTGTTGACCGCCGCGGTGCGCGCGGTCTCCAGTGCGGTGCCGCGCGCGAGCTCCCAGTGGAACACCCAGAAGGTGGCGGCGATCATCAGCCCGATGACGAACAGGATGCGCCCGCCCAGCGCGCGGGTGATGATGGATTCCTGCGGGGGCCGCGGCGGGTGCCGCATCACGCCCGGCTCGGCCGGCTCGAAAGCCAGCGACAGCGCCAGCGTCACCGAGGTCACGGTGTTGACCCACAGGATCTGCCCGGCCGTCACCGGCAGCGGCAGGCCCGCGAAGATGGCCAGCAGGATCACGCCGGCCTCGCCGCCGTTGGTGGGCAGCATGTGCATCAGCGACTTCTTGATGTTGTCGTAGACCACCCGGCCCTCGCGCACGGCGCGCGCGATGGTGGCGAAGTTGTCGTCGGTCAGCACCAGGTCGGAGGCCTCGCGCGCCGCGTCCGTGCCCTTGCCGCCCATGGCCACGCCCACATCGGCGGCTTTCAGCGCGGGCGCGTCGTTCACGCCGTCGCCGGTCATGGCCACCTGGTGGCCCTCGGCCTGCAGTGCGGCGATCAGCCGCAGCTTGTGCTCGGGGCTGGCGCGCGCGAACACGTCGGTGTCCTGGGCGGCGCGGCGCAGCGCCGCGTCGTCGAGCGCGGCGACGGCGTCGCCCGTCAGTGCCCGGTCGGCCTGCAGGCCCAGCTGGCGGCCGATGGCCGCGGCCGTCACCGCGTGGTCGCCGGTGATCATCTTCACGCGGATGCCGGCCTCTCGGCACTCCGCCACGGCAGCCACCGCCTCCTCGCGCGGCGGGTCGATGATGCCCACCAGGCCCAGCATCTCGAAGCGCGGGGTGAGGTCGGCCAGGTCCACCTCGGTGCGCCCTGTGGGCCAGTCGCAGCGGGCCAGTGCCAGCACGCGCTCGCCCGCGCCGCCGGCGCGCTCCACCGCCGCGGTCCAGCGCGCGCAGTCCAGGGGGCGGCCGCCCGCTTCGCCCGTGCACAGCGCCAGCACCCGCTCGGGCGCGCCCTTGAGCAGCAGCTCGTGGTGGCCGGCGTGGTCGTGGTGCAGCGTGACCATGATCTGCCGCTCGGACTCGAAGGGGATCGCGTCCAGCCGCGGGAAGGCCTGGGCCGCGGTCGCGGCGTCCAGGTCGGCCTTGTGCGCCAGGGTGGTCAGCGCACCCTCGGTCGGATCGCCCGTGAGCACCCAGCCTTTGTCGTCTTCGCGGTGAATGCGCGCGTCGTTGCACAGCAGCGCGCAGTGCAGCAGGGCCATCAGCGCCGGCTCGTCGCCAGGGTGCAGCACCGATCCGTCCGCAAGGTGGAAACCGCCCTCGGGCACATAGCCGGTGCCGGTCACGCGCAGCTCGCGGCCCGGCAGCACCACGCGCACGGCGGTCATCTCGTTGCGGGTGAGGGTGCCGGTCTTGTCGCTGCAGATGACGGTGACGGAGCCCAGCGACTCCACCGCCGGCAGCCGCCGCACGATGGCCTTCTTGCGCGCCATCACCCGGGTGCCGATGGCCAGCACGATGGTCACCACCGCCGGCATGCCCTCGGGGATGGCGGCCACCGCCAGCCCCACCACCGCCAGAAACAGGTCGAACAGCGCCATGCCGGCCACGAAGTGGCCCCAGGCCATGGTCAGCACCGACACCCCGAGGATGAAGGCGGTGATCTGGCGCGCGAAGCGGTCGAGCCGGCGCGTCAGCGGCGTGGCCAGGGTCTGCACGCCGCTGACCAGCTGGCCGATGTGGCCGATCTCGGTGGCGCCGCCGGTGGCCACCACCACGCCGCTGCCGCTGCCGTAGGCCACCAGCGTGCCCGAGAAGGCCATGCCGTGGCGATCGCCCAGCGGCGCGCCCTCGGCCGCGGCGCCCGTGTCCTTGTCCACCGCGGCCGATTCGCCGGTCAGCGCCGATTCCACCGTGCGCAGGTTGCGGCCCTGCAGCAGGCGCAGGTCGGCCGGCACGCGGTCGCCCGGCTCCAGCCAGACGATGTCGCCCGGCACCAGCTCCCCGGCGTCGATCTGGTGGCGCTCGCCGCCGCGCTGCACCGTGGCGCGCGCGGCCAGCATGCGGCGCACGGCGGCCAGGGCCTGCTCGGCCTTGCCCTCCTGGATGTGGCCGATGAGCGCGTTGATCAGCACCACGCCCAGGATCACGCCCGCGTCCACCAGGCTGCCCAGCAGCAGCGTGGCCAGCCCGGCGGCCAGCAGCACATAGATCAGCGGGTTGTGGAACTGCAGCGCGAAGCGCTGCCAGGCCGGCCGGCGCGGCGGCTCGGGCAGGCGGTTGGGACCGTGCTGGGCCAGCCGCCGGGCCACCTCGCCGGCGTCCAGGCCGTCGGCCGGGTCCACGCCCAGGCGCTGCAGCACCTCGGGTCCTTCCAGGGCATGCCAGGAGTTCTTCATGCGGCCTCCCTTGCGGGTGCGGTCTCCTGCAGCCGGTCCAGGATGTGCGAGGCCATGCCGCGCGCCAGCTCGTGCTCGCCCAGGAACACCGTGCCCAGGCTTTCCTTGCGCAGCAGATCGGCCTCTTCCTCGTTGTGGGTGCGCAGCACCACGGCGATGCCGGGGTTGAGCGTGCGGGCGATCTCCACCATCTTGCGCACGTCCACCGCGTCGGGAATCGCCACCACCAGCATCGCCGCCTCGGCGATGTGGCCCTGCACCAGCACCTCGGGTGTCATGGCGTCGCCGCTGACGGCCGCGATGCCCTCGCGGCGCAGCGCGTCCACCGTCTCGCGGTTCTGCTCCACCACCACGAACGGCAGCTGGTGTTCGCGCAGCGCCTGGGCGATGCGCCGGCCCACGCGGCCATAGCCCACCAGCACCACCTGGCCGCTGAGCAGCTGGCGGTCGGTCGAGGTCGGCAGTTCGGCCAGCGGATCGTCGCGCATCTCCAGCTGGCGCGCGAAGGCCGACCGCGCCAGGACCCAGCGCCGCAGCGGCTCGACGGCCGAGAACAGCGCCGCGTTGGCCGCGATCGAGATCAGTGCGGCCGCCAGCACCAGGCTCTGGCCCTCGCGCGGCATCAGCTCCAGCGCCACGCCCAGGCCGGCCAGGATGAAGGAGAACTCGCCGATCTGCGCCAGGCTCGCGCCCACCGTCAGCGCGGTGTTCAGCGGGTAGCGGAACAGCAGCACCAGGGCCACGGCTGCCACGGTCTTGCCGATCAGGACGATGGCCACCACCGCCAGCAGCTTGACCGGCTGCTGAAAGACCACCGCCGGTTCGAACAGCATGCCCACCGAGACGAAGAACAGCACGGCGAAGGCGTCGCGCAGCGGCAGCGACTCGTCGGCCGCGCGGTGGCTGAACTCGGACTCGCGCATCATCATGCCGGCGAAGAAGGCGCCCAGCGCGAAGGACACGTCGAACAGCATGGCCGCGCCGAAGGCCACACCCACGGCGATGGCCACCACGCCCAGGGTGAACAGCTCCTGCGAGCCGGTGCGCGCCACCCACCACAGCAGCTTGGGCAGCAGCCGGCGGCCCACCACCAGCATCAGCACCACGAAGGCCGTGACCTTGGCCAGGGTGATGCCCACCGTGGTCCAGATCTCGCCGGCCTGGGGCGCCACCGCGGCCTCCCCGCCGTGCGCCTTGAGCACGCCCGCCAGCGCAGGCAGCAGCACCAGCACCATCACCATCACCAGGTCTTCCACCACCAGCCAGCCGACCGCGATCTGGCCGTTGACCGACTTGAGCAGGCCCTTGGACTCCAGCGCGCGCAGCAGCACCACCGTGCTGGCCACCGACAGGCACAGGCCAAACACGATGGCGGCGCCCAGGTCCCAGCCCCAGAGCATGGCCACGCCGCCCCCCAGCGCGGTGGCCACGGCGATCTGCACCACCGCGCCCGGCACAGCGATCTTCTTGACCGACATCAGGTCGGCCAGCGAGAAGTGCAGACCCACCCCGAACATCAGCAGCATCACCCCGATCTCGGCCAGCTGGCCGGCCAGGCCGACATCGGCCACGAAACCCGGCGTGGCCGGGCTGACCACGATGCCCGCCAGCAGGTAGCCCACCAGCGGGGGCAGCTTCAGCCGGGCAGCGAGCAGTCCGAACACCATGGCCAGGCCAAAGGCGGTCGCGATGGTGGCGATCAGCGTGACGTCATGGGGCATCCGTGCGGGCTTCCTTCGGGCGTGGAAAAAGGGTCTTTTGGCGGGTGGCGCTTTTGACCTTATCACGCGCGGGGCCACCCGCCCGGGTGTCCGAGCGTGGGCGTGGGCGACCCGGGCGGGCGCCTATTTCCGCAGGTGCCGGTAGACCAGGCCGCGCGAGACGCCGAGCTGGCGCGCGGTGCGCGCGACGTTGCCGCCGTTGGCCTGCAGCGCGTCTTCGATCAGGCGCTGCTGGGTCTGGGCCAGCGAGGGGGCGGGCGCCGGGGCGGGCGCCGGGACCTCGGGCTCGGCGGCGGGTACCGGCCCGGGCGCGGGTGGCATGGTGGCCGGCCAGGCGACCGCGTGCCGGAAGTCGATGCCATCGCGCAGACCCAGGGTCGCGCGCACCCAGATGCCCAGGCCGCTGGGCAGCTGCAGGCGCAGGGCTTCGGTGGCGCCGCACAGGGGCAGCAGCTGCGCCAGCCCGTGGCCGAACAGCTCTTCCACCGGCGCCACCTCCTGGCGCGACGGGCGGCCCAGCAGGCTGTGGCCGGTGGCGTTGACCCAGACCACGCGACCGCCGTGGTCCACGCCGGCCAGTCCCTCCATCGGCGTGCCCAGCAGCGCGGGGGCGGCCTGGAAATGCAGCACCAGGTGCTCGTCGGATTGCGCCTGCAGCAGGCGGTTCTCGATCGAGGTGGCGTACACGCCGACCACGGCCGCGGCGTCGAAGCCGAAGGCGCGCGATTCGGTGGACACGTCCAGCACACCGACCAGCCGGCCGTGCACGTCGTGGATCGGTGCGGCCGCGCAGCGCACCTGGCCGAACACCTCGTAGAAGTGCTCGCAGCACTGCACGGTGCAGGCCATGCCGGTCTGCACCACGATGCCCGGCGCGTTGGTGCCCAGCACCTCCTCGGCCAGCTGGACACCCACGCGCGTGGCGGCGTCCAGCACCTTCTGTTCGGGGTCGCCCGTGCCGCGCGAGGCGTGCACGATGACCCCGTGCGCGTCGGTCAGCATCAGGCGGCTGGCGGTGCCTGCGAGCGCGGCTTCGAGCTGCTGCAGGTCGCCGTGCGCCGCCTCCAGCAGGCGCCGGTTGCGCGCCAGCGCGGCGCTCAGCGCGCTGCGGTTGACCGGGTCCAGCGCGGGCATCTTGTGGCTGGCGTGGCCCAGCGTGCGGCTGCGGCCCCAGGAGCGGATCACCGCCTCGCTCACCAGACCGGCGGGGTGCTGCTGTTCCTCGAAGAAGCGCTGGCGCGCCAGCGCCGCACGCTGCTCGGGCGTCTGGAAGAACGGCTGCGGCGGAAGGTCCTGGGTGGACAGGGTTCGGTGGGTGGCGCGCATGGTGGTGGGGGCGAAGTCTCGCGTCCGAAGCGGCGGTGTGGGTGAGTGTTCCACTGCAGAACACTTTTCCCACCGGGAAAACCCGGACGTGATCCGCGGCGCCCAAATTCCCACAATGAAAGAGGACAGACAACAACCAGAGGCGCAGCCTCAACCCACAGGAGACATCCATGCAACAGACCACCCGATGGGCGGGCGCGGCCGCGCTTGCGCTGCTCGCCACCAGCCTGCACGCCCAGTCCCTGGACGACCTCAAGCGCGACAGCGCCACGCCCGGCGACGTGCTCACCTACGGCATGGGCTACAACAACCAGCGCTACAGCCCGCTCAAGCAGATCAACACGGGGAACGCGGCCAAGCTGCGCCCGGTCTGGGCCTACAGCCTGAACAACCCGCAGGGCCAGGAGTCGCAGCCCATCGTGCACAACGGCGTGATGTACGTGACCACGCACAACACGACGGTGGCGATCGACCCGGCCACCGGCAAGCAGATCTGGAAGCAGGAGATCGAGCTGCCCCAGGACGTGTTCAAGATGGCCTGCTGCGGCATCCTCAACCGCGGTGCCGCCATCTACGACGGCAAGCTGTTCCGCAGCACGCTGGACGCCCACGTGATGGCGATGGACGCCAAGACCGGCAAGCAGCTGTGGAAGAGCAAGGCCGCCGACTACCAGAACGGCCAGGCCATGACCAGCGCGCCGCTGATTGCCAATGGCGTGGTGCTGACCGGCATCGCCGGCGGCGAGTACGGCACGCGCGGCTTCATCGACGGCTGGGACCCGGCCACCGGCAAGCAGCTCTGGCGCTTCTACACCACCGCCGCGCCCGACCAGAAGGGCGGCGACACCTGGCCTGGTGACACCCACCTCAAGGGCGGCGCACCGACCTGGCTGACCGGCGCCTACGACCCCGATCTGGACCTGGTCTATTGGGGCACCGGCAACGGCGGCCCCTGGAACCCGAACGCGCGCAAGGGCGACAACCTCTACATCGCCTCCGTCGTGGCGATCCGCCCCAAGACCGGCGAGCTCGTGTGGCACTACCAGTTCAGCCCCAACGACCCCTACGACTACGACGCCACCGAGGTCGGCATGCTGGTCGACATGAAGATCGGCGGCAAGGACCGCAAGGTGCTGGCGCAGGCCAACCGCAACGGCTTCTTCTACGTGCTCGACCGCGCCAGCGGCGAGCTGCTGGCGGCCAATCCCTATGTGAAGGTCAACTGGGCCGAGCGCATCGACCTCAAGACCGGCCGCCCGGTGCCCACCGAAACCGACAAGAAGGCGCGCGCCGGTGAAGACGTGGAGATCTTCCCCAGCGTGCTCGGCGGCAAGAACTGGACGCCGATGTCCTGGAACCCGTCCACGGGCCTCGCCTACGCCAACACGCTCAACATCAGCTGGCCGTACCAGCTGGCCAAGCCCGAGTACAAGAAGGGCGAGTGGTACCTGGGCGTGAACTTCCGCGGCGTGAACATGCCCAAGAACGAACCGCACGGGTATCTGAGCGCCATCGACCCGATGACCGGCAAGAGCAAGTGGCAGATGGCGTGGCCGGGCCAACCGAGCATGGCCGGCACGCTGTCGACCGGCGGCGGCCTGGTGTTCACCGGCGCGGCCACGGGCGAGTTCATCGCGGTGGACGCGAACAACGGCAAGAAGCTCTACGAGTTCCAGACCAGCAGCGGCATCATCGGCCTGCCGGTGACCTTCGAGCACAAGGGCAAGCAGTACGTGACCATCGTCTCGGGTGCGGGCGGTGTGTGGGCGCTGATGGGCGACGAGCGCATGTCGCAGGTGCCCGCCGGCGGTTCGGTCTGGACCTTTGCTGTCGATTGACGATGCGCTGGCGCGAAACCATCCTGTGTGCGCTCGCCCTCACGGGCGCGGCGCTGGCGCAGTCGAACACCGTGCCGGCGGAATCGGTGCCGGTGGTGATGCCACCTGCGGCCCCCTTCACCGCCGAGGCGGTGGAGAAAGGCCGCGAGCAGTTCCACCGCACCTGCGCCCAGTGCCACGGCCGCAACATGGTCAACGCGGGCACCACGGTGTATGACCTGCGCAAGTTCCCCACCGAGCAGCGCGAGCGCTTCTACAACTCCGTGACCAACGGCAAGGGCAACATGCCCTCGTTCAAGGGCGCGCTGGAGCCGGAGGCGATCGAGCTGCTGTGGAACTACGTCGCCACAAGAGGAGGCAAGGAGTTGTGAACACCCCCCGCGCGCTGATGGCGCCGCTGCTGCTCGCACCGGTGATGGCGCTGGCGCAGGCGGCGCCGCTGACCGTTTGCATGGCCGAGGACAACCCGCCGTTCTCGCTGGCGCGCAAGGGCCAGGTCACGGGCTTCGACGTGAAGCTGGCGGAGGCCGTGGCGCGCGAGCTGGGGAGGGAGTTGAAGCTCATGCCCTTCGAGCCCGAGGTCGAGAAGGAGGCGATGCTGACGCACGAGGTCAACGCCATGCTCTCGGCCGGCCTGTGCGATCTGGCCAGCGGTTTTCCGCTGCTGGCCTCGGACCTGGGGCCGCCCACGCGCGAGCGTTTCAAGACGCCGGACCACCCGGGCGCCAAGCCGCCGCGCGAGCGGCCTTTCGTGCCGCTGGGCACGCTGGCAGCGAGCCAGCCTTACCAGGGCACGGCGCTGGTGATCGTGCAGCGCGCCGGTGCGCCCGTGGCGGCGTCGCTGGGTGATCTGAAGGGCCGCAAGGTGGCCGCGGTGGCGGGCACGCTCGAAGGCACGCTGGTGGCCATGTACGGCGGCGGTACGCTGGCCAAGGACATGGTGTCGCTGGGGCAGCGCGAGGATGTCTGGGCGGCGCTGGACAGTGGCCGGGTGGACGCGCTGATGGTGCCTTCTGCGGCGTTCGACACGCACCGGGCGCGCAAGCCGGGCACGACCCTGCAGGCGGGGCCCGCGCGGCCGCTGGGGATCAACCTGGGCTGGGTGGCGCTGTCGTCGAAGGCGGATCTGCTGGAGGCGGTGAACCGGGTGGTGGCGCGTGCTTCGGCTTCCGGGGAGCTGCAGGTGTGGGCGCGGGAGGCGGGTCTGTCGTGGCAGGCGTCTTCTGTGCCTGCTGTGACCGGGACTCTGTCGTTGGCTGGGTTGCTTCGGGACTGAGCTTCTTTCGTGTCTTTTCTGGGCTTGGACCTCGCGCCAGGGTGATGTCGCCGCCCGCAGGCTCCGGCCCACCTCGCACGCGCGCTCGCCTGTTCGCCGCCATTGCTTCATGAACACCGGGTGGGCGCGCCCAACTCTGTGGCATGCGCGAATGGGGCCTGCGCCTTCGGACAGCGCCATCACCCTGTGAGGAGCGCGAGAGAGCGCTTCGAAAGAAGGCTCCCGAACCACGGTGTTCCGTCTTCCTGCCGTGAACAGTGATGCCACTGGAGCCGGGTGTGCGCATGGGCGGGCGCAGGCCCCATTCGCGGTTGCCCGAGCGGAGGCGAACAACAAGCGCTGTTGACGAAGCAAACACAGCGAACAGGTGAGCCAGCCCGCGAGCGTGGGCCGGAGAACGCCCATGCGCACACCCGGCTCAGAACAACAGCAACGAAAGAAACAGGACGAAGGAAAAAATTCAGGCCAGCGCAGCCACCTGCCGAGCAAAGAACTTCGGCAAAGCAGCCTTCGAACACGCCTGCAAGGCACAAAGAAACGCGTGGTCCGGCCGCGCCACCCCGTGCTTCAACATCAGGTCGTGCCGGATGCGCCCCAGCAACTCCGTCGCCATCTCCGCATCCGCCAGCGCCCGGTGCGCCTGCCCCGTGCGCGGCAGGCCGAACCAG
This sequence comes from Hydrogenophaga sp. H7, assembly GCF_002025745.1. Taxonomy (NCBI): domain Bacteria; kingdom Pseudomonadati; phylum Pseudomonadota; class Betaproteobacteria; order Burkholderiales; family Comamonadaceae; genus Hydrogenophaga; species Hydrogenophaga sp. H7. Next base: position 144,094 of record NZ_MCIC01000016.1, on the reverse strand, counting down.
TCCACCAGCTGCCCCAGCTTGTGGCTTGGCGCCTCCGGGTAGAGCCGGCGCGAGAGCAGCACCGTGCAGGCGAAGGGCTGCAACGCCGGCAGGCCGCAGTGCGCCAGCTCGGCCTGCCAGTAGCGCCGGTCGAAGCCCGCGTTGTGGGCCACCATCGGCGCATCGCCCACGAAGCGCGCCGCCTCGGCCATCACCTGCGCGGCCGGCGGCGCGGCGGCCACCATCGCGTTCGTGATGCCCGTCAGCTGCGTGATGAAGGCCGGGATGCGCACGCCCGCGTTCATCAGACTCTGGAACCGGTCCACCACCCGCCCGCCCTCGGTCATCACGATCGCGACCTCGGTCGCGCGGTCGCCCAGGTTCGGCGAGGTGCCGGTGGTTTCAAAGTCGATGACGGCGATGCGGTTCATGCGGAAGTGGGCGTTCGTGAGGTGGCGCGCGGCAGGCGCAGCGTGAAGCTGACGCCGTCGCCGACGTTCGCGGCCGTGATGGTGCCACCCATCTTGGCCATGTAGGTGCGTGCGACGAACAGGCCCTGACCGCGGCCCTCGCCCTGCGCGCCGCTGGCCGCGCCGTCGCTCGCGCCGTAGTCGAAGATCTTGTCCAGCAGCGCCTCGGGAATCGCCGGGCCGGTGTTGTGGATCTCCAGCGCCACCATCGCCTCGCCCAGGCCCGACAGCGCCAGCGTCACCGGCGTGCCCGTGGGGCGGTAGCGGTCGGCGTTGCGCAGCACGTGGGTCACCACGTCCTCCAGCGAGTGTTCGTCGGCCTGCACCCACACCGGCGCGCCGGCCGGCGCGTAGACCACGTCGGCGATGCCGGCGTAGGGCGCGTTCTCGGCCACGTGGCGCAGGAAGGTGTCCAGGTCCAGCGCGTCCACCTCCACGGTCGCCGCCGTGATCGCCTCGCTCGGCGAGGCCGTGCCGTAGAGCGCGCGCACCGCCTGCTGCATGCGGTGCACATAGCGGTGGCTGGGGTCGGCCGCGTCGCCGTGCAGCACCATCAGCGACTGCAGCGGCGACATGATCTCGTGGCCCACCGCGTGCCACATGTCGCGCTCCTGCTCGTTGCGCAGGTGCTCGCGCCGCACGCCCTCCTTCACCCGCTGCAGCAGCGCCGCCAGCGAGCCGGCCAGGATGCCCATCTCGTCGCGTCCGCGGAACTCGCTCACGTCCAGATCGCCCAGCCGCCGCTCGACCTGCGGGTCCTGCATGTTGTAGTTCAGCGCCGCCGCGCGCTGGGTCAGCAGCGCCACCGGCCGGATCAGGCCCAGTTCGATCACCAGCCAGGCCAGGAAGATCGCCGCCAGCATCGCGCCCACAAAGCCACTCACGCGCGTGGCGGTGGCGCTCAGGCTGCGGTCCACGCTGGCCAGCTCGCCGCTGAGGCTCAGCTGGTAGCGGCCGCTGGAGGTGCTGACGGTTTCGCTGGCCGACACCTGCGTGCGGGTGTCGCTGGAGGGCAGCCGCAGGATCAGGCGCGTGAGCCAGGGCGCGGCCACGCCCTCGCCCTGCGCCTGGCCGCGCAGCTGCGTCACCAGCTGCGGCTGGTCGGCGCCCAGGCGCTCGATGCGCAGCACCTCGCCCTCGGACAGCGTGCCCGCCAGCTGCTGCAGCGAAAACGCCCGCTCCGCGCCCGGCCGCGCGCTGTCGAACAGCACCCGCCCGCCCGGCGCCACCCATTGCAGGTGCAGCCGCGTCTGCGCCAGATCGGCCGGCGGCCAGGTGCGTGGGCCCTTGGCAAACAGCGCCTTGCGCCAGGCCTCGACCGGCACGCGCAGCGAGAGCAGGCTGCGGCGCGCGCAGTCCGGCAGGGCCTGGCCCGGCACCGCGCAGCCGGCCTCCTGCCAGAGCCAGCCGCGGAAGTCGCGCACCGGCCGCGAGCCCTTGACCAGCAGCGTGCCCTCGCCCGCGAAGCCGGTGATGCGGCCGCGCAGGCCGCCGTCGCCCAGGTCGGCCGGTGCGTCGCCCGGTGCCTCGAAGGGCGCGACCCAGCGCTCGGTGCCGGCGGCGGTCTCGGCGCGGATCACCGCGTGGCTCACCGGGTCCAGCTCCAGCGTGCCCTTCTCGCGCGCCACCGCGGGCGGCAGCACCAGGTCGGCCACCAGGTAGACCACGCCGCCCGCGTACGCGCTGTTGCCCACACCCACACACAGCTGCCCGCCGTCGTTCGGCCAGTGCACCGCGCAGCCGCTCATCTCCACCGCCTGCCGCGCCTTGAACGGGTCGGAGTAGTCGAGCGCGGAGAACGGCAGCACCACCGGCGAGAGCCCCGCGTCCGAAGGCGCCACCGCGTCGGCGTTGATCAGCGCCAGCTGCCCGGTCGGGTGGCGCAGCTGCGCGGCCATGGTCGAGAGCGTCTGCCGGAAGCCCGCCTCGTAGCGCGCCCGCGCGCGCTGCTTCTCCTCGGCCAGCAGCGTCAGCGCCAGCCCCATCACCGCCAGCGCCAGCAGCAGGAACACGCCGTGAAACACGATGCGCCGTCGGAACGCCGCCAGCGGCAGCCGCGGCAGCGTGAGCGCCGGCAGCGAGGGCAGGTCCAGCGGGCCGAACTTCACGGCCGTGACCAGCGGAAGCCGCGCATGGGCACGTTTTCAATGGCGTCGAAGCCCGGGTCCAAGTCGCGGAACGCGTCGCGGATCGCGCTCACGTGCTTGCGCACGTTGTCGCGGTTGCGCCCGCTCTTGACCACCTCGAACAGGTCCTCGTAGCTCACCGTCTGGCCTTTGTGCTGCACCAGCACGGCCAGGATGCGCTGCGCGGTCAGCGGCAGGTTGATGCGCTGGCCGCGCCAGGTGGGCGAGCGCTGCCACAGCGGGTCCAGGCTCAGTTCCTCGTCGGCCGCGGCCACCGGCGCCGCGCCCTTCTGCGCCCGCGCGCTGCGCAGGATGTCCAGGAAGGTCTCGACGAACTCGGCCTCGTCGAAGGTGGTCTTCTGCAGGTAATCCCAGGCGTCCAGCGCCTTCATGATGCTGCGGTAGATGGCGGCCGGCATGGCCGAGACCACCAGCACCGGCGTGCCCTGGTGCAGCTTGTTGATGGTGTTGATGATGGCCACGCCCGCGTGCCGCTCACGGCCCAGTTCGATATCCAGCACCACCAGGTCGTAGCGCTCGCGCGCCAGCGCGGCCTCGGCGCTGTCGCGGTCGAACCACTGGTGCACGGTCAGTTCGGGGCGTGCGGCTTTGATCCAGCCGGCCAGCTGGTCGCTGGTGGGGCGGTCGTCTTCGATCACGGCAACGGTGGGCATGGGCCGATTATCGAAGCGGCCCGGAATGGGCCCCTGTGAGTATTTCTTCCGGGGCCGGCGGCAAACCCGCCCGCTGGCCGCATTGAGACTTCCGCGCGTCTTGGGAACGATGCAGGGCATGGCGAACCCGCGGTTGGGAACGCCAGCCACAACACCTGGAGGACCCCATGCTGCACCGACTCAAGACCCTCACCCGTTCCACCCGCCTGGCGCTGGCCCAATGGCTGCGCGGGGACCGCGCCGCCGCCACCGAAGAGGGCGACGAGGGCTCCACACCCCCGCTGCGCCCGATGCGCCCCATGCCCAGCGTCGGCCTGCGCCCCGTGCTGCTCACCCTGGGCACCGCCGCCGTCGCCGCAGGCGCCGCCTGGACGCTCGTGAAGCACCCACCGGTGCAGCCGCTGGAGCCCGGCCACCTGGCCGTGCGCACCAACAACCTGACGGGCGAGACCAGTGTCTGGCGCGAGGGCCCGGTCTGGGTCTGGCCCGGCCTGCACCAGCTCGCCACGCTCTCGCTGCAGGACCGCAGCTGGACCGCCGCGGCCATGGCCACCGCCGACGGCGCCGCGCCGGCCCAGACGGTGGAAGGCCTGTCCATCGGCATGGACCTGCGGGTGCGCTACGCCATCGACCCCTCGCGCATCGGCGGTGCCCAGGCCATGAGCTACCCGAAGGACATCGACGGCCAGATCATCGAACCCGCGGTGCAGGCCACGGTCTACAAGATCGTCGCGCGCCACACGGTGCGCGAGATCTTCTCGTCGCAGCGCGCCCAGATCGAACAGGACATCGAGACCCAGATCCGCGAGCGCCTGAAGGCCGACGGCCTGCTGCTGCGCTCGGTGCACATCGGCCAGATCGACCTGCCCGAGGACTACCGCCGCGGCATGGAGGTGCTGCTGACCGAAGGCCTGTCGGCCGAGAAGATGCGCTACACGCTGGAGCTGCGCGAGAAGCAGGTGAAGGAAAGTGAACTCACCGCCGCCGCCGAGAAGGCGCGGCGCGAGGTCGCGGCCGAGGCCGCGGCGCGCGAGCAGGTGATCGCGGCCAAGGCGCAGGAAGAGGCGATGAAACACGTGCTGCCGCTCAAGCAGCGCCAGATCGAACAGCGACAGCTGGAAGCCGAGGCCGCGCGCGTCTCGCGCGTGAAGCAGGCCGAGGGCGCGGCCCAGGCGCGCCGCATCGAGGCCGAGGGCGAGGCCGAAGCGCGCCAGAAGCTGGCCGACGCCGAGGCCTACCGCCTCAGGAACATCGGCAAGGTCAACGCCGAGCAGATGGCGATGGAAGGTGCGCTGATCACCAGGCACCCGCTGCTGATCCAGAAGACCATGGCCGACCGCCTGAGCGACAAGGTGCAGGTGATCATCGCGCCGCCGAACAGCAACGGCTTCATCGGCGGCAACCTGCTGGGCAACGTGGCTGCCGCGCCGCGCGACACCGAACTGCCCGACGACGACGGGGAGCAATGAGATGGGCCTCGGACCGAAGACCCGTTGGGCGCGCTACCTCTGGGCCGGCACGCTGGCCATCGCGCTGGCCGCCACGCTCTACACCGCCGCTGCACGCGCTGCGACCTCCGCACCCGTCACCGCCGTCGGCCTGGTGACGCGCGACAAGGTCGCCCTGCGCGCCGCGCCCAGCGACCGCGCCGCCAGCCAGACCCTGCTCTGGCGCGGCGAGGCGCTGGAGATCCGTGGTGCCCGGGGCGACTTCCTGCAGGTGTGGGACCACCACCGCGAGCGCGGCGGCTATGTGCGCGCCACGCAGCTGATGCGCGTGGCCGGCGACGCCGCCGAAGCGCCGCAGCTGCTGGCCCTGCTGGGCTTCGTGAGCGAGCAGCCGGGCGCCGAGCCGCTGGGCCTGGCGCTGGCCGCCGCCACCATCCAGGCCCTGCCCGCGGCCGCGCTGCAGGGGCCGCCCGGCGCGGCCGTGATGGACGCCATCGGCCGCCAGGCCGAGCGCCTGGCCGAACGCGCCACGGTGGGCACCGGCCGCGCCGACGACCCGCTGCTGACCGCTCACCTGGACGTGGCGCGCCGCCACGGCGTGGAACTTGTGACCCGTGAACGCGATGACCGCATGAGCGTCTGCTACGAAGGCGACGCCTGGCGCCGCCTGCTGGTCCTGCGCGCCGCCAGCGCCGAACAGAAGGCCCGCGCCGCGCTGGCCCTGACCCGCGCCGAGTGCGTGGAACAGCCGGCCCGCCTCGCCGACCGCGAGGCGCTGGACGAAGACCTGGCCGACCTGCTGGCCCACGCCGACGCACCGGCGCTCGCGCCCCACTGGCGCGCCCGCATCGCCACGCGCCAGGCCGAGGTCTGGAGCCGCATCGCCTACGCCCGCGCCCAGCGCGACCAGGCCGACACCGCGCGCCAGGCGGCACAACGAGCCATCGACGCCATCGACCGCATCGAGAAGGCCGAGCTGGTCGACGACGACCTCGCGCGCTTCCACGCCGCCGCCGTGCGCGTGAACGCCGTGCGCTGGGCCGCCGCACCGGCCGTGCCCGCATCGGGACGGCTCACAGTCGCCACCCGCCGCGCCGAGGACGGCCAGACTTGCGTGTTGCTGCGCGACCCGAAGGCCAGGGCCGACGCCCCCGCGCTGGCCGAGCGCTGCAGCTGGGGCCAGGTCTGGGCCGCCTCGGCCGCGCCCAACCGCGAAGGCACGGCGCTCGCGCTGGCGGTGCAGCCGGTCGACGGCTGGCGCGAGCTGTGGGTGTTCAGAAAGGACGCGGGCGGCTGGGGCGTGCAGGTGCTGCCACCCTCCGCGCTGCAACCCGGCATCGGTTACGCCGAGTTCGCCGGCTGGGAGCCCGGCGGCCGGCGGATGCTGGTGGCGCGCGAGGCCCTGGCCGAGGGCAAGACCATCCGCCGCTTCGAGGTGGTGAAGGTGGCCACGCTGACGCCCGAACGCACCGCCTTCGACGCCGAAGCCCTGGGCCCGTTCAGCCGCTGGCCCGATGCGGCGTGGAAGCGGGCGTCGCTGGCGTTGCGGTGAGCGACAGTGGGCCACCTCCGCCCTATGATCGCCGCATGCTGATCGAAACTTTGGGCTCGGCCCGCGACATGGGCCGCCTCAACCAGATCCTGGGCGTGCTCATCCGCCACGGCTTTGGCGACAGCGTGCGCCGGCTCGGCCTGGCCGACCGGCTGGAGCGCGCCGGCCATGCGCTGCGCTGGGAGCACGCGGCCGACCTCGCAAAACTGGAGCCGCCGGTGCAGCTGCGCCTGGTGCTCGAAGAGCTGGGGCCCACCTTCGTCAAGCTCGGCCAGATCCTCGCCGGGCGCGCCGATCTGTTCGGCCCCGAGTACATCGCCGAGTTCGAGAAGCTGCACAGCAACGTGCCCGGCCTGCCGCTGGACGAGCTGCGGCCGCAGCTGCGCGAGGACCTGGGCGGCGAGCCCGAGGCGGTGTTCGCGCGCTTCGACACCGAACCGCTGGCGGCGGCCTCCATCGCGCAGGTGCACCGCGCCCAGCTGCACGACGGCACCGAGGTGGTGGTCAAGATCCGCCGCCCGGGCATCGACCGCACCATCGAGGCCGACCTGCGGCTGATGGGCCGCCTGGCGGCGCTGGCCGAGGCCGAGTTGCCCGCTCTCAAGCCCTACCGCCCGCAGCAGCTGGTGCGCGAGCTGGCGCAGTCGCTGCGCCGCGAGCTGGACCTGGCCAGCGAGTGCCGCAACGCCGAGCGCATTGCCACCAACATGGCTGGCCTGCCCTGGATCGTGGTGCCCAGGGTGCACTGGGACTTCACCCGCTCGCGCGTGAACGTGCAGGACTTCGTCCAGGGCATCGCGGGCCACGAGCTGGCCCAGCTCGACGAAACCGGGCTGGACCGCACCCTGCTGGCGCGCCGCGGCGCCCAGGCGGTGCTCAAGCAGATCGTGCAGGACGGCCTGTTCCACGCCGACCCGCACCCCGGCAACGTGTTCTACCTGCCGGACAACCGCATCGCCTTCATCGACTTCGGCATGGTCGGCCGCCTCTCGGCGCGCCGCCGCGAGGAGCTGCTGCAGCTGCTGATGGGCCTGGTCGAGCGCGACCCGCGCACCGTGGCCGACGTGCTGCTGGACTGGGCGGGCGACGCCCACACCGCCAACCTCTCCTCGCTGGAAACCGAGATCGAGACCTTCGTCGACCAGTACCACGGCGCGCCGCTGGCCGAGCTCAACCTGGGCCAGATGCTGGGCGACGTGACGGGCATCCTGCGCGGCCACCAGCTGGGCCTGCCGTCCGACCTGGCGCTGCTGATCAAGGCCTTCATCACGCTCGAAGGCATGGGTCGCGGGCTGGACCCGGACTTCCACATGACCAGCGAGGCGCTGCCCCTGCTCAAGCAGGTGGTGCGCGCGCGCTACCAGCCCAAGGCCATGGCCACGCGGGCCTGGAAGACGCTGCGCCGGGTGCTCTCGGTGGCCGAGCAGCTGCCCGACGACCTCACGCGGCTGCTGCGCAATGCGCGCCGCGGCAAGGTGCACGTGGGCATCGACATCGCGCACCTCAAGCGGGTGGGCGACCAGATCGACCGCGCGGCCAACCGGCTGGCGATGGCGCTGATCATTGCCGCGCTCATCGTCGGCTCCTCGATCGTGATGACGGTGCAGGGTGGCCCGACCCTGTTCGGCTTGCCGGCGTTCGGCTTCATCGGCTTTGCCAGCGCGTTTGCCGGCGGCCTGTGGCTGGTGCGCGCCATCTGGCGCAGCAGCCATGGCAAGGACCTGGGCGACGACTGAGCGCCACCCGGTGCGCCAGGGTCCGGCGCACCAAGTCTGTTCACCGCCTGGCCGAAGCGCCCTGTTTCTGACGCGCTTTGGTGCGCCGGGCGCGTTCAAAGGCCCTGCCAACCCTGGCACGCTCCATGCATTGGGGGGTATCAGCATGGATGAGCGGTCTGTGACCGGTGGTTGCAGCGGCTCGTGCGTAGGTCCACTAGGGTTCCGTCTGCGGCAGCGCAGGGTCTGGTCCGAGAGTGGGCCGGCCTCATCGCAGGCTCCACGGAGGGACAAAAGCCCGGGAGAACGACATCAGATCGTCTCTCCTGCGCCCGTCCCTCACCACATGGAGCTTCACATGAAACTGGCTGGTCTCTTCTCCTCTCCCGCAGCGTCCACCCCTTCGTCGTCCCTGTTCGGCCGGCTGTTCAAGCCCGCACTGGGCGTGGCGCTCTCGCTGGCCACCGCGGCCGCGATGGCCGCCCCCACCAACATGAAGATCGCCACCGTGGTGTGGATCGGCTACGGCCCGTTCTACGTGGCCGAGTCGCTGGACCTGTTCAAGAAGTACAACCTCAAGGTCTCGCTGCAGGTCTTCACCGACCCGGCGCTGATCCCGCCCGCCATCGCCTCGGGCGCTGTGGACGGCGGCATGCTGACCTACGACCAGGTGGTCGGCCAGGTGGCGGCCGGCAAGGCCATGAAGGTGGTCATGCCCATCGATTACTCCAACGGCGGCGACGCCATCGTGGCCGACGCGTCCATCCAGTCGGTCAAGGACTTCAAGGGCAAGAAGGTGGGCTACAACCCGCTCTCGCCGAGCGACTTCCTGCTGTCCTACGCGCTCAAGATCAACGGCCTGGGCGAGAAGGACATCAGCCCGGTCAGCATGACGCCCGAAGCCGTGCCCGCCGCGATGGCCTCGGGCCAGCTGCCGATCGGCGTGACCTACGAGCCCAGCCTGTCGCAGGTGCTGGGCCAGGGCGGCGGCAAGAAGTTCAAGGTGGTGTTCTCGTCCAAGGACGCGCCCGGCCTGATCGCCGACGTGCTGGTGTTCGACGACAAGGTCATCAAGGCCAAGCCGACCGAAATCACCGGCCTCATCAAGGCCTACCTCGACGGCATGGCCTACATGAAGGCCAAGCCCGACGAGGCCGCCAAGATCATCGGCAAGTTCATGGGTGTCTCGGCCAAGGAAGCCAAGGAACAGATGAGCGGCGTCTACAACATCCCGCTGGCCGAGATGCCCAAGGCCTTCCTGCCGGCCAAGGAAACCACGTCCTACTACGCCAGCGGCGAGGTGATCGGCCAGCTGCTCAAGGCCAAGGGCCAGATCAGCGCCATCCCGGCCACCGAGGCCACCTTCGACGCTTCGCTGGTCAAGGCGCTGGTCAAGTAAGCGGGGTGCGCGCCATGCCCGCCCTGTTCCGGCACGCCGACGGCGCGCTGCCCAACACGCTCGCCCTTGCGGTGACCGTGCTGGGCTGGCCCGCAGGGATCTGGATGCTCGGCCAGAGCGCCTGGTGGCTGAATGCCACCGGCGTGCTGCTGGTCGCGCTCACCCTCACCTGGTCGGCCTACTTCATCCACGAGTTCGCCCACCAGGCCATCTTCCGCACGCCGCAGGCCAACGAGCGCTGGGGCGTGGCCATGAGCTGGATCAACGGCAGCGCCTACGCCAGCTTCGACGACCTGCGCCGCAAGCACATGCGGCACCACGTCGAGCGCGCCGATGTCATCACCTTCGACCACCAGGCCTTCCTGCGCGCGCACCCGCTGGTGCGGCGCGTGGTGCTGGCGCTGGAGTGGCTGCACATCCCGGCGGTGGAGTTCGTGATGCGCGGTTTCGTCATCGCCCTGCCCTTCATGGACGAGCGCAAGAAGGCGGCGCGCGGCCGCATCCTCGGCGTGGCCGTGGTGCGGCTCTCGGCCTGGGCGCTGCTGGCGGCGTGGTCGCTCAAGGCGCTGGTGCTGTACGCGCTGGCCTACCTGCTGTTCGTGCACCTGTTGCGGTTTGCCGACTGCTTCCAGCACACCTACGACGCCTACCCCATCCTGGACGACAAGCCGATCCCGCAGGACAAGCTGCGCGACCGCGCCTACGAACAGGCCAACACCTACAGCGACGTGGTCGGGCTCGATGCGAAGTGGCTCAACATGGTGTGGCTGAACTTCGGCTTCCACAACGCGCACCACGAGCGTCCCGTCGCGCCCTGGTACCAGCTGCCCGCGCTGCACCGCCAGCTCTATGCCGACAAGAGCCCGCAGGTGGTGACCGTGGGCGAGCTGCTGCGCGCCTACCACCGCCACCGCGTCACGCGCGTGCTGGCCAAGGACTACGGCCAGGTGCTGCCACCCGGCACCCCGCACCGCGCCGACGGCTTCATCGGTGCCGTGGGCGTGTCCTTCCTCACGGCGGTATGACCGTCCGCTACGGCCTGGAGGACCGCACCGTGTTGCTCACCGGCGCGGCCGGGGGCATCGGTCAGGCGCTGGCGCGCGCGTTCGCGGCGCAGGGCGCGCGGCTGTTGCTGGTGGACCGTGAGGCGGCGGCGCTGGATGCACTGATCGAGTCCCTGCACAGCCACCGGGTGCACAGCGCCGTGTGCGAACTCGGCAGCGACGCCGCGGTGGCCGACGTCGCCGCCCAGGTGGGCGACCGGTTCGGCCGGCTGGACGTGCTGGTCCACAACGCCGGCACCGAATACCCGACACCCGTCGACGACGCGTCCGAGGGTGCCACCGCGCGCTGGGCCGCGCTGCTGGACAACAACGTCAGCGGCATGTGGCGCCTCACGCGCTCGCTGCTGCCGTGCCTGCCCCGCGGTGCCAGCGTCATCCACCAGTCCTCCATCTGGGGGCGCATCGGTGTCGCGGGTTTTTCGGCCTACAGCGCCAGCAAGCACGCCATCGTCGGCCTCACGCGCTCGCTGGCGCTGGAACTTGGGCCGCGCGGCATCCTGTCGCGCCAGGCCGTGCCGGTCATGCTCACGCCCGAGGACCTGGCCGACACCTTCCTCTTCCTGGCCAGCGACGGTTCGGCCGCGCTCACGGGGCAGTGCCTGTGCCCAAGCCACGGCGAGGTGATGCTGTGACGGTCTCGACGCTCCCCACGATGTCGTTGCAGGGCCGCACGGCCCTGGTCACCGGTGCGGCCACCGGCATCGGCCGCGCCTGCGCACTGCGCCTGGCGCAGGCGGGTGCGTTCGTGTGGGTCAACCACCTCGGGCAGGCGGGCGCGGCCGACGCCGTGGTGCGCGAGATCGTCTTGGCCGGCGGCCATGCGCAGGCCGTCGAGGCCGACGTGAGCGACGCCGCCGCGGTGCAGCGCATGGCCGACGCCGTGGGCGCCGTGGACGTGCTGGTGAACAACGCCGGCATCATTCAGGAGAAGCCCTTTCTGGAGACCACCGAGGCCGACTGGGACCGGATGCTGGCGGTGGACCTCAAGGCCGTGTTCCTGGTCTGCCGTGCGGTCATCCCCGGCATGCTCGCGCGCGGCGGTGGCGCCATCGTCAACATCGCGTCCGATCTCGGCATCCTGGGCCGCGAGCGCTACGCGCCCTATTGCGCGGCCAAGGCCGGTGTGATCGGCCTGACCAAGTCGCTGGCGCGCGAGTTCGCGCCGCAACACATCCGCGCCAACGCGGTCGCGCCCGGCCCGGTGGCCACCGCCATGGTCTCACTCGAACACATGAGCGCCGAGTGGGTGGAGAAAGAGCTGGCGATCCCGCAGCACCGGCTCGGTGCACCGGAGGAGATCGCCGACAGCGTGCTCTTCCTCGCCAGCGACCTCTCGCGCTTCTACACCGGGCAGGTGCTGGGCCCCAACGGCGGCTCGGTGATGACCTGAACCTTCCCCCATGACCCTGCTGCCCGCCCACCCCACCGACCGCGTCGCCACCGCCGTGCTGCTGTTCTCGGCCACGCTCTGGGGCCTGACCTGGATGCCGCTCAAAGGCTTCATCGCGCAGGGCCTGCCCGGCCCGCTGGTCTCGCTGCTGACCTACGGCTCGGTGGGGCTGCTGGCGCTGGTCGTGCTCTGGCGCGACCGCAAGGCCTGGCGCGCCCAGTGGGGCCTGGTGCTCGCGCTCACGCTGGTCGGCGGCTGGGCCAACACCTCGTTTGTCAACGCGGTGATGCTGGGCGACGTGGCGCGGGTGATGTTCCTGTTCTACCTCTCCCCCGTGTGGTCGGTGCTGGGCGGCTGGCTGTTCCTCAAGGAGCGCATCCCGCCCGCGCGCTGGGCCGCGGTGGCGGGCGCCATCGTCGGGCTGTGGCTGGTGCTGGGCGGGCCAGGCCTGGGTGGCGCCGAGGTGCTGGCCTTCACCTGGGTCGACGCGCTCTCGCTGTCGGCAGGCTTTGCCTTCGCCGCCAACAACGTGATCGCGCGCGCCGCGCACCGTGTGCCGCTGCGCACCAAGACCTTCGCCGTCTTCGTCGGCTGCGGCCTGCTGTCCGCCATCGCCACCGGCCTCACTGGGCGCGAGCTGCCCGCCGTCGGTGCGTGGCTGTGGCTCGCGCTGCTGGCCTACGGCTTCGGCTGGATGCTGCTGGCCACCGTCACCTGGCAGTACGGCGTGAGCCACCTGGAAAGCAGCCGCGCCGGCGTCATCCTGCTGGCGGAACTGCTGGTCTCGGTGGGCACGGCCATTGCATTCGGTGGCGAGAGCCTCAGCCCCATGGGCTGGGCCGGCGGCGCGCTGATCAGCTTCGCGGCGCTGGCCGAAGCCCTGTTGCCACCCGCCGACCAGACCATGAACGAGACAAGCACCTCCACCCCCGTCGCCGCCACCGGCCCCCGCACACCATGAACACCACCACCGTCTGGATGAACCAGCTCTCCTGGGTCGACTACCAGCGGCACATCCGCACCGGGCACCCGCCCGTGCTGCTGCCGGTGGGCGCCCTCGAACAGCACGGCCCGCACCTGCCCCTGGGCACCGACGGCCTGCTGGCCAGCGCGGTCGCCGCCGACACCGCGGCGCGCGTGGGCGGCCTGGTCGCACCCACGCTGAGTTACGGCTACAAGTCGCAGCCCAAGTGCGGCGGCGGCCAGCACTTCTGCGGCACCACCAGCGTCGACGCCGCCACCCTCATCGGCCAGGTGCGCGACGCGGTGCGCGAGTTCGCGCGCCACGGCGTCGACAAGCTCGTCATCGTCAACGGCCACTACGAGAACCAGTGGTTCCTGATCGAAGGCATCGACCTCGGCCTGCGCGACGCCAAAGCGGCCGACCCGGCGTGTGCGCTGCAGGTGATGCGGCTGGAGTACTGGGACTTCATGACGCCCGAGACCCTGGGCCATGTGTTCCCCGAGGGCTTCCCCGGCTTCGCGCTCGAACACGCGGCCGTGCTGGAGACGTCCATGATGCTGCACCACCACCCCGGCCTGGTGCGCATGGACCTGCTGCCCGACGACGGCCCGGCCGACTTCCCGCCCTACGACATGTATCCCAGCCGCACCGACTGGGTGCCGCCCTCGGGCGTGCTGTCGTCCGCGAAGGGCTCCGATGCCACCAAGGGAAAGCTGCTCGCCGATGAAGTGGCGCGCCGCATGGCTGACGCCATCACCACCGGATTCACCCGCCCATGAACAGCCTTGCCGACCTCGACCCCGCCACCACCGCGCTGATCGTCATCGACATGCAGCGCGACTTCTGCAGCCCCGGCGGCTATGCCGACCAGGCCGGGCTGGACATCGCGCGCATGCAGGCCGTGGTGGGCCAGGTGAAGGCGCTGCTGATGGCCGCGCGCGGCGCCGGCCTGCACGTCTTCCACACGCGCGAAGGCCACCTGCCCGACCTCTCGGACTGCCCGCCGGCCAAGCTCGCGCGCAGCGTGGCGGCCGGGGCGCGCATCGGCGGCCCCGGGCCGCTGGGCCGGTTGCTGGTGCGCGGCGAACAGGGCCACGACTTCGTGCCCGAGCTGCGCCCGCTGGCCTGCGAACACGTGATCGACAAGCCCGGCTACGGCGCCTTCCACAAGACCACGCTGGGCGCGCTGCTGGGCGCCTTCGGCATCCGCCGCCTGCTGCTGTGCGGCGTCACCACCGAGGTGTGCGTGCACTCCACGCTGCGCGAAGCCATCGACCGCGGCTTCGTCTGCACCACCGTGGGCGACGCCACCGCCGCCAGCCAGCCCGAGCTGCAGGCACCGGCCCTGGCCATGATCGGTGTCGAGGGCGGCATCTTCGGCGGCGTGTGCAGCACGGCCGAGGCCGTGGCCGCGCTCAACGCGCTGCCGCGCGCGAACCGGGAGGCGGCATGAGCTTCTGGGTGAACCTGCCCGCGCCCGACGAACCCGTGCCCGCCGCCTACCGCGGCGTCTGGCAACGCACCCTGCTGGAAACGCCGGAGGGCCGCGACACGACCACGCAGGTGCACTGGCTGCAGACCGAGGGCTGGCACGCCGACCTGCGCGTGCCCGCGGGCATCGACCCAGCGACGTCCGCCGGCCGCGCGTTGCTGCAGGGCTTCTGCGGTATCACGCGCATCACGCCCGGTGTGGGCGGCCAGCCCGACATCTGCACCTGGCACCGCCGCTGGGACGTGCAGCCCCCGCGCAGCACACCCGACGCCGGCACCATGGTGTTCGAGACGCCCGAGCGCGTGATCGAGACCGGCGTGCATGGCCGCTACCTGGAAGTGTGGGAGCGCCTGCCCGGCTCCACCGGCCCCTACGCCGCGCAGGCCGAGCTGGATGGCCAGGGCCAGCACACCGGCGCGATGCGCTTCACGGCCGGTCGCTACACCCTCACCGTGCGCCCGCGCCGCGCCGCCTGGCCCACCGACCTGCGGCCCGACGAGACCCTGGCCGAACTGGTGCAGCGCCACCCCGATGCAGCCGATGCGTTGCTCGACTTCGAGCTGGTGTTCAGCGAGGCACCGGCCTAGACTGGCCGCCACCACCACAGGCCCACCATGCTCCCCACCCTCGACGGCGACTGGTTCGAATTCCGTTCCCTCGGCGACGGCCTCACGCTCATCACCGAGCCGCACGTTGTCCCGCTGCTGCGCTGCAACATCTGGCACATCCGCGGCCGCGACATCGACCTGGTGGTCGACACCGGCCTGGGCGTGAGCAGCCTCTACCAGGCCTCGCGCCACCTGTTCGGCCAGCGCGTCGCCGCGCTCGCCACGCATGTGCACCTGGACCACGTGGGCGGCCACCACGAGTTCGCCGAATGCTGGTGTCACCGGCTCGAAGCGCCCGGCCTGCGTGGCGCCGACCCGGCCTACACGCTGGGCGACATCGACCTCGCCCACCTGGACTTTGCGGCGCCCGGCTACGAGACCGGTGGCGCCGCCCTCACCGCCCTGCCGCGCCCGGACTACGACCTCTCGGCCTGGGAGATCAGGCAGGCCACGGTCACGCGCGAGCTGGAAGACGGCGACGTGATCGACCTGGGCAACCGCCACTTCGAGGTGCTGCACCTGCCCGGCCACTCGCCCGGCAGCATCGGCCTGTGGGAGGCCAGGACAGGCACCCTGTTCTCGGGTGACGCGGTCTACGACGGTCCGCTGCTCGACGCCCTGCCGCACTCCGACCGCGCCGCCTACGCGCGCACCATGGAGCGCCTGCTCGGCCTGCCGGTGAACGTGGTGCACGCCGGCCACGACCCGAGCTTCGGGCGCGAGCGGCTGCACGAGCTGGTGCGGGCCTACCTGGACCGCCTGCCTCTGTCATAGCAGCACCCACATGGCACAGGCACCCGAATGCGCCGACACTGCGGGCATGAACGCAACTCCTGCCGACCCGTCGACCACGCCCACGCCCACGCCCACGCCCGCCGTGGACCCGCTGTTCCTGGCCACGCCGGGCGTCACCACCTACGACGGTGACATCGCCCTGACCAACGCCTCCGGCTTCTTCTTCCAGCGCGACGACCGCCTGTTCCTCGTGACCAGCCGCCATGTGCTGATCGACGAACCCAGCCACCACCACCCCAGCCGGCTGGCGATCACGCTGCACCTGGATGCCCAGAACCTCTCGCGATGCACCGAGTTTTCCATGCTGCTGTATGCGAACGGGACGGCCGTCTGGCGCCAGGGCACCGACGGCGGTGGCGAGATCGACGTGGGCGTGCTGGAGATTGATCGCAGCGCCTTGCCCGGAGGGGCCATCGTCTTCGCCTTCACGCCGGAACACCTGCCCGGCGACTTCGACAGCGTGCCCATCGATGCGGCCCTGTGCATCGCCGGCTTCCCGCTGGGCTTTCGCGACACGGTGTACCAGCTGCCGGTGCTGCGCCACGCGGCCATCGCCTCACCGTTCGGTGTGCGCTTCCAGGGCCGGGGTTTCTTTCTCACCGATGCGCGCACCCACCGCGGCACCAGCGGGGCGCCGGTGGTGACGCGCCACCACGGCATGACGCGCGAGGGCGCACCACTGCCCTGGCAGCTGCTGGGCGTGCACTCGGCGCGCATGGACATGGGCAACCGCGACCGCGTGCAGGACGAGTCCCTGGGGCTGAACTGCGCCTGGTACGCGGACATCCTGCTCACGCTGACGGCGTGAGCGCGGGGGCTGGATGACCTATGACCGCGCCTCCGTCGGCGGTGGCGTGGTGACCACCTGCCCATCCTTCACCGGCAGCGTGGCGCCGGGTTCAAAGGATGTGCGCGTCTTGCCCTCCTGGCCGCCCAGCCGGTAGGTCACGTCGTAGCCCACCAGGCGCTGCGACTTCTGCTGCACCGTCTTGCAGCGCTGCTCGGTGGTGGTCACCACGTCGCGTTCCTGCAGATTCTTTTGCACCTGGTTACCGGCGTAGCCCCCGGCCACCGCGCCCGCCACCGTGGCCACCTTCTTGCCGTTGCCGCCGCCGATCTGGTTGCCCAGCAGGCCGCCCGCCACACCGCCGATCACCGTGCCGGCGATGCGGTGTTCGTCCTTCACCGGCGCCTGTCGGCGCACCGCCACGTTCTCGCAGCGCACCTGCGGCGTCGACACGGTCTGCAGCACCTGCTTCACGGCCACCACCTCGGCCACCTCGGGTTGCGCCAGCTTCTGGTACCCGGTGACCGCGCCGGCCCCCAGCACCACGGTGGCGATGCCGCCCACCGCCATGCCCTTCATCAACGACTTGTCCATTGTTCTGTTCCTTTCAGGGCGCGCAGTCTGGCGCCGCCCGCCCGCCAGGGCGTGACAAACGGTGTCAATCGCACACCACTGTTCACGCCCGCACCGCGTTCAGGGCAGCGCAATCGCGCCCTTGGTCACGTAGCGTTTGAAGTCGGTCAGCGGCATGGCCGCAGCCCCGTGGGTTTCGCCTTCCACCCAGCTCAGGGTGGCTTCGAGCCTGGTGGTTTCGATCTCCACCGGACCCTTCGGGATGCGCATCAGCGCGCCGTCGCCCGGGCGGAACTCGACCTTACCAACGATGAATCCAGTCTGTTGTGTCATGAGGCACTCCTTTCTGTTGTGGTTCATTCTGTTGGTCATGCCGTTGCCCCGGCATCGGTGAACGCGCAATCCGGCGGTAGGACGGGTCCTACGCCGGCAGCGCCACCACCGCCGGGCGAATGGCCCCTGGCAACCCGGGGTCACTTTCATGCAACTAATAATGTTGCATGAAACAAAACAGCCAGCTGTCCGACGTGCTCCATGTGCTGCTGCACATGGCCGAGCGCGATGCGCCCATGACCTCCGACACCCTGGCCACGGCCATGCAGACCCACCCGGTGGTGCTGCGCCGGCTGATGGGCGGGCTGCGCGATGCGGGTTTTGTCGGCTCGGCCAAGGGCCATGGCGGCGGCTGGGTGCTCACCTGTTCGCTGGAGCAGGTGACGCTGCGTGACATCCACGAGGCGCTGGGTGCGCCGGCCCTGGTGTCGCTGGGCTTTCGCGAAGACCGGCCGGAGTGCCTGGTCGCCCTGGCGGTCAACGACGCACTGACCAGCGCCGTGCAGGAGGCCGAGGCGGCGCTGCTGCGGCGGCTGGACGGCGTGACGCTGGCGGCGCTCTCGCGCGACTTTCATCGACGTCTGTTGGCCCGTGGTGCGGTGCGCCAACGGCCCGAGGAGCACTTCCATGATGAACACTGAATTCGCCGTCATCGGCGGCAGCTACGCCGGCATGTCGGCCGCGCTGCAACTTGCGCGGGCGCGCCGCCAGGTGCTGGTGGTGGACGCCGGCCAGCGCCGCAACCGCTTTGTTGACGAGGCCGGCGCCACGGCGCACGGCTTCCTGGGGCAGGACGGGCGCGCACCCGCCGCCATCGCCGCCGAGGCGCGCCAGCAGCTGCTGGCCTACCCGAACGTGCGGTGGATCGACGGCCTGGCCGAAGACGCGCACCACCGGCCCGACGGGCGCTTGGGCTTCCGCGTGGGCGGCGCCGAGGTGAGCGCCGCGCGGCTGGTGCTGGCCACCGGCGTGCGCGACGAAATGCCGCCCGTGCCCGGGCTGGCCGAGCGCTGGGGCCGCAGCGTGTTTCATTGCCCCTACTGCCACGGCTACGAACTGCACGAGGGCGCCATTGGCGTCGTTGCCACCTCGCCCGCCGCCCTGCACCAGGCCGCCATGCTGCCCGACTGGGGCCCGACCACGCTGTTCCTCAACGACGCCTTCACCCCGTCGGCCGACGAGTTGGCCCTGCTCGCCCGGCGCGGCACGCAGATCGAGCGCACCCCCGTCGCGCGCATCGAAGGCGTTGCTGACGTGGTGCTGGCCGATGGCCGCCGCTGCGCCATGGCCGGGCTGTTCGCCCAGGCGCGCATGCACATGGCCAGCCCCGTGGCCGAACAGCTGGGCTGCGCCTTCGAGCAAGGGCCCCTGGGCCCGTTCATCCATGTGGACCGCATGGGGCAGACCAGCGTGCCTCATGTGTTCGCCTGCGGCGACGCCGCGCGCGCCGCCGGCAACGTGGCGCTGGCCGTGGGCGATGGCGCCATGACCGGCGCGGCGGCGCACCGCTCCGTCATGTTCTGAACGCCGCCAGCCTGTCAGACTGCGCCATGCCCGCCACATCCACCCTCATTTGCGAATCCGACGCCGGCGTCCTCACGCTCACGCTCAACCGCCCGGACAAGCTCAACGCCATCCACAACCCGCTGGCCGAGGCCCTGCTCGACGCGCTCAACACCGCCGCCACCGACCCCGCGGTGCGCGCCATCCGCCTGCGCGGCAACGGCCGCGCCTTCTGTGCCGGCCGCGACGTCAGCGCTGCGCCCACCGACAAAGACCTGGAACTCGTGCAGGCCGTCTCGCGCGCCATCGTGGCGCACCGCTGCCCGGTGATTGCCGCCGTGCACGGCTGGACGGTCGGCGCGGGCTTCGAATGGACGATGAACGCCGACATCGTCTTCGCCGCCGACGGCGCGAAGTTCAAGCTGCCCGAAGCCTCGCTCGGCGTCTTCGTCACCGGCGGCCTGGTGGCCACCCTGCCCGCCGCCATCGGTCCCATGCGCGCCAAGGCGCTGACGCTGCTGGGCGAACCGTTCGACGCCACGCAGGCGCTGGCCTGGGGCCTGGTCTACCGCTGCGTGCCGGCGGACGAACTCGATGCGGTGTCGCTGGCCGCGGCCCGGCGCATTGCGGACCTCAAACCCGAGGTGGCCCGCGAGTTCAAGCGCGTGCTCAACCAGATCGGGCTGGAGCGCTTCGAACGCGCGGTGGAAGAGGAGTCGGCCGTCCAGCGGCGCTGGGGCGCGGGCGACGCGGCGGTGTGATTCAGCCCGCCGGCGGGCGCTGCTTCTTCGCGATGCGGTCCCAGTCGCGCAGCGTCTGCAGCAGCCGGTTCTTCGCGTCGGTGTGGCTCTGGCCGAAGGTCTCGGCCATCCGCCGGCGCAGCGCCTCGTCCGGCGGCGGCGCGCCCAGCGCTTTGAGTTTGTCGATCACCAGCATCAGCACCTGAAAGCTGCCCGAGCCCACCGCCATCGTCAGCGGCGTCTGCCCATCGGCCGCCGCGTCCAGCACGTTGGCGCCGTGCTCGATCATGAACTTGACCACCCCCGCCTTGCCGCCCGCACAGGCCCAGTGCAGCGGCACCAGCCCGCCCTCCAGCCGCGCGTTGAAGTCGGCGCCGGGCGCGAGATGCTCCGCGGCCAGGGGCCAGCCGGAGGCTTTGATCATTTGCTGGAGTTGCCAGGGGGTCATGGGTGGAATCTGGGTGGTGCGCTTGTATTGCGTGGAAGCGAGGGGAGAAAAAGCATGTCAGGTTGCCCTGACATGCTTTGACCAGCTATCGCTGTTGCGCGAAGACCAACAACTGCCACTTGATAGGACCGCTTCCAGGGGCATGTTGGTGGTGGTTTTGTGGGGGCAGCGTGTGACCCTTTGCGATCCCAATTTCGTCGCCACAGACTGCACACCGGTAAATACCTGCATTGGCCGCTTGAGTGCCAGGGGACGCCAACTCATCGAAGGCTTTGTGCTGGCTTTGAACTAACAACTGACCGTATTTGTACTGAGCCATTTTTTGCTCTCTCAAAGTGAATAGTTTGCGAGCCGGTGCGGGCATGTGTCGCCCGCACTTCTTGAGCGCTTAAACTACCCGCACACGGCTTTGCACACCGTGTGCAGGTAGCGGTCAAGCTCTTCTTTGGTTGCTCGAATAAGACACGAGACCTCTCATATCTGCTAGCTCAAGTTCACTAGCTGAACTCCCGGTCAAGGGGCTGTTGTGCAATGAAGGGTCAAGCGGTCGCACGCTTGGCCCTTCGCCTTTTGGACGACGATCTAGAACGGAATGTCGTCGTTCATGTCCTCAAATCCGTTCTTTGTCGTAGTGGTCGTCGGGGCTTGTTTGGGTTTCGTTCGAACCCAGGTCGGCAGCTCCTTAGCACCCAGTTCACCCGAGGCAACTTTTTGAAAGAGGCTCCAGTGCTCGCGGAGTCTTTCAAAAATCAGTGACTGTTCTTCCACATCCCAGGTGAACTCTTGGTCGAAGCCAACATACCTCCCGTGCCACAGAAGCCCGTTCTCACGGACGAGCTTCCAAAGGATCTGCTCCTCGTGAGTTAGTAGGTCTTGGTGACGCAATGCCAGCTTGGCAAAGCGATCTGCTTCGTCAACGTCCCAAAGTGCTTCCGCCTCGTCGGCAATGGTGGCATTGCCGTTGAGGTCCAAATGGACCGACGCCAGACTGTTCTCTATAGCCCACTCTATGTAGCTAGAGAGAGCGCGCCGCTGACGCTTTGCCGCGAGTTCTGCGAGATAGCGCAGCTTCGGGTCCAGTCGAACCGAAACGGTCTCTGAGCGAGAGAGCTTCCCGCCGCCTGTCTTGCGTCGATCTGAAGTGGTCATCGGAATTTCTGTGTTCATATCCAGTATTCTCCATGAAATGACATGACTGTCAACACAGAGAATCAAAAAAAGTTCATGTACTCAGAGTCAAGTTTTTTGGCTGAGAGAAGATCATTCGCCTGAGTTTTTAAGGGTTTGCTTATCTTGGTGGCTCCGTTGTTACAAAGTGTTGTAACCAAGAACGTTTGCTTGTCGCATTGACAGCTTTGTCGGCTCGTAGTTGTTAGCACTACGCAGCAATGCCCCTACGGAGCTTTGCTGGGTCCGTATCAGCTGCTGTAGTCCTGGCACCAAACCTGCTAACTAAGCAGCACAGAGAGGCGAGTGCACCAAAACAGTGACTCGCAGCCTTGAATGACCGCTAGGGTTCCGGGTGCCGACAGGCACTGACTGGTCCGAGAGCGGTCGGCCACGATCGTGTGGCTCCACGGAGGGACAAAAGCCCGGGAGAAGCTGGCATGCCGCTGATGCGGTGGCGCGAGCCTCTCTGGCCGTCGTCCCCCCGTACAGGAGCCCGCGCATGTCCACGTCTCCCCCTTCGTTTCCGCTGGTGGTCCCGGCGCCTGCCGCCGAGGCGGCTGCGCTGCCGCCAGCGCGCCGTCCGCTGTCCTCGCTCTGGACGGTGCGCGCGCCCATCAACCGCCGCGCCTACTGGGTGCTCGCGCTCTCCGGCCTCGTGCTGCCGCTGCTGGCCTGGGCCGCGCTGGCCGCCTGGGGCGGGCTGGACCCGACCTTCATGCCTTCGCCCGCGGCGGTGCTGGGCAAGTTCTGGGTGTGGCTGACCGAGAACGACCTGATCGACGACATGGCGGTCAGCACCTACCGCGTTGTGGCCGGCTTTCTGCTCTCGGCGGTGATTGCGCTGCCGCTGGGCCTGTTCATCGGCTCCTACCGTTCGGTGCAGGCGCTGCTGGAGCCGCTGACCGACTTCATCCGCTACATGCCGGCGGTGGCCTTCATTCCGCTGGTGATGCTGTGGGTGGGCATCGACGAGGGGTCCAAGATCGCCATCATCTTCATCGGCACCTTCTTCCAGATGGTGCTGATGGTGGCCGAGGACGTGCGCCGCGTGCCGGCCGCGCAGGTCGAGGCGGCGCAGACCATGGGCGCCACCCGCAGCGAGCTGATCGAAAAAGTCATCCTGCCCAGCGCCAAGCCCGCGCTGCTGGACACGCTGCGCATCACCATGGGCTGGGCCTGGACCTACCTGGTGGTGGCCGAGCTGGTGGCGGCCAACTCGGGCCTGGGCTACGCCATCCTGCGCGCGCAGCGCTTCCTGCAGACCGACACCATCTTCGCCGGGATCATCGTCATCGGCCTCATCGGTCTGGCGACGGACCAGGCCTTCCGGCTGCTGCACCGCCGCGCCTTTCCCTGGCTCTACCTGAAAGGCTGACCGCCATGCGCTTTCCCGCCTTCAACCCCCTGATCCCCAAGATCCAGATCCGCGACCTGCACAAGCGCTTCGACGGCGCGCCGCTGAACGCGCTGGAGCACATCAACCTCGACATCGCGCACAACGAGTTCGTCACCTTCGTCGGCGCCTCGGGCTGCGGCAAGAGCACGCTGCTGCGCACCATCGGCGGGCTGGAGACGCACACCAGCGGCGAGCTGCTGGTGGACGGCCGGCCCGTCACCGGCCCCGACATCGACCGCGCCATGGTGTTTCAGCACTACAGCCTCTACCCCTGGATGTCGGTGATGGAGAACATCAAGTTCTGCCGCCAGCTCGCCGCGCACCGCAAGGACCACACGTCCGCTCAGGTCGAAGCCGCCTCGGGCCGCGCCGACGCGCTGCTGCGCCTGATGGGCCTGCAGGCCTCGGCCAACGCCTGGCCCAACCAGCTTTCGGGCGGCATGCAGCAGCGCGTGGCCATTGCGCGTGCGCTCATGGGCCGGCCCGGCATCCTGCTGATGGACGAGCCCTTCGGCGCGCTGGACGCGCAGACGCGCGAGGTGATGCACGACCTGATCCGCCACGTGCACCGGCTGGAGCGCGCGACCATCGTCTTTGTCACCCACGACGTGGAAGAAGCCATCTACCTGGGCGGCCGCGTGGTGCTGATGGCGCCGCGCCCGGGCCGCATCGACACCATCTACGACGTGCCCTTCGGCGACCAGCGCACCCAGGACCTCAAGCACGCGCCGGAGTTCCTCGCGCTCAAGCGCGAGATCCTCGAACGCATCCGGGAAACCTCGGGCATGAAGACCGACCTCGAACAACTGCAGCGCCTGTCCGGCCTGACCGCGGAGACCGTATGACACCCACCCCCACCTACCCCCTGCCCGAGACGCTCACCGACCCGCTGAGCGTGATCCCCTCCAACCCGCCGGCCGCGATGCCGGTGGACGCGCCCGCGCTGTGGCAGCGTTTTCCGCAAACCGCGCTGGCGGGCGTGCACACCGGCCACGCGATGTGGAGCGAAGTCATGCCCGGCGGCAGCCACTGGAGCTGGCGCATGCCGCGCGGCAGCGCGATCCGCTTCGTGGCGCTGGAAGCCGGCGCCAATGTGAGCGTGGTCATGTACTCGGCGCTGGAAAAGCTCGAGCGCTACAACATGCCCGACAGCCTCAAGGCGCAGCACACCGCGCACTACGGCAAGGGCCATGTGCTGATGAGCGACATGGGCCGCAGCATGGCCAGCGTCACGGCCGACAGCCTGGGCTGGCACGACCCGCTGGGCGCACTGCTGGACAACGAGCTGATGGACGCGAAGTACGGCGCGCT
This sequence comes from Hydrogenophaga sp. H7, assembly GCF_002025745.1. Classification (NCBI taxonomy): domain Bacteria; kingdom Pseudomonadati; phylum Pseudomonadota; class Betaproteobacteria; order Burkholderiales; family Comamonadaceae; genus Hydrogenophaga; species Hydrogenophaga sp. H7. Next base: position 120,157 of record NZ_MCIC01000016.1, on the reverse strand, counting down.
GCCCTACGAAAAGGCGCGCAACGCCATGCACCGCTCGGGCAAGGACGGGCTGCTGATCGAGATCGGCAAATACGGCCTCACCAAGCGCGACCTCGTGGCGCCGGTCAACCTGTTTTCCAAGGTCAGCGTGGACGAACAGGGCCGCTTCCATTTCGCAAAGGACCACAGCCGCGCGGGCGACTTCGTCGAACTGCGCTTCGACATGGACGTGATCGTCGCGGTCTCCAGCGCGCCGCACCCGCTGGACCCGTCGACCGAGTGGTCGCCGAAGAAGGTCGGTCTGCTGGCCTGGCGCTGCGGCGCCGCGCCGGCCAACGACGCCTGCCGCGCCTTCCGCCCGGAGAACGCGCGCGCCCTGCACAACAGCGACATGCTCTACCTGTGAGCGAGGAGACGAAGCCATGAACGCCACCACCGAATCCACCGCCACCGACATCCGCATCCAGGAAAGCGCGCTCGACCCGGCGAACGCTGTACTCAACCAGCGCCACCCCGCGGGCGAGCCCATCCTGTTCGCCGTCAACAAAGGCCAGACCCTGCGCATCGTCGACCTCGAAGGCAACCAGGCCGCCGACGTGATCTTCTACAACCGCGACGACCTGGCCGAGCACTACAGCGCCACCGATACCATGCTGCACCAGGGCGGCATCTACCTGACCACCGGCTCGGTGATCCGCAGCAACGAGGCGCGGCCCATGCTCACCATCGTGGCCGACACCTGCGGCCGGCACGACACGCTGGGCGGCGCCTGCGCGGCCGAGAGCAACACCGTGCGCTACGCGCTGCAGAAGAAGTTCATGCACAGCTGCCGCGACAACTACCTCATCGCGCTGCAGCGCGCCGACATCGGCCTGACCAAGCGCGACCTGGTGCCCAACATCAACTTCTTCATGAACGTTCCTGTTACCGGCGAAGGCGGGCTGAAGTTCGACGACGGCGTGTCCGGCCCCGGCAAGTACGTGGAGATGCGCGCCGAGATGGACCTGTGGGTGCTGATCAGCAACTGCCCGCAGCTCAACAACCCCTGCAACGCCTACAACCCGACGCCCATTCAATTGATCGTCTGGGACCCCGCCTGACCGAACCCTTGTGAAACCGGCCAGCAGGACGGCCTGCTGCGCGACACCCCTCGGCAGGACGGCCTGCCATCGGAGAGCCCATGTTCCGCAAGGTCCTGATCGCCAACCGCGGCGCCATCGCCTGCCGCATCATCCGCACGCTCAAAGCCCTGGGCGTGCAGAGCGTGGCCGTGTATTCCGAAGCCGACGCGCAGGCGCGCCATGTGCGCGAGGCCGACGAGGCCTGGCTGCTCGGCCCGGCGCCCGCGGCCGAGAGCTACCTCAAGGCCGAGCGCATCCTGCAGATCGCCAAAGACTGCGGCGCCGAAGCCATCCACCCCGGCTACGGCTTCCTGTCCGAGAACCCGGGCTTTGCCCAGGCCTGCGAAGACGCGGGCATCGCCTTCATCGGCCCCACGCCCGATCAGATGCGCGCCTTCGGCCTGAAACACACGGCGCGCGATCTGGCCGAACAGCGCGGCGTGCCGCTGTTGCCCGGCACCGGCCTGCTGGCCGATGCGGCGCAGGCCCGCGCCGAGGCGCTGCGCATCGGCTACCCGGTCATGCTCAAGAGCACGGCCGGTGGCGGCGGCATCGGCATGCGCCTGGTGTGGAGCGAAGACGAACTGAGCGACGCGTTTGCCTCGGTGCAGCGGCTGGCCAGCGCCAACTTCAAGGACGCCGGCCTCTTCCTGGAAAAGTACGTCGAGCAGGCGCGCCACATCGAGGTGCAGGTGTTCGGCGATGGCGCGGGCACGGTGCTCGCGCTGGGCGAGCGCGACTGTTCGGTGCAGCGCCGCAACCAGAAGGTGATCGAAGAGACGCCCGCGCCGGGCCTGAGCGATGCGCAACGCCACGAGCTGCACGCCACCGCGGTGCGGCTGGCGCAGGCGGTGAACTACCGCTCGGCCGGCACGGTGGAATTCGTCTACGACGCCGCCACCGGCCAGTTCTACTTCCTCGAAGTCAACACCCGCCTGCAGGTGGAACACGGCGTGACCGAGCAAGTCACCGGGGTCGATCTGGTCGCGTGGATGGTGCAGCTCGCGGCCGGCGACCTGCCGCCGCTGGCCACGCTGGCGCCCACGCCGCAAGGCGCGTCCATCCAGGTGCGGCTGTACGCCGAAGACCCGGCGAAGAACTTCCAGCCCAGCGCCGGTCTGCTGACAGAGGTGGTGTTCCCCACCGACGCGCGCGTGGACGGCTGGGTCGAGCGCGGCACCGAGGTGCCCGCCTGGTACGACCCCATGCTGGCCAAGCTCATCGTCACCGCGCCCGACCGCGAACAGGCCTTGCAGAAGCTCGACGCGGCGTTGGCCGCCACGCGCCTGGCCGGCATAGAGACCAACCTGGGCTACCTGCGCCAGGTGGTGCGCGACCCGGTGTTCCGCGAAGGCCGGCAGGTCACGCGCTTTCTCAACAGCTTCCACTTCCGCCCCGCGACGGTGGAAGTGGTCGAGCCCGGCGTACAGACCAGCGTGCAGGACTGGCCGGGCCGCCTGGGTCACTGGGACGTGGGCGTGCCGCCCAGCGGCCCCATGGACGCCTACGCGCACCGCATGGCCAACCGCCTGGTGGGCAACGCTGCCGACGCGGCCGCGCTGGAGATCACGCTCGCCGGCCCCACGCTGCGCTTCAACGCCGACGCGGTGATCGCCGTGACCGGCGCACCGGTGAAGGTGCTGCTCGACGGCGCGCCGCTGCCCCTGTGGCAAAGCCACCGCGTGGCCGCCGGCAGCGTGCTCGCCATCGGCCGCGCCGAGGCCGGCGCGCGCCTGTGCCTGGCCGTGGGCGGCGGCTTTGACGTGCCGCTCTACCTGGGCAGCCGCAGCACCTTCACGCTCGGCCAGTTCGGCGGCCACGCCGGCCGCCACCTGCGCACCGGCGACGTGCTGCACCTGGCCGCGCCCGGCGCCGGCACCGCGGGCGTGAGCGCATCCAGCGACACCGTGCCCGCTTTCACCCACCACTGGGACGTGGGCGTGCTCTACGGCCCGCACGGCGCGCCCGACTTCTTCACAGAAAGCGACGTGGCCACCTTCTTCGCCACCGACTGGGAAGTGCACTACAACTCCAGCCGCACCGGCGTGCGCCTCATCGGCCCCAAGCCGCATTGGGCGCGTGCGGACGGCGGCGAGGCCGGCCTGCACCCCTCGAACATCCACGACAACGCCTACGCCATCGGCGCCATCGACTTCACCGGCGACATGCCGGTCATCCTCGGCCCCGACGGCCCCAGCCTCGGCGGCTTCGTCTGCCCTGCCGTGGTGGTGGACGCCGAACTCTGGAAGCTCGGCCAGCTGCGCCCCGGCGACACGGTGCGCTTTCACCGGCTCTCGCTCGATGAAGCACTCGCGCGCAGTGCGTCAGTCGAAGCCGCGTTGACATCCCTCACGCAGGCCCTGCCCGCCACCCCAGCCGACGACGCGTCAGCCCACCCCACCCCCATCATCCTGGCCGACCCCGCGCGCGAAGACGAGGCCGTGCCCGCCATGGTGGTGCGCCAGGCCGGCGACCGTTACCTGCTGGTCGAGTTCGGTCCGCTGGTGCTCGATATCGAACTGCGCCTGCGCGTGCACGTGCTCATGCAGGCGCTGCAAGCGCGCATCGCCGCCGGCACGCTGCCCGGCATCGTGGACATGACGCCCGGCATCCGGTCGCTGCAGCTGCACTTCGACCCCGCCAAGGTCTCGCGCGCCGAACTGCTCAAGGTGCTGGTCGAGGCCGAGGCCGCGCTGCCCGCGGTCGACGACATGGAGGTGCCCAGCCGCATCGTCCACCTGCCGCTGAGCTGGGACGACCCGCAGACCAAACTGGCGATCGAGAAGTACATGCAGTCGGTGCGGCCCGACGCGCCCTGGTGCCCGAGCAACATCGAATTCATCCGCCGCATCAACGGGCTGGACAGCATCGAAGACGTGTTCAAGGTGGTCTTCGACGCGAGCTACCTCGTGCTCGGCCTGGGCGACGTGTACCTGGGCGCGCCGGTGGCCACGCCGGTGGACCCGCGCCACCGCCTGGTGACCACCAAATACAACCCCGCGCGCACCTGGACGCCCGAGAACGCCGTCGGCATCGGCGGCGCCTACCTCTGCGTGTATGGCATGGAAGGCCCCGGCGGCTACCAGTTCGTCGGCCGCACGCTGCAGATGTGGAACCGCTGGCGCCACGGTGAGCCGGGCTCGGTGTTCGAGCAGCCCTGGCTGCTGCGCTTCTTCGACCAGATCCGCTTCGTGCCGGTGGACCAGGACGAGCTGCTGCGCATCCGCGCCGCCTTCCCCCACGGCGGCTACGCGCTGCAAATCGAAGAGACCAGCTTCAGCCTGCGCGACTACCGCCGCTTCCTGGCCGACAACGCCGCCAGCATCGGCGCCTTCAAGGCGCAGCAACAGGCCTCGTTCGACGCCGAGCGCGAGCGCTGGGCCGCCAGCGGTCAGCTCAGCTACGCGGGCGATGCCGACGTGGCCGCGGCCGACGCCAGCGTCGAGCTGGACCTGCCGCCCGGCGGCCGCCCGCTGGCCAGCAGCGTGCCCGGCAGCGTGTGGAAGGTGCTGGTCAGCGAAGGCCAGCGCGTGGCCGCGGGCGACGTGCTGCTCGTCGTCGAGTCCATGAAGATGGAATTCAGCGTGCTCGCCCCGCAGGACGCCACCGTGCACCGCCTCATGTGCCGCGAAGGCGCGCCCGTGGCCGCCGGCCAGGACGTGCTCGTCCTCGTATCCGAAGACTGAATCCCCGGAGCCCCCATGACCACGAACCTGCAAGACCTGTCCTTGGACCTCGCCAGCCTGCGCGCCGCCTACGCCGCCGGCACCCCCGTGCGCGCCGTCATCGCCGAGGCCATGCGCCGCTGCGCCAGCGACGCCCACCACGCCTTCATCCACCGCCTGACCGACGCCGAGATCGAGCCCTACCTCGCGCACCTCGACGGCGTGGACCCGGCCAGCCTGCCGCTCTACGGCGTGCCCTTCGCGATCAAGGACAACATCGACCTCGCGCACATCCCCACCACCGCAGCGTGCCCCGAGTACGCCTACACGCCGGGCGAGAGCGCCTTCCTCGTGCAGCAGCTCATCGCGGCCGGCGCGGTGCCGCTGGGCAAGGCCAACCTCGACCAGTTCGCCACCGGCCTCAACGGCACGCGCTCGCCCTACGGCGCGTGCCAGAACGCCTTCAACCCCGACTTCGTCTCGGGCGGCTCCAGCAGCGGATCGGCCGTGAGCGTGGCCAAGGGCTGGGTCAGCTTCTCGCTGGGCACCGACACGGCCGGCTCGGGCCGCGTGCCCGCCAGCTTCAACAACCTCATCGGCCTCAAACCGACCATCGGCCTGCTCTCGGCCACCGGCGTGGTGCCGGCCTGCCGCTCGGTGGACACCGTGTCCATCTTTGCGCTCACTGCGTCGGACGCGCAGGCCGTGCTCGCCGTCGCCGCCGTGCCCGACGAAGCCGACGCCTTCAGCCGCGCCGCGAAGCCCTTCGGCGTGGACTTCTCGGCCGGCCCCTTCCGCTTCGGCGTGCCGCGCCCGCAGGACCTCAACTTCTTCGGCAACGATGCGGCCGTCGAACTCTTCGCGCAGAGCATCGAACGCCTGCACGCCCTCGGCGGCACCGCCGTCGAAGTCGACCTCACCCCCTTCCTCGACGCCGCGCGCCTGCTCTACGAAGGCCCATGGGTGGCCGAGCGCTATGTGGCCATCAAAGACTTCATCGACGCACAACCCGAGGCCGTGTTCCCGCCCGTGCGCACCATCATCGAAGGCGGCAAAGCCAAAACCGCGGCCGACGCCTTCGCCGCGAGCTACAAGCTCAAGGCCCTCAAGCGCGTGTGCGACGCCGTGTGGCAAGACGTGGACTGCCTGCTCACGCCCACCGCCGGCACCATCTACCGCATCGCCGACATGCAGGCCGACCCGATCCGCCTGAACAGCAACCTCGGCCACTACACCAACTTCATGAACCTGCTGGACTACGCCGCCGTCGCGGTGCCCGCCGGCTTCCAGGCCAGCGGCGACGCGCAAGGCCTGCCCTGGGGCGTGACCCTGGCCGCGCCCGCGTTCAAGGACGTGCCCCTGCTGCGCCTGGCCGATCGCTTCCACCGCGCGCAGGCGGCGCTGTCACTCGGCGCCACCACCGCAACGCTGGCCGACACCCCCGCCATCGCCACCACCGAGCTGCCCAAAGGCAGCATCACCCCCGGCACCGTCAAGGTCGCCGTCTGCGGCGCGCACCTCAGCGGCCTGCCGCTCAACGGGCAACTCACGCAACGCGGCGCGCGCCTGCTCGGCGCGGTGCAGTCCGCGCCCGAATACAAGTTCTACGCCCTCGCCGGCGGCCCGGTCCAGCGGCCCGGCATGGTGCGCGTCAACGAAGGCGGCGCCGCGATCGACATGGAGGTTTGGGAACTGCCCGCCGAACACTTCGGCAGCTTCGTCGACGGCATCCCCGCCCCGTTGGGCATCGGCAAGGTCATGCTGGCCGATGGGTCGTGGGTGAGCGGGTTTGTGTGCGAGGCGATCGGGGTCGAGGGTGGGACCGAGATCACGCAGCTGGGGAGCTGGCGGGCGTGGTTGGCGCGGCAGGGTTGAGGTCCGGTTCTCGCTCTTGGCGTGAGCGGCAGCTTTTTCTGCTTGCCGCCCTTGGCCGTAAGCAGACTTTTAGTCCCATCCAAGTCAACTGGAACTGTCCGAAAAGGAGCTCCTCACTGTCTGCAGTGAACGTCGTATGCATATGGTCGTCATTGCTGCGACCAGTCGAGAAATGGCGTCAGAGCTCCGCGTCCAGTTCGATCCTACTAATCGGGACTACGCCTTTGACGTAGCACCCGCTGCTATCGCGCACACGAAACCGAACGCGGACAGTCGCTAGACGGGTATCGCCAGGTCGAAGCTCAACTACCTCTGCGGTGAGTCCTGCCTCTTGGAACTGAACCTTTAGCTTGGGAGCCACGCGCATCTCTACCGCCGTGACAATGGTCCATATACCCTCTCCGTTCGGGGGATAGAGCCCAGGACCCGCGGCGATCGCAGCCTCAATCAAACCCTCTGGAATTGGCGAGTCTGAAGATGCAGCGGCGGAACGGACGTCGTTCGCGAACATCGCTCGTTTGAAGCGGAGGAATGCAACTGGTTCCGAAATTGCTTGTGCAGAGAGTCCATCCAAAGGACGAAGAGTTGTGAAAGCCTGATCCGGCACGCTCTGCGGAAGAGGCGTTACTGCACTCGTCGTGTTCACGCAAGCCAATGCGAACAGCCCTTCGACACCGAACCTTGTCAACTCACCCTCCAGAATGGGAGTGGCTGCCGCAACCACAACGAAGTGGACTTGGATCACACCGATGAAATCAGAGGGCACCCCGATGACCGAGTCGTCCTGCCTTGTGCCCACTGCCGAGTCCAGCAAGTCGAAACTTGGCACGCGATAGCCCAGAACGACGACTGGCTCTTCCAAGTCCATCAGAGCTGGGATGAAACGAGGTGCAGCATTGTCAAAGTGATAGTTGATCCGACCACTGGTGTGAATCGAAACTTCTTTCGTCTTTCGAGCGGTCCTTTCGACTTCTTCTGGCGAGGGATCGTTCCACTGAAAAGTCCAACATTTGTCGCTCGTGCCGTCCCGCACAAGGCTCAGGCGAAGCGATCCATCATGAGTGACATTGATGGAGGCAAGCTGCCTAAGAACACCTTCTCGGCGCAAAAGAATTCGGGCCATTGGTAGGATTTGTGCCTGCGCCATCGAATCCGTTCCTTACCCGAAACGACCACGGCACCTGTCGGCCAAGAGCAGTCAATATTTAGTGAAAGTGGCAGTCGGTCAATTAGGAGTGAGATGGAGTTGGGTCCGTTGAAGCTATCTGTTTGATTCAGCATTTTCGAAGAACTCAAACTGAAACAGATCCTTGTACTCAGCCCCTGTGTAATCCTTATATGTCACTATAAACAGGAAAATATTCTGTTTTGGTTGATTTCTATGCACTTTTGCGCTACTAGGGATAAATCCGATGCGTCTCGCAATCTCACGCAGTTCAATCAGAGGGAGGGATAGTTCGCCGTTTTTCCTAATGTTTAATAGAGGAGTAGCATATTTCGGATCACAGGTAGACATCAATTCGCTTCCCGCGAAAATTGGTTCTCCATTCGTATCAAAAGTCTGCGAAATGCTGATGCAAATTGCGCGTGCTGAAGTATTTCCTGTGTTTTTCAAGAAAAACCTCGCGTGCCCTTCTATTCTTCTTAGTCCGTACTCTAACTCAATCGATTCAAGTTCCAAAATGGGGCGATTTGCTTCAGCAAGTACTTTTTCCTCATCCTGTCGACCCCCTTCCCCTCCCCGAGTATCCGACTCGTTCTTTCCTTTTTCACTGCCAAGCCAATAACTTAAAATTGGTTTCCAGGTGTCTTGGTAAAATCCGCCGAAGACGGCTAAAATTGCAACAAGAGAAAATACAAAAGAAATTGGTTGCCATTTGTGGTGTCGGCAGAAGATGTAAGACGCTTCATTTTTGCAGCGACTACGGTTCTTCGTTCTGCCAAAGCACTGCATTTTTTCACCTTGAAAAGCGGCTGATAGCGATGATCGCAGTCTCAAAAAATGACCGCTTGGCATCCTCAAAGCTTGCTCGAATTTAAGCCGAACTGCTCCCCTCCTAGGTCCAACAGGCTGCTGAGTCAGGTTAGCGAAAGGCTCACTACATCTGCAATAGCCTACAGATGGAGGGGGATTCCGTCTACTGGGCCGAGCCGTTTGCGTTGTGGGCTGATTGCGGAGGCGGAACTTCGCTTTGAATCACCAATAGTCCTTCTCCTTAGAGGGAAAGCCAAGAGCTACCCTCGCCCAGTGCATTGTCGTTGAGTGGCCACTGAACACTGACAATAGTGCAGCAGACGGCTACCTCGCAGCATCACAAAGGGCAGTTTCGAGCGGTAACTGGAACAAAACAGCTGGAGTTGACCGGCTGCAACCCAACCTACAGCGGTCGTTGTGTGCACCAAGCTACTTTCGCCCCGACGGTCCAAATACACGGATCAGGCCAAAGCCCTTTACGGTACCTCACCATCACCCAGCACGCGCCAAGCTCCGCCCCACCCGCTCACTCGCTCGGCGCAGCCGCTCCTTCAGTGCGGGCGGTTCCAGCACATCGAACTCCACGTCCAGCGCCATGAGCCAGTAGACCAGCGAGTCCAGCTGGCCCGTGCCGCAGAGCATGAGGCAGTGCGCGTTGTCGATCGCTTCCAGCGTGGCGGCCGATGGGGGAATGGTTTTCGCCATCACCTCGCGCGGCTGGTGCAGCACCACGCGCGCCTGTTCGCCCTGCTGGTGCACGCCGGCCATGGCCCCGGTGACGTAGGCGCGCAGGTCGCCCGCGGGCGGCGGGCGCGGCGCGAAATGCGCGCCGGTGCGGGGTGTGCCCTGCACGCGGTCGATGCGGAAGGTGCGCCAGTCGTCGCGCGCCGGGTCCCAGGCCACCAGGTACCAGTGGTGGCCGGTATGCACCAGCCCGTGCGGCTGCACCTGGCGCACGCTGGCCTGGCCGCGCAGGTCGCGGTAGCTGAAGCCCACCTGCAGCTGGTCGCGGCAGGCGGTGGCCAGGGTGGCCAGCACGCTGGCGTCGATGGTGGGCCCCATGCGCTGCACCGGCACGATGGCCGAGCGCAGCGCACCCGTGCGGCGGCGCAGGCGGGTGGGCATCACCTGTTCCAGTTTCACCAGCGCGCGCAGCGAGCTTTCTTCCACACCGCTCACGGTGCCGGCCGCGGCGATCTGCAGGGCAATGGCCACCGCCAGCGCCTCTTCGTCGTCCAGCAGCAGCGGCGGCAGCGTCTGCCCCGCGCGAAACGCATAGCCGCCCGCCACGCCGCTGCTGGCGTGGATGGGGTAGCCGAGCTGGCGCAGCCGGTCGATGTCGCGCCGCAGCGTGCGCGGGTGCACGGCCAGCCGCTCGGCCAGCTCGGGGCCGGCCCAGTGGCTGCGGGTCTGCAGCAGCGACAGCACCCGCAGCAGGCGCGAGGACGATGAAAGCATGGCCGCACTCTAACTTTGATTGAGGGCCGGAACTGTCCGCAATGGGCGCGACATTGCAGTCACGGGTTCGGCGCGGTGTCGGGCCCGCTGTCCACATCTTCAAGGAGCTCACCATGTCCAAGATCGTTCTCTACTGGCACCCCATGTCCAGCGCCACCCCGGTCGCCTGCGCCCTCGCCGAACTCGGCGTGCCGCACGAGCGCGTCAAGGTCGACATCACCACCGGTGAGCAGCGCCGCCCCGATTTCCTGGCCATCAACCCCAACGGCAAGGTGCCCACGATGACGGTGGACGGCGCGCCGATGTTCGAGGCGCTGGCGATCGAGCTGTGGCTGGGCCACACCTATGGCGTGAAGAGCGGCCTGTGGCCAGCCGGCGGCACGCCCGAACACCTGCAGGCCATGTCATGGAGCACCTGGTCCTACGTGACCTACGGCGCGCAGCTGGTGCGGCTGCAGGCCGCGAAGGACATGGGCACACCCGACGATGCCCACGGCGCTGCGGCATACAAGGCCCTGGACGGGCTGCTCACCGTGCTCGACGGGCACCTGAGCAACAAGCCCTGGTTGCTGGGCGATGCGTACACGCTGGTCGACCTGATCGTGGCGTCGGTCATCGGCTACAGCGTCTACCTCGGCGCCCCGGTGGCCGACCACCCGACCACCAACGCCTGGCTGCAGAAGGTGCAGGCGCGCCCGGCGATGCAGATCGACGCCTGAGCGCGTCCAAGCCCCCTGCCGTTTTCACTAGGTCTGGAAGAGGGGGTGCAGGGTGAGAATGGTCCGATGACCACCTCTTCCTCCTCCTTTATCTCCGACGCCGACCGCACCCAGGTCGTGACCTACACCTGGGCCGACGTGGACGGCCCCTCCACCGGCGTGGTGCAGATCGCCCACGGGCTGGCCGAACACGGCGAGCGCTACGACCGTTTTGCCCGGGCGCTCAACGCGGCCGGCTTCGTGGTCCACGCGGTCGACCACCGCGGCCACGGGCGAACCGCCAACGGGCGGCTGGGCGACTTCGGCGCCGCCGGCTTTGGTGGCCTGATCGCCGACGTGGCCCAGTTCGGCGCCGCGCTGCGCGCGCAGCACGGTGGCCTGCCGGTGTTCCTGCTGGGGCACTCGATGGGGTCGTTTGCCGCGCAGGCGGCCCTGCTCGATCACTCGTCCACCTGGTCGGGCGCGGTGCTGTCCGGCTCGACCGCGCTGGACGCGTTCGCCGCCGCGATGGCCAACGCCCCGGCCGACGCGCCCGCCGGGCTGGAGGCCTTCAACGCCGGCTTCGAACACCGCACGGGCTACGAATGGCTGTCCCGCGACGCCGCCGAGGTGGACGCCTACGTGGCCAACCCCTGGTGCGGCTGGGACGTGCCGGCCGATGTGATTCCCGCCCTGTTCGAACCCGCGCCCCGGGTGGCCGACCCGGCGCGGCTGGCCGGTATCCGCCGCGACCTGCCGCTGCTGATCGCCTCGGGCGATGCCGACCCGCTGGCCGGTGGCGGCGCGCTGATCCAGCTGCTGGGCCAGCGCTACCGCGACGCGGGCCTGAGCGACGTCACGGTGAAGCTTTACCCCGGTGGCCGCCACGAAATCCTGAACGAGACCAACCGCGATGAGGTGACCGCGGACATCGTGGCCTGGCTGCGCGCCCACGCGGCGTAAGCGCCGTCCACGCAGCGATGAGCACCCGGGAACCCGGCCTTCAGGTTCAACCTGCCCCGAGCCTGTTCAGGAACGCCAAGGCGTTCGAGACCTGGCTGAAGAAGCACCACGCCAGTTCCGACGGCCTCTGGCTCCAGATCGCCAAACGGGGCGCCGACGAGCCCAGCGTCACCTACGCCGAAGCGGTGGAGATCGCGCTGTGCTGGGGCTGGATCGACGGGCAGAAGAAGGGGCTGGACGACCAGCACTTTTTGCAGCGCTTCACGCCGCGGCGCGCGCGCAGCGTCTGGTCGAAGGTCAATGTGGAAAAGGTCGCGGCGCTCATCGCTGCGGGGCGCATGCAGGCGCCGGGCCTCGCGCAGGTCGAAGCGGCCAAGGCCGACGGTCGCTGGGCCAGGGCGTACGACGGCTCGCGAACGTCGGTCGTACCCGACGACCTGCAGGCGGCGCTGGATGCGCAGCCGAGCGCCAGGGCCTTCTTTGCCACGGTCAACGCCGCCAACCGCTACGCGGTGTTGTGGCGCATCCAGACCGCTGTGAAGTCCGAAACGCGCGCCCGTCGCATTGCCCAGCTGGTGGACATGCTGGCGCGCGGCGAGACGGTGCACATCTTCAAGCCGAAGTCCAAGGGCTGAGGGCAGGGCGCGCCGTTGCGCGTCGAGCGCTGGCGTCTCCGTTCACGCAGCCCGCCTCAGCGGCCGATGCGCGCCAGCTCGTCCGACGCCAGCACCACCACGCCCTGCGCAGTCGGCAGCGTGCGCACCAGGGCCAGCGCCACCGCCCGCGCGTGCACAGGTCGATAGGCACCCGGCATCAGCGGCCCGATCAGTTTGGCGATGGGGATAGCGAGGCGTTCACCCAGGCGCGGGGGCTGCTGCAGCCCGTCGCGCAGGTCGAGCAGCAGCGAAGGCTGCGCCAGCACCAGGGCCTGCAGGTCCAGTTTGCGCAGCGCGTCTTCCAGCTCGCCCTTGACGCGGTTGTAGAACACGGAGGACTGCGCGCTGGCACCGGCCGCGCTGACCAGGCCGACGCGGCGCACGCCCGCGGCCACGGCGGCGCGCGCCACCGCGAGGTTGGCGTCGAAGTCCACCGCGCGGAAGGCCGCCTGGCTGCCCGCCACCTTGATGGTGGTGCCCAGCGCGAGGTAGAGCTCGTCGGCGGGTGGCAGCGCAGGCAGGCGCGTGAAGTCGACGCGCAGGGGCTGCAGCTTGGGGTGGTGCAGGTTCAGGTCGCGGCGGGTCAGCGCATGCACCTGCGCCACCGTCGGGTCGGCCAGCAGGGCTTGCAGCATCTGTCCGCCCACCAGGCCGGTGGCGCCGGCGAGCAGCACTTTGCGTGTGGGGTTCATGGGGTGGTGAGCAAGGCCATCAGTTCCTGTTGCCCCACTGGCGTGACCGCCACATCGCGACCCGCCCCGCGCCGCACCCAGCCCTGCGCCACCAGGTGCTGGTACAGCCGGTCGGCCAGTTCGCCCGCCAGGTGGTCGCGCCGCTCGGACCAGTCCAGGCAGGGGTAGGCGTAGCGCCGCTTCCTGCCGGGCTCCGGTGGCTCGAAGCCCAGACGCTGGCACCACGCGCGGCCGCTGTCGGTGAGGGCGTAGCCGCTGCTCACCGGCTGCAATCCATCGGCCGCCATCAGGCCGTCGAACAGCCGGACGCCGAGGCGCCCCGCCAGGTGCCCGTAGCAGCAGCGCGCCTCGCGCAGGCGCGCCCGTTCGGGCGAGGCCCATTCGCTGTCGTGTTCGCCGCGCTCGGCCACCACGGCCAGGGCTTCGAGCGCGTGCGCCACGTCGGCGTCGGCGAGGCGGTAGTAGCGGTGGCGGCCGCGCGGTTCGCAGGCCACGAAGCGCGCGTCGAGCAGCTGGGCCAGGTGGCCGCTGGCGGTGGCGGGCGTGACGGACGCGGCCTTGGCCAGCTCGCTGGCGCTGGCGCACTCGCCGCTGAGCAGGTAGGCCAGCATGCGCGAGCGCGCCGGGTCGGCCACCATGGCGGCCACGCGGGCGAGGCGGGGTTCGTGCGGGGTGTTGCGGCTCATGGGCCTCAGCGTAACGCAGCGGGCCATGCTTCCACCATCACGGCGCCACCTGCCGCGGCCGATGGACCGTGCCGGCCACGTCTTCGAGCCAGCTGCGTTCCTCACGCAGGATGAAGCGCTGCGCCTGCGCCAGCTCGAAGTTGGCGCGGCCTTCGGGGTCGGCGCGCAGCACGGCGCGGTAGCGCTCGTAGGCGGCCATGTCGTCGAAGCCGATCAGCCCCCAGGCGATGTGATTGCTGCCTTCGTGCGGCAGGAAGTAGCCGAGCAGGTTCCCGCCGCAGCGGGGAATGATGCGGCCCCAGGCCTCGGCGTAGCGGCGAAAAGCCTCGCGCTGGAAGGGGTCGATCTGGTAGCGGATGAAGCAGGTGATGGGCATGGTGCGGGTACCGGTGTGGAACAGGGGTGGACTGTCCGCCTGATCGGGCCGCGGATGCTTCGGGCTGCGCCGAAGCGTGGTGCCCCGTCGCCGCGCCGCCCGGCGGCCGGGCTGCATGCAGGGATCGGTCACGGGTAGACTGGTCCGCCGTTTCCGGCACCGGTTGGCCGCCACTGGAGAAACCGCATGACGCTTGCACACATCCAGCAATCGATCGAGGGCGTGACGAGGTACTTTTCCGAGCACCCGGAGAAGGCGCTGTCCACCGACAAGGCCGCCACGGCCGTCGTCGAGCAGGGCCTGCGCTGCGTCGCCACCGGCCCCGGCGGCGAGACCCTGGTCAGCGACATGCCCAAGGGCATCGGCGGCGCCGCGAGCGCGCCCACACCCGGCTGGTATCTGCGCGCGGCCCTGGCCAGCTGCGACGCCACCGTCATCGCCCTGCGCGCCGCGCAACTGGGCATCGTTCTGAGCCGGCTGGAGGTCACGGTGGACAGCGTCTCCGACGACCGGGGCATCCTCGGGCTGGGGGATGGCGTGCCGCCGGGACCGCAGAGCGTGAGCATCCGCGTGCGCATCGCGGCGGACGGCGCCTCCCCGGAACAGCTGCACGAGATCGTCGCCTGGGCCGAGGCGCACTCCCCGGTGGGCGATGCGGTGCGCCGGGCCGTCCCGTCGCGGGTCGAGGTCACGCTCGTCTGAGAAGGAGGCCACCGTGCAGATCAGCGCCCGCGTTGTCAGCTCAGCCGGCCAGCACGCCGTGTCGGTGCGCACGGGCGATGCGGAGCAGCCGCTGGCCGTGCCGCCCAGGGACGGTGGCGGCTCGGCCGTGAACGGCGGCGAATTCCTCATGCTGGCCCTGGCCACCTGCTACGCCAACGACCTCTACCGCGAGGCACGCCGCCTGGGCATGGAGCTGACCCAGGTCGAAGTCGAGGCCACGGCGTCGTTCGAGGGTGTGGGCCTGGCCGCGTCCGACGTCCGCTACCGGGCCCGGGTCCAGTCGCCGGCACCGCCCGAGGCAGTGGAGCGCCTGCTGCGCGAGACCGATGCCGTGGCCGAGGTGCACAACACGCTGCGAACGGGCGTCCCGGTCAGCTGGGTGCGCTGGTAGGGTGCCAGCGGCGCAGCAGAAGCGCGTTGGAGATCACGCTCACGCTGCTCAGCGCCATCGCGGCGCCGGCCACCATCGGGTTGAGCCAGCCCAGTGCGGCCAGCGGGATGCCGATCACGTTGTAGGCGAAGGCCCAGAACAGGTTCTGGCGGATCTTGGCGTAGGTGCGGCGCGAGATGTCGATGGCATCGCCGATGAGCGAGGGGTCGCCCCGCATCAGGGTGATGCCGGCGGCGTGCATCGCCACGTCGGTGCCGGTGGACATGGCCATGCCCACGTCGGCGGCGGCCAGTGCGGGGGCGTCGTTGATGCCGTCGCCCACCATCGCCACGCGGTCGCCGCCGCGGCGCAGGTCGGCCACGATGCCGGCCTTGTCGGCCGGCAGCACCTCGGCGCGGATGTGGTCCAGGCCCAGTGCACGGCCCACCGCCTGGGCGCTGCCCTGGTTGTCGCCGGTCACCAGCACGGTCCGGATGCCCAGCGCCTTGAGCTGCCGCACGGCGTGCGCGGCCGTGGGCTTGAGCTCGTCGCCGAAGGCGAGCAGGCCCATCAGGCGGGGGGCGTCCGTCAGGTCGGCCAGCCAGGAGACGGTGCGGCCTTCCGATTGCAACGCGCTGGCCGCGGCCTCCATCGCCGACAGGTCCACGGCCAGTTCGTTCATGTAGCGCGTGCTGCCCAGGTGGATGTCGCGTCCCTTCACCTGCGCGCGCATGCCCCGCCCGGCCACGGCCGCGACACCGTGCGCCGCAGGCACCGCGACGGCCCGCTCGCGCGCCACGTCCAGCACCGCCCTGGCCAGCGGATGTTCGCTGCCGTTCTGGATGGCGGCGGCGAACGGCAGCAGCTGGGCCTCGTGGCCGGCGGCCGCCTCCAGGGCCACCAGCGTGGGCTTGCCCTGGGTGAGCGTGCCGGTCTTGTCGAAGGCCACGGTGTCGATCTTGTGGGCGATCTCCAGTGCCTCCGCGTCCTTGATGAGAATGCCGCGGCGCGCCGCCACGCCGGTGCCGGCCATGATGGCCGTGGGCGTGGCCAGGCCCAGCGCACACGGGCAGGCAATCACCAGTACGGCCACGGCGTTCAGGATCGCGCGCTCCCAGTCACCGGTCGACAGGCCCCAGCCCAGCAGGGTGGCCAGTGCCAGCGCCAGCACGACGGGCACGAACACGGCACTGACCTGGTCGACCATGCGCTGGATGGGCGCCTTCTTCGCCTGGGCCGACTCCACCATGCGCACGATGCGCGAGAGGGTCGATTCGGCGCCGATGGCCGTGGTCATCACCAGCAGCAGGCCTTCGGCGTTGACGGCGCCGCCCGTGACCGCGTCGCCCGGGTGCTTGGCCACCGGCAGGCTCTCGCCCGTGATCAGGGACTCGTCCACCTCGCTGGCCCCTTCGGTGACGGTGCCGTCCACGGGAATGCGCTCGCCGGGCCGGACCACCACCAGGTCGCCCACCTTGACCTGGGCCAGCGGCCGGTCCACATCGCCCGACGCGGTGCGCACGCGCGCGACCTCCGGCCGCAGGGCGTTGAGCGCCTGGATGGCCGCGGTCGTCTGCCGCTTGGCGCGCGCCTCCAGCCACTTGCCCAGCAGCACCAGGGTGATGATGACCGCCGAGGCCTCGAAGTACAGGTGCGGCGTGCCGTGTTCGGCGTGCTGGAACAGCAGGTAGACGCTCAGCCCGTAGCCGGCGGAGGTGCCCAGGGCCACCAGCAGGTCCATGTTGCCGGCGCCAGCCCGCAGGGCCTTCCAGCCGGCGCGGTAGAAGCGCGCGCCCAGCCAGAACTGGACCGGCGTGGCCAGCAGCCACTGGGCCCAGCCGTTGAGTGACCAGTCCTGGCCGAACAACATGCCCAGCATGGGCAGGACCAGCGGAAAGCTGAAGGCGGCCGACAGGGCCACCGGCCACCAGGGGTGGGAGGCCGGCGCGGGCCGGTCGTCTTGGGTGGGCTGCGCGACCGAGTAGCCCGCGCGCTCGACAGCGCCGGTGAGCGCGGGCAGCGACACGCCGGGCCCGGCCACCACCGACGCGCGTTCGGTGGCGAGGTTGACGGTGACGTCCTGCACGCCGGGCACGGCCTTCAGGGCCTTCTCGACGCGCCCGACGCAGGACGCGCAGGTCATGCCCTCGATGGGCAGTTCGAACTCGGTGCCGTGCCGGGCGTCGACCGGCGGGGCGAGGGTGGCGGATGCTTGCATGGCGATCTCCTGGTGTGAGGGGGAGTCCGCACTCTCGGGTTTGACGCAGTGTCAAGGTCAAACGCCCTCCGCGACGCGCCACGACCCTTGACCTTGCCGCTGTGGCAATGCCCAGACTGGCCGCTCCTCAACTTTTTTTCAGGAGTGCGACATGCATGAATTCCAGTTGCCCGACATGACCTGCGGCCATTGCGCTGGGGTGGTGGGCCAGACGCTGCACCTGGCCGACCCGGCCTGCAAGTTCCAGGTGGACCTGCCGGCGCGCAAGGTCACCGTGCAGAGCGACGAAGACCGCGCGGTGCTGGCCGAGGCCCTGACCGACGCCGGCTACCCGCCGGCCTGAGCGCGCAGACCATGGGCGTCCCATGGTCACTTGACCTTGACACGGTGGCAAGGACGACATTTCGGGCCACCGCACTCTTTCTGTTCCGAGGAGCCTTCCCATGAACCCGCTCATGAACATCGGCGAAGCCGCCAAAGCCGCCGGCGTCTCGCCCAAGATGGTCCGCCACTACGAGCAGACCGGCCTGCTGCCGCCGGCCGAGCGCACCGAATCGGGCTACCGCCTGTACGGCGAGCGGGAGGTGTCGGTGCTGCGCTTCATCCGCCAGTCCCGGCGGCTGGGTTTTTCCGTGCCGCAGATCGCCGAGCTGATCGGCCGCTGGGGTGACGACCGGCGCACCAGCCGCGAGGTCAAGACCATCGCCCTGCGCCACCTGGCGGATCTGGACGAGAAGCTCAGGGAAATCGCCGAGATGAAGGCCGGGCTCGAAGGGCTGGTGCGCGCCTGCGCGGGGGACGACCACGCCCACTGCGCGATCCTGGACAACCTGGCCGCCGACAGCCCGGAGGCGCCGCGCCATGTGGCGCGCTTCGTCAAACCCCGGCGCCGCCGCCTGGCACCGGACGACGAGGCCCCGCGCAGCGCAAGGGCCGCGCCCGCCTCCGGCCATGTCGACCTGATGGCGTGGATGCAGGGCGTGCACACGCACCAGCCCGGGGCCGGGGGCAAGGCCTGAGCCTGCGACCAGGGCGGGGGGCAGCACGCGGCCGGCGGCTGGGCGCGTGTCTTGCATGGGGCTGCAGGCACTGCACACACGCGCACTGGCACGGTGCGCGCCCCACCCCGCTTTTCAGGAGCCCTTCATGCCCGACCGCCGCACCACCCTGGCCTGTGCCGCCGCCCTCGCCGCCCTGTCCTTCTCCGGCCTGTCGGCCGCGCAAGGCAAGTACCCGGACCAGACCGTCAAGCTGGTAGTGGCCCTGCCCGCTGGCGGCAGTGTGGACATGATCGCGCGGGCGCTGGGCCAGAAGCTGAACGCGTCGCTGGGCGTGCCCTTCATCGTGGACAACCGCGGCGGCGCCTCGGGCCAGATCGGCATGCCGGTGGTGGCCAGGGCGGCGCCGGATGGCCACACGCTCGCGGTGTCGCCGGCCTCGTTCCTGACCACCAACAAGAGCGTGTTCAAGACACTGCCCTACGACCCCGAGGCGGACTTCACGCCGGTCACCCGCCTGGTCAACCAGCCCATGGTGCTGATCGTGAAGGACAAGCAGAAGTACCCCTCGGTCGCGGCGCTGGTCGCGGCGGCCAAGGCCCAGCCGGGCGGCATCACCTTCGCGTCGTCCGGCGATGGCAGCCCCCAGCACCTGGGCGGCCTGCTGTTCGAATCGCGCGCCAAGGTGAAGATGCTGCACGTGCCCTACAAGGGCGGTGCGCTGGCCATCAACGACACGCTGGCCGGCACGGTGGACGTGATGTTCGCGGTGATGCCCGAGGCGGTGCCGCACGTGGCCTCGGGCAAGCTGCACGCGCTGGGGGTGATGAGCCCGACCCGCTCGCCGGTGATGCCGCAGGTGCCGACCATGGCCGAGGCGGGCGTGGCCGACATGAACCTCTCGGCCTGGATGGCTCTGCTGGCACCGGCCAAGACGCCGCGCCCCATCGTCGACCAGCTCAACCGCGCGGTGCAGGCCGCGTTCGACCCCGAGCTCAAGGCCAAACTGGCCGAGAGCGGCATCGAGGTGGCGACCAGCTCGCCCGAAGAACTGCAGCGCCTGATCGCCAGCGACATCAAGCTGCACGCGGAGCTGGTGAAGTCCGCCGGGCTGGTGCCGCAGTAGCGGAGGCCGTGGCGCCCGCGCCTACCGCGCCATCAGCGCAAACACGCCCCAGCCCAGGTACTCGCGTGTGTAGGTCGCGTAGCGCACCGGTTCCGAGTGCAACTGGGCCCGCACCTCTGCGGCCATGTCGTCGCCGGGGTTCGCTTCCAGCCAGCGGCGCATGGTGAGCCACTTGGCCGCTTCGTAGCGGTCCCAGCCGTCCTGGTCGGCCAGCACCATTTCCACCACGTCGTGGCCCAGCTCGGCGAACGAGGCCAGCAGCTGCGGCAGGGTGAGGAAGTCGGACACCGCGTGCGCCTGGCAGCCTTGTGCCACCGCATCGCTGGGCGGCAGCTGGCGCCAGAAGGGTTCGCCGATGAGCAGCATCCCGCCGTCGCGCAGGCTGCGCTTCAGCAGCGCGATGGTGCCGGCCACGCCGCCGCCGATCCAGGTGGCGCCGACACAGGCCGCCACGTCGACCGGCTCGTCCGCCACATGGCCGGCGGCATCGCCGTGAATGAAGCGGACCTGGTGCGCGACACCCAGCGCCTGAGCCCGCTGCTGCGCCTGTTCGGTGAACAGCGGGCTCATGTCGATGCCCGTGCCGACGATCTGGTGGTCGCGCGCCCAGGTGCACAGCATTTCGCCCGAACCACTGCCCAGATCGAGCACCCGGGTGCCCGGTGCCATGCGCAGTGCCGCGCCCAGCGTGGCGAGCTTGTCCGCCGTGATCGGGTTGTGGATGCGGTGCGCGCTTTCGGTGATGTTGAAGATGCGGGGGATGTCCACTGATGACACTCCAGAAAAAGGGCCGTGGATGAGGCTCCGCCGATTGTCGACCCTAGGTCACGAGCTGGCCCAGTTGCCACAGCCCCAGGGCGGCCAGCAGCGCGGCCGAGCCGAGGTTGACCGCGCGCTGCCAGCGCTCGTCGAAGCGCTCGCGCAGCCAGGCCACACCGGTGGACAGGATCAGCCACCACAGGGCCGAGCCCAGCAGCACGCCCAGCACCATCACCCAGGGCGAGAGCACGGGTGCTCCGCCCGCCAGCGCACCGAACACCGCCATGAACGACAGGATGGTGGTGGGGTTCGACAGCGTCAGCAGGAAGGTGCCCGAAACGTCGCGCAGCAGGGTGCCCGGTGGCGGGTGCTGGCCGCTGCGCCGCACCGGCGGTTTGTGCGCGATGCGCCACGCGAGCCACAGCAGGAACCCGCCGCCGAACAGGCCCAGCCACAGCTTCAGGCCCAGCAGCCAGTTGATGAGGCCCGAGACACCGAACGCGCCGATGGCACCGTAGACCGCGTCGGCCAGCGCGGCGCCGAGACCCGTGGCCAGGCCGGCGGCGCGGCCGTGGTCCAGCGTGCGCTGGATGGCCAGGATGCCGATCTGCCCGACCGGTGCCGCGATGGACAGCCCGATCAGCATCGACTGAACGAACAGCCCGGCCAGGGGGAATGAATGAAGCGTGTCCATGGACCAGATTGTCGGCAGGCCCTGGTGCGCTGCACAGGCGCTATCTCAGGTGAGAATCGCGTTCACCATCGATTTTTCAGGTGAAAGGCGTGTATGGCCGAGACGACGCTGGAACTGGACGCCAAGGCATGGGCGCTGCTGATGGCTTTGCAGGCCGATGGCCGGGCGCCGCTCAAGACCCTGGCCATGGCTGCGGGTCTGTCCGTGCCCGCCACGGTCGAACGCCTGAAGCGGCTGAAGGACGCGGGCGTGGTGCGTGCGGTGAGCGCCGACGTGGACCCGGCGCTGGCCGGCTATCCGGTGCGCGCCATCGTGGGCATCACGGTGCAGCAGCCGGGCAAGAAGGCGTTCATCGACAAGCTGCGCCGTGCGCCCGAGGTCCTGGAATGCCACCACGTCGCCGGGGCGGATTCCTATGTGGTGACCGTGGTGGCGCGCAGCCTGGAAGACCTGGAACGCTTCCTCTCGTCCATCAATGGCTACGGCGAGACACGGACCTCGATCGTGTTCTCCACGCCCATCCCGCGCCGCGGACTGGTGGCACCGGGCGCCGGCCGTTGAGGCGGCGCATTCCCCGGCCCCTCCGTCGCAAGAATGGCGAACTTGTTCACCTCCGAACCTCCACCACACCCTCCTGGGCGAGCAATGCCGACCTGTACCTCCCCCTCCCGCCGCGCCCTTCTCCTCTCCGCCCTGCTCGGCGCGGTGTCCATCCACGTCTGGGCCGACCCCGCAGGCCAGGGCCCGGCCGCCGAGGACCGCCGGCAGGCGCTGGACCGTTTCATCGCCAAAAAGAAGTTCGTGAACGAGCCGTTCTACCGCGTGGACCTGAAGGAAGCGGACCGGCTCCGGTACGAGGCCTGGGTGAACCGGCTGGCGCGCGACCTGCGCAAGCTGCCGCCGTCCCGGCAGACGAAGCCGGTCGTGCTGGGCCTGTTCAAGCCGGTGATGAAGAAGTTCGATTCCGCCGAGGGCGAGGACCAGGACCGGTTCGTCGGCTACCTCGAAGAGCGATGGACATTTTCGGCATCGAGAGTTCGGACGGGCTGCTGAGCTCCTGGCGCCACGGCGCCGACACCTCGGGCTTGCTGGAAGCGCGCAACGCGCAGGCGGTGGCGGCGATGACGCCCGATGAACGGGTGCTGCTGGAACGGCTTCAGGGCATCCACAAGGCCAACGCCGAGGAGACGCTGCGGTCCCTGTTCGGCGCGCCCGTGTTCGAGGACGAGGGCAGCAAGATGTGGTCGGTGACGGCTGCCGACCGCTCGTCCACCCTGGGTCTGTTGGAGCGGTGGGGCGCACTCACCCTGCTCTGGCAGGCCAACGGCCGGTTCATCTACGCCCGCCGGCTCTGAGGCCGGCCCCGTCGCTGGCCGCGCCGCCTTGCCTCAGCGCAACACCCCGGCAAAGAACGCCGAGAGTTCCTCGCGCGCGTCCAGCGGCAGCACGTTCGCCACGTACTGGTCGGGCCGCACGACGATGAGGCAGCCCCGCTCGCGGTGAATGCCGCGCATGTCGTAGATGTCGCCCGCACCCTTGTGGTCCACGCAGAAGACCTTCTCGTGGTCCTGCAGGCCGAGCTTGCCGGTCTTCGGCTTGAGCAGCGAGGGCATGTGCTCGTAGGCGAGCTGGTCGAAGGTCGGCTGGAAGATGGCGCGTACGTCGATGATGGCGTCGATGTCTTCGCCCTTGCGCGTGTGCTTCACGACCGGTGACTGAGGGTCGTTCTCCAGCCAGTCGGCCAGGCGGGCCATGGGTGCGCCGGACTGGCCCACGTCGCCTTGGCCCGCGAAGGCGTAGATCCGCCAGCGCGCGTCGGCTTCGGCCGCATGGCCCAGCTGCATCTGCTTGGCGTCCGACAGGCGCACCACCGGCGCGGAGTGGAAACGGCGGCCGATTTCTTCGCCCCTGGCCAGCGCCTGGTGCGTGCCGGGTGCGAACAGGGTCGAGGTGTCGTACTTCACCGCGGTGCCGCCGGTGAATTCGAGGTTGGCCTTGAACTGGCGGATGATGCGCGGCTCTTCGGTGCCCTCGCGCTCGGCCTGCGTGGTCGGCGCGGACATGATGCGCGACCACTCGTGGTCGGTCTCAACCAGGCGCTTGGCCTCGGTCAGGCGTTCTTTCGAATAGCTGCGCAGCAGGCTCGGGTCGGCGCGGCCCTGCAGCACATGCACCAGCTTCCAGCCGAGGTTGAAGGTGTCCTGCATCGACACGTTCATGCCCTGCCCCGCCTTGGGCGAATGGGTGTGGCAGGCGTCGCCGGCGGTGAACACGCGCGGGGCGCGGTCGCTGCCTTCGGGCACGTCGTCGAACTTGTCGGTGATGCTGTGGCCGATGTCGTAGATCGACCACCAGACGATCTCCTTCACGTCCAGCGAATAGGGTTTGATGATGCGGTTGGCCGCCGCGATCATGTCGTCCTGCGTGAACTTCTTGCTCGCGGCCTTCTCGCCGTCCTTGAGCTTGTCGAGTTCGACGTACATGCGGAACACGTAGCCGCCTTCGCGCGGCAGGATCAGCACGTTGCCCTCGTTGGCCGAGGAGATCAGACACTTCTGGCGCACATCGGGGAAGTCGGTGTTGGCCAGGATGTCCATCACGCCCCAGGCCTGGTTGGCCGCGTCGCCGTGCAGCACGCCGCCAATCGCCTTGCGCACCGCGGAGTGCGCGCCGTCGCAGCCGACCACGTAGTTGGCGCGCACGGTGCGCGTGGCGCCCCAGTTGATGCCGGTCGAGTCCTTGAGCGTGACGGTCACCGGGTGGTCGTCGGTGGTCTCGTCGATGGTCAGGCCCACGATTTCCCAGCCGTAGTCGGGCGCCAGGCGCGAGGGCGAGTTCGCCATCACCTCCAGGAACAGCTCGTGCAAGCGCGCCTGGTTGATCAGGATGTGCGGCATCTCCGAGCTGTCGTCGGCCACGTCCTGCACCCGGCCCACGCGCCGGATGTGCGAGGGGTTGGCGGGGTCGGGCATCCAGAACGCGGTCTGGTTGACCCAGTAGGTCTCGCGCTTGACCTTGTCGGCGAAACCGAAGGCCTGGAACATTTCCATGGTGCGCGTGTTGATGCCGTCGGCCTTGCCTTTGATGATGTTGCTGGCCATGCGCTCGACGATCATCGTCTCGATCTCGGGGAAGGCCGCCAGCTGCGCGGCCAGGCACAGGCCGGCCGGGCCGGTGCCGGCGATCAGCACGTCCACCTTTTCGGGCAGGGGTTCGTTGACGCCCCGGTTGCGGCGGTTGGGCGCGGCCTGCTTGATGTCGGGGTTGCCGCCGCGAAAACCGTCTTTGTAGAACTGCATGGGGTGTCTCCTGATGGGAAGGTCGCCCGGGGGCGATGGGTGGGAGCAAATGATATCTATGCTTACTAATTCGTGTCAATACGGTACGTATACTTATCAATAGTCTTTGAAACGGAGCGCAGGCATGGACTCACTCGACATGGCGGGACACCTGATCCGCCGGCTGCACCAGCTGTCCACGCAGGTGTTCGTGCAGCGCACTCAGGCGGCGGGCTTCGACCTGACGCCGGTGCAGTTCGCAGCGCTGGACGCCATCGGCCACCACCCGGGCACGGACCAGGCGACCGTGGCCGAGCTGATCGCCTACGACCGCGCCACCATCGGTGGCGTGATCGAGCGGCTGGAGCAGAAGGGCTGGGTGGACCGCGTGGTGAGCGAGCGCGACCGCCGCGCGCGCGTGCTGTCGCTGACGGCCGAGGGCGAGCGCATCCTCCAGGCGCTGGTGCCGGTGGTGCGCAACCTGCAGAACGAGATCCTGCAGGCCCTGGGCGAGGCCGATCGGGCGCGCTTTCTCAGGCTGGCGCGTCAGGCCGTGGGGTCGTAGGCGCCACCGCTGCGCCGCGGCGCGCCATGTGCAGCGCCAGCCCCTGCAGCAGGGCCAGCGCCAGCAGCCCGAGCCCGGCCGTGAGCCAGAGCGCGTGGCCGCCCCAGTGCGCCATGGCCAGACCGAACAGCAGCGGCGCGAAGGCCTGCGACACGCGGGCCGGCGCCATCAGCCAGCCCTGGCGCTCGCCGTAACCCGCGGCGCCGAACACCACCAGCGGCAGCGTCCCCTTGGCAATCGTCAGGATGCCGTTGCCCATGCCGTGCATCACGGCAAACAGCCAGGCGCCCAGCGGCCCGCCCAGGGCCAGCAACGCCACGCCGATGGGGTGCCCCGCGGTCGCGAAGCGGCTGGAGAGCAGCGGGTGGGCGCGGCGCAGCAGGCCGAATTCCAGCAGCCGCCCCGCCACCTGCGCCGGGCCGACCAGCATGGCCACGCCCAGTGCGGTGGAGGCCGACAGGCCCTGCGCCTGCAGCAGCAGCGGCAGGTGCGCGGCCATGGCGGTGTTGGTGAACCAGGCGATGGCGAACACGGCGGCAAGCACGATGGCGACGCCATTGCCGGCGGGTGCCTGCGCCGGTGCGCCCGAGTCGGCGGGTGCGGTGGGCGCGGATTCGGCCCGCACCGGCGGCGCCTCTTCCACCCGCCCGCGCGGCAACCCACTGTGCAGCGGCAGGCCCAGCACGAGGTGCAGCGCCGCCCAGCCCAGGCAGGTGCCGCGCCAGCCCAGTGTGTCCAGGCCCCACTGTGTGAGCGGCCAGCCCACGGTGCTGGCGAAGCCGGCGATCAGCGTGATGCCGGTGATGGCGTTGCGCGCGCTGACCGGGTAGAGCCGCACCAGCGTGGCGAAGGCCGCGTCGTAGAGCCCGCTGCCCATGGCCACGCCGATCACGCACCACGCGGCCCAGACCTGCCACCCGGCCTGCGCTAGGCCCAGCGCCGCCAGGCCGGCGGCAAACAGCAGGTTGGTGACCCGCAGCACCGCGCGCCCGCCGTGGCGGTCGATGGCGCGGCCCGCGGCCGGCCCGACCAGGGCCGAGATCACCAGTGCCAGCGTGAAGGCACCGAACACCTGGGTGACCGCCAGGCCCAGCTCGGCGGCCAGCGGCGCCGCCAGCAGGGCCGGCAGGTAATAGGACGAGGCCCAGGCCAGGGTCTGCGTGCTGCCCAGGCGCAGCACGACCCCGGTCTGGCTGGTGCGGCGGGATTCCTGGGACATGGCGTGTCGGCGGCGGTGGGTGGCGAGGTGTCCCGGATCTTAGGCCCGCCATAGTTCTTCAGGACTATTCAGCGCGCCCGCCCCGCGCCGAAAAACTCCGCATCAGGCCGCGGTGTGCGCGCGCCAGGAGTTCAGCATGTGGGGAGTGTCCAGGTTCCGGATCGGTGCGCGGCTGGCGGCCGGTTTCGGTTTGATGTTGTTGCTCATTGCGGGGCTGGTGGCCTCGTCGCTGCTGTCGTTGCGGCTGATCGGGCAGGAAAACAGCCAGCTGATCGAGCGCGAAATGGTGAAGGTGGCGGCGGTGTCGGTGGTCGACACGGCCACGCGGGCCAACGGCCTGAACACCGCCGAGCTGCTGCTGGTGGAGCCCTCGCAGATACCCGTGGTGCAGGCGCGCATCGACGCCAACCGCAAGGCCATCGACGAGGCCCTGCTCACGCTGGACCGGCTGGTGGAACGGCCCGAAGGCAAGGCCGCGCTGGCCGAGCTGCGCAGCTCCCGCGCCGCCTATGTGGCCTCGTTCGTCAAGGTCGGTCCGCTGGCGAAGGAAGGCCGCATCGATGAAGCCCAGCAGCTGCTGCGCAGCGAGACCCTGCCGGCGCTGGCGCGCCTGCAGCAACCCATCGACACCCTGCGCGCGCTGCAGGACCGCCTGGCGCAGGAACATGGCCAGGCCGTGGGGCGTTCCATCGGCGGTGCCCAGCTGCTGCAGATCGGCCTCGGGGCGGCGGCGCTGGTGCTGGGCCTGCTGGCCTCGGTGGTGCTGGCCCGCAGCATCGTGCGGCCGCTGCGCGAAGGCGTGGCGGTGGCCGGTCGCATTGCGTCCGGTGACCTCACCAAGGACGTGCCGGTGCAGGGCCGCGACGAGGTGGCCGAGCTGCTGCAGTCGCTGGGGGTGATGCAGGACGGGTTGCGCAGCCTGGTGGGCCAGGTGCACCGCGGGGTGGACCATGTGGGTTCGGCCTCGGCGCAGATCGCCAGCGCCAACAAGGACCTGAGCGCCCGCACCGAGGCGCAGGCCAGCGCGCTGGAACAGTCGGCCGCGTCGATGGAGCAGCTCAGCAGCGCCATCGCCCTGAACGCCGACAGCGCGCAGGCGGCCCGCACGCTGTCCACCGACGCCTCGCAGGCGGCCGAGGCCGGCGGCGAGACCGTGGCCTCGGTGGTGCGCACCATGCGCAGCATCGAGGACGCCTCGCGGCGCATCGCCGAGATCATCGGCGTGATCGACGGCATCGCTTTCCAGACCAACATCCTCGCGCTCAACGCGGCGGTGGAGGCGGCGCGGGCCGGCGAACAGGGGCGCGGCTTTGCCGTGGTGGCCTCGGAGGTGCGGGCGCTGGCCGGCCGTTCGGCCGACGCGGCGCGGCAGATCAAGCAGCTGATCGAGGCCAGCGTGGACCAGGTCGGCACGGGCGCCGCACTGGCCGATCAGGCCGGCGCGGCGATGACCGGGGTGGTGGCATCCATCCGGCGGGTGAACCAGCTGGTGGTGGATATTGCCTCTGCCATGCAGGAACAGAGCACCGGCGTGACCCAGATGGGCGAGGCCATCACCCAGCTGGACCAGGCCACGCAGCAGAACGCGGCCCTGGTGGAGGAGACCGCCGCGGCCTCGCAGAGTCTGGACGACCAGGCCCGCGAGCTGGTGGCCTCGGTGGCGGCGTTCCAGATCGACCGCCGGGCGCTGCAGGCCGCCTGAGGCCCGCCGCCGCCCGGGCGGATCACTTCACTTCGGTGACGAACTGTTCCAGCGGGCGGCGCACCTTCTTCAGGTTCACCAGCCAGTCGCCGTCGGTGGCGCGGTAGCCCAGCGGCACGATGGCCACGCTGCGCAGGCCGCGCTCGCGCAGCTTGAGGATCTCGTCCAGCTTGGCGGGGTCGAAGCCTTCCATCGGCGTGGCGTCCACTTCTTCAAACGCGGCTGCGATCAGCGCGGCGCCCAGGCCGATGTAGGCCTGGCGGGCGGCGTGCTCGAAGTTCACCTGCGCGTCGCGCTGCGGGTAGCTGTTCAGCAGCATCTGGCGGTAGTTCTCCCAGCCCTCATTAGTGAAACCGCGCTCGGTGTTCACCAGGTCGAACATGTGGTTGATGCGCTCGGCCGTGTAGGTGTCCCAGGCGGCGAACACCAGCAGGTGCGAACCGTCGGTGATCTGGGCCTGGTTCCAGGCGATGGGCTGGATCTGTTCGCGCACCGCCTTGCTGGTGACGACGATGATTTCAAAAGGCTGCAGGCCGCTGGAGGTGGGCGCCAGGCGCGCGGCCTCGACGATGCGCTCGACCTTGTCCTGCGGCACGGCGCGGGACGGGTCCATCTTCTTGGTGGCGTAGCGCCATTGCAGTTTGTCCAGCAGGACGGGGGCGTGGGTGGGTTGCGACAGGTCGCTCATGAAACGGGTGCTCCGGGGAGGTGGGGCGCCCGCACCGTGCGGGCACATGAAGAAATCATGACGCGGTGCAGCAAACAGCGCTGGCGCCCGCGGGGAAAACGGGAACCGGAACGCCTTTGTTCCTGCCGCCCGGCGGTGCGGCGGCGGATCGGTTATACGGGCGCGGACTTGTCCTCAAAACGGGTGATCCTTGCGGCCGCCGGTCCCTAGTCGGAAGGATGTCACCGCCGTTCTGCACTCCTACATTGGGTCCCCTCCCCCCGCCGCGCTGGTCCGTCCACCGGGTCAGGGCCACCGGGGGCACCTCTTGCAGGAGCGGACATGACAAGCGACGAGCAGGTTCTGTTGATGAGCAACCAGCTGCAAGCTTTCGAGCTCAAGACGCTGCTGCTCACGCCCAAGGTGCATCCGGTGACGACAGCGGCTGCACAGGCCCCGGTGCCGGTGAGCCCGGACGGCTCCCTCCAACCCCAGGTGCTCTACGAGGCATCGGACGATGCCAGCGCCCGGTACCAGCTGCCGCGCTACGAATGGAACACGGTGGGCGGGCGCCACACCTCCCGGTTGCGCCTGCGCACGGCCGACGACGACCCGCTCGGTCCGCTGGGCTGGCTGAACATCGAACTGCTGGCGGTGCACGCCGTCGATGCGCGCTTCGCCATGCGCACGCTCGAGCACACCGCCACGCTGCGGCTGGGGTACGAAATGCCGGTGGTGGCGGCGGCCGACCCGGCGACGCTGACCTGGGAGGGCCAGTGGGAAAACACCGATGCGGCCACGCGGGGCATGACCCGCCTGCTGATCGGGCGGCGGGCCGACGGCGGCTGGTTCATGCACGGCTTCGGCAAGTGCCACCCCAGCGACTGCGACTGGGGCGAGACCACGGCCATGCCCTCGGGCGACGCGCTGACCGGGGTCTACGCCTTCGGCTTCAAGGTCACCACCCTCACCGCCCGCCGCAGCGGCCAGACGCTGGTGGTGGACGTGCTGGAC
Source organism: Hydrogenophaga sp. H7 (assembly GCF_002025745.1). NCBI lineage: Bacteria > Pseudomonadati > Pseudomonadota > Betaproteobacteria > Burkholderiales > Comamonadaceae > Hydrogenophaga > Hydrogenophaga sp. H7. The sequence continues at coordinate 90,680 of NZ_MCIC01000016.1, read as the reverse complement.
GACTACACCGACGCCGATGGCCGCACCGACCGCCTGAGCAACTACGTCATGGCCCGCTCGGTGGCCGCCGCGCCGGCGCAGCCGCTGATCTGGGAGGCGCTCGGCCCGCTGAACCCGCTGGGCGGCAGCATGCACCGCTGCACGCTGCCCTTCCATGCCCAGGAGGACTACGACCGCATCCACCAGATCATCACCTCGCCGGTGCACCGCGCCCGGCTGGAGGTGGTGTGCAAGGCCACGATCGGCCAGCGCACCTGGCAGCAGTGGTGGCTGCACGACCGGCCGGCGGTGGCCCCGCTGCAGCCGGACATCGACATGGTTCGCATCAGCCCCGCGGTGCTGAGCACGCTGCGCACCCAGCCGCTGGCGGTGGTGGCGGCGGCGGGGCCGCGGATGCCCGCGATCGCCAGCCTGCGGGCCGACCGCGCCAGTGCCGCCACGCGGGCACTCGCGCGGGGCGTACGGCGCCCGCACCACAACCCCGATCTGGACGAGGCGCTGTCCCGGGAAGAGACGGCGCGCGTGCTGCGCACCCTGCCGCGGCGCGTGGCCATCGACAAGAAGGGCCGGCCGGTGCTGGTGCGGCGCGAGGTCGAGTGCACGCAGTCGCTGGCCTGCACCTTCGACCCCCAGGCCGACGGCTACATGCTCGATGCGCCGCGCGACCCCTCGCAGGCCCATGTGCTGTTCAAGCACGACCTGGTGGCCGAGGGCCAGAGCGTGACCTTCTTCCAGGATTCGCTGGTGCGCGACCAGGTCTACTACGAGCCGCAGGAGTTCCGGCTCGCGCGCAGCGACGCCAGCCCCTTCCTCCCTTCGCTGGTGTTCGCCATCACCGACGTGGCCACCGAGAGCGAGGCGCTGTCCTACCGGGTGCGCCTGGCGTTCCAGGCGCGGCCCCACCTCGGCCAGGCCTTCCTTCTGCTGGCGCGCCAGCGCTTTGGTCCCGCGGCGCGCCTGACCGCGCTCACCCCCCGGTCGGCCCGGCTCACCCTGGGCGTGCCGACCGCCGACGGCGCGCCCCCGGCGCTGCAGGAGCGGCCCGACGCGGTGATCCGCTTCGACGAGGGCATCACCGACGAGCTGTCGCTGGACGAGGCGCAGTTCGTGCGTCTGGCGGCCGCCTTCCAGTCGCCGGCGGGCATCGGCATGCAGGGCTGGGTGACGGCCACCATCAGCGACGGCACGCAGGTCGACATCCCGCTGGTGGTCTCGCTCAAGGACAACACCGGCAGCGTGTTCGATCCCCAGCTGCTGCGCCCCGACCCCGACGGCGTGCCCGGCCACCACGTCGTGACCCTGCGCAACCGCATCGAGAGCCCGGTGCGCGTCAACGGGGTCCACCCGCAGGAGCTGGGCGTGTGGACCGACCCGGCCACCGGTGTCGCGCAGACCGTGACCGTGCGCCCCCTGGAGCTGCCACCGGCCGCTGCGGTGGCGCCGGGCCAGACCCTGGACCTGCGCCTGGCCGTCGAGCCCGCGGCCTTCCCGCTGCTGTCGGTCAGCCCGGCGCTGGACCTGGACATCCAGCCCGACCTCGCCCGGCTCATGGGCCAGCTCACCGTCACCGAGGCCTTCACCGAGGCCACCTTCGAGGTGCAGGTGTCGGCCAGCCCGCTGTTCTTCGGCCCCGGTGCGCTGACGTCGCTGCGGGTCGAGTTCGACGACGGCCCGGTGGTGACGCTCGACGCCGGCACGCTGGTGCAGACGGTGAGCCTGCGCAAGCCGGTGGTGGCGCGCATCCTGGGCCTGGAGCCTGGTTACCGCTACCGGCTGGTGGCGGTGGATGCGCGGGGTGGCGAACGCGTGCACGACGGACTGGCCGGGGTCGGCCATCTGCAGGTGACGTTGCCGCAGGGGTGACCATGATGCTCACCCGGCCGCTGCCCGACTTCCCGGACGTGTTCCCCGACCACCGGGACGCGCACCGGCTGTATGTCCTGCCGGACCGCGTGGCCCTGGCGCTGGACGCCGACGGCCTGCCGCGCTTCACGCTGCTGCGCCGCACGACGGACGACGGCACGGCGCAGGACGGCGGGCTGCTGCAGGCCTTTCTGGCGCTGGACCACGCCGGCCTCGACGCCCTGGCGCTTGAGCCGTCGCTGGCCGGCCATGCGCTGGAGCCCGCGCCGGTGGCGCAGGCCGAGGCCCGCCTGGTGCTGCGCGGCGTGTCGGGCGACCTGGTGCAGGCGGCCGGTCAGTGGCAGCCCGTGGCCGTGGGCTCGGCCGATGCCCTCTCGCTCACCCATCACCTGGGCCCGGACGACACCCGCATCGTCACGGCACTGGTGCGCGAGGCCGAGGCCGGCGGGCCCGAACCGGTGGAGCTGGAGCTGCGGCTGCGGGTGCCGGGGCTGCGGCCCGGCCTGCCCTGGGTGGTGACGACCACCGGCACCACCCTGCACGACCAGCTGCAGGCCCTGCTGCCCGCCGACGGCCCGGCCAGCGCCCAGGAACTCGACCGCGCCTTCCTGAGCCTGCCGGCGGGCCTGCTGCGCTGGCAGGCTCAGGAAGGCGCGGTGCCCGCCGACACCGAGGCCCTGGCGCTGCAGGCCGCGCGCAGCGCGCGCCAGAGCCTGTTCCGCCGCGTGGGCGAGGGCTTTGAGTGGCACCCCGGGGTGCCGCTGACCGACGCGGTCGACGGCCTCTCGTGGCGCCTGGACCTGCCCCTGCCCGACACCGTCGAGCGGCGCCTGGGCTGGTCGGTGAGCGAGGCCCACCGCCAATGGGCCGGGAACGCCCTGGCCTTTCCGGTGGTCACGCCGTTCCGCCCCATGCAGCGGGTCACGGTGCACGTGCTCTGCGCCCTGCCCCTGCACCCCCGCGGCCTGGCCCAGCTGGACGTGGAGCTGCGCTACCGCGGTCCCAGCGGGGCCTGGGTGCACCACACCTTCCGCTTCGATGCCCGCACCGGGCTGCACGCCCTGTCGGTGGTCGGCCCGGCGTTCGGCCGCGGGCTGGAGCTGTCCCACCGCTGCCTGGCGGTGGTGGCGCAGGACGGCCAGCTGCCGCTGACCGTTTCGTCGCCGGACTTCGTGCCGGTGCAGGGCCTGCAGCTGGTGATCGGCGAGGCGGAGGCCGGCGTGCGCCCGGTGCCGGTGGCGGCCGACCCCTCGCTCTGGGCCCACGCCGTGGCGGTGCGGCTGGTGGTGACTCCCGCCAGCGGCCCGACCCGATCCATCGAACTGAACCCGCAGACCCCGGACGCCTGGGTGTGCCTGACCGGCGACGAGCGCCTGACCCCGGTGACGGCCCAGGCCATGGCCCGCGCGGGCGACGGCGCGGAGCAACCCTGCTGGTCCGGCACCTTGCCGACAGAGGGTCTGCGCCTGAACGGCTGGGCGCTGGAGCCCACGGCGCCAGAAACGGTCGACCTGCGCCTGGCCGAACCGCTGGCCGGGGCGACGGCGCTGGTGGCGGTGGAGCTGCTGGCCAGCGACACCGTGCCCGCCGACGGCGCCAGCGGCACCCTGCTGACGCTGGAGGCGGGGCAGGCACGCCGCTGGTCCTACTGGCGCCGCAGCCTGCTGCAGCCCCGTTCCTACGCCTGGCGCCTGCACTGGGTCGGCCGCGACCCGGCCACTGGCGCCACCCGCCCGCTGCGCGTCGGCCCCTGGCGCGTGGACCAGACCCCCGAACTGCTCGTCGAGCAGGTGCCGACATGAACCCGCGCCCCACCGCCCCGGTGCGCCCACCCTCCACAGAGGTGACCCCATGCTGAAAGTCCCCGCCTTCCGAACCGTCGACGGCGTCACCGTCTACGCCGACGACACGCTCTGGCACCGCTTCTACCCCGTGGCAGACCAGCCCCGGGTGCGCCTGGACGCCGACGGCCAGCCGGTGTTCCTGCTGGTCAAGTACGCGCTGTCCGACGAGGAGCTGGCGCGCAACCCCACGCTGCCGCGCGGCGGCGGCTACCTCAACGTCGACGTGGTGTTCGAGCTGGACGACGCGCAGCGCGAGGCAGTGCGCGCCAACCTGCAGGCCTGGGTGGACACCGAGTTCGCGCGCCGCCAGGCCGGCAGTGCCGAGGAGAAGGCTTCGGTGCAGGGCATGACCGCACCACCGCCGGTGGACTTCGGCACCCCCACCTACACCGGCGGCACGGTGGCCATGGACGCGCCGCAGACCAGCGTGCTGGTGAGCAAGCGCGTGGCCAGCGGCGCGCCGTCCCTGCTGGCCGACAACGTCTCGGTGTTCAGCATGGACCTCACCAGCGAGGGCGCCACTTTCATGGAGCGCACCCTCACCGGCGGCGGCGGGGCCGCCGGGGCCTCGGACCTGACGCCGATCCAGGTGCGCTACGACCTGAGCTTCTGGGCCCGGCTGCCGCCGGTGCGCATCCATGTGAAGGCCGACTCGCAGCGCATGTACGAGCAGGTGCGCAAGATCATGGACGGCGCCGGTGTCGACCACTGCACCACCTACGACTTCCAGCACAGCGACATCGACACCGCCTCGGCCGAGGTGGCCGGCCTGATCACGGTGCAGATCGACACCGGCAGCGGCTCGCTCGACGACGCGGTGATCGCCGAGCTGCGGCGCTACGCGCTGGAGGTGATGCAGCAGCTGGTGGAGTCGAACTTCTTCACCGACGACCCGGCCGAGGCGCACCGGCCCTCGGGCTCGGGCGACGTGCCCGACGAGGCGCTCTCGGGCCGCCGGGACAAGACCAAGAAGTACCTGCGCAAGCAGCAGGACAGCATGCACGTGAAGCTGGAACTGAGCCTGGAGCAGAACAGCGTGGTGTCCTGGCCCATCCACCCGCAGGGCACGCTGCAGACCTTCTTCCGCGGCATGTCGGCGGCGCAGATCGCGAACTTCGTGCGCGTGGTGGTGCTGGACGATCCGGTGTTCCAGTCGCTCAACCTCACGGCCCGCGTGTTCGCGCCTTTTGATCCCGCGGGGCTGGAGGCGGTCGAGGTCGAGCTGCGCTACGCCGGCCGCGACGCCAACGGCGACGGCCAGGAAAAGCTCAAGACCTTCACCTTCACCGGCAACCAGCCCCAGAAGTGGGAGCCCAAGCTGATCGGCGACGAGCGCGGCTACGAATACCGCTACCGCTTCAAGTTCGCCGGCCGGGCGTTCGGCTCGTTCACCCGCTGGGAAGCCGCCAGCCGCAACGACCTCAACATCTCCGTGCCGGCCGCCGGCCGGGTGTTCGTCGAGGTGCGCGCGGGCGACATCGACTTAGAGAACCAGGTGCGCCAGGTGCAGGTGCTGCTGGCCTACGAAGACCCGGCCGCCGGCGTGCCGCGCCAGGAGCAGACCGTGTTGCTGGACAAGACCAGCACCAGCGGTGTGTACGACCGGCAGATTTTTGAGCCGCGCGCGCGCCCGGTGCTCTACCGCCAGCGCTTTCGGATGCTCAGCGGCGAGGTGGTCGAAGACCCCGACTGGCAGGAACTCTCCGGCCACCAGCTCATCGTCAACCAGCCGGCCCGCGGCCTGCTGCGCGTGCGCCTGCTGCCCGCCGGCGACGGCTGGGACGCCGTGGCCCAGGTGATCGTCGACCTGCGCTACGAGGACGCCCCCAATGGCCTGCGGCGCGAGGAGAGCCTGGTGCTCAAGACCAGCCAGGAGTTCCGCACCTGGGAGGTCGCGCTGCGCGACCAGAACCGCCGGGGCTTCGAGTACCGCGTGCACGCCAGCTTCAAGGACGGCCGCTTCCAGCAGGGGCCGTGGCAGAGCCACACGGGCGAGGAGACCCTGCCCATCGTGGTCCAGGCGCCGCCGCGCCACCAGATCCAGATCATTCCCGACCGGCTCGACCTGGCCGCCGCGCCGCTGACCGAGGTCGGCCTCACCCACCTGCCCACCGGCCGGCAGGAGACCTTCGTGTTCCGGGCCAAGCAGCCGGTGGTGTGGAACGTGGACGTGCCCGCCGGCACACCGGTGCGCTACCGCGTGCAGGTGACGCACTTCCCGGCCACCGGCGACCCGGTGGTGCTGCCGCCCTTCGAGGAAGAGGACCCGGTGCTCGTGCTGCCGCCCTACCAGCCGCCCCGGCCGGGCTCGCTCACGGTGCAGCTGGTGGGCGCGCTGATCGATTTCGCCCAGACACCGCTGGTGACGGTGGACCTGCGCTACCAGGACGAGGTGCATGGCATCGACGCCAGCCACGCGGTGGCCTTCAGCGAGCGCGCGACGCTGAGCTGGACGGTCGAGGTTGGCGACCTCAGCCGCCGCTTCTACAGCTACCAGATCACCTACTTCGTGGCGCCCGACCAGACGCCCCACACCCTGCCGCTGGCCCACACCGACAAGCCCTTGCTGGTGATTCCGCGCTGGCAGCCCGCACCCTGACCCCACCGCACACCCACCGCCAGGAGAACCACCATGCTCAAAGTGCCCGCCTACGCGTATTTCGAAGACCTGCGCGTCACCGTCTACCAGGACGACACCATGTTCTGGAAGTTCTACGTGATCCCGGACTACATCTCGGTCCGGCGCGACCAGAACGACAACCCGGTCTTCCTGCTCATCAAGTACGCCTTCGGCGACCAGGACCGGGTGGCCAACCCGGCGCTGGGGCGCGGCGGCGGCTTCATGGCCTTCGACGTGGAAATGCGGGTGGCCGAGCAGGACCAGGCCGCGCTGGTGCAGCGCCTGCAGGACCTGGTGGACGACGAGTACCGGCGCCTCAAGGCCCTGGCCGAGGCCCACAACGAACGGGTCGAGGGCATGCGCCTGAGCAGCTGGGCCTACGCCAACAACCGGTCCATGAACACCTCGCTGTCGATCCACGACGTCAAGCTCGGGTTGCGGCCGGACGCGCCCGAAGCGCCGCCCGGCAACAAGCCGCCCACGGTGATCCTCTCGGTGCCCACCTGGACCGACGGCACCTTCAGCGTGAGCGCGCCGCAGGCCGCCTCGCTGGTCAGCCACCGCGTGGTCGAAGGCCCGCTGTCGCTGGTGGGCAGCAACGTGGCCAGCGCCAACATGGACCTGACCGAGGCCGGCGCGACCTTCATGGAGAAGACCCTGGTCAACCGCGACGGCACCGGCGGCAGCGACCTGACGCCGATCCAGGTGCGCTTCGATCTCAAGATGTGGGCCCGCCTGCCGCCGGTGCGCCTGTCCATCGAGGCCGACACGCGCAGCGTCTACCAGGGCCTGCGCGCGGTGATGCACGACTTCGAGGGCAACGAATGCAACGAGGACGAGCTCTACCACTTCGACCAGCACCTGAAGATGGCGGTGGAGTCCAACCTGATCAAGATCAGCTTCGACACCGGCACGCTCAAGCTCGACGACAAGTTCGTCAACGAGCTGCGCGCCACGGCGATGGAGATCGTCACCAACCTGATGGAAGAGAAGTTCTTCAAGAAGGAGGACGCGCCCGCCGCCACCGAAGACCCGGTGGCCATGGACGACGAACGCAAGGTGTACTTCTTCAAGTCCGAGCAGGAGATGGAGTTCACCTCCATCGCCTACCACGAGGAGATCAAGAGCATCGCCGAGTGGCCGGTGCACCCGCAGGGCACCATGCAGTCCTTCTTCGCCGGCATGTCGGCCGCCGAGATCGGCAAGTACGTGCGCGTGGCCGACCTCAACGACCCCTTCTTCATGACGCTGGGCCTGAAGGTCTCGGCCTTCGCCGACTGGGAGCACAACCCGATTGCCTTCGTCGAGGCGCAGGTGCAGTACGAGGGCCGCGACGAGAACGGCGACATGGTGGAGAAGCAGCAGACCTTCACCTTCAGCAAGGACAGCACGCGCGGCGAGTGGGACCCCAGCCTGATCGGTGCCAAGCGCGAGTACCAGTACCGCTACCGCATCGCCTTCCAGGGCAAGCCGCCCGGCGAGTTCACGCGCTGGGAGCGCGAGCGATCGCCGCAGCTCAACCTCTCGATACCCGATGCGGGCCGGGTCAACGTGCGCCTGCTGGCGGGTCAGATCGACTTCGCGCAGACGGTCGACCAGGTGCAGGTGGAGGTGGCCTACGCCGACACCAGCTCGGGTGTGAACGAGGAGATCGAGACCTTCCGCCTGCTCGACGGGCAGCAGGAGCAGACCTACAACCGCGTCATCTTCACCAACTGGGACCGGCCGGTGCGCTACCGCTCGCACTTCTTCCTCAAGGACGGCCAGCGCATCGAGACCGACTGGACCGAGACCACGGCCCGGCAGCTGCTGATCAACGCGCCGCTGTACGACAAGCTGGACGTGCGGCTCGTGCCCACGGGCGACTGGGCCGGCGTGGTGCAGTCGGTGGTGAGCCTGCGCTACGAGGACGCGGCCAACAACTACCGCGCCGACGAGGCCTTCTCGCTCAAGGCCATCAACGAGTTCAAGACCTGGTCGGTGGTGCTGCGCAACAGCCAGGTGCGCCAGTTCGAATACAAGGTGTTGACCACCTTCCAGAACGGTGACCTGCGCGAGGGGGAGTGGACCCGGATGGACGGCGACCAGGCCCTGCCCATCGTGGTGCGCACCGTGCCGCAGCTGGTGGTCAAGCTGTTGCCCAACGTGGTGGACTTCGACACCAGCCCGGTGGTGGAGACCACGATGCGCTACGCCGACGCGGCCAACAGCATCCAGAAGGTGGAGACCTTCACCTTCGTCAAGGGCGACAAGATCGAGGAGTGGCGCGTGCCGATCGCCGACAACAGCCCGCGCCAGTACCGCTACCAGGTCACCTTCCACACCGCCGACGGCCGCACCGTGAAGGAGCCCGAGGTGGTGGACGACCGGACCGAGGTGGTGCTGCCCCGGCTGCTCACGCCCGAGATCAAGGTCACGCTGCTGCCGCGCTTCGTCAGCTTCATCGACACGCCGGTGGTGGAGGTGAGCGTGCGCTACGAGGACGCGGCCAACCAGATCCGCTTCAACGATTCCTTCCTGTTCACCGAGCCGGTCGACCAGGTGTTCCGCATCCCCGTGCGGGCGGATTCGCCGACCGGGTACGAGCTGCAGATCACCTACTTCAACAAGGACGGCACGGCCTTCCCGCAGGAGCCGGTGCGCACGGACAAGAAGCACTTTCCGCTGCCCAGGTTCGTGCCCGAGCTGGCGCCCCAGCCCTGACCCCTGACAGGAGAACACCATGCTCTCGTTCGGCCCACCCTATTTCCAGGTCGAGGGGATGACGGTCATGAGTGACTTTCACGACCCTCTGCAGTTCTATTACTTCCCCAACCGGCCCAAGCTCTCGGTGGACGAGCAGGGCCGCCCCGCGATCCGCTTCATCATCCTCAAGGAAGCCCAGGACGAGATCGAGCGCAACCCCGACGGCACGGCCGCCGAGGACGACGTGGCGGGCTTCCTGGTGTTCGACACCGACCTGGCCTGGGACAGCGAGGCGGTGCGCAAGGCCGAGCGCTTCATCAAGCGCGAGATGGACCTGGCCGACACGCCGCGGCTGGCGCCCCTGCCCTACAAGGGCGGCACCGTGCAGCTGACCTTTCTGGACCGCACCACCGAGCTGCCCAAGCCGGCGGACCCCACCAACCCGAACCCGCCGCCACCGCCGGCCGACCCGGTCGATGCCCAGCAGCGCTGGGTGCCCTTCCTCAAGTCCAGCGGCGTGCCCTCGCTGTACGGCGACAACCGGGCCATCTTCAGCGCCATGCTCAGCCGAAAGGCCACCAAGCTGCTCTACGGGGCCTTCGAGGGCTTCATGCCGGCGGGCGTGGTCTACAACCTGGAGTTCGTGGGCATGCAGACCGCCTACCGGGTCGATGTGCAGGCCGACTGGGAACAGGCTTACCACTTCATCCAGGAGCACTTCGGCCTCGACCTCGTGTTCGTCACGGTCGACCTGGACGACATCGTCGAGCGGCTGGAGGAGGAAAAGATCATCAGCATCAAGGCCTCGCTGGAGCTCGAAGGCGAAGAGGCGGCGGTGGTGGAGGAGGAATTCAACCAGGTGCGCAAGGACCTGACCGAGCTGGTGCTGGAGAAGTTCTTCGAGCCGGCGCCCAACCCCAACGAGGCCACACCCGACGACCAGACCGTGAGCACCGTGCTCAGCACCGCGCGCCAGGTCCGCAACATCGTCCACCTCTGGCCCAGCGCGGGCTACAGCCGGCGCGAGGTGAGCACCGAGGAAATCCGTTCGATCCAGGTCGACTACACGGTCAACAAGGCGGTCTCGCGCAAGATCGCGCCGCAGGCGCACATCAGCCTGTTCTTCGAGGACTTCGGCCTGACGAAAGAGGACGTGGTGACCGTGGTGGACGGCAACGACGCGCTGTGGAACACCACCACCTTCGACGCCATGGTCAACGCCGACTACGCCGGCGACGCCATCCACAGCGTGGCGCTGGACGTGCAGTACCGCTCGCCCGACCACTTCGACCCGCTGGCCGACCCGGACGCCGAATGGTCCTTCCTGTTCGACTCGCCCGAAGACCGCGTCAAGCGTTCGTCCTGGTACAACCCGGACATCGGGCACCAGTACTTCTACCGCTACAGCGTCTTCTTCAAGCCCTCGGCCCTGCCCGGCCCGACCCACAGCGTGAGCAGCGGCTGGCGCCCGCACGACTCGCAGCTGCTGGTGATCTCGCCCGACGAGCTGTACCGGCGGCTGGCGCTGGAGGTGCAGGTCGACACCAGCTTCCCATGGGACCGCTACTCCGGCGTGTTCGTGCACCTGCGGCACAGCACCGGGGCGTGGACCCACGAGGACTCCAAGCTGCTGCACAAGGGCGACAGCAGCTTCCGCATGGCGCTGCGCACCGACAAGGCGGCGGACCCGGGGATCGACTACCGGCTGAGCTACCTCAAGGCCGGTGGCGGCACGGTGGAGGAGGGCTGGCAGCGCACGTCGAGCGACCTGGTGATCGTGCGCGACCCGATGCCGCCGCGCCCCAAGGTGCGCATCGTGGTCGCGGGCGACCGCACGCGCATCCTCAACCTGATCGTCGACCTGCGCTACAGCGACCCGGCCAACGGCGTCGCCGCCAGCGAGTCCGTCGTGTTCGACACCAGCAACATCCACACCGCCCAGGTGTGGGAGATCCCGGTGGTCGATCCGGCCAAACGCCGCTACGAGTATGGCCAGACCATCATCGACGTCGACGGCAATGTCACCTCCACCGGCTTCCAGCAGGAGGACAAGAGCACCCTCACCGTGGGCGAGACCTTCGTCAAGCTGATGGAGGTCCAGCCCGAGCTGGTCGGTCCGCCGCTGTCCGCCAACAGCGTCGAGCGCATCGTGCTGACCCTGCGCTACGACGACGATGCCAACAACGTGCACGAGGAAGAGCAGCAGTCGTTCGCGCAGCCCGGCATGGGCGCACCCTGGCGCCTCAAGCTGCAGGACGCGTCCCTGCGCGACTACAGCTACGAACTGACCTACGTGCTCAACACCGGTTTCGAAAAGAGCACGGGCCGCCGCTCCACGCGCGACCGCTTCCTCATGCTCTCGACCGTACCGCCCAGGGGCTGAGCCATGCAGACCACACCCTCATGGATGCAGCACGCGGGCCTGCTGGCCGGGCTCGGGCCGCGCGCCTTCGTGCCCCGGGTCGAAGGCGACGCCCTGGCCTCGGACCTCTCCTTCCGCACCTGCATCGAGGCCGGCAGCGGCGCGCTGGTGTCGGTGCAGGCGCCGGGTGCGCGCCGCCTCCACCTCTGGACCCGGCGCCCGGGTGCCCCGGGAGCGCAGCGCTGGACCCACTGGCTGGACGGCCAGGAGGTGGGCCAGGTGGTGATCGGCGCCCCCGGCTGGCAGCCGCAGGCATGGGGCTGGGAGCGCCCGCACCAGGGGCTCCACCAGCGTGTGGAAGCGCTCGCCACCCTCTACCGCATCGACGCCGACCACAAGACCGAGCCCTGGTTTTCCTACCACCTGCCGCGCCAGGCCGACGTGGCCGATGCGCTGCGCCTGCTGGGCCTGTCGACCGCCTGGTCGACGGTGGCCGGTGTGTGGGCGACCGTGCTGGGCCGTCCCCTGCCGCCGCGCAGCCGGCCCTGGAGCCTGGGGCTGCGCGGCCCCGGTGGCGACCAGCCCGCGTTGCGGGTGGCCAGCAGCCTGTGGGCGCTGGTGCCGGAGACGCGGGACAAGTGCGACCGGCTGACCGAGGCGGTGCACAGCCTGGGGGGCGATGGCTGCTTTGCCCAGGCGCTGTACAAGCTGCTGGCACCGGACCTGCCGGACCCGCCCTCGCAGGTGATCGGCGCGGCCCTTGAAATCAGCCTGCACCCCGACGGTTCGCTGGACACCGTGCACTTCGTGCTGCGCGGCCCCAAGCAGACCCTCCACCACGGCGGCCAGGCGCCGCCCCCTCACTGACCACCGGAGCGCCTCATGGACAACGACGACACCTCCTACCTGAACAAGATCGACGCACCGACCAGCCTGCAGATCCGCCTGCTGGCCCCGCAGGACAACCCGGTGGTCGATGTGTTCCTGCAATGGGCGTCCACGCCCAGCCCCGCCGACCTGGACCAGGTGGCCCGGCTGGGGGGCGTCTGGAACCGCCCGCCCACGGCCGCGGCAGGCCCCGCGCCGACCGACCTGCAGACCCTGCGGCTGCCGCTGCGGGCGCTGGCCGAGCTGGCGCGCCTGCCGTCGGTCCGGGCGCTGTCGGCCGCCGCGCCGCTGGCACCGGATACCGACGACGGTCCGCCCGCCGACGGCGTCCGGCCGAACCCCTGACGCCCGGCGCGTCCGCCGCCCTCGCGATCCCTTCGATCTCTGGAGAACACCATCATGAGCAAGATCGACGCCTCCCTGAATCTCAACCTCCGGCTGAAGGCCGGCAACCAGCTGGCGGGCGACCTGCTCGACCGCTACGGCTTCTCGGCCGATGGCCAGCGCGTGTCGGTGCTGGTGCAGTTCAACGGCGAGACCGGTCCGCTCGTGACGGCCGGCCTGCAGATCGCCAGCCGGACCGACGACGTGCTGACGGGCGACATCGCGGTGTCGGCCATCGACGCCCTCGCGGCCCTTGAAGGCGTGGTGCGCATCGAGGGCGCGCGCCTGATGCATCCCATGCTCGACATCGCCACCGCCGACGCCCACCTGGGCCACACGCGCAGCCCCGGCATCGGCACGCCGCCCACCGCCTACCGGGGGCGCAACGTGATCGTGGGCCTGATCGATTCGGGCATCGACTACACCCACGCCAGCTTCCGCAGGGCCGACGGCAGCACGCGCATCCTGCGCATCTGGGACCAGTTCCTCGTGCCGGCGGCCGGCGAGGCCGCGCCGGCCGGCTACAGCTACGGCGTCGAGTACACCGACACCCAGATCAACAGCGCCCTGGTCAATGCCAACCCCCACAGCGTGGTGCGCCACCGCGACCGGGGCGCCCACGGCACGCACGTGGCGGGCATCGCGGCGGGCAACGGCCGCGCGGCGGGCACCTTTGCCGGCGTCGCGCCCGAGGCCGACATCATCATGGTGCGCAACGACAGCCGCGGCAGCGACGGCACGCTGCAGCTGGCCAACTCGGTGCGCACGGTCGACGCCCTGCACTACATCTACAGCGTGGCGGCCGCCCTGAACCGGCCGGTGGTGGTCAACCAGAGCCAGAGCATGAACGTCGGCCCCCACGACGGCACGACCCTGCTGGAGCAGGCGATCAACCGCGAGCTGGGTTTCCCCGGCCGGGCCTATGTCTGTTCGTCGGGCAACCAGGCCGACAACGCCATCGCCGTCAGCGGCAGTGTGCCGGCCTCGGGCAACCTGGTGCTGACCTTCAGCGTGCCGGCGGGCGACGTGGTGGACGACACCATCGACCTCTGGTACCCCGGCAACCAGCGGCTGTCGGTCACCCTGACCAACCCGGCGGGCGTGGCCACGCCGGTGGTGGTGCCGTCGGCCAGCGCCGCGGCGCCGACCACGCTGGTCCACACCCTGGCCGGGGGCAATGTGGTGGCGATCGATTCGCGCATCGACAGCGTGCAGAACCACGACAACGAGATCCTGATCCGGCTGACCCGGGGCACGGCGGTGTCCATCGCCAGCGGCACCTGGCGCATCACGCTGACCAACGCCGGCACCACCGCCGTGCCGTTCGACGCCTGGATCGAGCGCCCGGTGGACGGCAACCCGGTCTGGACCGGCAGCCCCGACACGGTCAGCAAGTCGGTGGCCATCCCGGCCAGTGCGCGCGAGGCCATCGCGGTGGGCTGCTACCGCACCAAGACCGGCGCCGGCGCGGATGCCGGCGGCAACAAGGGCACGTTGTCGGACTTCTCCAGCCGCGGGCCCACGCGCGACGGGCGTATCAAGCCCGACCTGAGCGCGCCGGGCGAGTTCGTCATGTCGGCGATGTCCATCGACGAGAGCAGCCCCGGCACCACCGACGCCAGCGGCACCTACCAGCTCATGGCCGGCACCAGCATGTCCACGCCCATGGTCGCGGGCACCGTGGCCCTGATCCTGGAGAAGAACCCGACCCTGCGCCAGGAGCAGATCCGGCTGGGCCTGCAGGCCACGGCGCGCAAGGACGCGCAGACCGGCACCGGCAGCGCGGTGCCCAACAACAACTGGGGCCACGGCAAGCTCGACATCGAGGCCGCCGTGGCCTACAACTACCCGGCCTTTGCCAGCCGCAACTGGGTGCGCATCCGCACCATGCTCTACAACTGGACCGAGGCCGACACGCCGCCGACCTTCGAGATCAGCGCCAACGAGAACGGCGAGGCGGTGATCGAGCTGGCCTGGGACCCGCAGGCACTGCTCGCACCCAGCACCGGCTATGTGCCGCTGCGCTACTACAACACCGGCCAGGCGCTGGACGTCACCATCACCAAGGCGGCGGGCGGCAACCAGCCCATCCAGCTGCCGGTGCAGGTGATCCGGCTGGCCGGCAACCGGGCGCGCTGGCAGATGCCGCAGGCCCTGTGGGACGGCTACCGCGAGGAGCTGCGCAAGGCGCGGGCGGGCCAGTCCACCATGTCGCCCAACCTCTACTACCGCGTGCGCCTGAACCCCGCCGGCGCGGCCTCGGTGCTTATCTGGCCGCCCGATGCCAGCTTCCAGAACGACCCGCTGGCGCAGCGGCTGGCCATCATCCAGACCCGCCTCTCGGCCGCCTCCCAGGTGGCGCCGGACCAGGCCGCGGTCGACGCCATGCCGGTGCCCTGGGGGGCCTTCCTGCAATGGTTGTGGAACAACCTGCCGGACGACTCGCCCGACCGCCAGTCGCTGGCAGGGGTGTTCAGCCACCGCTTCTTCACCAACGAGATCGAGACCGCCACGCGCGGCAAGATCCTGATGCTGTGGCTGTTCGCCGGGCCGGGCGCGCGGCAGAAGCTGCCGACCCTGCTGGACACGCGCTTTCGCAACGCCGCCAACCTGGAGATGTCCATCCTCAAGCAGCCGGACCTCAAGGACCGCGAGCTGCTGGTGGACCACCTGCTGGCGCTGCTGCAGATCGATCCGCACCCCGACATCGCCGGTGTCACCGCTGCCGAACAGCTGGTCGACGACGCGCTGACCGAAATCATGGACCCCAACGGCCAGACCAACCAGGGCACGGCCAGCACCTGCGGGCCCACCAGCGTGCAGACGCTGCTGATCAACACCAACGCCTCGGAATACGTGCGCCTGCTGCGCGGCCTGCTCGGCCGCGAGGCCAAGGCCACCCTCGCCAACGGCGATCTGATCGAGGTGCCGCCCGGGGTCTACCAGGTGGCGCGCTACGCCGGCACCGCCTCGCTGCCCTTCTTTGTGCGGACCAACGCCGAGCTGGGCTTCCAGTCGGCCGTGCTGCGCTATGCGCGCGGCAGCGCCTGGCCCGAGTACGACCCTTCGGCGCCGCCGGACGCACCCAACGGCGTCAACACCGTGTTCCAGGAGACCATGCGGCGCGGCGTGACGGCGGCCCAGCTGCAGCGGGCGCTCAGCGGGCTGCTGGGGCGTGCTCACTCGACGCAGCAGGCGCCGCAGCCCACCGATGCCTTGCGCAACGACTTCGTGCAGCGCATCCAGCAGGCGCGCGACCCGATGCTGCTGGTGGTGCACTGGGGCGCGCCGCCCAGCGACGCGGCCCACACCGGTCTGCATGCGGTGGTGGCGCTGCGCGGCGAGTCGGGCCGGGTGTTCTTCAAGAACCCGCAGTACGCAGGCAGTTCACCACCCGCTGGCGCCGCACCCAATGGCGGCGCGGCCGCCCCGCCCCGTCGCTACGAAGACCCGGCCCAGGCGCTGGAGTCCATGGGCGACAACGACCTGGGCGACTGGATCCGCTGGTTCCACCACCCCGCCTGACCACCAAGGAGCCTGACATGCTGTATCTCGACGCACCGATCGGCCCCATCCGTGGCCTGATGATCTACCGCGATCACGAAGACACCAACCTGTTCTATTACGTGCCCGAACGGCCCCGGCTCGCCCTCAACGACGGCGTGCCCGAGTTCCTGTTCCTCAAGTACCGGCGCGACATCACCGACAACCCCGACTTCGACCCCGACGCAGGCGGCCAGTCGCTGGGCGGCGGCTTCATGGCCTTCACCGTCGACCTCGGCGTCGACGACCGCACGCTGGGCAGCATCAAGGGCGAGCTCGGCCGCTTCGCCGACGGCGACGTCAAGCTGGTGCCGATCCAGTTCCGCAAGGGCAGCGTGCGCCTGTCGGTGGTCAAGGACGCCGCCGAGGACCCGCCCGAGGGCGCCCCGCCTCCCTCGCCCACCGCGGCGCGCGGCCTCAAGCTCTACGAGGAGGTGTACGGCGCCACCCAGCCTTCGCTGTTCGGCTTCAACCGCGCCACCTTCGCCATGATGCTCGACCGCGAGGCCGCCACCCTGATGGAGGCCGGCCTGCGCACCGGCATCAGCCCGGTGGGGGTGATCTACAACCTGGAGTTCCTGGGCCTGCGCCCCTCGTTCCGCATCAAGATCCGCGCCGAGTACAAGCGCGTCTACGAGACCCTGGAGGCCGAGTTGGGCGCGCGCGGATCGATCGGCATGGTCAGCCTGGCGGCCGACATCGGCGTGGCTTTCCAGAAGCTGCGCGACAACGGCTCGGTGCAGATCGAGGTGATGAACTTCACCGACGACGAGGACCTGCGCAAGAAGGCCGACGACGCCTGGCAGTGGTTCCAGACCAAGCTGCTGGAGGACTTCTTCGAATCGGCGCTGGAGCCTCCGAGCTTCATGACGCGCCAGTCGGGCAACCTGGGCATGCTGGGCCAGCTGCAGTCGCTGTTCGGCGGCCTGACCGGGCCGCAGACCGGCACCGCTCTGGCGCCGCCCATGGGCGCACCGTCCACCGCCACGCCCACCACTGCGCCGGCGGTGCACGGGCCGTCCGAGGGCGTGCCTTCCACCAGCACCGTCAACCGCAGCGCGGCCGCCGCCAACGCCGGCAGCGGGGGCGCGGCGGGGCCGGCGGGCAACAGCTCGATCTCGCCGTTCCAGGTGGCCTTCTCGCTCAAGTTCGTGCACCAGGACGAACTGCAGGTGCGCACCTTCGACTATTCCATGCAGTCGGCCGAGGCGCGCACGGCCGCGCCGCAGGGCATGTTCGGCACCGTGGTGGCGGGCTTCAACCTGGCCGACCGCATCCGCAGCGTGAGCCTGGACGACAGCTTCTTCCAGCGCCTGATCGCCACGGTATCGATGGGCACCGACCTCGCGCAGGCCGGCATCGCCAGCGTGGCGGTGAACCTGGAATACCCCGGCGAGCGCCCGCCCGGCAAGGATGCAGAGCACGTCGACGGCTTCCTGTTCGTGCCCGGCAAGACCGATCCGCGCACCTTCACCACCTTCCTCAACGACCGGCGCGACCTGAGCTACCGCTACAAGCTGGACATCACCTTCACGCCCAACAGCGACTGGACGGCGGCCAACACGCAGGTCTCCACCGGCTGGGTGGTGGAGCGCGCGCGCCAGCTGGTGATCGCGCCGCTCGACCACGTGGAGCTGATGGATGTGGAGGTGTCGCTGGGCGACATGGACAGCGGCGAGATCACGCAGGTCGAGGTCGAGTTGGTCTACGACGACCCGTCCAACGCCTTCCGCGTCGAGAAGACCCTGCTGCTCAAGCCCGGCGAGGCCACCAAGCACTGGCGCCTGCGCCTGGCCAACAACGCCACCCGCAGCTTCCGTTACCGGGCGCGCTACTTCCTCAAGTCGGGCAACCTGCGCGTGCAGGAAGACTGGGTCACCACGGCCGACCCGGCGGTGATCATCAACGAGCCCTTCGAGGGCGAGCTCAACATCCGCCTCATTCCGCTGCTGGACCAGACCAACCTGATGGAGGCGGTGGTCGATATCCGCTACCAGGAGCCGGCTTCGGGCTACCGTCGCGAGTTCCAGGAAATCTACGACGAGACCCGGCTCGACCGCCGCTCGCTGCGCATCCCCACCCTGGTGCCCGAGCCACCGCCCTTCACCTACGAGACCACGGTGGTGCGCGGCGACGGTTCGGTGTTCGAGTCCGGCCAGGTGGCGGCCGACGGCAACGTGGCGGTGATCATGGACGGTGTGGGGGTGACGCAGCGCGTCCGGGTGCGCCTGCCCCAGGCCACGCTGGGTGCGCTGATCGCGCTGAAGGTGGACCTGCGCGGGCCGGGCGACGAGCCCGACTTCGCCAGCGTGCTGTTCACGCCCAGCCAGCTCGAAGAGAAGACCGTGGTGCTGGTGCAGCCGCCGTCGGCCGGTGGCGGGCCGTTCACCTACAGCTTCACGGTGACGGGCTACAACAACCTGGGCCAGCCGGTGCCCGGGCAGACCGGCCAGCAGTCGGGGCCGGCCTTCATCGTGCCCATGCCGGCCTGAGCCGGCGGCCGGTGCCGCTCAGGCGAACACCGGTTGCCCGCTGGCGAGCCGCTCGCGCAGGCTCGTCAGCATCTCGCGTTCCGGGAGGTCCTGTGCCCAGGCCGGGCGCAGCTGGAAGTGGGGCTGGTCGACGATGGTGGTCCAGTTGCCGCCCCACTCCAGCCCCAGCTCCATGCCCAGCACGCCGACCGCCTTGTACTTGGGCGACTCCGGAAGGTACCTGTTGCCGCTGAAGACGCCGATGTCGAAGGCGATGCCGAAGTTGTGGTTGGAGAAGCCGCCGCGCGCGTTGGTGACCTTGGGGCCCGGTGCGGTGCGTCCCTTGGCAAACAGCGCGTCCTGTTCCTCGAAGCTGCGGGTGCCGCTGATCACCTTGATCTGGATGCCGCTGGCGGCGGCCTTCTGCACCAGCGCCCGGGCCATGGGCCGGGCCTCCGGAAGCAGGGTGGCGATGGCGGTTTCGCTGCGCGGGTCCACCGCGGAGAGGGCCTGTTCGGGCGGCTTGCGGTTGATCGTCGGCTTGACCAGTGCGGCGTAGATGGCGCCCCAGGTCTGTGGTCCGGCACGGCCGTCGGTCTCGATGCCCAGCGCGCCCTGGACGGCGCGGATCATGTCGGTGATGTCCATGGAACCTCCGATGTGAAACGCTTCCCCGAGGAAGCCGGAGGGCCACTGTAGGACGCTCGCGCGGGGGCTTCATCCCTCGTCCAAGGGACCTCCGCCCAGGCGCTGCATGGCGATCGCGTCGAACGGGCAGCGCACCGCGCACTTCGCGCAGCCGGTGCAGCCGGCCTCGTCGTGCAGCGTGCTCTTCTTCTGCCAGCCCGGCACCACCGCCAGCGAGAGCACGTGCGGCGGGCACACCGCCACGCACCAACCGCAGCCGGTGCAGCGGGTCGTGTCGATGACAGGCAGTGCCTTGCGTTCGCTCGCCATGGCGGTATTGTGTCGGGCCATGCAAGACGACATCCCCACCCTGCGCGGCATCCTCGCGCGCGACCGCACCATCGCCGTGGTCGGCCTCTCGGCCGAATGGCACCGCCCCAGCTACTTCGCCGCCAAGTACATGCAGGAGCGCGGCTACCGCATCGTGCCGGTGAACCCGCGCTACCCCGAGATCCTGGGCGAGAAGAGTTATGCGCGGCTGGAGGACATCCCCTTCCCGGTCGACATGGTCGACGTGTTCCGCAAGGTCGAGGAGATCCCGGCGATTGCGAGGAGCGCGGTCGCCATCGGCGCAAAAACGCTGTGGCAGCAGCTGGGCCTGATGAGCGAGGAGGCCGACCGCATCGCGACCGAGGGCGGGCTCGACTCGGTCTGGGACCGCTGCGTGAAGATCGAACACGCGCGCCTCTTCGGCGGCCTGAACTGGGCCGGCGTGAACACCAAGGTCATCTCGGCCCACCGGCCGAAGCAGGTCTGACACCATGGCCGACCGCAACTTCCAGCACGAGACGCTGGCCATCCACGCCGGCCAGATCCCCGACGCCGCCACCGGCGCGCGCGCCCTGCCCATCTACCAGACCACCAGCTTCGTGTTCGACAGCGCCGAACACGCAGCCAGCCTGTTCAACCTGCAGACCTTCGGCAACGTCTATTCGCGCCTGTCCAACCCCACGGTGGCGGCGCTGGAAGAGCGGGTGGCGGCGCTCGAAGGCGGGCGCGCCGCGGTGGCCACGGCCAGCGGCATGGCGGCCG
Organism: Hydrogenophaga sp. H7; assembly: GCF_002025745.1. Classification (NCBI taxonomy): domain Bacteria; kingdom Pseudomonadati; phylum Pseudomonadota; class Betaproteobacteria; order Burkholderiales; family Comamonadaceae; genus Hydrogenophaga; species Hydrogenophaga sp. H7. Next base: position 70,301 of record NZ_MCIC01000016.1, on the reverse strand, counting down.
AAGCGCTGGCGCTGACCACGCTGCTGCAGGCCGGCGACCATGTGGTCGCGGCCGGCGCGCTGTACGGCGGCAGCGTGACCATGCTGGCCGTCAACCTGAAGAAGTTCGGCATCGAGACCACGTTTGTCGATGCCACCGACCCCGAGGCTTTCGCCGCCGCGATCCGCCCCAACACCCGCGCGTTGTTTGCCGAGACCCTGGGCAACCCCAGCATGGTGGTGCTGGACATCACGGCCATTGCCGACGTGGCCCATGCGCACGGCCTGCCGCTGGTGGTGGACAACACCGTGCCCAGCCCCTTCCTGTGCAACCCGATCCGCTTCGGCGCCGACATCGTGGTGCACAGCGCCACCAAGTACCTCGCGGGCCACGGCAGCACGCTGGGCGGCGTGGTGGTCGAGAGCGGCACGTTCCCGTGGGACAACGGCAAGTTCCCCGGCATGACCGAGCCCTCGCCCGGCTACCACGGCGTCAGGTTCTACGAGACCTTCGGCAACTTCGGCTTCACCATGCGCTGCCGCATGGAAGGCCTGCGCGTGTTCGGCGCGGCGCTCGCGCCCACCAGCGCCTGGCAGATCCTGCAGGGCGTCGAAACCCTGCCGCTGCGCATGGAGCGCCACTGCGCCAACGCGCTGGCCGTCGCGCAGTACCTCAAGGACGACCCGCGCGTGGGCTGGGTCAACTACCCCGGCCTGCCTGACCACCCGCAGCACGAGCTGATGAAGCGGCAGATGCGCGGCGCCTCTGGCCTGCTCGCGTTTGGTGTGAAGGGCGGTCTGGCCCAGGGCGTGAAGTTCATCGAGAGCGCGCAGTTCATGAGCCACCTGGTCAACATCGGCGACACGCGCACCCTCATCAGCCACCCCGCCAGCACCACCCACCGGCAGCTCGACGAAGCGCAGCAGCTCGCGGCCGGCGTGCCGCCGGACATGGTGCGCATCTCGGTCGGCCTGGAGCACATCGACGACATCCTCTGGGACATCGACCAGGCGCTGGAGCGCGCGGTTCAGGCCTGAAGCCATCGGCCAACGATCGACGAAAAAAAACCGGCCCAGTGGGCCGGCTTCTTTGCGAGGAGCGTGGGGGCTCAGTAGCCGCCGCGTCCGCCACGGTCGCCGTAGCCACCGCCGGTCGACTCTTTCGGGCGCGACACGTTGACGACGATGTTGCGGCCACCGACGGACAGGCCGTTCAGGCCTTTGATGGCGGCTTCGGCCTGCTCGGACGAGCCCATTTCCACAAAGCCGAAGCCCTTGGAGCGGCCGCTGTCGCGGTCCATCATGACCTTGGCCGAGGCCACGTCGCCGAACTCGGCAAAGTTGGTGCGCAACGAATGGTCGTCGGCGGAGTAGGGCAGGTTGCCCACGTACAGTTTGGTGCTCATGGCGAGCCTTTCAGAGAGTGGCGCCGTGGTCGGGACACAGCCCCGGTGGCGCAGAGAGAAGCGGCTTCAAAGGATGCCGCGAGGACAGATGCCGCAGGAGCCGCAAGGCCGCCGGGCAGGGAGACGGGCTGTGCGGCACAGGGGCTGCCAGCCTTGGGGCTTCGGTTGGCGCATGCCAGCGAACACCGCTCACCGGCGAATCATATGCCTTATGTAAATAAAAAGCCAGTTTTTTATTTTTACTGGTTTTAAAAATGGCTCATTCTGCCGCCGCCGATCACCCGCGCAGGCTTGCGGCGAGGCGCCCTGGAGCACGTCGACAAACCGCCGGGCACAGGGCTCAGCGCCCGGGGAAAGGCGCGCCCTCACCTACCATCGACCCAGGAGGACACCATGAGCAGCTGCACCACTTTGTTGGTCATCGACCCGCAGAACGACTTCTGTGACCTGCCCGAGGAATGGCGCGCCGTGGACCCGCTGCGCCAGACCCCCGCCGCACCTGCGCTGCCGGTCAGCGGCGCCCACGCCGACATGCTGCGCCTGGCCGCGCTGATCGACGCCGGGGGTGGTGGCATTCACCGCATCGTCGTCACCCTCGATTCGCACCAGCGCTACGACATCGCCCACCCCACCTTCTGGCAGACCGGCGAAGGCGCGGCCGTGGCGCCGTTCACCGCCATCACCGCGGCCCAGGTCCGCGCAGGCGAGTACCGGCCGCGCGATGCGAGCGCCCTGCCCCGCACGCTCGCCTACCTCGACGCGCTGGAGCAGGCCGGCCGCTACACGCTGATGGTCTGGCCCGTGCACTGCGAGATCGGCAGCTGGGGCCACAACGTGCACCCCGCCGTCCGGGCCGCCTACAACCGCTGGGAGGACCGGCGCCTGGGCGTGGTGCAGAAGGTCACCAAGGGCAGCAACCCCTGGACCGAGCACTACAGCGCCCTGCAGGCCGAGGTGCCCGACGCGGCCGACGACGACACGCAGCTCAACACCGCGCTGATCGTCCGCCTCGACGAGGCCGAGCGCATCGTCATCGCGGGCGAGGCCAGCAGCCACTGCGTCAAGGCCACCGTCGAACACCTGGCGCAGCACCTGCCCTCGCGCCGGCTGGACAAGCTGGTGCTGCTGACCGACGCGATGAGCCCGGTCACCGGGTTCGAGGCACAGGCCACCGCTTTCCTGGCGGATCTGCAGCGCCAGGGCGCGCGCCTGGCCACCTGCGCCGAGGTCCTTCCCCTTCTTCAGGCCAGCGCCTGAACCCGGAGCCACCATGGAACCCGTCATCACCAGCCTGCTGGACACCGACCTCTACAAGTTCACGATGTGGCAGACCATGCTGCACCGGCATCCGCAGACGCAGGCGGAGTACCGCTTTGTCTGCCGCAACCAGCCGGCCTACCCGCTGACCGAACTGCTGGACGAGGTCAACGCCGAACTGGACGCGCTGTGCGCCCTCTCGTTCACCGAGGACGAGCTGCGCTACCTCGGCGGCCTGCGCTACATCAAGAGCGACTTCGTCGACTTCCTGCGCATCTTCCGTTTCCAGCGCGGCTTCATCCAGGCCTTCGCCGAGGGCGACCAGCTGCGCATCGTGGCGAAGGGGCCGCAGGTCCACGTCATGGCCTTCGAGATCTTCGTGCTGGCCATCGTCAACGAGCTGTACTTCCGCCGCTTCGACCGCGCCGCGGCCGAGGCCGAGGGTCGCCGCCGGCTGGAGGCCAAGATCGCCACCATCGAAGCGTTCGTGCAGCAGCCCGCCCTGCGCCACCCCTTCGAGCTGTTCGACTTCGGCGTGCGCCGCCGCTTCTCGCGGCCCTGGCAGCGCGAGGTGGTGCAGGCCTTCAGCGCGCGCCTGCCCCAGGTGTTCAAGGGCACCTCCAATGTGCGGCTGGCGTGCGACCTCGGTCTGGTGCCCATCGGCACCATGGCGCACGAGTACCTGCAGACCTACCAGGCGCTGGGCGTGCGCCTGCGCGATTCGCAGAAGGCCGCGCTGGAGGACTGGGTGCAGGAGTACCGCGGCGACCTCGGCATCGCGCTGACCGACGTGGTCGGCATGGACGCTTTCCTGGCCGACTTCGACCTCTATTTCGCCAAGCTGTTCGACGGTCTGCGCCACGACTCGGGCGACCCGCTGGTCTGGGCCGAAAAGGCCCTGGCCCACTACGCCAAGCTGCGCATCGACCCGCACACCAAGCGCCTGGTGTTCTCCGACGGTCTGACCGTGGACAAGGCCATCGCCATCTACCGCGCGCTGGGCGACCGCACGCAGCTGGGCTTCGGCATCGGCACCCATTTGTCCAACGACGTCGGATTGCAGACGCTGAACATCGTCATGAAGCTCACCAGCGCCAACGGCCAGCCGGTGGCCAAGCTGTCGGACTCGCCCGGCAAGACCCTGTGCGACGACGCCACCTTCCTGGCCTACCTGCGCCAGGTGTTCAACGTGCCTGCGGAGGCCACATGATCACCATCACCCTGGCCCAGCTCAACGTCACCGTGGGTGACATGGACGGCAACGTGCGCCAGATGGTCGCAGCCGCGCAGCGCGCGCGCGACGACGGTGCCGAGCTGGTGGTCTTCTCCGAACTCTCGCTCACCGGCTACTACCCGGGCGACCTGCTCGACGAACCGCACTTCATGGCCCGTGTGGACACCGGCTTCGAGGCGCTGCTGCAGGCCTCGCGCCAGATGCCCGCGCTGCATTGGGTGATCGGCATGCCGGCGGCCCACCACGGGCCGGGCAAGCCGCTTCGTAACGTGCTGCGCGTGGTCCGGGCTGGTGAGGTGCTGCTTGAATACGCCAAGCAGCTGCTGCCCACCTACAACATCTTCAGCGAGCGCCGCCACTTTGAGCCCGGCCCCGACGTGGCCAAGGTGCTGCGCATCGGCACTGCGCAGGTTGGCTTCCTGATTTGCGAAGACGGCTGGAACGACGACGGCAGCGGCTACACGGTCAACCCGTTCGAGCGGCTGCGCGACGCCGCGCCCGACCTGGTGGTGTCCATCAACGCCAGCCCGTCCCACATCGGCAAGCGCGAACAGCGCCACCAGATCTTCGCGGCCGCCAGCCGCCGCCACGGCCTGCCCATCCTCTATGTCAACCAGGTTGGCGGCTACGACCAGCTGGTCTACGACGGCGCCTCCTTCGCGGTGGAGCCGAAAGCCGGCGTGGTGTTCGAGGCGCAGCGCTTTGCCGAGGACGTCACCACGCTGCGCTTCGAGGCCAGCGGCTTCCGCGACGCGCGGGGTGGCGCACTGCCTGCCGTGCCCGCCGAGGGCTTGTCCACTCTGGCCTTCTACCGCGAGCAGATCGTGCTCGGCCTGCGCGACTACGCGCGCCGCTGCGGCTTCACACAGGCAGTGATCGGCTCCTCCGGCGGCATCGACTCGGCCATCACCATCGCGCTCGCGGCCGAAGCCTTCGGCCCCGACGGGGTGACCGCCATCACCATGCCCTCGGTGTTTTCGTCGGCGGGCTCGGTGGACGACTCGCAGACGCTGTGCGACGCGCTGGGCGTGCGCCTGCACCGCCACCCCATCGCCGACCTGGTGAAGGGCTACAGCGCGGGCTTCGAAGCCGCCTTCGGTGCGCCGCTGCAGGGCCTGGCGCTGGAGAACCTGCAGGCGCGCATCCGCGGCACCATCCTCATGGAGTACTCCAACACCTGGGGCCACCTGCTGCTGACCACCGGCAACAAGTCGGAGATGTCGGTCGGCTACTGCACGCTCTACGGCGACACCAACGGCGGCCTGGGCCTGATCGGCGACCTCTACAAGACCGAAGTGTTCGCGCTCGCGCGCCACCTCAACGAGGCCGCCGGGCGCGAGATCATTCCGCAGGCCATCATCGAGAAGCCGCCCTCGGCCGAACTCGCGCCCGACCAGAAGGACACCGACAGCCTGCCGCCCTACGAGGTGCTGGACGAAGTCCTCAAGCACCTGATCGAAGGCCACGGCCTGGCGCGCGAGGAGCGTGTCGAGGTCGAGACCTTCGTGGCCCGTCTGCTGCAGCAGCCCGAGGGCCCGGCGCTGGTGGACCGTGTGCGCCGCATGGTCGCGCGCAGTGAATACAAGCGCCGCCAGGCCCCGCCCGTCATCCGTGTGCGCGCCCGTGCCTTCGGCTCCGGCCGCCAGATGCCCATCGCCGCCCAACACTTCTGATCACCATGAACGCCACTACCCCGACCTTCGCCGCCGCCGTCTGCATCGGCCGCTTCCAGGGCCTGCACCTGGGGCAGCTCGCCGTGATCCGCCGCGCCCTCGCGCTTGCACCGCGCGTGGTGGTCGTCATCGGTTCCGCCTTCCAGGCGCGCAGCCCCAAGAACCCCTTCACCTGGGCCGAGCGCGTCGAGATGATCCGCCTGGCACTGAGCGCCGACGAGGCGGCGCGTGTGGGCTTTCTGCCGGTGCGCGACCACTACGACGGCCAGCGCTGGGTGCAGGCGGTGCGCGAAGGCGTGCAGGCGCAGCTGGGCACCCTGCCGCCGGGCCAGACCGTGCTGGTGGGCCACCACAAGGACGCGACCAGCACCTACCTCGACGACTTTCCCGGCTGGCTGCTGGACGACGTGGGCTCGCAGGGCGCGCTGCATTCGAGCGCCGTGCGCGACGCGCTGTTCGGCGCCGCCGGACACCCGCTGGAGCCCGCGCTCGCGGCCCTGGTCAGCCAGGTGCCGCCTTCAACTATCGACTTCCTGCGCGCCTGGGCCCAGCTGCCTTGCTACCGCGAACTGGGGACGGAGTGGGCCAGCCTGCGCGCCGAGAAGGCCTTGTGGGCCAGCGCGCCCTACCCGCCGGTGTTCGTCACGGTCGACGCGCTGATCCAGTGCGCCGGCCACGTGCTGCTGATCGTGCGCGACCGTGCGCCCGGCCAGGGCCTGTTCGCCCTGCCCGGCGGCTTTCTGGAGCCGCGCGAGACGGTCTACCAGTCGGCCCTGCGCGAACTGCACGAAGAGACCGGCCTGCACCTGCTGCCGGCCGACATCGCGCACGCGCTCAAGGGCGTGCGCGTGTTCGACCACCCCGACCGCAGCGCGCGCGGCCGCGTCATCACCCACGCCCACCACTTCGACCTGGGCCAGCGTCCGCTGCCCGAGGTGCAGGGCAGCGACGACGCGCGCTCGGCGCAGTGGGTGCCCATCGCCGACCTCGCGGCGATGGAAGACCGCTTCCACGACGACCACTTCCACATCCTCGACAGCTTCCTCGGGCTGACCGCCTGAAGCCGACGCCGCGCAGTGTATCGACGCCCGGCTCCGGTGCTTCGGTGAAAGGAATGGTGTTCAGGCGCGGTGGCGCGCGGCCAGGCGCTGCGCCAGCGCCACCGCCTCGGGCGCCACGCTCTGCGGGGCGGCATCTTTGGCGCCCAGGCGGGCCAGCAGGTGGTCCAGAAACGCCGGCTGCGGCGGGATCGCACTGAGGAACAGGGCCTGGCCACCGCGGGCGATCAGCACTGTGGGGAAGGTCTCGATGTCCAGCCCCACCTCGTCCATCAGGTCCGGCTCGTCCTCGATGTCCAGCCACTGCCAGCGGTGCTCCGGGTGGCGCGCGACGGCCACGTTCCAGTCCGGCCGCCAGGCCCGGCAGGCACTGCACCACTCGGCACACAGACAGACCACATCCAGCATCGCGCGCTCCAGCCCAGACATCACAATCGGGGGAGCATAGCCGCGCCCCCGCGGCTCCAGTAACCCCACACCTCCCATTCCCATGCAAGGCGCCCGCCGAAAAATCGTCTACGTCACCCTCTACGAACTGTTTGCCATCGCCATCAGCAGCACCGGTCTGGCCGCCGGTTCCGGCGCCAGCCTGGAGCGCGCCGGCGTGATCGCGGTGGCCTCGGCGGTGATCGCCATCGTGTGGAACCTGGTCTACAACACCCTGTTCGAGCGCTGGGAAGCGCGCCAGAGCGTGCGCGGCCGTGGCCTCGGGCGCCGCGTGGCCCACGCCGTCGGTTTCGAGCTGGGCTTCCTGGTCCTGCTGGTGCCGCTGTTCGCCTGGTGGCTCGGCATCAGCCTGGAGCACGCGCTGGTGCTGGAGATCGGGCTGGCCATGTTCTTCCTGCTCTACACCTTCGTCTTCAACTGGGCGTTCGACAAGGTGTTTGGCCTGCCGGCGTCGGCGCTGCCGCAACCCTAAACCCCATGAGTACCCAGGCCGTCATCACCCGCCACCTGCCGGGCGGGTTTGAGCAGCGGGATACGGCGTAGGGTGCCCAAGGCGCTGCCTATGATGTAAGCCTCAAACCCAAGGGAGGTCCCCACAGATGGCGAACAATCACCACGGCGCAGATCAAGAATCGCGCGTCGCCGTCCTGGTGGACTGCGACAACACCACCCCCGAAATTCTCGAATACGCCCTGCGCGTTGTCGCCCAATTTGGCCGCGTCGTGCTGCGGCGCGGTTACGGCAACCACACCACCCTGGCCAACAAATGGCAGGAAGCACTGGTCCGCCTCGCCTTCACGCCCTGCCTGCAATATCAGTACGCGGCCGGCAAGAACACCTCTGACATCGCGCTGGCGCTCGACGCCGTCGAAGCCTTGTTTGACGAGCGGGCCGACACCTTCTGTCTCGTCACCAGCGACTCCGACTTCGCCTACCTCTGCCGCAAGCTGCGCGAGCGCGGCGCCACCGTGCACATCGTGGGGGAAGCTAAGAGCCCGGACGCCTTGCGCAACGCGAGCGACCAGTTCTTTGAGTGGGTGAAGCCTGAACCTGTCGTGGAGCAACCCCAAGCGGCGAGCAAAGCTGAGGCGGCAAAGCCTGACCCGACAAAGCCAGTAGCCAAACAGCGCCCTTTGTTTGTGGTGGAGGCTGTGGCCCTACTCGCGGCGGATTCGTCGGAAGGCAAGGTCAGTGTGGGTGGTCTTGGCTCATACCTCAAGCGAGCAGATCCTTCTTTCTCGCCCAAGAAATACGGTCATTCTGGTTTGCTCGACATGCTAAAGACCTATGACCTGCTGAAAGTGCAGCAGGAGAGCGGTGGTCATTGGACTGTCCGCCTTGCCTCCACTGTGAACTAAAGAAGGTTCTTATGAGCGACATCAAACTCTTTCGCATTACCAAAAGCCAAGCCACCGAGCTGCAAGGTGCCGCATCGGACCTGGAAAAGCCGATGCAGAATTTGATCGAGGCGAACCTCGACACGTTTCTGAGCATCCGTTTTCTGGCCTCGGAATACTCCACCGGCAAGACGCACGGCGGCCGTATCGATTCGCTCGGGCTGGACGAGAACCACTGCCCCGTCATCATTGAATACAAGCGCTCGGTGGGTGAGAACGTCATCAACCAGGGACTGTATTACCTGGACTGGTTGATGGACCACCAGGCCGAGTTCAAGCTGCTGGTGCTGGAGAAAGTGGGCAAGGCAGCGGCCGACGCCATCGACTGGAGCGCGCCGCGCCTGGTGTGCATCGCGGCCGACTTCACCAAGTTCGATGGTCACGCGGTGCAGCAGATGAATCGCAACATCGAGCTGATTCGCTACCGCAAGTTTGGTGATGACCTGCTGCTGTTTGAACTGGCCAATGCCAGCACCGCCGCCGCCAGCAAGGCCAAGCCCGCCAAAGCCGGCAAGACGCCGGTGAGCATGCCCTCCGCTGCTGGCGGTACCGACAAGACCTTTGCCGAACACCTGAGCGCCTTGCCACCCAGTTTGAAGCTGGTGCTGACCTCGCTGGAGGACTACGCCACCTCGCTGGGCGACGACGTGCAGCGCAAGGAGCTCAAGCTCTACGTGGCGTTTAAGCGGCTTAAAAACTTTGCCACCGTGGTGTTGGCCAAGAAGGGCGTGCTGCTGTACCTGCACCTGGACCCGGCACCCGTGGTGAAGGCGCTGAAGAACGCCAGAGACGTCAGCAACATCGGCCACTGGGGAACGGGCGATGTCGAGATCACGCTGACCTCGATGAAGGAGTTTGACGAGGTCAAGCCGTTGCTGGCGGCGGCGTATGAAGGGCGGGCGCCAACCTGACTTTGACAATCGGTTGGCTGCGCGGCGTTTATTTAGAAGAAGGTTTCGGGAGGTGAGTCTTGGAGATGTTGAGTTCGCTGGTTCAGAGCCCTTTGCTGCAGCCTGCAGCTTTCACGCTCATGAGCATTGTTCTCTTGGCTTTCTTCTGGTGGCGCGCAGGGTCCATCCGCAGCGTGCTGGACAGGTTATGGCACCTGATGGCTGGGCGTTCCGATGTCAATGACCCCATCCTGAAGGAGCTGTTGATCAATAGCCGCGATCTGGAGCGGTTCCGATTCACCTATCGCCTGAAGGTCGACTCACTGGCAGAGGTTCACAAGCTGCACGCATGGAGCGCACAGCATCAGATAGACCTGGCGAACTTGACGGCATTGCGGGACTGGGTAGACCCGAAGCACCCACGGCTCATCAAGGCACCGCCAAAGTCGCTCTTTGTGATCGAGACATTGGTTGTGGGTGTGTTGGCGGTGAGCACTTTTTTCTTTGGCGCACTGCTTCTGCCTTCCGGGGCGTTGCTGCAGACGAAGGAATCGGGCGTCTATTTTCGAGCGCAAGAATCAAGCATTGAACACCCTTTCAGGTGGTGGAGGTATGGCGCCGATAGCTGCCATTCCAACCTCGATTCTGTGATGCGTGAAACGGGGTTCACGCGCAACGAAGCGGAGTTGATATGTGCGGCCCTGAAGGAAGGGAAACTCAAGTCGTTCATTGTTGATAACCAATCTACGCAGCGCTGGCTGTTCGCACTGATGGCAATTGTTTTCGTCCCGTGGATCTTGTCTGGGGTATGGAAGGTAACCGCAGCCCAAGCGGCGTTTGCGATGAGGTCGAAAACTGTCGAAGCTGTTGCGTGCTCTCAACGAAGCCATGAGGAATCAGCGGATATGTCGGGCTCAGGCAGGCAACACGAGGCTTGATCAGTCGTCATGAAACAGTCCGCTCGGCCGAATTGGTGCGTGGCCCAAAAGCTGAACGCAGGCCTTCACGCAGCTTTCAAGCGTCGTACCCGAACCCTTCTTCCCACACCTGCCCCAACTTCCCCAGCAACTCCGCCGGCACCCGCTGATCGCCCCGCGCCTCCTCCAGCGTCGCGCGCATCGCCTCGGCAATGCGCTGCAACGTCTGCGCGGGCTGGCTCACGCCGCAGATGCGGCGCCCGAAGTCGATGAGTTCGTCGCGTGTGGGGTAGGCCTTGCTGTGGTGCTTGCCGGCGAACAGCTTCAGGGCCAGCGTGCGGTCGGTCAGCTCTGGCCCGCCGGGGTACTGGGTGTAGGTGTAGATGGCGGTGGTGACCACGTCGAACAGCGGGGCGAGGCGGATGTCGGTGGCGGAGCGGTAAAGAACGCCGAAGTTCTTGAGGTGGGCGTCGCCGTTGCGGACCATCACGGACAGGGCCACCTGCTCGAAGAAGCGGTGCAGTTCGCGGGCCGGCAGCTGCAGCTGGCGCAGCAGCTCGGCCACGCGCTGGTAGCTGCCCTGGTATTTGCGGTCCGACAGCACATCTCGCACCCTCAGACCGGCCAGCGCCGCGATGTCTTCGAAGCCCAGACGTTCGATGTGTCCGTCGGTGTGGTGAACCAGGTCGAAGCGGTCCAGGATCAGCATCTGCCCGTCGTGCGAAAGATCGAAGCCCGGCGTCTCGATGCCGGCGCGGCGGGCGGCGCTCAGGCACAGGTATTCGTTGGCGGCAAGGCCCGGATAGGCGGGGCTGGCGGCTTTGACGATGAGAGAGGGAATGGGCACCGTGGGCCGGTCGGGCACCATGATCTTGGGTTGCATGCCGGCAATGCCGGCGCCGGTGCTGAGGTAGGCTGCCATGAGATCGTTGAACAGCTCGGGCGTGTAGCGGGTCTGCAGCAGTTCGGCTTTGCTCAGCGTCCTCGGCGTTGCTGGCTCGGGCGTGTCGGGCAGGCTGTAGCCGAGCCGGCCGATGCCATTGCGGCCCACCAGCGCCAGCAGGTGCATGGGCGTCATGGGCTGCTTGGGAAACAGCTGCCGGATCTTCATGAACAGATCGCCCTCGGGCAGGTTCTGGTCCATGGGCGGGAACAGGTCGCCGTCTTGCCAGGTCAGGCGTTCGCTGGCGGGCATGAGCAAGGCCACCGACAGCTGCGACGGGTCAGCGTCGAGGTAACGAAACTCGTAGGTCGACCCCTTGAGCAACTGACCCGCCTGCGCGTGGTCGCCAATGGCGACCTGCAGTTGACGCAACTTTTCAGGCAGCTGGGTCATGGCCGGAGCTTCCGCCCTCTGGCGCGTCTTCGTCGTCCATCTGGAAGCGGCGGGCGACCTCGGCGGCTGACGGCAGGCCGGCATTTTCAAGCCTCAACGACAGGCCAAGGGCAGCCATGACCGCCAGCAAGGAGGAGACTGTGGTGTCCTCACCAGCCTCCAGCCGATAGACGACTTCGCGCACCTTGCCGGCCTTGGAGGCCAGCTCGGATTTGCTCAATCCCAAGGCCTCGCGCCGCAAGCGCAACTGGGCACCCAACTCGTCGGGAAGCCGTATTTTGTCAGTCATGGCTTGCATTTTTGTCATTTGAAGACCTGAATGCAAGTTGCAACTGACTGTAGAGAGACACATAAGCCAAGAAATGCCCCCCTTATGAATCAAGGCTCTCCCGGGCTTCTCGAACCAAAAGGTGAGAAGGCGGGCCTCATAAGGTGAGAAATTCCTCCTGCAGGGGGGGTCTTCCTCCGTACCTCTACGGTGTCATCGCATACGGTCACCCATGGAGACCTTAACCAGAGAGTAACTCCCCTGTGAAGGGTTGAAGGGTCGATGAGAGCACGACGTAGGCCTGCATTTTCCCACCACGGTTTGCTGTTGCTCACAGTACCTCGTTGTTGTTGAATCTTCAAGCATGTCTGCGGCAACGTCGGTAGCCGGTCGTCGGCTCTTGCGCAGGCTGAGGAGGTGCTGTGAAGATTTCGCGTGAAGAGCTGTACCGCAGGGTTTGGGAGAAGCCAGTCACCCATATCGCCAAGGAACTCGACATCTCTGACGTCGGTTTAGCCAAAGCTTGTCGCAAGCATGCGATTCCTCTGCCCCCGGTGGGCTACTGGGTGAAGCTCAAGTTCGGCAAGGCAGGTACCAGACCACCGCTGCCAAAGCTTGCGGTCGAGAGCGAGATAGAAATCGATGCGCGCCGATACCGGCTTGCTCCTCCAGTCAAGGCAGACGAGAACGAACCCAAACTGGTCGTCGTCCCCCAGCCTGAACTTCAGGCTGAAAAGCTCAGCCGGTTCACTGCAGCGACCCGAAAGAAGCTGCTGAGTACGAAGCCTGACAGACACGGCTTCCTTGAGTGCTCGGGCCCAGAACTGTTTTCATGTCGTGTCTCTGAAGGAACAGTGGAATATGCAGCTTTGCTCCTTGACGCGGTGGAGAAGGCACTGCCCGAAGTCCAAGCGAAGCTGGTCAAAGGCGAAAAGGCCCTTGAGTTTGAGCATGACGGCCAGCGCGTCTCGTTCCGACTTTTCGAGCAACATTCAAGAGCTGAGGCGCCCGTGCAGGACCCGTTCTACAAGCGCTTGGGAGGCACTGAATATGTCTATACCTTTACCGGGAAGCTGAGCCTAGAAATCACCAGCTACTTTGACGGGCGCAAGAAGTGGGGTGATGGCGCTCGCGAGTCTTTGAGCGACAAACTCGGCTCGTTCGTCCAAGGTCTTGTGGACGCTGCAAGAGCCCTGAAGAAGCGCGCTCAAGAAATGGAAGCGCAACGGTTGAGATGGGCTGAAGAAGCGAGAGTTCGCGAAGAGCGGGAACGCGAAAATCGTGCGTTGGAGGACTTCAGGCAGAAGCTCTTGGCCGAGGCCAGAGCATCGAACGACAGTCAGTTGATGCTGGCGTACCTGCTTCGCATTCAGGAGCGGTTGGCAGAATCAGATACGCCCCTGGAAAAGCACGCTCATGAATGGCTGCAAAGAGCGCAGCGCATAGCTGAACAAGCGAACCCCGAACTTCGTCGTGTCCGGCGACTCACCGCTGGCGGGGAACCGGACCCCTTCAGTGGCTACTTCGGGCGAGCTTTGATTTGACCGTCTGAACCATGCGTCTCAGACGCATGTCTCCCCTTGCTGCGGGCCCGGCTGTTGGTTGCTGATGCTCCAGAGGGCCCTGCGGTAGTACTGGAGCCAACGCTAGTGCAGAAACGAGCCCGCTTCTTTACCTGCTAGGGAATTGAGGTCGCAGTTTCCTTTCCTTTTGCCACTGCGACCTGGGTGCGCGATAGCACTGCTACCCCGTGAAAGGACGCATCTGTACTGCGGGTATCGGAATAAAAACAGATAGCCTCAAAGGTATTTGTTGCTCTCAAACTCGGGCAGCGCATAGAGTCGTTGTCCGATGGAAGGAGCGCGAAATGCGAGTCCCAAACTGGATTTGTGATGACGGAACTGCCATCTCCTTGGTGCAGATGAGCACTGCACACATTCTGAATGCGCGGACCTATCTTCTGACTGGTACTGGCCCACACGGGCCGATGCTTCGCGCCGAGTGTTCTGGCTTCACCAACGCAGAGTGGGTTCGACTGTTTGAAGCAGAGATTCTGCGTCGCTTAAGAACCTCTCCCGCACCCTCTGGTGGCTGCAGGTGAGTTCATCTCAAGGACAAGGGAGTCATGGCGCCTGGAACTGAGCCAGTTTGTGATTCTTAATCAGTGCGACTGCATAGATTTTTTGGTTTACAGCCCATTTTGAAGGGTAATCTATGCAAACTGATAGATATCGTCTCTGGCGGACCATCTCATAGCGGAATATATGCGTAGACATAGAAAATAGTGACTCGGCGGCGCACTTGACGTACTATCTATGCATCCACATAGATAACCTCCATGCGCATTCCCGTCGACTCCCCAGCTCAGATTGGTGCCGTCTTGCGCCTTGTTCGAAAGACCCAGGGCGTACGCTCTGATGATTTGGCTGGCTCTGCAGGTGTCGGGCCGGTTTTCGTGCTCGACGTTGAGAAGGGCAAGCCGACCATCCAGCTCGGCAAGGTGCTCCTCCTACTGCAGGAGGCGGGCATCAAGGTGAACCTGGAAATCCCGGACAACCTCAACCTGGATGCCCTTCCCAAGGGCCCCAAAAAACGCACGGTCTGGCAGAGCTTGATGGCCATCCTTGGTCGAAACGGTTCCGAGGCATGGGCTCAGTCGGTCGCGCAGTCCATTGCCAAGGGCGCACAGGCTGAGCTCGACACGGCGACTTCCAAGAGTTCCGCGCGGGGCGAGCGCCATGACTGAAGAAGCTCGCGCCGCAGCGGAGATGGCCGCAGTACTGCAACCCTTGGCGCCGACCAACGACACAGCGGCGGAGTATGAACAAGAGAGAACGGCTTCTCTCGAGCTCATCGATTTTCTCAAGCGGCGGACCAGCATCTCCAACCACAGCCCTGCATTGCTGGACAGCTTGCAGGCGAGCCTGAACAAGGGTGAACGTCCTCGCGCCCTTGAGCTTCGCATCGACACCAACCGTGTGGGATGGCTTTTCGATGTGAACGACGTCTGGGTCCTCCAGTACGACGTGAGCTGGGTTTCGAAGGAAGGGGCCTTTGCGCTTTCTCCAAGTCTTGGATTGCGCGAGGATGCCTACGTCGACGGGTCGTCAACTCGACCGGTGCAATGGTTTTTCGACAACCTTTTGCCCGAGGAAGAGCTGCGAAAGTCGCTCGCGAAAGAAGCCCAACTGGCGTTCGAGGATGTTTTCGGGCTCTTGCGCCATTACGGGTCGGAGTCGGCCGGCTCACTCGTCCTGCACCCGCTGGGGCGCCCTCCTGCACAGGAGGGCTTGCGTGAGCTCGCACCAGAGGAACTCAGCGCTCGCATCCGCAACCTTCCCATCGCGCCTCTCACGCAAGGGTCTCCAAAGCGCATGTCCCTGGCCGGTGCTCAACACAAAATGGTCGTGGTCGCCTACTCCAACGAAAAGGGTGAGCTCGAGCCAACCCTTTTTGAACCTTTGCCCGCGACGCCATCCACCCACATCCTCAAGCCAAACTCTGTCGCAGCTGCGTATCCGCATTCAGTAGCCAACGAGTACTTCTCGATGAGGCTCGCCCAACGGCTCAAGCTTGACGTGCCCCCGGTGTTCAGGCTGTATGTCCCCGAGCCCGTTTACCTCATCACACGGTTTGACCGCGCGCAGGACAAGCACACGCGCCACGTCTCACGACTGCACGTCATCGATACGTGCCAGTTGCTCAATCGCTCGCGAGTCCTGAAATACGACCTGGCTCGCCTAGAAACTTTGGCTGAAGCCGTTGAGATGACCCGCTCCAAAGCGCTGGCTCGGCGCAAGCTGTTTCAGTGGATGGTCTTCAACACACTGCTTGGCAACGGCGACTCGCACTTGAAGAACCTGTCGTTTCTCGTCACGCGCTCTGGCATAGAGCTTGCGCCTGGTTACGACATGCTCTGCACAGCGGTCTACGACACACCGGCATTCGCGGACCAGAACGCCATTTGGCCCAGGACCGGTCTGGCTACAACTATCCCCGGCGCGAACAGGTTTGACCAAGTCACCTATGCAGGGCTTCTGGAAGCAGGCATTGCACTTGGCCTCGGAGCCGCAACAGCCCAGCGTCTCCTAGATGGAATGCTCGACCGCATTGAGCCAGCGGCCGACTACCTACTTGAGTCCCTAGCAAAGGAGTACGCCGAAACGGTGGCTCGGCTGGGCACTGGTCATCCCCAGGCACCCCAACCCGCCGTCGAAGCGGGTGAGGGGCGTCTGTTGCGTGCCATCCGACACATCGTCATTTCGAGCATGGTGCAACAGGTCCGGCAGAGCCGTCACGCGAAGCAATGAAGTAACGCCCCCGGGCGCTCTGGTGTCTCGACGACCTGAGAGGACTCCGGGTGAAAGGTCAGACCAGTGCAAGGGTCTTGGGAACCACCTGAAATCTGCTCAACCGATTCTGTCTGGGCTAAACAGAGTGCTCACCTCCAGCCCACATTGCATGCAGCAGGGACTCCAAGTAGCCTCTGCGGGAATGAAAGCTAGTGCACGAACCCCCGAAGCATTCGTACAGCAACTGCAGGCTCTTCCGCCGCTGCCGAATGTGTTCAATCCTTGGCGCGACTTCGATGAGGTCAATGACTCAAGTACTTCCGCACCCAGACAGCGTGCGGAGCAACTGAGGAGCTACCTTGCGCAGCGCTTGAGGACCACGCGCTTGGTGCTAGTTGCCGAGGCGCCGTCTTGGCGTGGTGCGAAGTTCACCGGCATTGCGATGACGTCCGAGCGCATTCTGCTCAACGAGCACCCAAACGTTCCCGCGTCTGCAGTGTTGCCTTCCATCGGCGAGAGGACAAGTAGCGAAAGGCAGTTCCCGAGATGTTTGGCGGAGCAGACCGCCACCATCGTTTGGTCGCATCTTTTGAAGAACGAATTCAGGTCCGATGAGTTTGTGCTTTGGAACGCGTTCCCTTGCCACCCCTATGAAGCCGGCAATCCATGTTCGAATCGCAAGCCAGGGCTTGATGAATTGAAGGTCACCGCTGATGTCCTTCCGAGCTTGTTAGCACTGCTCGGCAAGCCTAAGGTGGTGCCCGTGGGCAAGGTGGCCGAAAGGGCACTGAAAAAGCTGGGCGTTTCGGTGCCAGCTGTTCGGCACCCCGCCAAGGGTGGTGCAAAGAGCTTTCGCGACGAAATTACGCAGTTTGTCGAAGACTTCCCACGTCAGGACGTACCCGCAGAGACTCAACGCGCCTAGCGGATGCCAAGCCTGCGTTGGCCTCCACACTGTCATGTGTCTCTCCCCTGTGCCGTAGCTTCGGGCGTCGCGGTAGACAACAACCATGCAGTCACATCCGCCTGAGCTTGCTCGTCAGAGATGCCGCGCTGGGAATCAAGCAACAGCAAGTTCACCGCAGTACCCGAAAATTCCCGTGCGTCGTCGTCGAGCACCAAGTGATGCTCAATCGCTCGGTTCGCCTGTAGCACTGTCTCAATCGCTTGCTCACGTGGAGCACGAGGTGCACTTCCAGCGAACCTCATGCCTAGCGGACCCAGCAATGCACGTAGTTCAGGGTTTGTGTACTCGTAGCGCCAGGTCGAGTGAACAACGATTTGAACGTCATCGTGACCGCTCAACAAGCTAGTGAGAACCGGCAGCCAACAAAATCGCTCGAGCCCCAAAGACTCTGGCTCCAGCGGGTGAAGGACCCCATCAAAGTCGAGAAAAATCAAACGCATGGCTTTTCCAACCTAGTTCGACGTGTCTGTTGGCGGCGCTTGGACGGCCTGTCCGATGCGGACGAGTTCATCCTCAGGGACAGCTTGCTCAACACCCACTAGACCTCGGCAGAAGGGCAGGCACTAGCTCTTGGGAGGTGGGTCTATTGCGGGTCATTCGACGCATGTTGGAAATGCAACAACCTCGTCTTCAGCGCATCGAGCACACCAGGCGCACTGAGTCCAAGAACGCTATCACAGTGAATCAAATGGTCCCTGTACTCTGGCATCCAACCCTCTGCATCGTCGTCTAGCGCCACCCATCGGCGAGGCTTTCTGCGGGCGACATCGTTGAGGACTTGCATGCCCCGTGGGAGCGCTTCAAAGTCGGACCGATTCATCATTGTGTGAAAAGTCGCCCCGATGACCCGCTCTCTCAGTGCGGGGCTGAGGCGCTTGACGGCACGGCTGTAACGGAGCACTCGAACCCAGGACGTCGACAAAACAATGCGAACTGCTGGGAAAGGTGAGAGCGCATCTTCGAGTAAGTCGGTGTGCTCGAACAGCGCATACCCAGGCGTGTTTATGTAGGCGCCGCGGCGCCAGTGCCACCACACGTCCTCGTGGTGGAGCACACCGTCATAGTCTAGATACAGCACCACCTCACCCTTGCCACGCAGTGTTTTCATGTGTACCTCACTTGAAAGCTGTTCATGGACAGGCGTGGTCTCAGAAGTTGTCACGCAACAGGAACGTCAACGACACAGGCGTGCTCGAACGCGATGGCGCCAGCCGCGCGCCCGATGTCACCCGCAAGAACCAGCACATCGGCTTGACGTGCGGGTCGAATCAAGGCTTCGCTTGGGAACTCGCGTGCCAGGTGTTCCAGGTGCAAATCCGAAGCAAGTTGAATCTGCATGGCGAAATTCTTTCTGAGGGGTCCTTTGAACTGGCTGCTCACGCGCAGCGAGCCTCTTCCCTTAGGGCCGGAAGCAGTGCCGCCTGCGCGAGGTCCGAAAGGCGAACGAGTGCTCCGCGCACCGCACCATTTGGCAGAGGCTTTCCGCCGAACGTTTTGATGCTCCCAAGTCGCTCCAATAGCTCAGATGAGCGGGCATTGAGCGAATGAGCCAGCGATGCCAAGGGAACGAAGTTACTGCTAAATTTGATGAGATGTTCTGGCAACACCACCCGACACGGTTGCCCCCTAAGTACCGTTGGGACCGACTCCAGCAGGCCTTCGTCTATCCAGTGGCTGATGGATTCCCACTTCCATCCCGTTGCCTTTGATAGTGCCTGAACCGAAAGACCGGCCTCGACGGCTTTGGAGTCAAAGAACGTTGCCACGTCGGCTTGAAGGAACTCCAAGTCACCAACGGAACCTGAGCGTCCTACAGGCCGGACATCGCCCTTCTCGATTGCCTTGAGCAAGCGAACAATGGCTTGTCTATCCCCGAGCTTTCGAGCATTCAAGTCCCTCAATTGCAAGCGCTCACCATCGCTGCAACCCTCTCTCAGACAACCCTCGGCCAACCGTGTACTAAGGCGCTCAAGGGCGGCTCGCTCAATGGGAGCTCCCCTGCGAATATCTTGGCGCGCAGCGTAGTCAGGAACCACCAGTCCCGCCTGCACGATGCTCTTGAAGACGGATTCCGGTACGTTCAAAAAATCACGGGCATCCCTCTCGCTTATCCACCCCTGTCTGGATGCCGCGATGGCCTCCACTTCAGCAATGGGTATCTCTCTTGCAACACCCTGATTGGCATACGGTCGGATGACTGCGGCGACCTCCCCTGTTGCCACAGCCTTCACCAAAGTGGCTCGATGAACGCCTATGTGGGCGGCTGCCTCCGGGAGCATGAAGTGCGATGCGGTCCGCCCCTCAAGACCAGCCACGTGGTCAAGCGCCAATACCCCGGAGTACTCGTTAGCCGCTACTCGGTGTACGGCGTCCAGAAACGGATTCAAGGCACCCTCCAGACCGACATCCTTGAGCCGCAGATACCACTTGCCGAGTTTGGTGTTGAGGGTTCGACCATTGGGAGGGCCAAATGCAATTCGGTCGCGGACGTGCGCTTCAAACCCGCGAGGCCAGGCGTGAAGCAAGGATTCGAGAGGCTTCAGGAATTCGACCGACTCCTGAACAGTCTTGGGAGCCGCTGCGTTCTGTCGTGTCACCGTGAGTGCCGGGTCAAATAGCTGGCAGAGGTTTCGCACCAGCAGACTGAAGAGGTCGACATGGACGTCCAACAGGGCTGGGAGACAGTCGCCGCTGCCGGCACCCCGCGAGGAGACGATGGAAGCCACCCATAGCTGCGCACTGGTTGCTGGGTTGGTATGGCTTGTCAGAAGGTTGTGACCACACGCGCAAATGCCAATCTGTTCCCTTGTGTCAGACAGGCGCTGTCCGCAGCCGTCACACTTGTCGACGAGCAGCGTTTTGTGGGTCGAACAAGCGACCACGTACACGTGGTCCCAACTTAACCTGATGTGGGGGGACTCCTGGAGGCAGTGTGGGCAGATGGCGTCGAAACCTGCGCGGCGCAAACCTCGCCACCCCAGTGCAAGCTCTTCGCGAGAGCTCGCGGCATGGCAAGCCGCACTGTCAATGCCCAGCATCTTCGCCACATGCTCTGGGCGACTGAATAGGCTGCTGCGTGTACCTGAAACTTCGCTGAGTCTTGCCAGTTCTTTCCAGCCGTTGAGAGCATTGGCCTCAGACAGGCGGCGGTAGTAACCCAGACCCGACTCGTCGTTCAGCGGGGCGAAGGTCTTAAGTAGTCTCGTTTCCATACGGGTGTTCGTTAAATCAGTGGGTTCTTCTGTAGCGCACGCCAGCTTCGTTGAGCACAAAGGTGTGTGCCGCAAGCAATTTGACGGACGCGACGTCCTTTTCTTGAAAGGCAGGGTGGTTGATGTCGCCAGCAGCCTCAATGCGTGCTGCCGAAACTGCGCAATCCTCAAATGAGATGTTCCGGTCTTCCCGGCTCTTCAGGTCATAGGCCAGGCGGGACATGAACTTGGCCACAACGCCTATCAGTCCGCCAGACAACAGGTAGGTGTTGCGCACCAGGGCCTCGAACTCAAACGTGAAGTGGCTTCCCGATTGCTCAAAAATCTTCACGTAGGTGCGGATGCATGCTGCGAACTGTCGTTGCTCCGCGGTGGCGGCCCAGGAATATGGGTTGAAGCGCATGACCGCGCCAGCGCGGTACCGTAGTTGCTCGTTGCTCTCCAGCAGCCGCTCCAGTCGAGGAACACCGAAAAGCACCACGCTGATGTTGAGCTGGTCCATCAGTTGTTTGAACCAGTCGCCCGCCGCGCGGGGCGGCAGTCTGGTGCCAACGTCCACGATGTGACTGGCCTCGTCAAACAGAATGACGCGGGTGTCCGCCAGCCTCAATTGCCTTGCCATGCGCTCGAACATCAGCGCTGTACCTGCCACGGATGTGGGGAGGGGTGCGCCCAGTGCCTTGAGCACGCTGCGGGGCAACTGCTTGGGCGTTGCGGGGGTTGGGACTGGGACCACGAGCACGGGGACGTGGCGAACACCGTCTCGCACCGTTTCAGGAAATTGGCGCGCCAGGGAATGAATCAGCACGGACTTGCCCACGCGAGATGGCCCAATGACCGTGTCAATGGATGGCGGGTACCCTTCCAAGGCATCACAGACTCGCAGTTGCAGTGCCTCCAAGTGCTCTTCGAAGAACGCGTGCGGCAGCTCCCTTTCCTGAATCGCCTTTCGAAGGGCGGTGGCCTGGCTCATAGCAATGCTCCTGTCTTTCGGTCGCGTGGCAACAATTCGTCCACGTCATCCAAACGGATAGGAACAAGGTCACTTGAAGCTGTCGTTTTAGGTTTAGACGGTGGGAGCGGATGCCCTGCTGCTCGCTCTATGGCCTCCCTTTGCCTGGCTTTGTCGACTACCTCCTTTTTGGCGGTGCGACCAGGTGCCTTTTTAGGGCAGCCCGCGGTCGTTCCCTTCTGCATTGACCTTTTGTAAACGTCCTCGGTGAACGCGGCACTCCTTGCCGACTCCAGGTTCTGTTCTTTGATAGCAGCTTTGTTCTCGTTCGCGTACTCGAACGAATATGCGGGCGTGCATTCGCCTGCTGACTGATTGGTGAGTTCGACAAGCTCCCCACCATCAACAACGTACACACGGCGAAAATCCTCTGGGTCGTACAGCACGTCAACTCGCTTTGTCCCAAATCGTTCGATGAGGCGTTGAAGGTTGTCGCCTTTGAACTGGTAGTTCAGATGCGTGATGCCCGTGGACAGGTTGAGCTTGCGCGAGACGGCGTGGTACTTGATGCGAATCCAGTCGTCGCGGTTCGGGGGGAGTGGCAGGGGGTAGCCCAGGCGTTCAACGATGTTTTCATAACGCTGGCGTGGCGTGACGCCCAGGTCGCGGTTTTCAAACACTTCTTCGTCCACAAACCGGTCCAAAACGGTGTCCGCCCATTTGTCGAAATACCAGTGGACAACCCAGCGCTCGAGCTCCTTAAGGTCCATCAAGTCGTCGCCCAGTGCCACAGGGTCCCGTTTTCCGTCCTTACCGTCCATGCGTGTGCATCCAGGGAGGAGCTGCAGAGCCTCTTTCAGAGAGCGATTGAGCCGCTCTATAAACGGCTTCTTCTGCGGGTTACGTGCCTTGCAGTACTCGATGTCGACCGCGAGCTGCGCCAGTCGCCTGTACCGTTCGCCCCGTGCCTCCGCCCCGTTATCAAGTACCAGCAATGCAGGGACGCCATACAAGTCGTGAGAGTCCTCAATCCCGAAGTACGCGAAGGAGGTCCGCTTGGAGAACATGATGGATTCGATGCAACGAAGTCCGTCGGACTCATTGGGTGCCCCAACTTTCAGATGCCACCCGACAACGTTGCTGGTGGCACAGTCGATGGCATGAACCAGCCAGACGTCTGAGCAAGGACCATCCGGGGTCTTGACGACGAAAGGCAGGTGCACTGCATCTTGTTCGACTCGCTGAAGAATGCCCTCGATGCGGATTCGGTGACTGGCCACCGACGCCTTGGCAGCCCGGTCTTTGCTCAGATAGCGAGCGACCTCTGGCATGGCGTGGAGCCGGGTCTCGATGATTTTGCGGACGAACTTCTTGCTGAGAGGAGCTGTCGCACCGAGCAGTCCATTCGCAATGGCGGTCCTCCGGCTCTTGTCTGTCAGCGCATTGAGAGTCCATTGAGAACCCTCTTTCAGAAAGGTCGCTTCGGCCAGCGCGCAGATGAGTTCAACAAGCTCTTGCGAATGGCGCTCGGTCCGATTCCCTTTCAGGTGGTTCGGCATGACCAGCGGCGCATGGCATTTGTCCCGCTCAAGCAGGCGATAGACCGTAGCCAAGGAGGGGAACTGCCAGTCTGTGCACTCGGTCTCGAACTGCTTTCGCACTTCGGCGTACGCAGCATATGCGCTGACTTTGTGTCGCTTGCAGTATTCATTCAATGCGCGAACGATGCGGGTGGCGCGCGCAACAGAGGAAAGGTAGGAGTCTTCTGTCGACCCTGGCAGGCTCTGACGTGGTACCTTGCGCTTGCAGGTGGTCGGGTCTTTGCGGTCGAAGAAAACCGCCAAAGTGGGGTTGCCCTTGCGGCGGACTTCCAGTTCACCCTTTTCAATCTGGGCTCGAATTTCCTCGTAGGGAATCCATCGCTCTGCCTCGGCATTGACTTCCAGTACACGGACACGACCCAGCGTCTGTTTTGAGCTTGTGACCTCCATGGCCACGCATTTGGCTTTTGGGTCAAAGAGCTCGTCTCCAAGGTCCAGCGTTTTCATTGGGCGAGCCTCCGGACGAGTTGGAGATGGCTCAGGTCACCAAAGGCTGGGCCCGCAGGTGTTGCGTAGCAAAGGGCTTGTTCGACCACGTCCGCTCTGAGGAGACCAGACACGAGCAGCAGAGGGGACATGCGCGCGTCCAAATCCAATCCGCTGAGAAATGCCCCCATAGTCTCGGCTCCGGCTTCATGGAGCTCCAGGATTCGGTCTGCAATGGCGGGTGTTGGCCAGATGTCCTGGCGCATGTTTGCTTGGTGCAGCAACGGCAGGTTCGTGCGCAATGGGTGGCGCCAATCGCTGGGAGTGACCAACTGCAGGAACTCGAAGCCCTGTCCAAACAGGATGCTCCCCGAGAGCCTGAGTTTTCGCTGGTACTCAGCATTCCCAAGGAACCGGTCGAGCTTGACTTCAACGGCGGCTTGAACTCCCGAGGCCCAAACGATGCCGAAATCCGGGGTGTAGAAAACGGCTTTGCCGCCATGCCTTTTTGCGCGCGTGCGCAAGGTCTCTTTCTCTTCTTCGCTGTGGGCGATGGAGCTGGTGGTGAGTTCGACAGCAAACGGTTGCGCGCGGTATGACACCACGTCGGGGTCAATGTTGAGTATGTGAGTGACCAGGCGCTCGCTGTCGCTCTCAAGTGCAACGCCACCGTTGGCCTTCGACCCGTAGGTGAGCACGGTTGACCGTCCGAACGCACGGGAGACTTTTCGGGAGCCGCGGTCGAATGCCTTTAGGCCCCCGCGCTTTCCATACGTGGGCGCTTTCATGATGCGAGCCCTCGCAGCGATTCACCCCAAGAGGTGGCCTTCAACGCAAGCCGATTTGCGTAACAACGATTCATAGACATGGTTCTCCAGAAGATGCACAGAAAAATTCCTGTGCATGTCTAGCGACGTGCCCAATTGAAGGGTTGTTTAGAGCGCTTTAGATAGCCCGCCAATCGGCGTGGGCGGCAGCCATCAGGAATCTGATTTTCTAAGGCGAAATGACCCCGCACCATCCGGGTCAATGATGGCTTTTGGAAACGAAACAAGGCTGCGCATTGTGGATGCCACTTGCACTTCAGCAAGGGGATGGCGGGTGCCTGAAAGCAAAAGTGTGAGCACTTGCTCTCAGAAAAGTCACCGACTTTGAGCGCAGACGACCAGTGGTCTTGTCGACGGCCGTTTACCTTCATCTCCACCTCCTACCAACAAAGTGACCATGGGGAGGCGGAAGTTATTGCAAGCTATTCGAACTGCAAACACAATTCTTCTTATGTGATTTTGCTATTCGATTGGCGTGTCTAATTTTAGAAATCGGCTGGATTTTAGATGCATCCAGAATTTACAAATATCAGACGTTGATTGAATGCTTCTTTAAGGCCAATTGATGGGATGAAAGCAATCCGAAAACTCATCGATAAGTTTTCGCCAGTGGGCCTGGTTTTCAGGAACGCCGGTCAAGATGCACAGCATCTGTGTGGCCATCATCAGGATGCCGTTCGAGTTGCACAAGGAGTCGTAGACCAGCTTCGGGGGGTAGCCAGTAACGAACTTGGACAACGGATGCATGCCGCCATGGGTGAAGCTGTTCAAGGCCTTCCATGCGATGTCCTTGTAGGCCTGGAGTTGGGCAATGATGTGTTTCGGGGCTTCTGGCACAGCCTCCAGCCGCTTCAGCATGTCGGCCAGCATGGGCAGGTCGTCTCCGCGGCGCGCGGTCTCCACCGTCAGCGGCAAAGAAAGCTTTTCGACCTGTGATTCAGTAGCCGCGAACTTCAGCCACATGCCGCGCACAAGGCTTTCAAATTGGGGTCGAAGCAATGTGATGGCCGGGGCTGACATGCCGCTCTGCATCAACAGCATGGCTGCCGTGGCGTGTTCCATCGACAAGAGGCCTGACTGGAACGCGAGCTCAAAGCGCATCTCTGGGTATGGCTCGAAGTCATCGACTAAATCGTGAACTGCTTGGTGAAGGTCGATGCTCCTCGCCAGTGCATGTTCTAGCTGGTCTTTTGTGATGTGTTTCATGAGGTCATGAATGCGAAAGCAGGCCATATGCGCGCAAGAGCTCGGCAGACATCAGCTTCAGGACGGCGTCCACCTGTTCGCCAGAATCTGCTTTTCGAACTCTCCACTGCAAGGTGTTTCGCCTCGGGCCTACGAGAGGGTGGCGAAACCGGTCTCGATGAAATCGCAGCATTGGGGCGTTGAGCATGGTGCACGTGACCAGTGCTGGATATGCAATCGGAGCGGTAGAAAATAGTCGGGTCGCAAGCGACGCGAAATCCGCGAAGGCCTCCTCGTGAAAGTCTGAAACGACGAAGTGCGAAGCACCTTCCTGCGAGGGTATCGAGGGGAAGGTCCATAGCCCGGCAATCACGCCTCCATCGGAGTGGACTTCCGTCATCCACCCGAGGTCCTCACTAGCCTTGTGTGCCGCAAGACCGTCAAACACTGGCACTGGTCGTTGACCTGTTCGGAACCCATACCACCAGCTGTCTTGGTCCTTCTCCTCGCCCGCGCCTGCTTGCAGTGCCGCGCTCAACTCCTTGCTGCTCAGAAGCACTTCACACGACCCAACGGGAGTGCATTGCCAGACCAGCGCAGGCCTCACTTCAAGAGAGTGGTCGACGCAGAAGTTTTGTAGCTTTCTGCGAAGTACAGGGAAGTCATCAAGCTCTTCGTACAACCGCTGTTTCGTATCCATGTTTCTCCCCTGGCTGATGCGTGAGAATAAACAAAACGCCAATTTTGCGGAGGATGAATTTCAATGCGCGCCTTCATCTCGTACAGCCACAAGGATGAGTCCTTCAGAGCTGAGCTGGACAAACACCTGGCCCTGCTCAAGCGACAGCAGCTCATAGACGTATGGAGCGACCACTGCATACGACCGGGGGAGGCCTTTGACCCTGCAATTGCTGGCGCCCTGCAGGCGGCGGACATAGTATTGCTGCTGGTCAGTGCCGACTTCATGCATTCCGACTATTGTTTCGGCGTTGAAATGCAGCAAGCCATGAAGCGGCAGGAGGATGGCGAGGCGACCGTGATTCCCATCATTGTCCGGCCCTGCGATTGGATGAGCGCGCCCTTTGGCAGACTGAAGGCGCTACCAACCGACGGAAAGGCCATAGCGAAATGGACTTCTCTGGACGACGCGTTCGTGGATGTTGTGCAGCACCTTCGGAAGATGCTCTCAACAGAGAAGCGGGCGGAGTCCCCAATGGGTTTCAAACCCACTCCGACCCATCAGTCACCTCGAAGGGACGCTGCGGACTCCGGGCATTCACCACGGATGCCAAGGTCCAGCAACCTCACGCTTCCCAGGACCTTCACTGATGAGCAGCGGCACGACTTCGTCGTGCAGTGCTTCCAGTACGTCCAGAACTACTTCGAACAATCGCTTGTTGAGTTGCAGACCCGTAACCCGGGGGTCTCGGGCCGGTTGACTGTGACATCACAGCGTGGATTCACAGCAATCGTGTTTCGGGATGGCAAGCGACAGGCAGGGTGCTACATCCGCTTGGGCAGCGGCTTAGGGGCTGACACTATCGCGTATTCAGGGTCGGAGAACGCGCAGGAGAACAGCTATAACGAATTGCTAACTATCGAGGCGGACAAGCACATGCTCTTCTTTAGGGCAACCATGGGCATGTTCAATCGGGTTGGTGACGCTCGGCTCACCGACGAGGGAGCTGCTGAGCATCTTTGGACCATGTTCATCAGTGCGCTTCAACACTGACCGGAACTGCTCGTGACACGGGCCGATTGGGCTAATCGTATGCTCCGGTTCAATTCTTCAAAACGACAAAGAGTGGATGGTCCCCAATGTTGATGACTGAGTTGCTTGCCAAGTCAGGGGATGTTGTTGCCGGTTGGCTTGAGGCAAGACTTCCAGCGCTTAGCCCAAGCTGGTGGACAGACCAAGTAGTGGGTCGGCTGACGTTTCAACAGCAACGATTGGTGGAAGAGAAGCGTCTTACACGACTATCGCAACTAGACCTTGCCGGGTTGCTTCGCGTTCTGGACCAAAACTGGAACGAGCTTGCGGGTATCGAACCACTACCTCGCGAGGCGAGAACCTGGGTCAAAGAACTTCAAAACGTCCGCAACAGATGGGCTCATGCACCCGTAAGTGGCCTGAGCCCTACCGACGTTTACAGAGATGCAGACACGCTTGAGCGTTTGATTGCAGTTCTGGATTCAAAGACATCGGTGGTCGACGAGGTTGCTAGGTTTAAACAGGCACAGATTGCCAGACTTGCTTCGGCGGCCGAACCAATCACTGGCCCTACCTCGAGCGCACCTCAGCCTGCACATGTGTCAGCTTCATCGCACAAGTTCTCAATCGGACAACTGGTGTGCCTCAAATCAAACTGCGCTGCCGTCTTTCCTGTCCTTGAGGTGCTACCCGGTATGGGCGGTGAGAAGCGGTATCGAGTATTTGAGGGCGGGACAAAACAGGTGTACTACGAGAGTCAGCTGAAGCCGCTGGACGAACAACAAGAGGCGCGCAAGGTATTGACGACTGTAGAACTCTCCGCACTTTTGAGTGCCATTCAGCTGTCTTCCCCGACCGCCTCTTCTATCTACTCTTTGAACTCGGGTCGAGTTCGGTTCGTTCCATATCAGTATCGGCCGGTTTTGAAGCTCATAAGAGCAGACCGGCCACGTCTTTTGGTCGCAGACGAAGTTGGTGTCGGCAAGACTATTGAAGCTGGCCTCATCATTAAAGAGCTACAGGCCCGTAGCGACATCAAATCGGTTCTCATCATCTGCCCAAAGGCGCTGGTTGCGGAGCGCAAGTGGGAACTTGAGATGAGACGGTTCGACGAGACCTTCGTTCCACTTGATGGGGCCTTGCTTAGACACTGCCTCAAGGAAACGCATCTGAGCGGTGAATGGCCCGTACAGTACGAAAAGGTCATCCTCCCCACCTCGCTTTTCGACAACGACCTGTTGTTCGGTAAGTCGGGCAAGGGTAAGTCGCGTGACATAGGCCTTCTTGAGCTAGACCCTCCTCCAAAGTTCGACTTGGTCATCGTCGACGAGGCGCATCACATCCGTAACACCGAGACCTTTCTCCATCAAGGGGTGCGCTACTTTGCCGACAACGCCGAGGCTGTCGTCTTTCTTTCTGCGACACCTGTCCAACTGGGGCGAGACGACCTGTTCACACTGCTTAACGTTCTTCGGCCAGACGTCATCATCGACCCGGCCAGCTTTGGGCAGATGGCCGAGCCGAATCAGTTCATCAATACCGGGATTCAGGCCTGTAGACGGGGTGGCGCAGGCTGGGCAAAAGATGTTCGCGAGCAGCTCCGACTCGTCGCAGGAACTACTTGGGGTCGTGAGGTACTTTCAGTAAACCCAGGCTTCCAACACATCTACGATGGTCTCTCGGAAGGTCCGGACGACGGGGCATCACGAATAAAAACCATCTCCGCTTTGGAGGGGCTGTACACGTTCAGCTCGCTCATCAATCGAACGCGCCGACGTGACATTGGCGAGTTCACCACGCGTAAGGCTGAGACGGTCACTACAGGCTTCACGCCGAGCCAGAAGGAGTTGCACGATGACTTGCTGTCAGTCATCGCGCGCATCCTGACGCGGCTACATGGGAATCAGAACGTCAAATTCATGATGACCACAGTGAGTCGTCAGGCCGCAAGTAGCTTGTACGGTCTTGCTCCCACACTCGAGGACATCCTTGAGGGGAAGCTTGCGCAAATTGAATCAGAAGATGACGGCGCAGATGCCGAGGAGCGAGACCAAGCCTTTGTCCAGCAAATCCGAGGCGATATTGAGTCACTCATTCAACGGGCGAAGCGCCTAGACCCGCGCGACCCAAAGGCCGATGCCTTCATGCATGTTGTGTGCGACAAGCTTGGTATGTCGCGTAACAAGGTATTGGTCTTCAGCACATTCCGCCACACTCTGCGGTACTTGGTTGGAAAGCTGAACAACGCAGGGGTTCGGTTTGGCCTGGTTCATGGCGGCATTCCTGACGAGGAGCGAGCGGAGCTGCGTCGGCGCTTCTCTCTACAGAAGGAAGACGAATCTGCATTGGACATCCTGCTGTCCTCCGAGGTTGGTTGCGAAGGCTTGGACTTTCAGTTCTGCGACTGCCTTGTCAACTTTGATTTACCCTGGAACCCGATGCGCATCGAGCAGCGTATCGGCCGTATCGACCGCTACGGACAGACCAGTGAGGCTGTTGGTATTTTCAACTTTGTGACTCCTGGGACCATCGACGGAGAAATCTACAACCGGTGCCTCTCACGCATCGGTGTGTTCCAGCATGCGATTGGGGGCAACGAAGAGATTCTCGGTGACATCACTCGCGAGCTACACAGCATCGCGGAGACCTTCAGTCTGAGTGAGGATGAGCGGTCACGGCGCCTACAACAACTAGCCGACAACAAGATTCGCCAGATTGAGGAGGAGGAGCAGTTGGAACAGCGTCAGGGTGAGCTGTTCGGACTCAACATTGCTGCCGCAAGCTGGGAACAGAGATTGGCGCAGTCACGCAACTTTTGGCTGGAGCCATCAGCACTTGGAGTTGCGGTTACCTCATACCTCACGCGAAGGCTTGGCAAGGAGCAAGAGTACCTGCTTGGAGACAAGGCTTTGAAGACGCTTCGCGTTGGTGTTGAAGGTCGCGCCTCCCTGCTGGAGGACTACCGCAAGCTGCTTCGCTCGACAGACCCAATGAGCCGGGCTTGGGAAAGGTGGCTCAAGGGCACCGTTCCAACGCTCCAGGTTACGTTTGAGCAGGAAGCCGCTGTCGACAACCCGGCTGCAGTTCTACTGGCGCTTGGACATCCATTGCTTAGGCAGGCCGCCGCCTACCTTCATGAGCCTGAGGCCGTGGTCGTGAAGTTGCGTGTATTTCACGCCTCCCTCTCTGAGGGGATTCATCCGTTTGCGCTGTATCGCTGGACGCGACAAGGCGTACGCCGGGACGAAGAGCTCGTCCCCGTCGTTTCCGATGTGCAAGTGGCTTCTGCGCTTCTGGAACTCTTGCCGTTTTCATCCGATGCACAAGACCTCGAGGGGCCTGCACAGCACGTGTTGGATGAGTTGGACGCAGTTCATCACCAACAGTGGTTGACTCAGTCCACTCAGCATTCGGAAGACAACAGGCAACTCGTCGGTGTTCGAATTCAAAGTCTGACCGCGAGCTTCGGTGCAAGAAGGACCCTGCTCGAAGACCAAATTCGACGTGCCACAAACGACAAGATTCGGGTTATGAGGACCGCAGAACTGGAGCGTGCAACTGTCGACTATGGCGTTCGTGTTGCTGATTTGCGCCTTGCTGCTGAGAGTGGCGATATCAAGGCTGCGCCTGCCGTGTTCGGCGTGCTTGAAGTTAAGAGGGCCTCATGAGCCTTATCAAGGACATTGCTCAGCAACGACAGCTCCTGCTTGATGGCATTGAGGCCAATGGGGGGGACATCAACCTCCGAATTTTCGAAGACTTCTATCCAGACGAAGCGCATTTCATCTTCGAGCTTTTGCAGAACGCAGAGGACGCTGGAGCCACCGAAGTTGTGTTCGAGCTGAGTGCCCACGGATGCTCGTTCGAGCACAACGGGGTGCGTCATTTCAACGAGCAAGACATTCGTGGCATCACAGGAATCTTTAACAGCAGCAAGAGAGACAGCCATGACAAGATTGGCAAGTTCGGCGTGGGCTTCAAGTCAGTGTTTGTATACACCGACACCCCAGTCATCTACTCCAAGCTGCATAGCTTTCGCATCGAGCGTTTGGTACTTCCTGTAGAGGTTCCCCCCAAACCCTCACTTGGTGAACGTACTCGCTTCGAGTTCCCTTTCAACAACCCAAAAAAGAACGTCAAGGAGGCTTTTGCGGAGGTGAAAGCTGGCCTTGAGCAGCTCTCAGAGAACACGCTCCTCTTTCTTAGAAATTTGGGCTACATCAAATGGAAGGTCGGAACGGAGGAGGGGGCATTGCTCAGGGAGGAGCACACCGAGAACCATGTTGAAATTCTTAAGCAGCTTGACGGCAAGGAGGTTCTCAGCTCCCATTGGCTACGCTTCAGTGCGCCAGTCCAACTGGACAAGGCTTTCGCTGCGCCAGTTGACGGAGTCGAGCGGCAGCAGGTGGCTATAGCATTTGAGTTGACGTTCACAGGTGATTGGAAGTCATTCAACAAAAGTAAGGCCATCAGGGAGCAGCTGAAGGTTGTCCCAGCTTTGCCCGGTAAGGTCTCAGTCTTCTTCCCCGCAGACAAAGAGACTTCTGGTCTTCGCTTCCATATCCATGGCCCTTTTGTCCCCGAATTGAGCCGAGCAAGCATTAAGAATTCACCGGAAAATTTGCCACTCTTTGGGCAGCTTGCTGCGCTCAGTGCGAAGTCCTTGCATGCGGTCAAGAAGCTCGGACTGTTGAACGGAGAGTTCCTGGCAGTGCTCCCCAACGATGAAGACTCTCTACCAGAGCGATACAAGGTCATCAGAACCACCATCCTGGAAGAAATGAAGTCGTCGGCGTTGGTGCCAAAACATCGCGGCGGACACGCTCCAGCAACCAGGTTGCTCCAAGCCAAGGCCGCGTTCAAGGCGCTTCTTTCTTCCGAAGACCTAGCGTTCGTCACCTCGCGCCAAGACTGCCCGGATTGGGCCATTGGCGCAACGCAGAAGAACACCAACCAAGACCGATTCTTGACGAGTCTTGGTATTCGCGCATGGGAGACCGCCGACCTCATCGATTTTCTTGAGACGAAAGCAAGAAAGTCGACCCATTCGTGGGACCTATGCGAGCTCAACCAAGACGTCCTCGATTGGATTGCCAACAAGCCTTTCGAGTGGTTGCAAACGCTCTATGCTCATCTGCTCAAGTACTGTGAGGAGACGGACGACTTCGGCAACTTGGGAGAGGTCTATTTCGTTCCCCTGGCCTCAGGGAAGTGGGGCACAGGTTCGTTAGCCTACTTCCAGACTGGGACATGGAGCGAGTCAGACCCCCGCCCTCGTGTTGACGAGCGCGTGTTTAAGCAGTGGGGGAAGAAGTCGCTGCAACAAGATGCGCGAACATTTCTTGAGCAGATTGGCGTTCGCGAGCCGAACGAAGCGGATGACATGTCCTTGCTGTTGAGTACTCGCTACAAGGAGAGCGGCACCCCGCCTACCGATACAGAGTATCTCGCTGACCTCACGAGGATGCTGGACTTCTTCGACGGCCACCCACACTCGAAAGAGATGTTTGCCGGCGCGAGGGTCTTCAAGGTTGCTTCGCTGTCAACAAAGTGGGCCACCGCGAGAAATGTGTTCTTGGATGAGCCATTTACACGCACTGGACTGCACCTTCTGTATGAGTTGACCACTGACCCAAAGCTCAAGCGCTGGCCCCTCGATGCCTGGTACTCCACCTGCGGGATATCAGTGGAAAGAATCGTCAAGTTCGCAGTGGCTCTTGGTTGTCAACACGTGTTCGACAGACTCACCGTATTGGCCAATTGTGGCAACAATCCTAACTGGTGGTCCGTCCTGTCGAAGGCTCCAGGTGAACGGGCGGGGAATGTGGTGAATCAAGACTTTGCGCTCGCCCCAGAGGCAGAGCGCCTGCTGAAGTCGAAGGCCATTCCTGCGGTGCAGCTTGTTTGGAAGGCGTTGTGTCGGAGCGAATCTGTTCGACCAAACGTACTGGAGGCCGTGTATCAGCTGACCGACCGAGGTGGACCGAGAAGGTCGCTATCTCAACTTGTTTACTCACTGCGCGAGATACCCTGGGTACCGCAGACTGATGGAACTTTTGTGCAGCCTAGGTTTGCTGTCGCGCGAAAGCTTCCCAAAGGGTTGACAGTGGATGCGGGTTACAAGTGGATGGAGGCAGTCGAGTTTGGCAAGGAAGAGAAGCAGCGAAGTGCCGAAACAGCGGTTCGCGCTGAGCATCGGAAAGAGCTCGGATTTGACTCTGAAGACGAGCTGACCAGGGCACTTGAATTCAAAGCGCTGCCGAAAAGTGAGCAAGAGCGGATTCTTAGCGAAGCAAAGCAACGCCTGAGTGAGCCAATCGAACTCCCAGAGCGACCCCTGAGGAACCCAGAGCTTCGCCACGACCGTATCGTCGCTGACCTGCAAGCGACGCCCCAGAAGGCTTCTACGGTTCGCGAACGCTCGATTCAAACTGGAGTCAACGAAGCCAAAGTTGAGGCAAAAGCCTACTTGAGAGACCAGTACACCAATAGCAAAGGTCAGATGATTTGCCAGGTCTGTAAGGATGAGTTGCCTTTCAAATTGGCAAACGGGGCGTACTACTTTGAAGCAGTCGAGCTGATGGAGGACGCAGAGAAGAGGTATCGGGCAACATACTTGGCGCTTTGCCCTAACCATGCGGCCGCTTACCAGTATGCAAACGCTCAGAAGAATTCGATGAGCGAGGCAGTCGCCACTGCAGTATCTTGTGAAGTCGAGATTGCGTTGGGGGGTCGAGAGACCACTATCTATTTCACCCAGACACACTTGGCAGATGCAAAGGCTTGCCTGGGTGCAGTAGACGAAGAAGATTTGTGAGACTCAAGGTCTCTCGCGTTCTAGAGTTCAGAGGCGGCACTGACTTAATCGCCCCGGTCGCGTACCGCGTCAAACGGTTCCCCAACCTCTACTTCTGATTTGCTCAGAATTCGAGAGAGCTTCAAGGCAGCCTGGCCCTTCAAACATCGACGGGCCAGGCGCTGACGAGTCATCAGAGTACGTTTTTGACCTTGTTCAGCAAGGTTCCCAGGAACTGGCCCCAGTACTGCGTGAGGTCACCGTATTGCTCCACGGGGTTCGGGTGCATGGACTCGGCCTTCCCGTAGGCAACCAACAGCAGTGACATGGCCTCGACGCTGCGCCGAGCAGCCTT
Organism: Hydrogenophaga sp. H7; assembly: GCF_002025745.1. NCBI lineage: Bacteria > Pseudomonadati > Pseudomonadota > Betaproteobacteria > Burkholderiales > Comamonadaceae > Hydrogenophaga > Hydrogenophaga sp. H7. The sequence goes on along the minus strand of NZ_MCIC01000016.1, from coordinate 36,116 downwards.
CACGGCTTCTTCTCCAGACACCGTGCCGGGGTCTCGCTGCGAGATGGCCTTCAGTGGCTCCCACATCTCGCGGTAGAACGGGTGGCGCGTGTTGAGGCGGATGATGACCTGGTCGGCCACGTGTGTGGTGCTCACGAAGATGTTGCCGGGGAAGCTTACAGACTCGATGACGAAAGGAAGCTTCTTTTTGTCCTCGATGTACTTCTGCTGCTCTTCGGCCTTGGTAAAGCCAGCGTCCTCTGCCAGCTCTTTCAGCGCGGCTTCTGCCGAGGGTGCATCCTGCTGGGGCTCGACACGCGGCTTGGGCATGACCGCGTCCACTTCCTTGATGGCGTCGAGGATGGCACCGTGCTCACCCGACGCTTCGTGTTGCTCACGCGCCGCCTCACCCCAGGTTTCATCGATGAGCTTTCGCGCCGTGGGAATGTGTTTCTGCAGCAGTTCGCGCAGCTTGTCTCGCAGTTCACCGTGGGGCTCAACGCCGCGCTTCACGTTGCGGATGCCAAAGTAGTCATCAAGTTCAGGGTCGAAGGACACTTCGATTCCAATGAATCGGTCAGTGTCTTTCACGCCACCTGGCAAGATGCGTGGCACGTTGGAATAGGCAACCTCGCGGTTCTTGCGCACAAAGCTCAACGCGCCTTCGTTTTCCGGAACGCGCAGGGACTTGGCCAGCGTGTCACCGCCCAAGCCACGGCGGCGCAAGACCTCCTTGGGGTAAAGCGTTACGCGCAAGCGCGCCGTGTGCTGCCCCACCTTAACAATGTCATCACCGATGGTTGTCGCACCGAAGTGCCTCAAGACTCCCTTCTTGAGGTCGTCTCGCTTGTGTTCCTTCTCCTTGTTCAGGACTGTGTCGGCCCAGGTGCGCTCCAGCAGCATCAACGGGTCGTGCGCGATGAGCGGCGAATCGTTGATGGAAATCTTGATGCCGCCATCCAAGAAGTGCCGGAAGATGCGCGACAGTTCCTTCTCAAGTTCCTGCCGGAGTTCATTGAAGTCGCGTGCGGCACGGCCTTCCTCTAGACGGTCCACGTTGGACCACAGCACCACGGTGCCGGTCTCCTTGGGGAAGTCCAGCTTCAGGTCAGCAGGGGGCTCCGCTGGGGAGGGAGCCTTCAACATCACAGACTTTCCAGAGCTCTCTTCGGCAAGCGCTTCATCCAAGTCGAAGTGAACGTGGAGCCAATCGGCGCCAGGCTGATTGCGGCTCCAGACATCGATTCGGCGGCCGAAGTTGAGCGCCGCCAGCTTTGCACCGACGCCGTACTTCCCGATGGTGTCCGAGCGCATGTAGCGGGATGAGTAGCCCAACACCAGGTACCGGTGCAGGATGTCAGCAGGCATGCCATCACCGTCGTCACGGATGGCGATGCGGTGGACGCGCTTTTTGCCGCGCTCTTCGCTTTGCTCAAGCAAGACCGAGATGTTGTTGGCGTTGGCCTCAATGCTGTTGTCGATGACCTCGCCCAGCGCGGTGGGCAGGCTGTGTCCGGAGTCTCGGAGTGACAGCAAGGCCTGCCCCGTCTGAATCATGGCAATGTCGGTAGGGGCGGTCATGGTGGTTGCGGTAGCGTTCATCTCGGTTCCTTAGGTTTTTGCGACCGTCGCCGTAGGGTCAACGGTCACCGTGGGCACAGCACTGATTTCCAGGGTGGGACGCATCAAATGCGCCCAGGCCTGGCAGTCCCCTGTGCTGCAGAAGGGGCAACTGTTGGGTGCCCCAGCCGGCCGGGCTGGGTGAATCTGGTTGGTAAGTTCAGCCGTCAGGCGAAGGGTGTGAAACCACGCTGACTCAAGCCGGTAGGCTTGGAGAGGGCTCGAACAGGTCTCCCATGCCACGTGGGTCGCCAAGGGCAGCAACGGGTGGCCGGCAAGGCGAGTCTGAACGCAGTTGTCTGACCGGCCCACGTAGAACGGCACGTCCTGGCGAAGAAGCATGTAAACGCCTGCCCAGCCCGGAGGCACGAGTGTTCTCACCACGGAGGCTGTGGCCAAAAAGGCCATCTGCCGTGGCTCGTCGAAAACCAGCTCAGCAGACTTGGACATGGCCGCCTCCGCTGCACTCTTCTGTAGTCAGCCAGAGCTCTGCCTGGACAAACTTTTCAGCAACGCGCGGGCGCAACGGTCCGCGCCAGGCCAAGTAGCGGCGGCGAACGGGCTCACGCTCAGAAGAAGCAGTGGGGGTCGGGCATGCGGCCGGCTCAACAAGCAGCTTGGCTCGGACCTGGCGCTCGATAACGTCCTCGGCCTCCGACAGCAGTTCCTCTTTTGTGGTCACGCCACGCGCGGATGTGCTGGTGAACGCCAAATCGAGGGCGCGTTCAGCGATGCGGTAGGGGGAGGAGCCAGGACTGTGCTTCGAGAGAAGTGCCTGGATGGATGACACGGCGCGAGAATGCGCCTCGACATCAGAGATGGTCATAGTTCGCCTTTGTGTGCACAACCGCCCCAGTGGGTGCAGCCACGCCTTACTCAACTTCATACCGCCCTGTTTCTGCCGCTCCGCCCCCAAAAGGCAAAGCAACCCGGTCAGCAGTTCTTACTTTAGAAGATGTTTTTTGGTCCGTCAACACTGGCAGTTGCGGTAACCAACACCGTCAGTAGCTGTAACGGCCGCTGGCGACCTCGTTGCTTTCACACCCGCTTCGCCGCTGTGGCTTGCACATCGGGCGCGCCTGAGGGCATACTGATATTTTGTACAGTATCGATGGCGGGGTGCTAGGGTGGCGAGGGCCTTCGATTCGTTTATACGAATAAGTTTCCTTATGCAGTAGACAAACTCTATTCAAAGAGACGTCTTGGGGCTTAGTGACGATGCGAGAGGTTGTCTTGACCGGACTGGCGAGGTCATCCAGTTAAACTATTTGCCAAATGATTCAGCTACCTTCCGAAGCCCCGCCGCAGTTTTCGGGGCACGAAACTTTTCCGTTGCGACAGCTCTGGCTGCGCAAGGCTTATGACGCGGTTGCTCAGTACGAGGGGCCTGCGCCTCGGACCGTCTTCGCCGACGAAGAAGCCATCGTGCGGTTCGGCGTCGGCAAGAACATGGCCATGTCGATTCGCTTTTGGGCGACCGCCTGCGGCATTATCGAAGACGAAGGCGGCTACGTTCCCACGCGTCTTGGCTCCCTACTATTCAATCAAAAGAACGGTCTAGACGAGTACTGCGAACACCCCGCGACCACTTGGTTGATGCATTGGCAAGTGGCGAGTACGCACGAAAAGACAACGACGTGGTGGTTTCTCTTCAATCACGTTGTGCAGCAGGTCTTCGACCGCGAGTTTATTGTGAGTTCTCTGTCTGGCTTGGTCATCGAGCACAAACTGAGAATTTCAATGGCGACGCTCAAGCGAGATGTTGAGTGCTGCATCCGCAGTTACGTGCCTAGGCTAGGAGGAGACTCTCCTGAAGAGATGAGTGAGCCATTGCTCGGCGAGCTTGGCTTGATTCAGCAAAACGCAAAGGGCTCATTCGAGTTCCGCCGCGGTTTGAAGCGGTCTCTGCCGGACGGCGTCTTTGCCTATGCCCTGCTCGACTACTGGGAGCGGATGCCCCACGCAGGTGCCGTGATGGCCTTTGACCGTGTTGCCCACGACTACGGCTCACCTGGCCGAGTCTTCAAGCTCGATGAAAACGCGGTCGCTGACCGACTGATGGCTCTTGAGGACCTAACTCGCGGGGAGATTCAATGGACTGAACAAGCGGGCATTCGACAGGTGACTCGCAAGGATATGGCACTTAAGAGCCTTGCCGACTACAAGTACAAACTTCTCGAAAGTGCCTATGCGTAAGCAGTCTCGACCTGCCGGCGCCGAACGGCGGATGCTCTCTGACGTTGTCACCATCTCGCGTCAGTTTCTTCGCTCAGTTCGCATTGACACTGACTTCGGGCGCGAGGATGCCCTTTCGGGCTATATCTGCCAGGGCACTGCAAGCTCTCTTTTGGAGAGTATGGCTCGGCAGATAACGGAAACTCGTCAACGCGCTTTCACCTGGACGGGACCCTACGGTGGGGGCAAATCGTCGCTGGCGCTGATACTGTGCTCGCTCGTTGGTGCACAGACAAAGGTTCGCACCAAAGCAAAGCAGCTTCTTGGCTTTCCTGACGAAAGTCCTGTCCACAAGGCGTTTGAGGCTAAAGGAGATGGCTGGCTCGTCGTGCCTGTGGTTGGCAAGCGGGCAGAGGTCACTCAAGAGCTCAGCGCAGCTTTGGCCAAGGCTCGCGGGCTTGCTCCCAGTCGCAAGAAGCAACCTGATGTGGTCGGCGAGCTGGTGGAAGCGGCCGAACGGCACCCACAGGGTGTGCTTGTCGTCGTTGATGAACTGGGCAAGTTCTTGGAGGCTTCGGCTCAGGAAGGTGGCGACATCTACTTCTTCCAAGAGCTGGCGGAAGCCGCTAGTCGCTGCCGAGGCAAGCTCGTCATAGTCGGCATCCTTCATCAGACCTTCGAGGCTTACGCTTCACGCCTGGGTCGCCAGTCCCGCGATGAGTGGGCCAAGGTCCAAGGACGGTTCGTAGACATCCCACTCGTTGCGGCAGCTGACGAAGTTATCGAGTTGGTCGGCAAGGCCATCACGGTCGAGAACCCTCCGCCTTTGGCCGATGCAGCAAAGCTCGCGGAAAGAATCGCCGACGCGATTCGTACTCGGCGCCCGGGTACTCCGGCGACCCTGGCGGACTCTCTCAAGGCGTGCTGGCCCTTGCACCCCGTTACAGCCGCTTTGCTGGGTCCCATCTCGCGGCGCAGGTTTGGTCAGAACGAGCGCAGCACCTTCGGTTTTCTTGCGTCGAGAGAGCCCCTGGGCTTCGTGGAGTTCCTGGACGGATATGAGGCCGACTGGTTCCGCATGTACGGCCCGGCCGCCTACTGGGACTATCTTCGCGCTAATCTGGAGCCCGCCATCGCCGCGTCACCGGATGGGCATCGCTGGGCTCAGTGCACGGATGCTGTTGAGCGGGCTGAAGCCAAAGGCACTGACGTCCATGTCAAGCTGACCAAGACCATCGCCCTGATTGAGATGTTCCGCAATGGGTCTGGCCTGGTGGCGGAAGAGTCTGTTCTCGCAGTGTCTACTCCGAGCGTGGATGAGGCGCAGATTCGCAAGGCCCTTGAGGAGCTATCTGACTGGAAAGTCCTAATCGAGCGCAAGCATCTTGGTGCTTGGGGCATCTTCGCAGGCTCGGACTTCGACATCGAAGGGGCCATTAACCTGGCCCGAGGCGAGATTGGCGAGCCTGACTTGGAGCGCATCTCCACCCTCAGCGACCTGCAGCCGGTTTTGGCGAAGCGGCACTACCAGAAGACCGGAACGATGCGGTGGTTCACACGCGGCATTGCTCGCTTGGAGGACATCGAGAAGGTCGTCGAGTCCTTTGAGTTCAAGGGTGCCAGTGCTGGCGCATTCGTTCTGTGCCTGCCGCCGCCTGGGCAGTCGGTACGTTCCGCTGAGCACAGGGTGCGGCATGCGAGCATGGCCACAGAGTTCGAAACGCTGTTGCTGGGCACACCCAAGAACGCAGAGCGAATCATTGATTTGAGCCTTGAGTTGGCGGCGGCGGAACGCGTCATGAAGACGCGGCCCGAGCTGCATGGCGACTCTGTTGCACGTCGAGAAATCGTTGGGCGTATTGAGGCTGTGCGTTCCTCTCTCGAAGAGGAGCTTGCTGATGCTTTCGAGTTGTCCAAGTGGTATAGCCACGGCACGGCGCTGGAGACAAAGGGCTCGGTTGTTTTGTCCGTGATTGCTTCAGACCTCGCAGAGGAGGTCTACGACAAGGCGCCTTTCATCTTCAGCGAACTCATCAACCGCGAAGAGCCGTCGAGCAATTCCAACAAGGCGCGCAAGGACCTCATGAATCGGATGGTGACCCACGGGCACCTGCCGAAGCTTGGCTACGAAGGCTTCCCTGCAGACGCGGGTCTTTACTTCACCATCCTCAATGACCCTGGCCTTCACCGTCCACGGGGGGATGAAGGCTGGGGTTTCGGTGACCCAAACTTCAACACCCGCGGAAAGTCCTTCGAGGCGTTGTGGTGGCGCACCACGAGCGACCTGCTTTCCGAAGGCAAGTCGCTGACCTTGAAGGAGCTTTACGTCGCCTGGGCACGCCCTCCCTTCGGATTGCGCGCCGGGGTGATGCCTGTGCTTTCGCTGGCGATATTCCTGGCCAACCGCTCGTCGTTGGCACTGTACGTGAACGGTACGTTCACCCCGGATGTCACCGACGCTGTCGTCGATGAGTGGACGCTCGACCCGAGCCGAATTCGCTTCCAGCACGTCGAGGCGTCCAAGGACAAAACCAAACTGGTCAACGCCTTGGCGAAGACCGTGTCCGAGCGGGCCAGCGCCGACGTTGGGGCAGCACCGCTGGATGTCGCACGCGGACTTGTGGGTCTTGTCGTTGGTCTGCCTGGCTGGACCAAGCGGACGTCAGCTGTCTCCCCCCGAGCACAGCAAGTACGCACTATGTTGCTCAAGGCTAGCGACCCACTGCGTGTTCTATTTTCAGACCTGCCTACACTCCTTGAAGCCCAAGACCCGACCATATTGAACACTCGTGTTCAAGAGGTCACAGACGAACTGTCTGGCGCCTATCAGCACATGCTGGCGGGTGTTCGCGCCCACGTTTTGGAAGCCCTTGACCACGGGAGCCGGCCAGAAGCTGAGCTGCGCAAACGCGCTGCTACCGTGAAGGGCCTGACAGGTGACTTCAAGCTTGATGCGTTTGCCACTCGATTGGAGACCTATGACCAGTCTGCCGAAACCATAGAAGCCCTTATCAGCCTCGCTGTCGACAAGCCGCAGGCTGTTTGGGTCGACCGAGACGTCGATGCGGCAATGGCCAAGTTGGCCGACTGGTCGGTTGACTTCCGCAAGGCGGAGTCGATGGCCCCTCTCCGCGGGCGGCCATCGACGCGCCGAGTGATTGGCGTGGTCTTCGGTGCGAGTCACGGTCAGGACGCTACCGGCTATGTCGACATCTCAGATGCGGACACCCCCGCAGTGGACCGGCTTGTGAAGCAGTTCCTGGCTTATGCGCAAGGCGAACGCAAAGAGGTCATCTTGGCCGCGCTCGCCGAGGCAGGCGCCATGATGGTTAAGCAACAGAGCAAGGGAGAAAAGAATGGCTGAACGACACGTACTTGGTCTGTCGGGCGGGAAGGACAGCGCAGCGCTTGCCGTGTATATGAGTCTGCACCACCCGGAAATCCCGCTCGAGTTCTTCTTCACCGACACCGGCAAAGAGCTGCCTGAGGTCTACGCCTTTCTCGGCCAGCTTGAGGGTTTCGTCGGTCGCAAGATTCACTACCTAAACCCGCATCGAGACTTCGACTTCTGGCTTCGCACCTACAACAGCTACCTACCTTCACCGAAGACTCGCTGGTGCACCCGCAAGTTGAAGTTGGAGCCCTTCAAGCAGTGGGTTAAGCCGTCCCTCGATGCAGGAGACAAGGTGTACAGCTATGTCGCTATCCGTGCAGACGAAGAGCACCGGGAAGGCATGGTCGCTCAGCATGAGAACTTGATTGTTCGCATGCCGTTCCGAGAACACGGCATCGACAAGGCGGGTGTTTTTGAGCTCCTTGAAGGTTCAGGCCTTGGGCTTCCAAAGTACTACAACTGGCGCTCACGGAGCGGATGCACGTTTTGCTTCTTTCAGCAGAAAGTCGAGTGGGTTAGGCTAAAGGAGAACCATCCGGACGCATTTGAGGACGCAAAGGCGTATGAGAAGAACGCGCTTGAGCACGGCTCGCCGTTTACCTGGAGCCAGGGCGAACCTTTGACTGAACTGGAAAAGCCGGAGCGGGTGGCTGAAATCTTGGCGGACTTTGAGGTCCGCAAGCAACGCGAACTTGCACGCCGCAAACCGAACCCATTGCGCGTCATCCCCATTGAGCCGATTGACATCGACGACCTGTACCTTGAGGACGAGGGTGGCGGCGCCTGCCTCGTGTGCCACAAGTAACTCGAACATCAGGAGAAAATTGAGTGCCGAGTCCTGGACAAAAAATATTCGACGCTGAGTCGGAAGGTCTCTACGACTTTGTGTCGAAGAATGGTCGCGGGCTATATATCCCGCCCTACCAGCGCGATTACGCCTGGGACAAGACGAACGTCGAGCGCCTCATCGACGACACCATTCAGGGACTGAACGCGCTGCTCAAGCGCCCCGATGAGTCCATCACGTTCATCGGGACCATCATCGCGATGAACGACTCCAAGAAGTCGACCATCAGCCCCTTGGTCAAGAACCAGGTCTACACGCAGGTCATGTCAGTCATCGACGGCCAGCAGCGCCTGACGACCTTGCTGATGCTGTGCTTGGCCCTACTTCTCGAAATTGAGGTCCAGTGGGCAGAGCTCAAGAAAGGCAAGGCTAAGGACAGCGACGACGCCCGCCAGTGGCTGGAAACACGTGTGAACGACATGCGTGGCCTGCTCTCGCAGATGTTGTCCGAGCGACAGAATAATGGCGAGGGCGAGTTCCGGCATTTCCCTAAGATGATTCGCGCCTTCGTGGACACTTGGTCCTATGAGGCGGACAAAGCGACATACAACTCGCCTATCTCCTGGCTACTGTTCGAGTATGTCCGGTTCCGAGAACAACAGGAACCCAATTGGGCCAAGTTCCCCAACGCCCTGAAAGAGACGGCGGACGGGGCCGCGAACGAGGGGCAGCGAAAGCACTTCATGAAGATGCTGAAGGTGATGCGCGACAAGTTGCGCAACCTTCCAGGCGATGATGAGTTTCCGGAACTGCTTGGCATCGTTCAAGACGACGACAAACAAGACACCCTCTTCGGAGAGGAGTTCCCGGATTCGATGAAGGCGGCGTTGGAGTTTGTTCTCTCTCCTCAGTTCCTGCTTGCTCAAGCCGCTGCGAATGCAGGCGAGAAGCTCAGTGCGGAAGAGTCCCGTTCGAGAAAATGGTGGGAAGCCTCGACCAACCTGGTTTCACTGCTCTTCTTTGCGAAGTTTGCACTGGAGCGCATTACCTTAGTGGTCGTCACCGCGACCACTGAAGACTTTGCGTTCGACGTCTTTGAGGCCTTGAACACCACAGGCCAACCGCTAACTGCCCTCGAAACCTTTGTCCCAAAGGTTGTCCAGTCTGTCGGCATGACGAAGTACAACTCGTCAGAGGAAAAGAAGCAACTTGAGATTGCCGGAGACTACATACGCAAGGTCAATCGCGCTGATGAGCGTCAAAAGAGGTCCGCCGACCTGCTGGTTGCTTTCGCTTTGGCCGAGTTGGGAGAGAAGCGCTCGAAGAACCTGGCGGACCAGCGGCGCTTTATGCGTGAAGCATTTGATTCATACAGCGACCGCAAGCAACAGCAAGAGTTCATACGCCACCTCGCAGAGCTTTCACGTTTTTTCGACACCGTCTGGGTTAATGGCTCAGACAAGCCTAAGGTGGACGGCCTGCAGCTTCCTGAGCCGGCGGCGTTGTGCTTGCGCTTCCTGGTGGATTTCGGACACACCATTACGGCGCCCCTCCTTGCTCAGTACGCAGCCGACGTCGGCCTCCAGAAGGACGCCACCGACCGAAGGAAGGCGCTCAACACCTTTTGTGAGGTGGTGCAGGCAGTCACAGCATTCACTGTTCTCTGGCGCGCGTCGCGCAGCACCACGGACCGCATCGACGAGGTCTACCGGTCTTTGATGGGTGAAGGTTCGGTCGAACACGACGTGCCTGCGCTTGCGCGAGGCAAGCGTGGGGACGGACCGCTGCCAACCGTCCAGGCCTTGCAGGCAGCGTTAGCGTCCCGTCTGCAGGCAGACCGCAAGAGTAAGAAGCACGGTGCCAACATTGCCGGGAAAGCGGAGTGGATTGAGAAGACGGTCGCGCAGCCGCTGTGGGAAGTCAACACGACCTTGGCAAGATTCGTATTGCTACTGGCATTCCACGATGTCGTGGAGGGCCCGGATGGGCACCTCACCCGCGGCAAGGCCGGAAGCAACCCGACGCTCACTCTTGATGCTTGGGTTGGTGAGCAGTTCGCCTCTATCGAGCACATTGCTCCGCGTTCTAAAGCCAAAGGCTGGTCCCAGGACCTGTATCAAGACGAAGAGTTCGAGCGCTTGGGCAATTTGACTCTGGTCCCTACACGCTGCAACTCATCGCTTAGCGACCGTCCTTGGGACCAAAAGCGCTCACTTTTTGCTGCACTGTCAGCTAAGACCGAGGACGAAGCAAAGACCATCCTCAAGACGATGGCCGATTCGGGCATCGACGTCACAGAGGTGGCCGGAAACCTGTACGCGGGCCAATACTTGCCTCATGTCCATGCCATCGGTAACGTTAAGGGTGACTGGAACCTAGAGGCGGTCAACGCAAGAGGCAGGGAGCTCGCAGAACTCGTTTGGCAGCGCATTGCACCTTGGACAGGGTTGCAGCCTTAGCAACCAACTGACCGCACGAATTGCGTGGGCAGTCTGACCCGCCCCTGATTTTCAAGAGGTGTGCGTATCCAGGTGAGCCCGGCGCGCATGGAAACCCGCGGCGCGGTGGGTACTCGCTTACTTCGCCTTCAATGCTGCCACTAGCTCAAAGTTCTGGTTAGCTGCGAGGTCTGCAGATGTGATGAACCCATTGCTTTTCCACCGCACCTGCCGCACGGCTTCAACGAAACACGTCGCAGGGGACACCTTCATGGTCTGCGGTAGTCCGCGACCACCATCTCCAAGGACACTCGAGCCATGAGAAGTGGTCTTCTCCCGCCCCCTCCTTCACCGTCAGCATTCGGATGGGGCAGTATCTTCAATTCAGTTTCCGCGTGACCAAAAGGCGTTCCAGATGAAGTCGATTTGGCTGCGCATTCGCCCGTGAGAATGCCTGTCCCTGAAATGGTGGGAATCAGGGACGCGGCTTCCATCCCAGCGAGTCTCAGAGATAGGAACCAGAGAACAGGGTTTGCCTAGGCAAAAACAACTGAAACAAAGAGGCCCATAAATTTCTCAATTTATGGGCCTCGGTTTCTCAGCTTATGTGTCTCTCTACACTGACATTAAACGTCAATGTTGCCGGCTCTGAGCGCGTTGGTTTCGATGAAATCCCGCCGCGGCTCCACCTCATCCCCCATCAACATGGTGAACACGCGGTCGGCCTCGATCGCGTCGTCGATCTGCACGCGCAGCAGGCGGCGCACCTGCGGGTCCATGGTGGTTTCCCACAGCTGCTCGGGGTTCATTTCGCCCAGGCCTTTGTAGCGCTGGCGGCTGGTGGTGCGTTCGGCTTCGCTGATCAGCCATTGCATGGCCTGGCGGAAGTCGCTCACACGTTCTTCCTTCTGCTTGTCGCCTTCGCCGCGCTGCGCCTTGGCACCTTCGCCCAGCAGGCCGCGGAAGGTGTCGGCCGCGGTGGCCAGGGCGGCGTAGTCGGCGCCGTGCACGAAGTCCTGCGTGAGGATGCTGCTCTTGACGTTGCCGTGGTGGCGGCGGCTGATGCGCAGGATGGGTTTGTCGCTGCGCGCATCGAATTCGCCGGCCACTTCGGGCGGCACGCCGGTGGTGCTCAGCTCGGCCAGCTTGGCCTGCATGGCGACGGCGCTGGCTTCGGCCTCTTCCACGGTGTCGAGCTTGACGCTCACGCCGTCGGCGATGGCGCGCAGGGCTTCGGCGTCCATGAAGTTGGAGAGACGCTCGATCACGCGCTCGGCCGCCTGGTGCTTGCGCGCCAGCTCGGCCAGCGTGTCGCCTTCGAGCACGGTGTTGGCGGCGCCACCGGTCTGCACCTTGGCGCCGTTCAGGGCGATGCGCAGCAGGTACTGGTCCAGCGCGGGTGCGTCCTTCAGGTACAGCTCTTCCTTGCCGTTCTTCACCTTGTACAGCGGCGGTTGCGCGATGTAGATGTGGCCGCGTTCGACCAGTTCGGGCATCTGGCGGTAGAAGAAGGTCAGCAGCAGGGTGCGGATGTGGGCGCCGTCGACGTCGGCGTCGGTCATGATGATGATGCGGTGGTAGCGCAGCTTGGCGACGTCGAAGTCGTCCTTGCCTTCACCGCCCGACCCCTCGCCGCCTGCCTTGCCGATGCCGGTGCCCAGCGCGGTGATGAGGGTCAGGATTTCGTTGGAGCTCAGCAGCTTCTCGTAGCGCGCCTTCTCCACGTTCAGGATCTTGCCGCGCAGCGGCAGGATCGCCTGGAACTTGCGGTCGCGGCCCTGCTTGGCGGAGCCACCGGCGGAGTCGCCCTCGACGATGTAGATCTCGCACAGGGCGGGGTCTTTCTCCTGGCAGTCGGCCAGCTTGCCGGGCAGGCCCATGCCGTCGAGCACGCCCTTGCGGCGTGTCATTTCGCGCGCCTTGCGGGCGGCTTCGCGGGCCTTGGCGGCTTCGACGATCTTGCCGCAGATGATCTTGGCGTCGTTGGGCTTTTCCTGCAGGTAGTCGGTCAGCAGGCGGGCCACCACGTCTTCCACCGGGCCGCGCACCTCGCTGGATACCAGCTTGTCCTTGGTCTGGCTGGAGAACTTGGGCTCGGGCACCTTGACCGACAGCACGCAGCACAGGCCTTCGCGCATGTCGTCGCCCGTCACTTCCACCTTGGCCTTCTTGGCCAGGTCGTTCTCTTCGATGTACTTGTTGATGACACGGGTCATCGCGGCGCGCAGGCCGGTGAGGTGGGTGCCGCCGTCGCGCTGCGGGATGTTGTTGGTGAAGCAGAGCACCTGCTCGTTGTAGCCGCTGTTCCACTGCATGGCCACCTCGACACCGATGTTGGTGCCCTGGTCGCTTTGCCGGTCGCCGATGGCGTGGAAGCAGTTGGGGTGCAGGACCTGCTTGCCCTTGTTGATGAACTCCACAAAGCCCTTGACGCCACCGGCGCCGGAGAAGTCGTCTTCCTTGCCGCTGCGTTCGTCCTTGAGGCGGATGCGCACGCCGTTGTTCAGGAACGAGAGTTCGCGCAGGCGCTTGGCCAGGATCTCGTAGTGGAAGTCGTTGTTCTCTTTGAAGATCTCGGTATCGGGCAGGAAGTGCACCTCGGTGCCGCGCTTCTCGGTCGCGCCGATCACCTTCATCGGCGAGATCTCGACGCCGTCGCGCTGCTCGACGAGGCGGTTCTGCACGAAGCCGCGCGCGAACTCGATCTGGTGCACCTGGCCTTCGCGGCGCACCGTCAGGCGCAGCCACACGGACAGCGCGTTCACGCAGGACACGCCCACGCCGTGCAGGCCGCCCGAGACCTTGTAGCTGTTCTGGTTGAACTTGCCGCCCGCGTGCAGCTCGGTCAGCGCGATTTCGGCGGCCGAGCGCCTGGGCTCGTGCTTGTCGTCCATCTTCACACCGGTCGGGATGCCGCGGCCGTTGTCGGTCACGCTGATCGAGTTGTCGGTGTGGATGGTGACGACGATGTCGTCGCAGTGGCCGGCCAGGGCTTCGTCGATGGAGTTGTCCACCACTTCGAAGACGAGGTGGTGCAGGCCGGTGCCGTCGGAGGTGTCGCCGATGTACATGCCCGGGCGCTTGCGAACGGCCTCCAGGCCTTCCAGGATCTGGATCGCCCCCTCGCCATAGCCTTCACTGGCGCCGGCCTGGTTCGCGTCGATCTTGGGCTGGAAATTGGAGCTGTCGGCGCCTGCTTCACCGGTGTGAACGGCGTCTTTTCCGGAATCGGCGGGCTTGTTGGCTTCGGACATGGTGAATTTCTCTGACTTCTAGAAACGCCAAACCCGCTGATCAGCGGGTTGGCATGCAAGTTGGCTGCGGGTGTTGCGGATCAGATCCGCATGGGCATGACCACGTACTTGAACGCGTTGTCTTCGGGGTTGGTGATCAGCGCGGAGCTGTTGCCGTCCTGCAGTTCGATGCGGACCATTTCCTGGCCCATGTTCTGCAGCGCATCGATCAGGTAGGTGACGTTGAAGCCGATTTCGATGGCGTCGCCGCCGTAGTCGATGTCGAGCTCGTCGACCGCCTCTTCCTGTTCGGCGTTGCTGGACGCCACGCGCAGCGTGCCCGGCTCGACGTTCAGGCGCACGCCCTTGAACTTCTCGCTGGTCATGATGGCGGTGCGTTGCAGGCTGGCCAGCAGCGGCTGGCGGCCCAGCGTGACGATGTTCTTGTGGTTCTTGGGGATGACGCGGTTGTAGTCGGGGAACTTGCCCTCGACCAGCTTGGTGACGAACTCCATGCCGTCGAAGCTGAACTTGGCCTGGTTGGCCGCGAACTGCATCTCGATCGCGCCTTCCTTGTCGGACAGCAGGCGCTGCAGCTCCAGCACGGTCTTGCGCGGCAGGATCACTTCCTGCTTGGGCACTTCCACGTCCAGCTCGGCACTGGCAAACGCGAGGCGGTGGCCATCGGTGGCGACCAGCGAGAGCTTCGTACCCTCGGCCACGAACAGGATGCCGTTGAGGTAGTAGCGGATGTCGTGCACCGCCATCGCAAACGACACCTGGCCCAGCAGGCTCTTGAGCGTCTTTTGCGGCACCGAGAACACGGGGCCGAAGCTGGCCGACTCCTGCACCAGTGGGAAGTCTTCGGGCGGCATGCTCTGCAGCGTGAAGCGGCTCTTGCCGCCCTTGAGAATGGTCTTGCCACCGGTGTGCTCCAGGCTCACAGCCTGGTCGGCCGGCATGGTGCGCAGGATGTCGATCAGCTTGCGCGCGCCGATCGTGGTGGCGAAGCTGCCGTCGTCGCCGCCCAGTTCGGCCGTGGTGCGGATCTGGATTTCCAGGTCGCTGGTGGTCAGCTGCACCTGGCCTCCGGTCTTGCGCAGCAGCACGTTGGCCAGGATGGGCAGCGTGTGACGCCGCTCGACGATGCCGGCGACCGACTGCAGCGCGGCCAGCACCTGGGCCTGGGAAGACTTCAAAACGATCATGTCAGACTCTTTCGTCACTGGTTGACTGGCGCTCTGTCGCGGCGCTCTCCTCGGGCATGCCTCTCAGCCCCCTCGAAACCCAAAACGTAGCTATTTTCACCTGTTTTTACAGACCGCTCCGGGTGCCCCCGGTCAGCCTTTCAGGGTCTGCTCCAGCACGTGCAGCTGCTGGTTCAGCTCCGTGTTGGTCTGGCGCTCGGCCGCGATCTTGCGCACTGCGTGCAGCACCGTCGTGTGGTCCCGGCCGCCGAACAGCTCGCCGATCTCGGGCAGGCTTTTCTGGGTCAGCTCCTTGGCCAGGAACATCGCGATCTGGCGCGGCCGGGCGATGCTGGCCGGGCGCTTCTTGCTGTACATGTCCGCGACCTTGATCTTGTAGTAGTCGGCCACCGTCTTCTGGATGTTCTCGACCGAGATCTGGCGGTTCTGGATCGACAGCAGGTCCTTCAGGGCGTCGCGCGCCAGCTGGATCGATATCTCTTTCTGGTTGAAGCGGCTGTAGGCCAGGATCTTGCGCAGCGCGCCTTCGAGTTCGCGCACGTTCGAACGCACGTTCTTGGCGACGAAGAAGGCGACCTCCTCGGGCATCACGGCATTCTCGGCCGCGGCCTTGTTGATCAGGATCGCCACGCGCATTTCCAGTTCGGGCGGTTCGATGGCCACCGTCAGGCCCGAATCGAAGCGAGAAACCAGGCGCTCGTGGATGTCGGCCAGACCCTTGGGATAGGTGTCGCTGGTCAGCACGATGTGGCTCTTGCGGGCCAGCAGCGCCTCGAACGCGTTGAAGAACTCTTCCTGCGTGCGTTCCTTGTTGGCGAAGAACTGCACGTCGTCGATCAGCAGCAGATCGAGCGAGTGGTAACGCTCCTTGAACTCGTCAAACGTCTTGCGCTGGTAGGACTTGACCACATCCGAGACGAACTGCTCGGCGTGGATGTACAGAACCTTGGCCTGCGGCTTGTCGGCCAGCAGCTGGTTGCCAATGGCGTGCACCAGGTGGGTCTTGCCCAGACCGACGCCGCCATAAATGAACAGCGGGTTGTAGAGCTGGCCCAGGCTACCGGCCACGTGCATCGCGGCGGCGCGCGCCATGCGGTTGGCCGAGCCTTCAACCAGCGTGGCGAAGGTCAGCGCCGGGTTCAGGCGGCTGCGCGGTCCGGTGGCTGCGGTGGGCTCGGCGGGCGCCACATCGGGCAGCTCGGCCAGCACCTGTTCCTGCACGGTGCGCGACGATGGAGTGCTTCGGATGGTGGCTTCGCGAGGAGCAAGCGCTAACTCCAGTACCACGGGAGCACCCTGGATGCCCTCCAGCAAGGCGGTGATCCGGGCCGCGTACTGCGCCCGGATCCAGTCCATCTTGAAGCGGTTGGCGACCGCCACGGTGACGCGCGACCCGTCGGGCGCGACCGTGGCCGAGAGCGGACGGATCCAGGTGTTGAACTGCTGCTCGGGGATTTCCTGGGCGAGACGGTCGACGCAGGACAGCCAGAGCGACGAGGCGTCGCTGGCAGCAGAAAGGGGGGAATGGCCCTCGATCATGAAACGGGAAGGAAAGATTGTTCTTGTGGACAAACGGCTCGGGGCTGGACCGGCATTGTAGGCCCGCCGAAAAGTTATCCACACCCCTCGGGCGACTGTTACATGTTCGTCCCAAAGAGTCGCAAATCAGCCCTCAACCAAGCCTGGCGACGGCAGCGCTTGCTGCTTTGGGTCTTTCTCGGCGATAATTGCGGGTTTCCCTCCAACTTGAATCGCCCTGGCCTTGCCTGGGCCGCACTGCCATGGCAATGAAACGCACCTACCAGCCTTCGAAGATCAAGCGCGCCCGTACCCACGGTTTCCTCGTGCGCATGAAGACCCGCGGTGGCCGCGCCGTCATCAACGCACGCCGCGCCAAGGGCCGCAAGCGTCTGGCCGTCTGAGCCTGATCCGCCCTGCCGCATCGATCAGTCCTTGGTCGGCCGGGCCCACGCTCTCCAGCGCGCCTGTGACTCCGGTCGTCTGATGCAGCGCATCCGGACCCGGCCCCAGTTCCAGGCTGCCATGGCGGGTGCCATCGTGGCCAAAACCCCTCATTTCGCCCTGCACCGGTTGGCACTGCCAGGCCCGGAGCACGGGCGTTTGCTGTTTCCGGTGTCCGGCACCTGGGTTGGCGTTGTGCTGCCCAAGCGCTGGGCCAAGCGGGCGGTCACCCGCAACGCCATCCGGCGCCAGGTGTACGAGGCCACCCGCCTGGCCGCGAGCCAGTTGCCGCCGGCGGCGCTGGTCGTGCGGCTGCGCAGCGGGTTCAGCCGCGAGCAGTTCGTGAGCGCCACTTCCGATGTGCTCAAACGGGCGGTGCGCGCCGAACTGACCCAGTTGCTGGGCCGCATCGCCGCACGGCCGGAGGTTGCGGCATGATGCGCGACTGGCCGCGTCAGGTCCTGATCGGACTGGTCAAGGGCTACCGCCTGTTGCTCAGTCCCTGGCTGGGCGGCAGTTGCCGTTTCGAGCCTACCTGCTCGGTCTACGCGCTGGGGGCCTTGCAGCGCCACGGCGCTCTGGCCGGTGGGTATCTGATGCTCAGGCGCATCGGGCGCTGTGGTCCCTGGTGCGAGGGCGGTTGCGACCCGGTGCCCGACGCGGCGCCCGCACTGTTCTCTCACCTGATTCCTGTTTCCTCAGAAAAGAAGAACCCTTCATGAACGACATCCGCCGTTCCATCCTCTGGGTGGTTTTTGGTTTTTCGATGGTCCTGATCTGGGACAAGTGGCAGATCCACAACGGCAAGGCACCGACGTTCTTCCCGTCGTCGGCCGCGACCGCGCCGGCTGAGCAGAAAGCGGCGCCGGCGGCCGATGCCAGCGTGCCGGCCGCCACCTCCGCCAGTGCTTCCGCCGCTTCCGGAGCGGCGGCGCCCGATGCGGGTGCGCCCGCTCCGGCGGCCGTGCGCCACGAGGTGACCACCGATGTGTTCAAGCTGACCTTCAACAGCGAAGGCGGTTCGCTGATCGGCGCGACGCTGCTGAAGCACGCCAGCAAGCAGCTGGGCTCCGAGCCGTTCCAGCTGCTGGCCCAGAACGACCAGCACACCTACATCGCGCAGACCGGCCTGATCGGCGGCAGCTTCCCGACGCACAAGACGCCGATGGCGCTGGTGCCCGGACCCAACTCGCTGGCCGATGGTCAGGACACGCTGGCGGTGAAGTTCGAGTCGGCCGACGTCGGCGGCGTCAAGCTGGTCAAGACCTACACGCTCAAGCGTGGCAGCTACACCATCGACGTCGCGCACGAGGTGGTCAACACCGGCGCCGCGCCGGTGACACCGCAGCTCTACGTGCAGCTGGTGCGAGACGGCAACAAGACCGACAGCGAGACGCCGTTCTATTCGACCTTCACCGGTCCGGCGGTCTACACCTCGGCCCAGAAGTACCAGAAGATCGAATTCGGCCAGATCACCGACAACAAGGCCACCTTCGAGAAGAGCGCCACGGACGGCTACGTGGCCATGGTGCAGCACTATTTCACCTCCGCCTGGCTGCTGCCCGAGGGCGCGGCGCGCGAGAACTTCGCCCGCCGAATCGACAACAACCTGTTCTCCATCGGCGCGATCAGCACCTTGCCCGCCATCGCCCCCGGCCAGAGCCAGAAGCTCGACGCGCGTCTGTTCGTGGGTCCGCAACTGGAGAAGGTGCTGGAGACCACGGCCCCCGGTCTGGAGCTGGTCAAGGACTACGGCTGGCTGACCATCATTGCCAAGCCGCTGTACTGGCTGCTGGAGAAGATCCACGGCTTCGTGGGCAACTGGGGCTGGGCGATCGTGCTGCTGGTGGTGCTGCTCAAGGCGGCGTTCTACTGGCTCAACGCCAGCGCATACCGCTCGATGGCCAAGATGAAGGCCATCAACCCGCGCATCACGGAAATGCGTGAGCGCCTGAAGGGCAACCCGCAGCTGATGCAGCAGGAGATGATGAAGATCTACCGGGAGGAGAAGGTCAACCCGCTGGGTGGTTGTTTCCCCATCCTGATCCAGATTCCGGTGTTCATCGCGCTGTACTGGGTGCTGCTGTCGTCGGTGGAGATGCGCAACGCGCCGTGGATGGGCTGGATCACCGACCTCTCGACCAAGGACCCGTTCTACGTGCTGCCGTTCGTGATGACGCTGACCACGATCGTGCAGACCGCGCTGAACCCGCTGCCGCCCGATCCGCTGCAGGCCAAGATGATGTGGCTGATGCCGCTGATGTTCTCGGTCATGTTCTTCTTCTTCCCGGCCGGTCTGGTGCTGTACTGGATCACGAACAACCTGCTGACCATCGCCCAGCAGGCGTACATCAACAGCAAGATGGGCGTGCCGCTGAAGATCACCAATCCGATCACCCTGTTCAAGAGCTGAACAACGGGTTGAACCATCCGATGGGCCTGCGATGCAGGCCCATTGTTTTTCCGCCTATCCTTTTGCCCATGCTCGCTGCGTCCCGTGACCCCATCGCCGCCATCGCCACCGCACCCGGTCGCGGGGCGGTGGGCATCGTGCGGGTGTCGGGCCAGGGGCTGGCAGCGTTCGTGCGGGCGCTGCTCGGGCGCTCGCTGAAAGCCCGTGAGGCGACCTATCTGCCGTTTGCCGACGCCGCCGGCCAGCCCATCGACCACGGGCTGGCACTGTGGTTTCCGGGGCCGCACTCGTACACCGGCGAGGACGTGCTGGAACTGCAGGGCCACGGCGGGCCGGTGGTGCTGCAGCTGCTGCTGGCGCGCTGCCTGCAGGTGGCGCAGTCTCCGGGAGACGATGGCCAGCCGCTGCTGCGCGGCCTGCGCCCGGCGCGAGCGGGCGAGTTCACCGAGCGCGCGTTCCTGAACGACAAGCTGGACCTGGCGCAGGCCGAGGCGGTGGCCGACCTGATCGACGCCAGCACCGAGGCTGCAGCGCGCAGTGCCAGCCGGTCGCTGGCGGGTGTGTTCTCCGAGCGCATCCACGCGCTGCGCGACGCGCTGGTGAACCTGCGCATGCTGGTCGAGGCGACGCTGGACTTTCCCGAGGAAGAAATCGATTTCCTGCAGAAGGCCGACGCCAGCGGCCAACTGCACCGGCTGCGCGCCGGGCTGGACGCGGTGCTGGCCGAGGCGCGCCAGGGTGCGCTGCTGCGCGACGGCCTGAAGGTGGTGATCGCCGGTCAGCCCAACGCGGGCAAGAGTTCGCTGCTCAATGCACTGGCCGGGGCCGAGCTGGCCATCGTGACCCCCATTGCCGGCACCACGCGCGACCTGGTGCAGCAGACCATCCAGATCGAAGGCGTGCCGCTGCACGTGATCGACACCGCGGGCCTGCGCCACGGCGCCGACGTGGACGAGGTGGAGCAGATCGGCATCCAGCGCGCCTGGGGCCAGATCGAACAGGCCGATGCGGTGCTGTTTCTGCACGACCTCAGCCGCGCCGACCAGGCCGACTACCAGGCGGCCGACGCGGCCATCGCTGCCGACTTGCCCGCGGGTGTGACGCTACTGCCGGTGTGGAACAAGCGGGACCAGTGCAGCGCGGGCGCGATGCCCTTGAAGGCGCGCGCCGAGGCGGTCGGCGAACTGGTCATCTCGGCCAAGCAGGGCGAAGGCCTGGAGGCGCTGCGCCAGCGCCTGCTCGATCTGGCCGGCTGGCAGCACGCGGGCGACGGCCTGTTCATGGCCCGCGAGCGGCACCTGCAGGCGTTGCGCCGCGTGGGCGAGCACCTGGCGCTGGCGCACGAGCACCTGGCGGCGCAGGCCGAGCACCTGGACCTGCTGGCCGAAGAGCTGCGGCTGGCGCAGGTGGCGCTGGGCGAGATCACTGGCGAGTTCAGCGCCGACGACCTGCTGGGCGAGATCTTTTCCAGGTTCTGCATTGGGAAGTGAGCACCGGCGGGCCGCTGGCTTGGGTACAAAATCTCACACTTGTACCCACCCCACCGGACAGGCCCGCGATGAGTGCTTCCGAGTTCGATACCGACGCGACGACCACGGCGCCCACGCTGGAGGCCGGGCGCCTGCCCGTCGTGCACGGACCCGGTGTGGCGTCTGCCCTGGCCGAGCTGGGCCGCACCGAGGACGTGCACCTGTCGCCTGACAACCGGCGGCTGGCCATTGCGGGTCACCTGAGCAATCGTGTGCTGGTCCTGGGCATCGACATCGACTGGGGCGCAAAGGGCCCCCATGTGCGCCTGCACAGTCCCCAGCCATTCGTCTCGCGCGAGTTTTCCTACCCCCATGGTCTGTTCTGGAGCAGCGACGACACCCTGCTGGTGGCCAATCGCCAGGGTGGTGTGCCGGTGTTCCACATTCCACCGCCCACCGGGGGCGCGACACCCCGTGAACTTCAACCGCTGCTGCGCCTTGAGACAGTCCATCCGGGGCTGGTGGAGACGCCGGGGTCCGTCAGCGCCCGCCCCATGGCGTGCGGTTGCCTGGATGTGCTGGTCTGCAACAACTACACGCACCAGGTGACCCAGCACCTGGTGGATCTGGGCGGTGTCCGACCAGGCGCTCTCGCGGGTTCTCCTCTGCTGGCCCGGGGGCTGGACATACCCGACGGGGTGGCCCACAGCCCCGACGGACGATGGATCGCTGTCAGCAACCACAACGAGCATTGCGTGCGCCTGTACGACACCAGCCGGCCGCTCGGGCCGGATGCCGAGCCCGATGCCCGCCTGCTGGGTGTCGACTATCCCCACGGCCTGCGTTTCGTGGAGAACTCGCGGCGCATCCTGGTGGCCGACGCTGGTGCGCCGTTCGTACACATCTACACCTGTCCCGATGGTCGTTGGCGGGGGGAGCAGCGGCACGGCTGCCGGCTGCGGGTGCTGGACGAGGACACCTTTCTGCAGGGGCGTTCCAACCCACAGGAGGGAGGGCCCAAGGGGCTGGACCTGGACCGCTCGGGGCACCTGATGGTGATCACCAACGAGATGGTCCCGCTGGACTTCTTTGATCTTCGGTCGCTGCCCGGGCTTTCGCTGGAGGATGGGCGGGCGGGCCCGTGTCCGGCGGGGGTCCGGCCGATGCAGGATGCCCAGGTCTGGCGACGCCAGGTGCAGGGACTCGCGCGCACACTCGGGCGTCTGGAAGAGCGGTTGCAGTCGCAGGTCGCCTTGGCGGCGGACCTGGCGCGGAAGAACGCTCAGCTGTCGCAACGGGAAGACCACTGCCGGCTGGTGGAACGGGCCCTTGCACAGTCGCAGGCTGCATTGGCCGAAAGCCAGCGAGGGATGGCCGAGCTCTTGGCCAGCCGGTCGTGGCGGTTGATGGCGCCTTACCGCCTGGCCGGCCGCGTGTTCCGGCGCTGGTTCTCGGGCGCCAAAGTGTGACGGGGCGTTAACAGGCCCACCGCTGGCCTCCTTTAGGACGCCACCGGGAGCCAAAGCGTAAGCAACGGTAACCATGGCTTGTGGGGCCATGGCTCCCACCGGTATGGTGCAGGAATGAATGCCCGAGTACCCACCGATCCGCGGTTCGACGTGCTGGCGCTGGCGCAAGCCATGCGCACCAGCAACGCGCTGGATGCGGTGCCGGTGAACCTTTCGGATGCGCAATGGCAGTTGCTGGGCGATTACCTGCAGCCGGTGACCCTCAGCCAGGGGCAGGTTCTCATTGAGCAGGGCGTCAAGGACCGGACGGTCTACTTTGTCGAAAGCGGCAGCCTCACCGTGCATTACGAAGACGACAAGGACCGTGTGCGCATCGCCATGGTCGGCGCGGGTTCGGTGCTGGGCGAAGGGGCGTTCTTCAGTCACCTGCCCCGCAGCGCGACGGTGAACGCCGGTGGCCACAGCCGGCTGTGGTGCCTGACCCCGTTGCGGTTCCGCGAGCTGTCCGCCCGCTTCCCTGTCATTGCACTGGAACTGACCGTGGCCATGGCGGCAGTGCTGGCCCGGCGCATGTACAACAAGCCCAAGCGCGTGGCCGTCACCTGATGCGGGTGCACGACTTCCGGCGACCGGTGCTGAGAGTCTGTCCCGCTGCAGCCGTCACAAGTCAACGTTCCTGAAGGCATACTTCGCCCATGTCCCTCCTACGCTGGCTGCAAGCCAAAAAGTCCGACGCCGGAGCCACTGGCGGGCGCAAGCCCCGTCGCTCCTTCGGCCAGACCACATTGCCCCTGATCTCCCCGCGGCGGGGACGGCGCATCCTGCGCCGCGAGCAGCTGTTTTCGGTCGTGCGCGAGTCCCTGATCCGCGCGGGCGTGCTGTCCACCAGCTACGAGTTCAAAGTGCTGGCACTGGACTCCACGGGCGACGGCTTCCTGGTGCTGATCAACCTTACGCTGCCAGCCGACGTGATGCCCGACGAGTACCTGCTGGAGATTGAGCGCTGGATCCAGGGCAGCGCCCGCTCGCGCCATTCCATGCAGGTGCAGGCGGTGTACTGGCGCCGCCAGCCGGTGCACGATCTGCGGGGCGTGGCGCTCAAGGCCTCGGTGGCGGCGCAGACCCGGCGCGAGGGCGCGGCGGCATCCGGTTCTGCGCGCCCGCTGGCCCCCGAACAGGTGGCGGCATTCCGCTCGGCCCTGGAGACCCCGGCGTTGCCTGCACACCGCATGGAGGCTCCGGCCGTGGCCCAGATGGAGCAACCGCCGGAAGTCCACAGCGATTTTGCCGGACTGAGCGAAACCCAATACGGCAGGCTCTGACCGGCCTGGCGGGCCGCGCTCAATGACCCTCGAAATGCACCAGCGTGAAGAGGGGCAGGCCGGAGTCGAGCAGTTTGCGTGAACCGCCGAGTTCCGGCAGGTCCACGATGGCCGCCCCTTCGATCACCTCGGCCCCCAGCTTCTCCAGCAGGCGGCGACCAGCCATCATGGTGCCGCCGGTGGCGATCAGGTCGTCGATCAGCAGCACACGGTCGCCGGACTTCACCGCGTCGGTGTGCAGTTCGACCGTGGCGCTGCCGTATTCCAGCTCGTAGGTCTCCTCCACCGTGGTGAAGGGCAGCTTGCCCTTCTTGCGGATCGGCACGAAGCCGACACCCAGCTCGTAGGCCAGCACCGAACCGATGATGAAGCCGCGGGCATCAAGCCCCGCCACCACGGAGGGCCGCAGCGACGGCTCCATGTAGCGGTGCACGAAGGTGTCGATCAGCACCCGGAAGACCCGCGGGTCCTGCAGCAGCGGCGTGATGTCACGGAACTGCACGCCCGGCGCGGGCCAGTCGGGCACGGTGCGGATGTGGCTCTTGAGAAAGGCGGTGGTGTCCATGGAAGCCATTATGAAGACACCGCCGCCGCGCTCAGGCGACGGGTTTGAACTGGTAGCCGCTGCCCGCGGTCTCGATGGTGCCCAACGCCGGGAACGGGAAGTGGTAGCCGCCTGCCGTCACCTTGTCCTTGACCAGCATGTCGAACACGCGGCGGCGGGTCTGGCGGGCCAGTTCGGCGTCCATGTCGAACTGCACCGCCCAGTCGGGGCTGCGCGCGAACAGCGAGGGCACGTTGGTCAGGTCGGCCACGTACATGAACTTCTGGCCTTCGGACTGCACCGACACCATGCTCATGCCGGGCGTGTGACCGAACGCCGCCTCGGCCTTGATACCGGGCGCGAGTTCCTGGCCGGGCTCGTACTTCACCAGGATGTCGGCCGGCAGGCTGCCGATGACTTTGCGAGCGTTCTCGAAGGCGCCTTTGGCGGCCGGGGGCGCCGCGTTCATCTTCGCGTCGTCGAACCAGAAGGCGTGTTCCGGCGCCGGCACGTGCACCTTGGCCTTGGGAAAGGCCAGCGAACCGTCCTTCTTGCGCAGACCGTTGATGTGGTCGCCGTGGTAGTGACTGATGACCACGTGGTCGACGTCTTCGGGCTTGAAGCCGGCGGCGGCCAGCTGCGCTGCGAGCTTGCCGGTGGTCGGCGGTCCGTTGTCGGCAAAGCCGGTGTCCAGCAGGAAGCGGCCGGCCGGCGTCACCACCAGAAACGGCGTGAACGGGATGTCGACGTAGTCGGTGGGCAGGTTCTGAGAGGCCAGCAGCGACTTGACCTGCTCCAGCGGCACGTTGCGCACGAACTCCTCGCCCAACGGGCGGCGCAGCGCGCCATCGTTGAGCGCGATCACTTCCATGGCACCCAGCTTCATGCGCTTGACGCCGGTGGCCGGCAGCGTCGGCGGACCGAAGTTCGGGGTCGCCTGTTGCGACCACACGGACGAGAAGGTCAAGGCAGCGGTGCCGGCGATGCCGGCGCCCAGAAAGGCGCGTCGATCCAACATTTCGGTCTCCAGTGGGGTGGGTGCAAAGACCGCATTAAAGACCGACCGGTTGCAAGCGAAACCGTATGGTCACAAAAACATTACGGTAATAAGGACTTTTGCGGTCGGCCGCCTTAGGCCTTGCCGGAGAGGAGCTTTTCCTCGGCCAGGGCGAGCGCGGGTGCCTTGCCGCTGAGCACCAGGGTGTCGCCGCCATCGAGCACGGTGGTGTCGTCAAACGGCGTGTTCTGGCCTCCGGCGCGACGCAGGCTGGCCACGCGCACGCCCATGGCCTCCAGCGCCACACTGCCCAGCGTTCGACCCACCTTGCGCCCGCCCGGCGGAATCGTCACCGTCGACAGCCGTTCGTGTTCGGCTTCCTCCGCACTGCCGTCATCGGCGCCGTGGAAGTAGCCCTTGAGCAGGCTGTAGCGGGCGTCGCGCTGGTCCTGCACCACCCGGATCACGCGCCGCATGGGCACGCCCACCAGCGCCAGCGCGTGGCTGGCCAGCATCAGGCTGGCCTCGATCGCTTCGGGCACCACCTCGGTCGCGCCGGCGGCGCGCAGCTTGCCGTCGTCGACATCATCGATGGTGCGCACCACCACCGGCACCTGCGGTGCGTGTTCGTGCGCGTGATGCAGGACTTTGAGCGCGCTGGCGGTCTCGATGTAGGTGATGACCACCGCGCTGGCGCGGTGCAGGCCGGCGGCCATGAGCGCCTGCAGCCGTGCCGCGTCACCGAACACCACGGAATGGCCGGCGGCGGCGGCCTGGCGCACCCGGTCCGGGTCCAGGTCCAGCGCCATGTAGGGGATGCCTTCGGCCTCCAGCAGCCGCGCCAGGTTCTGGCCGCAGCGGCCGTAGCCGCAGATGATCACGTGCTTGTCGGCGTTGATCGAGCGGCGCGCGATGCTGGTCATCTGCACCGACTGCATCAGCCAGTCGCTGCCCACCACGCGGGTGACGATGTCGTTCGTGTACTGGATGATGAAGGGCGTGGCGAGCATGGAAATCACCATGCTCGCCAGGATGGGGTTGAACAGCGCGGGCGGCACCAGCTGGTGCTGCCCGGCCAGCGACAGCAGCACCAGGCCGAACTCGCCGGCCTGGCACAGGTAGAGGCCGGTGCGCAGGGCGGTGCCCATGGGTGCGCCGAACAGCCGCGTCAGGCTGGTGATCATGCCGATCTTGAACGCCAGCGAGAGCGAGAGCAGCAGCAGCACGAGCGGCCAGCGCTCCAGCACCAGCCGCCAGTCCAGCAGCATGCCGATGGTGATGAAGAACAGGCCCAGCAGCACGTCGTGGAAGGGCCGGATGTCGGTTTCCACCTGGTGCTTGTATTCGGTCTCCGAGATCAGCATGCCGGCGACGAAGGCGCCCAGCGCCAGCGACAGGCCGGCGTGTTCGGTCATCCACGCCAGGCCCAGCGTGATCAGCAGCAGGTTGAGCATGAACAGCTCGTCGCTCTTGCGGCGCGCCACCTGGGTCAGCCACCAGCGCATCAGCTTCTGCCCGCCGGTCAGCAGGATGCCCAGCAGCACGGCGGCCTTGAGCAGGGCGATGCCCAGCGCCTTGAACAGCTCGTCGGGCGGTGAACCCAGGGCCGGAATCAGCACCAGCAGCGGCACCACGGCCAGGTCCTGGAACAGCAGGATGCCGACCACGCGCTTGCCATGCTCGGACTCCAGCTCCAGCCGCTCGGCCACCAGCTTGATCACGATGGCGGTGCTGCTCATGGCCATCACGCCGCCCAGGGCCAGCGCCATCTGCCATTCCATCTTCCACCAGGTCGGCAGGAACCAGCCCAGCGCCAGCGAGGCCAGGGTGGTCAGCAGCACGGTCAGCACCACCTGGGACAGGCCCAGCCCGAACACGTGGCGCTTCATGGCGCGCAGCTTGGGCAGGCTGAACTCCAGTCCGATCACGAACATCAGGAACACCACGCCGAACTCGGCCAGGTAGCGCAGGCCCTGCGAGTTCTGGGCCAGCGCCAGCGCATTCGGACCGATCACCACGCCGACCACCAGATAACCCAGCATGGGCGGCAGCCGCAGCATGCGGCAGCCGACCACGCCCAGCACGGCCGCCAGCAGGTACAGCAGGGTGATGTCCAGTGAATTCATGCGCCCTGATGGTAATGGGTGCCCCACGCGATAATTCGCCCATGAGCACGGCCCTTTCCCCAGAAGCCACGCGCCTGCTGGCGATGGCGCGCGAAACCCTTCAGATCGAGGCGGAGGCCGTGGCGGCATTGGCCGGCCGGCTCGACGAGCGCTTTGCCGATGCGGTGCGCTGCCTGCTGGCCTGCACCGGCCGCGTGGTGGTCACCGGCATGGGCAAGAGCGGTCACATCGGCCGCAAGCTCGCCGCCACTCTGGCCTCGACCGGCACGCCGGCCATGTTCGTGCACCCGGCCGAAGCCAGCCACGGCGACCTGGGCATGATCACCCCGGCCGACGTGGTGCTGGGCATCAGCAACAGCGGCGAGAGCGACGAGCTGTCGGCCATCCTGCCGCTGATCAAGCGCATGGGTGTGCCCTTGGTCGCCTTCACCGGCCGGCCGGATTCGACCCTGGCCCGCCACGCCGATGTGGTGCTGGACACCGCGGTCGCGCGGGAGGCCTGTCCGCACAACCTCGCGCCCACGGCCAGCACCACCGCACAGCTGGCGCTGGGCGACGCGCTCGCGGTGGCGCTGCTGAACGCCCGGGGCTTCAAGGCCGACGACTTCGCCCGTTCCCACCCGGGCGGATCGCTGGGGCGCAAGCTGCTGACCCATGTCAGCGACGTGATGCGCAGCGGCGACGACGTGCCGCGTGTGACCCTTGATGTGCCGCTGATGGGCCTGATGCGCGAGATGAGCGCCAAGGGGCTGGGCATGAGCGCCGTGGTCGACGGGGCCGGGCAGGTGCTGGGCATCTTCACCGACGGCGACCTGCGGCGGGTCATCGAGCGCACCGGCAACAGCACCGACCTGCGGGCGTTGAGCGCCGGGGACGTGATGCATCCGAACCCGCGCACCGTGCGTGCCGATGCGCTGGCGGTCGAAGCGGCCGACCTGATGGAAGCCAGCCGCATCACCAGCGTGCTGGTGGTCGACGACACCGGCGCCCTGGTGGGCGCCCTCAACAGCAACGACCTGATGCGGGCGAAAGTCATCTGAGCCGGCCACCCGTTAGCATTGCCGGATGTCCGAGAACCTGCCGCCCTTGCGCCCCGTGCTGAACATTGATCCCGAGTTGCTGCTGCGGGCGCAGCCGGTGCGCGTGGTGTTCTTCGATGTCGATGGGGTGCTCACCGACGGCGGCCTGTATTTCGGCGAGTCGGGCGAAGCGCTCAAGCGCTTTCACACGCTCGATGGCCACGGCATCAAGCTGCTGCAGCGCGCGGGCATCACGCCTGCCGTGGTCAGCGGCCGCGACTCCCTGGCGCTGCGGGCCCGGTTGTCCGCCCTGGGCGTGCGCCACACCCGCTTTGGCACCGAGGACAAGCGCCCCGCCGCCGAGGCCATCCTGGCCGAACTGGGCCTGGACTGGTCGGCCGCTGCCGCCATGGGGGACGACTGGCCGGACCTGCCCATGCTGCGCCGTGTGGCCTTCGCCTGCGTCCCGCCGACCGCCCATCCCGAGGTGCTGGCGCTGGCCCATCATGTGACGCAGCGCCTGCCCGGTGCCGGGGCCGTGCGCGAGCTGTGCGACCTGCTGCTGGTGGCGCGAGGTGCCTATGCGGTGGAGCTGGAGGCGGCGGCGCGATGAACACCGCAACCCTGCCGGGGGCCTCTTCTGGCCGCCACAGCTTCTCTCGCTGGTGGGACCGGATGTCCATCTACCTGCCCGTGCTGCTCATGATGCTGCTGGCGCTGGCCTCGTACTGGCTGTTGCGGGCGACCCCGATCCCCGAAGAGCCCGGGCCCAAGCCCGAGGTGACCCATGAGCCTGATTACTTCATGCAGCGCTTCTCGGTCAAGGTGTTCGAGCCGAGCGGGACACTGAAGACCGAGCTGTACGGTACGGCGGCGCGGCACCACCCCGACGTCGGGACCCTGGTGGTGGATGCCGCCCGCGTGCGCTCCTTCGGGCAGCAGCGCCAGCTCTCCACCGCCACGGCCCGGCAGATCACCAGCAACGACGAGGGCACGGTGTTTGTGCTGGAGGGCAACGCCGCCGTAGTCCGTCAGGCCGGCAAAGGCGTCAACGGGGAACCGTTGCCGCGGCTGGAATTTCACGGCGAGTACCTGCGGGTGAGCACCGAGCCGGAGCACATCATGTCCGACCAGCCCGTGCTGCTGGTGCGCGATCAGGACCAGATCACGGCCGACAACCTCGACTATGCGGGCGACGCCCGTGTGGCGGTGCTCACGGGCCACGTGCGCGCCTTGTTCGCCCCCCGCCCATGAGCAGCGTGCCAGGCACCAGCGCGCCGCTGGCCTTCATCACCGGCGCTTCCAGCGGCATCGGTCAGGCGCTTGCCTTGCGCTGTGCCCGCGCCGGTTACCGGCTGGCTCTGGTGGCCCGGCGCAGCGAAGAGCTGCAGGCCTGGGTGGACGCGCAGGGCTGGGACGCCCAGCGCTGCCGCGTCTACCGGGCCGATGTGGCCGACATCGATGGCATCGTGCAGGCCGGCCTGAGCTGCCTCGAGCAGCAGGGCGTGCCCGAGGTGGTGGTGGCCAACGCCGGCATCAGCATCGGCATGGACACCACCGAGCGCGAGGATCTGGCGGTGATGGCGCGCACCTTTGCCACCAACAACACCGGGATGGCCGCCACCTTCCATCCCTTCGTGGCGGCCATGCGCGCGCGCGGCAGCGGGCGGCTGGTCGGCATCGCCAGCGTGGCGGCGATCCGGGGCCTGCCGGGGCACGGGGCCTACTGCGCCAGCAAGGCCGCCGTGGTGGCCTATTGCGAAAGCCTGCGCGGTGAGTTGCGGGGCAGTGGTGTGCGGGTGGTGACCTTGCTGCCGGGCTATGTGGACACGCCGCTGACCCGCGAGAACCGCTATGCGATGCCGTTTCTGCTCAGCCCCGAGGTGTTTGCCGACCGGGCCTTCGCCGCGATCGAGGCCGGCAGCAGCTACCGCGTCATTCCCTGGCAGATGGGGATGGTGGCCAAGCTGTTGCGGCTGTTGCCCAACGCCTGGTTCGACCGGCTGCTGGCGGGGCGTGCGCGCAAGCACCGCCAGGGCCAGGGCAAGCCGGCGTCCTGACGCTGTTGGTTCACGGCGCCCCGGCATGAAAAAAGCCCCTCGTCGAGGGGCTTTTGTTCGGGGGCTTGCAGGCCTGTGTGGAGACCGGCCTGCCTGAGGGAAATCAGTAACCGCCGCGACCGCCACCGCCTTCACGACGGCCGCCGTTGCCGTAGGGGCTGCGGAAACCGCCGTCGCCACCGCCACCGCCGTAGCCGCCTTCACGACGGCCGCCGCCGAAACCACCGCCACCGGAGCGGGGGGGGCGCGGTTCCATGGGACGGGCTTCGTTGACCACCAGGCTGCGGCCGCCCAGCGACTGGCCGTTCATGCCCTGGATGGCGGCCTGAGCTTCGGCATCGCTGCCCATCTCGACAAAGCCGAAACCCTTGGAGCGACCAGTGTCGCGCTCCATCATGACCTTGGCGCTGTTGACAGAGCCGAAGGCGCTGAAGGACTGTTGCAGGTCTTCGTCGCGCACGCTGTAGGGCAGGTTGCCCACGTACAGTTTGTTGCCCATGGTTGGGACTCCTAGAAACACAGAAAAAGATAGCGATGGAGCCCCGGCAGCAAACAATTCTGTAGCACGCGAAACCAACCGATCACTTGTTTTGCGCGCGTTTTGGACGCTCGCCGGGCCATTATGCGCCGTTTGTCTGAAAGCAAGTTCTTTTTTTGGGGGCGCCTCAAGCCGCCCTCCGCGCTGGTGCGCATTTGCAACACCGGATCTCCGCCAGGACCCTGTTGCGCGACAGAACATGGGTCGTGGCCTTCCCTCTATACTGCTTCCCAGCGCCGATTTGTCCGGATTGCGGGCGCTCTACAAATACCGCTAAAGGGGGGACTCCCGGTCTCGCACCTTGCGGCACCGGGATTTCTGTTTTTGGGGCTTTGCCAGCCCCCGAGGTGAACCACCGTGATCGTCACACCACAAACCCAGCGCTTCGATGAGCCCCTGCCGCTCCGGAGTGGCGCGGTCCTGCCGGCCTACGAGCTGGTCTATGAAACCTACGGCACCCTCAACGCCGACCGGTCCAACGCCGTGCTGATCTGCCACGCCCTGAACGCCAGCCACCACGTGGCCGGGCTGCACGCCGACGAGCGTGGCCAGCCGATCGCGCGCAGCGAGGGGTGGTGGCACAACATGATCGGCCCGGGCAAGGCGGTGGACACGAACCGCTGGTTCGTGATCGGCGTGAACAACATCGGCTCCTGCTTCGGCAGCACCGGCCCGACCCACACCAACCCGGCCACCGGCCAGCCCTGGGGCGCCGACTTTCCGGTGGTGACGGTCGAGGACTGGGTCGATGCCCAGGCCCGGCTGCTCGACATCCTGGGCATCGGGCAGCTCGCCGCGGTCATGGGTGGCAGCCTGGGGGGCATGCAGACGCTGTCCTGGACGCTGCAGTACCCCGAACGTGTGCGCCACGCGGTGGTGGTGGCCAGCGCGCCCAACCTCACGGCCGAGAACATTGCCTTCAACGAGGTGGCGCGCCGCGCCATCGTCACCGACCCGGACTTCCATGGCGGCCACTACCTGCGCGCGGGCACGCTGCCGCGTCGCGGCCTGCGCATCGCCCGCATGATCGGCCACATCACCTACCTGAGCGACGACGTGATGAACGAGAAGTTCGGTCGCACGTTGCGGGCCGCCGATGGCGAAGACCCTGCCGCTGCTGCCGAACTGGCCTACCGGTATTCCACTCAAGACGTGGAGTTCCAGATCGAGAGCTACCTGCGCTACCAGGGCGACAAGTTCAGCGAGTACTTCGACGCCAACACCTACCTGCTGATCACCCGCGCGCTGGACTACTTCGACCCGGCCCGCGAGTTTGACGGCAACCTCAGCGCGGCGCTGGCGCGGGCCAGGGCCAAGTTCCTGCTGGTGAGCTTCACCACCGACTGGCGCTTCTCGCCCGCGCGCTCGCGCGAGATCGTCAAGGCGCTGCTGGAGAACCGGCGCGACGTGAGCTACGCCGAGATCGACGCGCCGCACGGGCACGACGCTTTCCTGCTCGACGACCCGCGTTACCACGCGGCCGTGAAGGGCTACTTCGAACAGACCATCGCCGGAGGTGTGCAATGAGCGAGCGCCACCTGCTCGAATCCATCGCCCGGCTGGTGCCGCCGGGCTCGCGCGTGCTCGACCTCGGTTGCGGTGACGGCGCCCTGCTGGCCCACCTGCAGGCCACGCGCCAGTGCAGCGGCTATGGCGTCGAGATCGACGACGCCAAGGTGCACGCCTGCATCCGGCGGGGGGTCAACGTGCTGCAGCTCAACCTGGAGGACGGCCTCTCCATGTTCGGGGACGACGCCTTCGACGTGGTGCTGCAGATCGACACCCTGCAGCACCTGCGCAACGCCGAAACCATGCTGCGCGAGACCGCCCGCGTGGGCCGCATCGGCATCGTGGCCTTTCCCAACTTCGCCCACTGGCCCAACCGGCTGGCGGTGCTGCAGGGCCGCATGCCCGTGACCCGGCGCCTGCCCTACCAGTGGTACGACACGCCCAACATCCGTGTCG
Organism: Hydrogenophaga sp. H7; assembly: GCF_002025745.1. NCBI lineage: Bacteria > Pseudomonadati > Pseudomonadota > Betaproteobacteria > Burkholderiales > Comamonadaceae > Hydrogenophaga > Hydrogenophaga sp. H7. The sequence continues at coordinate 3,398 of NZ_MCIC01000016.1, read as the reverse complement.
GCACCTACGCCGATTTCGAGGTGCTGGCGCGCAGCTGTGGCCTGACCGTGGACGACAGCTTCGGTCTGCAGGAGGACCGCGAGGTGCGCTTTGCGCCCAACCTGCTGGCCAGCACGGCGGTCTTCAAGTTCTCCAACTGAGTCCCCGGGCCGGCGCTCAGCCGGCTCAGGTGCCGCTTTCCCGGGCCGCGTCCTGCGCAAAGTCGGCCGTGCCCACGTCCGGCGCCTGCGTCCAGAACGGATACAGCTCGGCGAACGTGGCCCGGATGGCGGCCAGCGGCAGGTCGTCGAACTGCCCGCGCTCGTTCACATATTCCATGTGCCGCTGCCCCGCGCGGTCGTAGGGTTGGTAGAGCGAGTCGCTGACGCCATCGAATTCCAGCGGCAGCAGGCCGAACTTCTCGCACAGCGACAGGTTGAACGCGGGTGTCGCCTTGCGCCAGGCGCCGTCGATCCAGAGCGCGGTGTAGCCGTGCCAGGCGAAGACGTCGGTCTTCATGGTCTGGCGCAGGCGTTCGGTGGACAGGTGGTTGCGCACGTCGGCAAACCCCAGCCGGGCCGGAATGCCCGCGGCGCGCGCCACCGCCGCCAGCGCCACCGCCTTGGGCACGCACCAGCCGAATCCTTGCGACAGCGCCGTGCTCGCCCGCATGCCCGGTGCCGACAGATCGATGCGGTAGGGGTCGTAGCGCAGGCGGTCGCGCACCGCCAGGTACAGCGACACTGCCCGCTCGCGCTCGGTCTGGCCGGCGGCGTGTTCGCGCGCGAAGGCCAGGACCAGCGGGTGGTCGCTGTCGATGGCGGTGCTGGGCTGCAGGCAGGCTGCAGAAGGCGCTGAGGGAGGCGTGTGCGGGCTGGACATGGACCCAAGGTAGCAGACCTTGCCGGTCGATGGCGATCACCGGCGCGACGGATGCGTGGGATCTGGGGTCGAATTGCACTCTTTTTTCGCACTTCAGCTTGTGCCCGGCGCGCCGATAGTGCTGGGGACACCGTGTGTCGCTGCAGATCCGGCACGCCATCCTGGCCCGGCAGGCGGTGTCCGTGTTCAGGCGCTTCGGTGCGGGCGTGCGCTGAAGAGGTCCCCCAAACTCAACGCGTCCATCCTCAGGCGAGGTGTTCATGAGCATTTTCAACAATCTCAAGCTGGGTCACCGGTTGGCCCTGGGCTTTGGCCTGGTGATGTCGCTGATGGCGGCGCTCACGCTTGCGGCCTATGTGGGCCTGAGCGACACGAACGACGACCTGCACAGCATCGCGGACAACACGGTGCCGTCGCTGCAGGTGGCGGCCGATCTCAAGAGCACGTCCCTGAATCTGCGCCGCTTCGAATACAACCACCTGGTGTCCGAAGACCCGAGCCGGCTGCTGGTGCTGGAAGCCGACATCGCGAAACAGCAGGCCGATCTGCTGCAGACATTCAAGGCGTATGAGCCGCTGATCAGCGGCGACGAGGATCGCGCCCTGTGGCAGGAAGCCCAGGCCGATGCGCTGCGCTACGTGAGTCAGTGGGGCGCCATCCAGGCCCTGTCCGGACAGATCGGTGGCGCCGGCAAGTCGGTGGCCGAAGAGCGCCTGACCGGCCCGTCGCGCGAGTACTTCGAGCAACTGCAGGCCAAGCTGGACAAGCTCTGGACTTTCAATGTGAACCATGCGGACCAGGTCAAGAAGGAGTCGGCCGCTTCCTATCGGCGGGTCCTGCTGACGGTGCTGGTGCTGGCCGCTGCGGCCATGGCCATCGGCCTGCTGGCGGCGGTGCTGATCACGCGCTCCATCGTGCGGCCGATCACCGATGCCGTGGGCATCGCCGATCACATCGCCAGCGGCGATCTCACACAGAAGATCGTGGTCAGCGGTCGCGACGAGACCAGCCAGCTGCTGACCGCCATGCAAAAGATGCAGCAGGCCCTGAGCTCGCTGGTCAGCTCCGTGCGCCAGGGCGCCGAGGGCGTGGCCACGGCCAGCGCGCAGATCGCCCAGGGCAACCAGGACCTGTCCAGCCGCACCGAGCAGCAGGCCTCGGCGCTGGAGCAAACCTCCGCGTCCATGGAAGAGATGGGCTCGACCGCGCAACAGAACGCCGACAACGCCCGCGCCGCCAGCCAGCTGGCCGCCAGCGCCAGCAGCGTGGCTGTGCAGGGCGGCGAGGTGGTGGGCCAGGTGGTGTCGACCATGCGCGAGATCCAGCACAGCAGCCAGAAGATCAGCGACATCATCGGCGTGATCGACGGCATTGCCTTTCAGACCAACATCCTGGCGCTCAACGCGGCGGTGGAAGCCGCGCGCGCGGGCGAGCAGGGCCGCGGCTTTGCCGTGGTGGCCGGCGAGGTGCGCACGCTGGCGCAGCGCAGCGCCGAGGCGGCCAAGGAGATCAAGCAGCTGATCAACGCCAGTGTCGAGCGCGTCGAGCAGGGCACGACCCTGGTGGACCGGGCCGGATCGACCATGCAGGAGGTGGTGCAGTCGATCCAGCGCGTGACCGACATCGTGGGCGAGATCAGCAGCGCCAGCCAGGAGCAGAACGCCGGAGTGAACCAGGTGGCCGAGGCCGTGACCAGCATGGACCAGACCACGCAGCAGAACGCCGCGCTGGTGGAAGAAAGCGCCTCGGCCGCGACCTCCCTGCAACAGCAGGCCGACCAGCTGCTGAAGTCGGTGAGCGTGTTCCGGGTGAACGGCGGGGGGGCGATGCCGGTGCACAAGCCGGCGCCTGTGCCCGCGGCCGCCGCACCGGCCAGGGCGCCTGTCCACCCCCCCATGCCCCCGTCGCCTGCCAGGGCCCTGCGCCCGGCACCTGCGACCCCGCCGGCTCCAATCCCCAAGACCTTGACCGCCGGCGCTGGCGCCAGCGACGACTGGGAAAGCTTCTGAACCCGCCTCCGAGGACCCGACCATGGACATGCACTCTCCCTCCACCGCTGCCGGCGATGCCCGCCACGTCGCAGGCCAGCAAGGCGCCCATGCCGAATTCCTGACCTTCCGCCTGGGTGCGGAGGAATACGGGATCGACATCCTGCGGGTGCAGGAGATCCGCTCCTACGAGGAGCCTACGCGGATCGCGAACGCGCCGCACTTCATCAAGGGCGTGGTGAACCTGCGCGGGGTGATCGTGCCGGTGGTGGACCTGCGCATCAAGCTGGGCTGCGAGAAGGTGGAATACAACGGCTTCACGGTGGTGATCGTGCTCAACGTGCGCGGCCGGGTGGTCGGTGCGGTGGTCGATTCGGTCTCGGACGTGCTGGAGCTGGCCAGCGAGCTGATCAAGCCGGCGCCGGAGATGAACACCTCGATGGACACGAGCTTCATCACGGGCATTGCCAGCGTGGGCGAGCGCATGCTGATCCTGATGGACATCGAGGCGCTGATGAGCAGTCCCGACATGGGGCTGATGGACAGCAG
>NZ_MCIC01000015.1:0-479119 GCF_002025745.1 Hydrogenophaga sp. H7 | reverse complement strand
TGAAGTCCCCTTGAAAACCTGAACCACCCGGAAGTAGAGAATTCCCCAAGACGGAGTCTCTACATGAAGAAATCCAGATTCAGCGAAGCGCAGATAGTCGGCATCCTCAAGGAGGTCGAGATGGGTGCCAAGGTCGGCGAGACGTGCAGGAAGCACGGCGTGAGCGAGCCGACCTACTACAAGTGGAAGAGTCAGTTCTCTGGCATGACGGTCTCGCACCTGGCGCAGCTTCGGCAACTGCAGGACGAGAACGCCAAGCTCAAACGCATGTATGCCGACCTGGCGCTCATGCACCACGCGCTCAAGGACGTTGTCGACCGAAAGCTCTGACCCCGGAGCGTCGCGAGATGGTCGTTCAAGCCCTCATGGCCGAGCACGGCATGAGCGAGCGCCGAGCCTGCCAGGCCAGCGGCATTGCCCGCTCCACACTGCGCTACCGACCCATTGCGCGCGACGACTCCGGGGTCATCACCTTCATCCAGATGCACATGGCGCTCAACCCGCGCCACGGCTTTGGCCTGCTTTACGACAGTGCCCGCCACCAAGGCAAGCCCTGGGGCAAGACGGTGCTTTGGCGCGTGTACTGCGAGCTGCGGCTGAACCTGCCACGGCGCGGCAAGAAGCGTTTGCCGGCGCGCATCAAGCAACCGCTGGAGGCTGCTGGCCAACCCAATCAGGGTTGGAGCTGCGACTTCATGGCCGATGCACTGTGGTCCGGCAGGCGATTCAGGACCTTCAACGTCATCGATGAGTTCAACCGCGAGGGCCTGCGTATCGAGGTCGACACCAGCCTGCCGGCAGCCCGTGTCATACGTGCCTTGAATGAGCTGGTGGAAGTGCGCGGAGCGCCGCTGTCGATTCGCCTGGACAACGGCCCGGAGTTCATCGCTCACGCTCTGTCCGAATGGGCGAAATCCAAGGGCATCGCGCTCAATCACATCCAGCCAGGAAAGCCCACGCAAAACGCCTATGTCGAACGATTCAACAAGACCTACCGAACCGAGGTGCTGGACTGCTATGTCTTCGAGTCATTGCAGGAGGTGCGTGATATGACGGCCGACTGGCTGCACCGCTACAACCACCAGCGCCCCCATGAATCTCTCGGCCGAATCCCACCGGTCGAGTACCGTGTCAAACTGTTCCCCAACCTCTACTTCTGACTGGCTCAGGAATTCGAGGGGACTTCAACACGCACAAGGCCAGTCGGATCAACGAGCTGTTGCCGCACCGCTGGCAGCCGGCTGACTGATCCTGGCCATCGACGCCAGGGGCCTTGTTCATCGGGTGGCTATCTTGCGCAGCAGCCCTGGTGAGACCTTCCAGTTCTGGCCTTCGTCGGTGTGCACGCTGGCGGTTTTCTTGTTCAGGCGCAGCACGATGCCGCTCTTGACGCTGCCATCGCTGGCCGTGAACTGAACACGGTCGCCTTCGGCGAACTGCGCCAGATCCACCGTGCTCCTGGCCTGAGCCAGCAGGTTCAAGCGTTCGACCACCATCCGGTTGAGGTACAGCAGGTCTTCTTCGCCCATGTGGCGCAGGGCTTGGGTGAACAACTCGCGGTCCAGAATCGTCTGCTTGGAATTCATCTTCGGTGCGCACCTCCACCGCTTGACGGCGGCTGTTCACCGGGAGTCTATGGCAGCGCGCACGCACCGCTGGCGTGCTGACCATCAACTCCTATCATGCGCAAGATGGGTTGGCCGGACGCATACCGACATCTGGCCTATGAACGAAGTACACAAACATGGGTACCAGCTCGCCAAATGTTGCTATTCGTGGTTAAATTTAAAGAGGCTTGGAACAAGCGCTCAGTTATTCCCCGTCTCAGGGATGAAGATCACGAATCAAAGGTCTCTGACATTCATGTCTGTGTCCTAGCGGTCCACAACTGAGATTTGCACGGCCTGGATGTCAGTGCTATTGAGCGTCTTTTCACAGATCGCGAGCTATAAGCGCGCGGCAAGCTCACAGCTTGCGCCTCACGAAACGCCAACCAAATCACCTCACGCAACGGCCAAACGACGAAAGGGCTACGTTGGAGGCTGAACGTACGCGTCTACATCCTATGCTGAAGCCCTGAAACAACAGGCCGGTAACGTGATGAGCGTGATCGTAACTCTGTGAAACGGTTAGGCTTTTGGTCATTCAGTTCACCGAAACTCGAACGACAACAGTCTCAGGCACCCACTGAAAATGAGTGTCGAAGGCGAGAATTTTGCTGTGGCCCGAGAGACAAACACGGCACGAAAAGTCACCACATTAGGCTTCCGGTGACTATGTCGTTAGCAGACTACCGATGACTCCCTGGAGATTCGGAGTCATGGAGCAATGAACTGATTAGCGAGCTACTCAGCCTTGTAGCTACAGGAGTTTACTCCTACCCCATCAAGGCCGGTAGCACGAAGTCGAATGTTTTAAAGGATTGTATGTTTTCGCAAACTTTTTCTCTGTTGCCTATGGTGCCTGTCTTTTCTGCAAAGTCAACATTGCAAGCACTGATGGGCGGGGCTTTGCTTCTGGCTGTCGCTGAAGCTCCGGCTCAGACGACAAACACGCCACCGCAGGGCTATGTGCTGTGCTCCTCCGAATGGAACCAATGCCGATTCAGCGGAACCGCCAATGTGGTGTACGGTGCCCGCACCACCTGGACTACCCCGCGCAGTTTCACCGGCGGCGTGGCTTGTTCCAACACCACTTTTGGGGATCCTTTGCCAGGAGTGGCCAAAGCCTGCTATCTGCAAACAGCGACTGCTCCTGCTCCTGCTCCTGCTCCTGCTCCTGCTCCTGCTCCTGCTCCTGCTCCCTCGGGCGTGCCGACAGGCTATACCTTGTGCGCGGCAGAATGGAATCAATGTCGGTTCAGTGGCTCTGCGAGTGTGGTGTACGGCGCCCTCACCACCTGGACCGCTCCCCGCACGTTCACCGGCGGTGTGGCTTGCGACAACACTACTTTCGGGGATCCTTTGTCGGGCGTGCCCAAAGCCTGCTATGTGAGGACAGCCACAGCACCGGCACCTGCACCGGCACCTGCACCGGCACCTGCACCGGCACCTGCACCTGCACCGGCACCTGCACCTGCACCGGCACCGGCACCCGCACCGGCACCCGCACCCGCACCCGCACCCGCACCCGCACCTTCGACGACGGTCGTTGCCCAACTGGAAGCCACTCGCTTGACAGGCCCGGCGCCACTGGCAGTTCAATTCGACGCTACGGGGACCACCTACAGCGCAACCGGCCAACACCCGTTCCACCATGTGCGCTACGCATTCAATTTCGGGGATGACCGGGGTCAGACCTGGCCGATCTCTGGCCTTCCAAAGAACGTGCAAACGGGTGGGCCGCTGGCCGCACACGTGTTCGACCAGCCGGGTACCTACCAGGTGCGTGTTCGCGCGACCGACCCCACTGGTCGCTATTCCGACAGGACGGTGACAATCGAGGTTCAGGATCCGAACACCGTGTTCGCCGGCACCCAGACCATCTGCGTGTCCGCGGTCGCCAACTTCGCCGGGTGCCCTGCCGGGGCCTCCCAGATGACGGCCATGCCCTCGTCGGCGAGTTTCAACAACCGCCGCGTGCTGCTCCGCCGTGGTGAGACGTTCTCGTCCATCGGCATCCCACATGGCAGCCAGAACGTGCAGATCGGAGCCTTCGGCACCGGTGCGAAACCGCGGATCAGCAGTGTTGAAGTGGGCGCACTGGGGCCGACCTCCTCGGCGTTCCCGCGTGACATCACGATCATGGATCTGAACTTCCTCCAACGCTTTGAACAGTACGTGACCATGTCGCGCCTGCTGCTCTACCGCAACACCTTCGACGCGCCGACGGGTGAGTTCGTCGCAGCGCAGATCAATCTGGCTAGCGCCCTGGCCTATATCGTTCAGAACCACACCCTGGCACCAAGCCAGTACATCCAGCCCCGGGAGTTGTTCATCGTGGAAAACCAGCTGCGTGGCAGCACGGCCAATCCGCACATGAACATGGCGGGTGAAGGCAGCCGCTTCGTGATCATGGGCAACGACATGGGCACGGCCCAGCAGCACACGGTGCGCCTGTGGGGCATGTACAAGGGCTTCATCGCACACAACGCGCTGCGTGGCCGTTCCTCCGACGGCATCCGGGTGGCACTGAAGGTGCACTCCGGTGGCCTGGGCGAATACAACGACAACTACGCGATCTCGGGCAGCACCTGGGCATCAAGGCAGATCGTCATTGCCAACAACCGCCTGGGAGACGCCACGGACAACAACTCATTCACCGGTGGTACCAGCCCTGAAAACAACGGTCCCGACAGCCGCCAGGGTCTGGAGGACGTGGTGCTGGAGAACAACGTGTTCCACCGCGGTCCGAATACGAACACCGAGTTCATCCTGATGGGGCGTCGTATGTCGTCGCGTGGCAATACCCGCGCCGATGGTGGTGTACCCAACATCAACCAGTACGGCAACTCGTACCAGCTGCTCCCGGCTGAATGGGTCGGCCCGTTCTACTACTAAGAACCAGAGAGCCCATGTAAAAACCCCCGCTGGATGTGAAGTCCAGCGGGGGTTTTCTGCGTCTGGTGCCGCAGGACGGATGTGTCTCTGTTAGCGCTACCCGCCCTTGCCTTTGGTGCCCGGCCTCGGTGGCAAGCCTGTGTGCTGAGTCAGCATGCGCCCCTTCACCAGCGCCCTCCCACCCGGCGTCGAGTTCTTCCTCCGCGCGCTCTGGTACCCGCCGTCGGTGACGGGCTGGAAGGTAGGGATCAGATGGTGCTTGCCATTGCCGATCAAATCGGCGCGGCCCATGGTCTTGAGCGCTTCGCGCAGCAGCGGCCAGTTGTTGGGGTCGTGGTAGCGCAGGAAAGCCTTGTGCAGACGCCGGCGCTTCTCACCGCGCACGATGTCCACGCGTTCGGCCCGCTCGTCGCGGTGCACGCCCTTGAGCGGGTTCAGGCTGGTGTGGTACATCGCCGTGGCGGTGGCCATGGGGCTGGGGTAGAAGGTCTGCACCTGGTCGGCGCGGAAGCCGTTTTTCTTCAGCCAGAGCGCGAGGTTCATCATGTCCTCGTCGCTGGTGCCAGGGTGCGCGGCGATGAAGTACGGAATGAGGAACTGCTTCTTGCCCGCCTCTTCGCTGTACTTCTCGAACATGGCCTTGAAGCGGTCGTAGCTACCGATGCCGGGCTTCATCATCTTCGACAGCGGCCCGCTTTCGGTGTGCTCGGGCGCGATCTTCAGGTAGCCGCCCACGTGGTGCTGCACCAGTTCCTTGACGTATTCCGGGCTCTTGACCGCCAGGTCGTAGCGCAGACCGGACCCGATCAGGATCTTCTTGATGCCCTTGAGCGCGCGCGCCCGGCGGTAGATCCTGATCAGCGGATCGTGGTTGGTGGTGAGGTTCTGGCAGATGCCTGGGTAGACGCAACTGGGCTTGCGGCAGGCGGCTTCGATCGCCGGGCTGCGGCAGCCCAGGCGGTACATGTTGGCGGTGGGACCGCCGAGGTCGCTGACCACGCCGGTGAAACCCACCACCTTGTCGCGCATCTCCTCGACTTCCCGGATGATCGAATCTTCCGAGCGGCTCTGGATGATGCGGCCTTCATGCTCGGTGATGGAGCAGAAGGTGCAGCCGCCAAAGCAGCCGCGCATGATGTTCACCGAGAAGCGGATCATCTCCCAGGCCGGGATCTTGGTCGCGCCGTCGTGGCGGCCGTGTTCGTCGGCGTAGGCGGGGTGCGGGCCTCGGGCGTACGGCAGGTCGAACACGTAGTCCATCTCAGCCGTGGTCAGCGGGATGGGCGGCGGGTTGATCCACACGTCGCGCGCCGTGGTGCCTTCGCCGTGCGCCTGCACCAGTGCGCGCGCATTGCCTGGGTTGGTTTCCAGGTGCAGCACGCGGTTGGCGTGGGCGTAAAGCACGGCGTCGCTCCTGACCTGCTCGTAGCTGGGCAGGCGGATGACGGTGCGGTCGCGCGGCAGCCTGGCCACACCACCCGTGGCCTGCGGGCGGTGGATGGTGATGGGTCTGACCTGCGGGTCGCACTCTGGAGTGGCGCCCTCTTCCTTGGAACAGCTCTGGCCTCGCGCCTGCGCCTGTTCGCTGGTGGTCTGGTAAGGATTGATGTGATCTTCCACGTGACCGGGCTGGTCGACCTCGGTCGAGTCCAGCTCGATCCAGCCATCGGCGGTCTGGTCGCCCGGACGGCGCACGAAGGCAGTGCCGCGCACGTCGGTGATCTGTTCGACGGGTTCGCGCGCGGCGATGCGGTGCGCCACCTCGACCAGCGCACGCTCGGCATTGCCGTAAAGCAGCAGGTCGCACTTCGCGTCCACCACGATGGAGCGGCGCACCTTGTCGCTCCAGTAGTCGTAATGAGCGATGCGGCGGAGGCTGCCTTCGATGCCGCCCAGGACGATGGGCACGTCCTTGTAGGCCTCACGGCAGCGCTGGCTGTAGACGATGGCGGCGCGGTCGGGCCGCTTGCCGCCCACGTCGCCGGGGGTGTAGGCGTCGTCGCTGCGAATCTTCCGGTCGGCGGTGTACCGGTTGATCATGGAATCCATGTTGCCCGCGGTCACGCCCCAGAACAGGTTGGGCTTGCCCAGCACCTTGAAGGGCTCGGCACTCTGCCAGTCGGGCTGGGCGATGATGCCGACGCGAAAACCCTGCGCCTCCAGCACCCGGCCGATCACGGCCATGCCGAAACTGGGGTGGTCCACATAGGCGTCGCCCGTCACCAGCACGATGTCGCACGAGTCCCAGCCGAGCTGCTCCATTTCCGCCCGGCTCATGGGCAGAAAGGGCGCGGTGCCGAAGCGCTTGGCCCAGTACGGGCGGTAACTGGTCAGCGGCTTGGCGTTGCGCGCGAAAAAGGAGACATCGATGGGCGCGTTCATGAGGCCGTTCTGGGAGACTTTCGGGGGAACCCGCAAGTGTAGGGGTCCCAGCCTGCCCTGCGTGGGCCTGGGGCCTCCCGCCAGACTGACGGCGCCCTACAGGGAGCGCTTGCGCTCCAGCGGCACCAGCGACAGTTCCGGCACACCTGCGCCCTGCCGTTCCCGCGCTCGCCGGCCCTCGATCTTCCCTGCAGCCAGCTTCGCGGTGTAGCGCAACACCTTCAAGTCGTTGGGGTCGGGATAGCCCTGGGGCGCCTGGCTGAAGGTGCACAGCGTTCCATAGACCTCGCCACTCGCCAGCACGATGGGCGTGCTGATGTGGGTGCCGATGGAAAAGGGGACATCCTTGAGCAGGGCAGCCGAGGCCGGCAGCCGCCGGGCATCGGGGATGAACTCGGGCAGGCGCCCGTCGACCACCCGCTGGCACCACGACACTTCCAGCGGATCAGCGTCGCCGACCGACAACAGAGGATTCCCGGGATCGGTGTCCACATACCGGATGACCCGCTGGCCCTCGGCAAACTGGGACACGAACACCACGTCCATCTTCATGCGATCGCGCAGCAGTCGCAGCACATCGGAGATGGACCGATCAATCAGTTCATCGGACTCGTCCGCGGTGGCCACCAGCAGCTCGGACACCTGCACTTCGAGGTCTTCAGGCCGGTAGCCCGGATCGAACAGTGGATTCATGCGCAGCTTTATAAGGCAAATCCACGTGCCTTGCAGCGCCTCAGACGAAGCCTTTTCCGTTCACAGGTCCTTGATCGCTGCATCGATGTGCGCCTGGAACAAGGTCGGGTCGGCCAGCGCGTTGGCGTTCATCAGCGCGAGCTTTACGAGGAACAACTCGGTTTTCGCGGGGTCGATGACATCGATGGCGGTCGCGAGCTGGTCGTAGACCTGCTCCAGGCCCGGGATCGTCAGGGTCTGCAGAGGGACATGCTGGCTGCTCATGATGAGGCTCCTGTGTTCAATCCGATGGCGGTGTGGAGGGCGGCGCGCAGCCGGCTGGCGTCCAGCGCGGCCCATCGGGCGCAGACGTGCTGGTCGGGCCGCAGCAGGTAGGCGCCACCCGAGCTCAGGCCGTGGCGCCGGCGCAGGTGGCCGTCCGCGTCGGGCAAGGTCCGGTCGGCACCGGCAACCGGCTGGCGCGCCCCGACGGCGATCACCTGCAGCGGCAGGCCCTGGGCTCGTGCCTCGTCGACCAATGCGCGCACATCGTCAGGAAGGCTGGACCCGTTGTCGGTTGCCCACAGCAGGGTGAAGCGGTGGTCGAGGTGATCCAGCAGGAAGCGATCGTTGTCCAGGCGAATGTTGCGCGGCGGTGCCCCGTGGCCTGGCCCTCCCTCGAACGCGGCGTTGTCGTCGCTCACCGCGTTGAGCGGCGAGCGGGTGTACTCGTGCGGTCGGGAGGTGCGCCAGTGGTAGAGCGGCCCGACGAAGGGCTGGGTCAGTGAGAGCGAGAGCACGGCGTCGCGCAGCAGCCGGAAACCGCGTGTGGGCGGTGTCATGAAACGGGTGCTCTTGCCCGCTTCGTCGACGATTTCGCGCGCCGCGCCCACGCGCTCGCTGCTGTAGCTCCGCAGCAGCGACGCGGGTGCCACGCCCCGGGCCACCAGCGCCAGCCGCCAGGCCAGGGCCTGCGCGTCCTGGAAACCGGTGTTGGCGCCACGCACCCCGAAGATGGGCAGCAGGTGCGCCGCGTCGCCGACAAACAGCACGCGGCCATGCACGTAGTCGGGCAGCGTGAGCGCGCGTGCCGAATAGACCGAGCACCAGTCCATTTCCCATGGCACGCCGGCGTGGCCGATCATGGCCAGCTGGGCATTGATGCGGGCCTTGAGCGATTCGGGCTGGAGCGCGTCCTCGGGCGTCTCGCCGGGGGGCAGCTGGTAGTCCAGCCGCCACAGGCCATGCGGCTCGCGGTGCATGAGGATGGTGTTGCCTGGGTTCCAGTCGGGGTCGAAGAAGGCCAGGCGCTCAGTAGGCAGTGGCAGGTCCACGCGGATGTCGGCGATGACAAACCTGCCTTCGTAGGACGCACCTTCGAGCTTGAGGTCCATGAGGGCGCGGATCGCCGAGCGGGCACCATCGGCGGCCACCAGCCAGTCGGTTTTCAGCGTGTACGGGCCTTCGGCGGTGTCGACCTGCAACGTGGCACCGGAGGCGTCCTGCCCGAACGACACCAGCTTGTTGCCCCAGCGCAGCTCCACCAGCGGATGGGCGTCGCAGGCCTCCACCAGGTACTGCTCGAGGTACTGCTGCTGGATGTTGATCAGCGGGGCGAAGCGGTCGTCGGGGTCGTGCGGGTTCTCCATCCGGAACACGCGCTGGCCCCGGTAGAAGGAGTTGCCACAGTTCCACGGCAGGCCGTTCTCGGTGACGCGGTGTGCCACACCCACCTGCTGCAGGATCTCCATCGAGCGCCGCGTGAATGCGATGGCCCGGCTGCCCTCGGACACCTGCCGCTCGGCTTCGAGCACCACGCAGCGCACGCCCTGCTGCGCCAGCGCCAGCGCGGTCACCAAGCCAATGGGGCCAGCCCCGGCGACGACCACCGGGGCGTGCTGCTGCGCCGGGTGCTGCGATGGCACCCAGGCATCAAAGACCTGGTAGTCGTAGTAGATCGAGCGCCGTGGTTCCGCGTGGGGCTGGTGCATGCGTGTCTCCTGTAATGCGCCGCAGTGTAGGCAGCGACGGGCCGATCAATGTCCCTTTTTCAGGACATCCGGGACAAGTGATCAGGTCGACGCCAGCAGCGCGGCGAACAGTTCACGCTGCCCGGCCACACCCAGCTTGCGGTAGACCCGCTGGCAGTAGGTCTGGGCGCTGGAAGGCGTCAGGCCCAGGCGTTCAGCAAGAGTGTTGGTGTCCAGGCCGTCCATGAGCGCCTGCAGCACGTCCTGGTCGCGCCGGGTGAGCTGCGGCCAGCGCCGCACGGCGCGCGCCAGCAGCAGCCCGCCCAGGTCCTGGTGGACGGCCAGACCGGTGTGGTGCAGGCGCACGGCCTGCACGATCAGCGGCGCAAAGGCCTCGACCACGGCGACCGCCGCGTCGTCGAACGGACCGTGTTCGGTGCCACGGTACAGGTGCACCGACATCCAGCGCCGCCCCTCATACAGCGCCAGCACCGCCAGCCGCTCGGCCACCTGCGGCAGCGTGTAGCAGGTCTGGCGATACGGGGCATGGGCGATGTCGGCGCCGGTCTGGCGGTGCAGCAGGATGCGCGGCTGCTCGGTGCCCGCCTTTTGCGCGGCAGTCCACTCGGCCTGCATCACGGCGGCCAGCCCATCGAGCCGGTGGTAGCGGTTGACATAGGCCTCGGCGATGTGGGGCAGTTCTCTGGTGCGCGAACGATCACCCACCGCCACCACGGTGGGCCTGCGCCCGGGCTCGAAGGAAAAAATGGTGCACTGGGCCAGTGGCGCGTGTGCGCCCACCAGCCGCAACAGGTCTTCGGCTACCGCGTCCCTGGCGCCCTGGCCCAGGTGGGTCAGCAGCGCGCTGGCCTGCGCCAGCGGCAGGTCCAGCGCAGGCGGCTGGCGGGAGCCCAGGACCCAGTGGCGTCGCGAGGGAGTGACCATGCGCGGCACTGTAGCGCAGGCGACGCCCATGGGTTGCACAACACTCCTAGCATGCGGGCACCGCCACCGAGGAGTCCTCCATGCCCGAATTCAGCACCCTGCGCATCACCCCCGACCCGCAGCAGCCGCGCATCGCCCGCCTGCTGCTCAACCGACCGGACCAGTACAACGCCATCAACGACGCCATGCCCGGCGAGATCCGCGCCGCGGTGGAATGGGCCAACGCCGAGCCGGAAATCCACGTCATCGTGGTCGAAGGGGCGGGCAAGGGCTTCTGTGGCGGCTACGACCTCGCCGGCTATGCCGAGCAGCGGATCGAACACCCCTGCCAGCAGGAAGCCCACCCCTGGGACCCGATGGCCGACTACGCCGTCATGAAGCGCAACACCGAGGACTTCATGAGCCTGTGGCGCTCATCCAAGCCGACCATCGCCAAAGTGCACGGCGCCGCGGTGGCCGGCGGCAGCGACATCGCGATGTGCTGCGACCTGCTGGTGATGGCCGAGGACGCGCGCATCGGCTACATGCCCACCCGCGTCTGGGGCTGCCCGACCACGGCCATGTGGACCTACCGGCTCGGGGCGCTGCGCGCCAAGCAGATGATGTTCACCGGCGACGTGATTGACGGCCGCACCGCCGCCGACTGGGGGCTGGCCAACGAAGCCGTGCCGGCGGAACAGCTGGAGGACGCGGTGATGCGGCTGGCCGGGCGCATCGCGGGCGTGCCCTCGTCGCACCTGGCGATGCACAAGCTGGTGGTCAACCAGGCCATGCTCAGCATGGGTCTGGAGCAGACCCAGATGTTCGCCACCGTGTTCGACGGCATCACGCGCCACAACCCCGAAGGCCTGTGGTTCCGCCGGTACGCCCAGGAACAGGGCTTCAAGGCCGCGGTGCAGTGGCGCGACAGCGGCCGGCCCATCCCCGAAGGCGATGAAGCACGCGCACTGATCCGGGAAATGGACGCGCGCAAATAGCAAGCGCGTGTTACGCAACAGGCGCAACCAGACGTACGGTTCATCTCGTTACCCCTCTTACGGCAGCGTTCCGAATGTAAGCCGCATGGTCCTTAGCATGAGCGCTTCACTTTCAGAAGGAGCTCGCATGGCACTGCATTTCGGAAAACGCGACAACGAACCCACCAACACCCTCAACCAGGGGCTCAACTCCCCCCGTTACGGCGCCAGCAGCATGAACACGCCCTCCTCCAGCAATCAGCCGGAGAGCCGCCAGCCGGCATCGGCTGCGGCATCTGCCAGCACCACCGTGCCTGAAGGCGGCAGCAAGCTCACGGTCGGCCCGAACATCAAGCTCAAGGGCGTGGAGATCACCGACTGCGACACGCTGGTGGTGGAAGGCCTGGTCGAAGCCACCATGGACTCGCGCGTGATCCAGATCGCCCAGCAAGGCGCCTTCAAGGGTTCGGCCGAGATCGACATTGCCGAGATCCACGGCGTGTTCGACGGCAACCTCACCGTGCGCCAGAAACTCGTGATCTACGCCACCGGCAAGGTCACCGGCAAGATCCGCTACGGCAAGGTGGTGATCGAGGAAGGTGGCCAGCTCTCGGGCGACATCGAATGCTCGGTGGCCGGCAGCACCAAGTCATCCTCCTCTGCGGCCAAGCCCTCCATGGCACTCGCCGCCTGAGCATCACCACGCTCTGAACCACACCGCCCGCTTCTGCGGGCGGTGTTCATTTGCGCCTGCCCCGGCGGCCCCGCTATCCTCTGGGCATGTACGCCGGCTATTTCGGTCTCCAGCAGACTCCCTTTTCCATCGCCCCCGACCCCCGCTACCTCCTGATGAGCGAGCGGCACCGGGAGGCGCTGGCGCTGCTTCTGTACGGGGTGCAGGGCGGCGGCGGCTTCGTCCTGCTCACCGGTGAGATCGGCGCTGGCAAGACCACGGTCTGCCGCTGCTTCCTCGAACAGATCCCCGAGAACTGCCGGGTCGCCTACATCTTCAACCCCAAGCTCACTGTCGGCGACCTGCTCAAGACCATCTGCCACGAGTTCCAGCTGGAGGTGCGGCACGAAGGCATCGGGCCGGCCACGATCAAGGACTATCTTGATCCGCTGAACGAGTACCTGCTGCGCAGCCACGCCGCCGGTCAGCGCAACGTGCTGATCATCGACGAGGCGCAGAACCTCACGCCCCATGTGCTGGAACAGCTGCGGCTGCTGACCAATCTTGAAACCAACGAACGCAAGCTGTTGCAGATTGTGCTGATCGGCCAGCCCGAGCTGCGCGCCGTGCTCGCCCAACCCGAGCTGGAACAGCTGGCGCAGCGGGTGATCGCGCGGTTCCACCTCGGCGCCCTCAGCGAGGCCGAAACCCGGCAGTACGTGCGCCATCGCATGGAGGTGGCGGGCCTCAAGGGACCTCTGCCGTTCAGCGCGGAAGCGCTCGCGCGCGTCCACGCGATCACCCGGGGAGTGCCCCGACGCATCAACCTGCTGTGCGACCGCGCACTGCTGGGCGCCTACGCCACCGACAGCCGGCAAATCGATCCCGCGATGGTGGACAAGGCGGCCAGCGAGGTGTTCGACATGCCCGCCACCCGGTCCGTGCCACCGCCGGTCAAGGCACTGGCCAGCCGCTCCTGGCAGACGCTGGCGCTGGGTGCACTGGGCGGCGCCGTGCTGGCCGCCGGCGTGGCCGCTGTCCTCTGGCAGCAGCGCGCACCGTCGCAAACACCTCTTCCCCATCCATCCAGCCCCACCGCGAGTCCCGCCACGGGTTCGGCTCCGGTGGCGCCGACACCCGCGCCCGCTCTGCCTCCGCCCACTGCGGCCGTCGAGGCGCCTGCCGACCCACTTCCTGCAAGCGCCCCAGCCCCCCTCGTCAAGCCGCCAGTGGCCGCAGACCTGCTGGGCTCCGAGGTCACCGCATGGCGTGAGCTCGGCGCACTCTGGGGCCAGTCCCTCACCGGGAACGATCCCTGCACCGCGGCCTTGAAGCAGCAACTGCAGTGCTTCAGCACGCAGCGCATGACGCTGCACGGCCTGCGCCAGCTGAACCGCCCGGGCATCCTGTTGCTGCGCCTTGGCAGTGAGGAACCGCGGCGCGCCCTCGTCACCGCCATGACCGCAGAAACCGCCACGCTGCAGGCCAATGGCCAGCGCTGGCTGATGCCGCTGACCGCACTCGCCGACATCTGGCGCGGCGACTATGCGACCCTCTGGCGCCAGCCCGAGGGCACGCGGGGCCGGATCACACAGAACCCCCAGGGTGTGGCCGGCGACTGGCTTTCGGGAGAGCTCATCAGCCTCCAGGCCAAGGGCCTGATTCCCGCCGAGGCCAGCACCTTCGCCACCCGCCTCAAGGCCTTCCAGCAGACACAAGGCCTGGAGGCCGACGGTGTGGCCGGGTCCATGACCTTCATGCAGGTCAACCTGGCCGCGGGTGTGGACGAACCGCGCCTGAGCAAGCCCTGAACGCCGCCGCGCCATGTCCTACATCCTTGATGCACTCAAACGGGCCGACGCCGAACGTGAGCGGGGCCACGTGCCCGGCCTGCACAGCCAGGGCACGCCGGCCCCCGCAGCGGGTGCGGCGCGGGCGAGGCGGTTCGGACTGCCCATGATGGCGGGAGCCATCGTCCTGCTGCTGGCAGCGGCGACCGCCTTCTGGTGGTGGAACTCTCCCCACCGAGAGGCACCGGCGCCGGTTGCTGTGGTGCAAGCACCAGTCAGCGCGCTGGAGAAGCCGGACATGGCACCGGAGGCATCGGCGACACCCCCTGTCCCTGCGCTGCCCATTCTGGCACCGCCACAGGTGGCCGCCCCGCCGCCTGCGCCCCGCGCCGCGCCCGCCCCTGCGACGGCTTCTGCAACCTCACCCGCAGCGGCGTCCAGTGCGCCCACGCCCCCTGCACCATCCGCCTCCGCCGACATGGACGGACAACCTCCGCCGGCCGCCGCGGCCCCCGCATCGGCACCTGCGGTCAAGGTCTCTGGTGTCACCTACTCCTCGAACGCGGCCCACCGGATGCTGATCGCCAACGGGAAGGTGGTGCGCGAAGGCGAGGAAATCGAGCCAGGTCTCAAGGTGGAGGTCATTTCCCCCAGAAGCGCCATACTCAACCACCGTGGCTCCCGATACAACATCAACTACTGACCGCACCCTGCCGACGAGTTCGGCCCCGACGCGCGCCAGGCTTGGCATCTGGGGCCACCCGGTGCTGTGGGTGGTGGTGCTGATCGGTATCGGATGGCTGTTGCGAGGGCGCCAGTATCTGTTCAACCGGTCCCTGTGGCTGGACGAGGCCTACCTGGCGGTCAACTTCATGGACCGCGATCTCGGACAGCTGCTGTTCGAACCACTGTCCAACGGCCAGGCGGCTCCCCTGGGGTTCCTCGCGCTGACCAAGCTGCTGACGACAGGGCTGGGTGTGGAGGACTGGGTGTTGCGCTTGCAGCCTCTGGCCGCAGGCGTGCTGACCCTGCTGGCGGCCTGGGGCCTGGCGAGCAAGACGCTGCCGCACCGCGCCGCCCAGGCCACGTTCGTGGGCCTGCTGGCTCTGTCCCCTGTGCTCGTGTACTACAGCTCGGAGTTCAAGCAGTACCAGAACGACGTGCTGGCCACGGTGGGCCTGCTCTGGCTGGCCGCGCACTTTGACCTGCAGCGCTGGCAACGGGACGCCCCCGTGCTGGCGGTGGCGGGCGCCCTCGCCATCTGGCTGTCCCACCCCAGCCTGTTCGTGCTTGCGGGTGTGGGCCTGGTGCTCTGGATCGAAGCGATCCGCCAGCGCCAGCGGGCGGCTTGGCTGGCGGTGTCCGGCGCAGGGCTGCTGTGGGTGCTGGCCTTTGCGCTTCACCACACCCTGGTGATGAAGACGCTCGCCGGCAACCAGCACCTGCTGGATTTCTGGCGCTTTGCCTATGCCCCATTGCCACCGGACTCACCGACCGAGTGGCGCTGGTACCTGGACAGTGCGCTGGCGCTGGTCTACCTCGCCATGCGCCATGTGGGCGTGGCGCACCACGGCATGCTGGTCGCCTGGTTCGACGGACTGAACCTGGGTCTGCTGGCGCTGTCGGTCGCGGGCTCGGTGGCTCTGGCATGGCGCGCACCGCGGATCGCCGCCATCGGGCTGACCGTGCTGCTGGTCACGCTGGCGGCGTCGGCGCTGCACCTCTACCCGTTCCGTTCACGCCCAACCATCTTCCTGGTGCCGCTCGTGCACCTCGGTCTGGCCGCCCTCGTGCAAGCGGCGCTGGACCGCCGGAGCCTGCCCGCACGGCATCTGCTGGCGGCGGTGGTCGCCGGCTTCTTGCTGCTGGTGCCCGCCTCTGCGTCCTGGAAGGTGCTGCGCAAACCTCACAACGACCAGGACATGAAGGCGGCGCTCCTTCACATTGCCAGCCAGACGAAGCCCGGGGACGGCGTCGTCATCGACTCCATGTCGCACAAGGCGTTCGACTTCTACTCGCGCGCCCACGGCGTGCAGGCCATGCCCGTCACGGTCTTCCGCCCCACCATCAACCAGTTCCACGACGCCATGGCCACGGTGCGCCGCCTGTGCATCGAACAGCCCATGCAGCGCAGCTGGGTCATCGTCACGCACCGGCTCCAGGAGCGCGCGGGCTTTCTGCAGCACATCGCGTCCATCGCCCCGGCCCTGCAGCGATGGGATGGACAAGGCGCCATCGCGCTGCTGTACGACTTCCGGGGCAGCGACTACTGCAGAAAATACAACGCGCCCACCCGCCCTGCGTCCGCGCCCTCCTCAGCATTCCCGACACAGTGACCGAATCCAGCACCTTCATCTACAGCGGCACCGAACTCGACCTGTTTGCCACCGCTAGGCACTGGAAGTCCTATTGGACCCAAGTCATCGACCCCTATCTTGGCCAACACGTGTTGGAACTGGGGGCAGGGATCGGGGCCAATGCACAAGCACTGCAACACCGGCGATATGCACGCTGGCTCAGCGTGGAACCCGACGCGACCATGGTGGAACTGATGAAACAAGGCATTACCCAGGGGCGGCTTTCGCCCAGCCACGAGGCGGTTTGCGGCACCTCACTGGATCTGTCCCGGGACGAGCGCTTCGACACCATCCTGTACCTGGATGTGCTGGAGCACATCGAAGACGACCATGCCGAGCTGCAGCGCGTCAGCGGACTTCTGCAACCCGGCGGACACATCGTCATCCTGGCCCCGGCCCACAATGTTCTGTACACCCCGTTCGACAGAAAGATCGGGCACTTCCGCCGTTACGACAAGGCAATGTTGCGCGCCATCGTGCCGCCGGAGCTGCACATCCGCCGCATGCTGTATCTGGACAGCGTCGGAATGCTCGCCAGTCTGGCCAACAAGCTGCTGCTGCAGTCCGACTCGCCTTCACCCGGTCAGGTCCGTCTCTGGGACTCGGTCATGGTGCGCATGTCCCGGCTGGCCGATCCGCTGACCGGTTTCCAACTGGGCAAGAGCATTGTTTGCATTCTGCAAAAGCCATTGACCCTTTGAATCAAAACAATTCTTCCGAAAAACCAAATTACCACATCAATTGGTTACCCAAGAATATTCATATGCAACCCCCAACACTTCCGAATCTTGTAATTAAAACAAAGAAACTTCCCGCATAGAAATACAGCCGCCAAACCATAAGAAGCCTAAGCCAGTAGGCCGTTGTGGGTCACACCGTCGATGCCGCTGGGCCAGGCGGTTGCGGAAAGCCAATTGATGGACAAGGCGTCCGTCCACGAATTCGTTTCGGGACCAGCAGCCAATCAGACCCGCACGGCCTTGCCGGTACAATGCCGCGGCCTGCACAGCAGGCCATCGCCACCGAATAAAGCGAATCCTGCCCCAACCGACGCCCGGAGCCCCGCATGCGCATTTCCAACAGAAAAAGAATCCTGATCACTGGGGGAGCCGGCTTTCTGGGCTCGCACCTGTGCGAGCGGCTGCTGGCCGAGGGCAACGACATCCTGTGCGTCGACAACTTCTACAGCGGCACCAAGGACAACGTGGCCCATCTGATGGGCAACCCGCACTTCGAACTGATGCGCCACGACGTCACCTTCCCGCTCTACGTGGAGGTCGACGAGATCTACAACCTGGCCTGCCCCGCCTCGCCGGTGCACTACCAGTGGGACCCAGTGCAGACCACCAAGACCAGCGTGCACGGCGCCATCAACATGCTTGGCTTGGCCAAACGCACCAAGGCCAGGATCTTCCAGGCCTCCACCAGCGAGGTCTACGGCGACCCCGAGGTGCACCCCCAGCCCGAGAGCTACTGGGGCAAGGTCAACCCCATCGGCATCCGCTCCTGCTACGACGAGGGCAAGCGCTGCGCCGAGACCCTGTTCTTCGACTACCACCGTCAGCACCAGGTGGACATCAAGGTCGCCCGCATCTTCAACACCTACGGCCCGCGCATGCACCCCAACGACGGGCGCGTGGTGAGCAACTTCATCGTGCAGGCCCTGCGCGGTGAGGACATCACCATCTACGGCGACGGCTCGCAGACGCGCAGCTTCTGCTACGTGGACGATCTGATCGAGGGTTTTGTGCGCCTGATGGCCAGCCCCGACGGCGTGACCGGCCCCATCAACCTGGGCAATCCCAACGAGTTCACCATCCGCCAGCTGGCCGAGGCCGTGCTGGCCAAGGTCGGCGGCCAGTCCCGGCTGGTCTGCAAGCCCCTGCCCTCGGACGATCCCAAGCAGCGCCAGCCCAACATCGAGCAGGCCAAGGCCGTGCTCGGCTGGCAACCGCAGGTCCAGCTCGAAGAAGGCCTGGACAAGACCATCGACTACTTCCGCCGCTTCTTGCAATCATGAGCTTCGAGCAGCACGAGATCGTGATCGTGACCCCGGTCTACGAGGACCTGGAGGCCAGCGGTCGACTGTTCAAGGAGCTGGCCAAGGAGTTCGGCCAGCGGGTGTTCGTGATCGCGGTGGACGACGGTTCGGTGCGCCAGCCGCTGACCATCGCCAGCCTCGAAGACGCGGGCGTCGCCGGTGTGGTGCTCAAGCTGCGCCGCAACGTGGGCCACCAGCGCGCGATTGCGATCGGGCTGAGCTATGCGGCCGAGCACCTGGCGCCACACCAAAAAGTCGTGCTGATGGATTCGGACGGCGAGGACCTGCCCTCGACCATCCCCGAGCTGCTCAAGCCGCTGGACCGCACCGACGTGGACGTGGTGGTCGCACAGCGCAAGAGCCGGGTGGAGACGCTCAAATTCAAGGCCTTCTACCAGGTCTACAAACGCTTCTTCAAGGTGATGACCGGGCGTCCCATCAGCTTTGGCAACTTCATGGCGCTCAAGCCGGCCGCCGTGCAGCGCCTGGTGGCGATGCAGGAACTGCCGATCCACGTGGCTGCTGCCGTGCTGGCCTCCAAGCTGCGCACCTGCGTCTGCCCGCTGGACCGCGGCCCGCGCTACGCCGGCCAGTCCAAGATGAACTTCGTGGGTCTGGCGCTGCACGGCTTCAAGGCCCTGATGGTGTTCGCCGAGGACGTGCTGGTGCGGGTGGGCATCTTCAGCGCGGTGATCGCCGCGATGTCGGTGGTCGGATCGACCTGCGCGGTGGTGCTCAAGCTGCTGGGCTATTCCACCCCCGGCTGGTTCTCGCTGGTGCTGGGCATCTTCGTGCTGCTGTTCCTGCAGACCGGCGCCCTGGCGCTGATGACCCTCATGCTCACCGGCGTCATGCGCAGCGGCAGCGTGGTCACCGCTGTTGCCCACCGCGAGTTCATCGCCGAGGTCATCGAGACCCGACCATGAACGGTGTGGCCGCCTCCCACCCGCGCCAGGAACTGTTCCGGTTTGTGGTCAATGGCCTGGTGGCCACCGCGGTCCACTACGCGGTGCTGACCTTCAACCTCCAGGTGCTGGGCTTCGGTTCCGCCGGGCTGGCCAACCTGTGCGCAGCGGTCGTCGGCATCACCAGTTCCTTCCTGGGCAGCCGCTTCTACGTGTTCGCCCAGTCCGCGCAGCAGCCCTGGCTGCCACAGCTGCTGAAATTCAGCGGCCTCTACGGCGCCATCGCGCTGCTGCATGGCCTGGTGCTGTGGCTCTGGACCGACCGCCTCGGTCTGGACTACCGCGCCGGCTTTCTGCTGGCCACCGGCCTGCAGGTCTCGCTCAGCTACCTCGGCAACAAGTTCCTCGTGTTCAAACCCTCATGAAGCTCTTTCGCGCGCTCGCTGCCACCGCCTTGTTCGTCGTCCTGCTGCTGGCGGTGTACTACCTGCACATCCGTTTCTTTGCGGTCAACGTGGTGTTCTACGCCGCCATCGCCGACGGCGTGATCGCCGCCCTGCTCACGGGGCTGATCATCTCGACCAGCCGCACCTTCAACGGTTTTGAGAAGCTGCAACTGGTGGTGATCTGGCTGCTCTCGGGCTACTGCTTCGCCATTTCGGTGCCGACCGTCATCGACCGCTCGCTGTCGTTCTACATCCTGGAGAAGATCCAGCAGCGCGGCGGCGGCATCCAGCAGAGTCGCTTCGCCGACGTGTTCACGCAGGAGTACCTCAAGGAGCACCGGCTGGTCGATGTGCGCCTGACCGAACAGCTCGAATCGGGCACCATCGAGATCCAGAACGGCTGCGTCAAGCTGACCGACAAGGGCCAGCGCCTCGCCGCCGCCAGCCGTTACTTCCGCCAGAACTTCCTGCCCAAGCAGCGCCTGCTGATGGGCCAGTACTCCTCGGACCTGACCGACCCGTTCCGCCAGAGTGCGGACGTGGTCGACTACCAGTGCCAGTGAACGCGCTCCTGGAGATCCGGGGCCTGGGCTTCGCCTGGCCCGGACAGGCGCCGCTGTTCGCCCACCTGAACGCCTCGCTGACACCTGGCCTGGCCCTGCTGACCGGCGACGAACAGCGTGGCAAGACCACCCTGCTGCGGCTGCTGGCCGCCGAAATCCGCCCACAAGCCGGGACGATGCAGTTGACCGGGCAGGACATTGGCGACCAGCTGGCGGGCCTGCGGCCCGACATGACCCGCCCGGACCTGGACACGGTGGTGGTGGCCGACTGGCTGCGCACTCAGGTGCCCGAGGGACCGGCGCGCGACCGGCTGGACGAGCACATCGACGGTCTGTCGCTGGGCGAGCACCTGCACAAGGGCTTCTACATGCTCTCGGCCGGCGGGCGCCGCAAGGTGGGCCTGGCCGCCGCCATGGCCCTGCAACCACCGCTGACCTTGCTCGACCAGCCGTTCGCGGCGCTGGACCTGGCCTCGATCCGCTACATCAGCGACTGGCTGCGGGAACAATCCCTGGCCACCGACCGGCTGGTGCTGCTGGCGGACTACGAAGCGCCCGCCAACCTGGCCATCGCCCAGCGCATCGACCTGGGCTGAAGCCTGGCGCGCGCGTCAGCGCCCGCCCAGCCCCATTGAGCGCGAGATCACCTCTTTCATGATCTCGTTGGTGCCGCCGTAGATGCGCTGCACGCGCGCATCGGCATAGGCCCGGGTGATGGGGTATTCCCACATGTAGCCGTAGCCGCCGTGCAGCTGCAGGCACTCGTCCATCACCTTGCACTGCAGGTCGGAGCACCAGTACTTGGCCATGCTGGCGGTCGCGGTGTCGAGCTTGTCCTCGCACACCAGTTCGCAGCATTTGTCCACGAACACGCGCGCCACCTGCACCTCGGTCTGCAGTTCGGCCAGGGTGTAGCGGGTGTTCTGGTAGCTGGCCACCGGCTGGCCGAACACCTTGCGGTCCTTGACGTATTCGACGGTCCAGTCGATGGCGGCCTGCGCCGAAGCCACGGCGCCAATCGCAATCTGCAGCCGCTCCCAGGGCAATTGCTCCATCAGGCAGATGAAGCCCTTGCCTTCAAAGGCAGCTCCGCCCAGCAGGTTCTCCGCCGGCACCTTGACGTTGTCGAAGAACAGCTCGGAGGTGTCCTGCGCTTTCATCCCCAGCTTTTTCAGGCGCTTGCCCTTGGAGAAACCTTCCATGCCGCGTTCGACCAGGAACAGGCTGGTGCCCTTGGCGCCCGCGGCCGGGTCGGTCTTGGCGACCACGATCACCAGATCGGCGTGCCAGCCGTTGGTGATGAAGGTTTTGCTGCCGTTTAGCACGTAGTGCGAGCCATCGGCGCTCTTGATGGCCGTGGTCTTCACGCCTTGGAGGTCGCTGCCAGCGGCGGGTTCGCTCATGGCGATGGCACCCACCATCTCGCCGGTCGCGAGCAACGGCAGGTAGTGCTTCTTCTGCGCCTCGGTGCCGTAGTGCAGGACATAAGGCGCCACGATCTCGCTGTGCAGGCCGAAGCCGATGCCGCTGACGCCCGCCCGAGCGATCTCCTCCATCTGCGCCACCGAGTACAGCCGGTCGGCGCCCGCACCGCCGTACTCCTCGGGCATGGTCATGCACAGGAAGCCGTTAGCGCCGGCCGCCCGCCAGACTTCGCGGTCCACGTAGCCCTGATCCTCCCAGCTGTCGTGGAGCGGGGTGATTTCCTTCTCGACGAAGCGGCGGAAGCTGTCGCGGAAGGCCTCGTGGTCGGTGTTGAAAAGCGTGCGGTCGATCATGGCTGTCACCTTTCGGACTGGGTGGGTTGATTTATACAAAGCATTTGCTTGGCAAAAGTCTATACTGATCCGATCGTCCGGACTATCCGGACCCATCCCCCAGGAGACACCATGAGCGAAGCCTTCGTCTACGACGCCATCCGCACACCGCGCGGCAAGGGCAAGAAGGACGGCAGCCTGCACGAGGTCAAGCCGGTCAACCTGCTGGCTGGCCTGCTGAGCGAACTGCAGCGCCGCAACGACCTGGACACCGCCGCGGTGGACGATGTGGTCATGGGCGTGGTCTCGCCCATCGGTGAACAGGGGTCGGTGATTCCCAAGGTGGCCGCGCTCAAGGCCGGCTGGGACTGGCGCTGCGCGGGGGTTCAGCTCAACCGCTTCTGCGCCTCGGGACTGGAGGCGGTGAATATGGCCGCGATGAAGGTGAAAAGCGGCTGGGAAGACCTGGTGGTGGCCGGTGGCGTGGAAAGCATGAGCCGCGTGCCCATCGGCTCCGACGGCGGCGCCTGGGCGCAGGACCCCGAGACCAACAGCGCCACCCTGTTCGTGCCGCAGGGCATCGGCGCCGACCTGATCGCCACGCTCAACGGCTTCTCCCGCCAGGACGTGGATGCCTTCGCGCTGGAATCGCAGAAGCGGGCCGCCGCCGCCCGCGCCGCCGGGCACTTCGACCGCTCGGTCGTGCCGGTGAAGGACAAGATGGGGCTGACCATCCTGGAGAAAGACGAATTCATCAAGCCGGGCACGACGATGGAAGGCCTGGCCGGGCTCAAGCCCGCGTTCGAGCAGCTCGGCGCCATGGGCTTCGACGCCGTGGCCCTGCAACGCTACCCGCAGGTCGAACGCATCCACCACGTGCACCACGCGGGCAACTCCTCGGGCATCGTGGACGGCGCCGCGGCCATCCTGATCGGCAGCGAGGCCGCGGGCAAGACCCACGGCTTCACGCCGCGCGCCCGCATCGTCTCGGTCGCGCTCTCGGGCGCCGACCCGACCATCATGCTGACCGGCCCCATGCCCGCGGCGCGCAAGGCGCTGGCCAAAGCGGGCCTGTCCATCGACCAGATCGACCTGTTCGAGGTCAACGAGGCCTTTGCCGCCGTGCCCATGAAGTTCATGCAGGAGATGGGCGTGCCGCATCAGAAGGTCAACGTCAACGGCGGCGCCATCGCCATGGGACACCCACTGGGCGCGACCGGCGCGATGATCCTGAACACGCTGATCGACGAGCTGCACCGCACGGGCAAGCGCTACGGCCTGGCGACCTTGTGTGTCGGCGGCGGCATGGGCATCGCGACGATTGTTGAACGCGTCTGAACCAGCGGAGACCCCGAACATGATCACCAAAACCATCCGCTACGACCTGGCCAACGGCATCGCCACCATCACCTTTGACGAGCAGGGCTCGCCGGTGAACACCATGTGCCTGCAATGGCAGGACGACCTGGACGCCATTGCGGCCCAGGTGGTCCAGGACAAGGCGCAGCTCAAGGGCATCGTGCTCGCCTCGGCCAAAACCACCTTCTTCGCCGGCGCCGACCTCAAGGGCGTGATGCGCTCGACGGAGGCCGACGGCCCGCGCGTGTTCCGCGAGATCGAACGCATCAAGAAGAACTTCCGCACCATCGAGACGCAGGGCGTGCCGGTGGTGTCCTGTCTGAACGGCGCGGCGCTGGGCGGGGGCTGGGAAGTGGCCCTGGTCGGCCACCACCGCATCGCGGTGAACAACCCCAAGATCCAGTTCGGCCTGCCCGAAATCACGCTGGGACTGATCCCGGGCGGCGGCGGTATCACCAAGATGACGCGGTTGCTGGGCCTGATGGCCGCGCAGCCCTACGTGTTGGAGAGCAAGCTGTTCGGGCCGGAGGAGGCGCTGAAGATCGGCGTGGTGCACGAACTGGTCGCCACACCCGAGGAGCTGCTGCCGCGCGCGCTCGCCTTCATCGAATCGGCGCAAGGCAAGCCCGAGGCCTGCACCCACGTCTGGGACCGCAAGGACTACAAGATGCCCGGCGGCACGCCGAGCAACCCCAAGATCGCCGGCATGCTGAGCGTGGCGCCGGCCGTGCTCAAGCAGAAGACACGCGGCCTGTACCCCGCACCCGAGGCGGCGCTGGCAGCCATGGTCGAAGGCGCGATGGTCGACTTCGACACCGCCATGCGCGTCGAGAGCCGTTACCTGGCGGGGCTGATGACCGGTGGCGTGGCGCGCAACATGATCAACACCTTCTTCTTCAACATGAACGCCATCAAGGGCGGTCAGTCGCGGCCCAAGGACGTGCCGCGCTACCACCCCAAGAAGGTGGGCGTGCTGGGCGCCGGCATGATGGGCTCGGGTATCGCCTACGCGCAGGCCACGCGCGGCATCGCCACCGTACTCAAGGACGTGAGCATCGAGGCAGCCAAGAAAGGCAAGTCGTACACCACCAAGCTCACGCAGAAGCGGGTCGACAAGGGCCAGATGAGCGCCGAGAAGCAGCAAGGCATCGTGAATCTCATCACACCCACCGCCAGCGCCGCCGACCTGAAAGGCTGCGACCTGATCATCGAAGCCGTGTTCGAGCAGCGCGAGCTCAAGGCCATGGTCACGAAAGAGGCAGAGCCCATGCTGGCCGAGGGCGGCTTCTTCGCCAGCAACACCTCCACCCTGCCCATCTCCGGCCTGGCGCAGGCCAGCCGTGATGCGAAGAAGTTCGTCGGCATCCACTTCTTCAGCCCGGTGGACAAGATGAAGCTGGTGGAGATCATCCGCGGCCAGGACACCGACGACGAGACCATCGCCCGCGCTTACGACTACGTGCAGGCCCTGGGCAAGCTGCCCATCGTCGTCAACGATTCGCGCGGCTTCTACACCAGCCGCACCTTCGGCACCTTCGTGATGGAAGGCGCGGCCATGCTGGGCGAAGGCATCCCGGCGCCGGTGATCGAGAACGCCGCGATGCAGGCCGGCATGCCGGTCGGCCCCCTGGCCGTGTTGGACGAGACCGCGCTCAGCCTGTCGGTGCATGTGCTGGAACAGACCCGCATCGACTTCCAGAAGGAGGGCCAGCAATACGTCGCCACGCCCGGCGAGACCCTGGTCGAGCAGATGGTCAAGCAGCACAAGCGCCCGGGCCGCGCGGCCGGCGGTGGCTTCTACGACTACCCCGAGGGCGGCAAGAAGCACTTGTGGCCGCAGCTGAAGGCGCTGTATGAAAAGCCGGGCGTCGACTGGAACCTGCAGGACGTGAAAGACCGCCTGCTCTACCGCCAGGCGGTGGAGACCGCGCGCTGCCTGGCCGAAGGCGTGCTGACCAGCGTGCACGACGGCAACATCGGCTCGATCTTCGGCATCGGCTTCCCGGCCTGGACAGGCGGCGCGCTGCAGTTTATCTACGGCATGGGCATCGAGGCTTTCGAGCAGCGCTGCGCCGAGCTGGCCGCCCGCCACGGCAGCGGCTTCATACTCGCGGACGCGGTGAAAGCCGCGCTGCGTCAACACCAACCCCAGTACTGATTCATGAAACGACTCGAAGGAAAAATCGCCCTCATCACGGGCGCCGCACAAGGCATCGGCCTGGCCACGGCCCTGAAGTTCGCCCGCGAAGGCGCCACCGTCGTCGTTTGCGACGTCAAGCAGGCCGCGGTCGACGAGGCCGTGAAGCAATGCCAGGCCGAAGGAGCCACGGCCACGGGCTTCGTGATGGACGTGACCCAGCGCGACATGGTCGACGCGGTGGTGGCCCAGGTGAAGGAGCGCTTCGGCCGCATCGACGTGCTGGTGAACAACGCCGGCATCACGCAGGACGCGCGCCTGCAGAAGATGACGCTGGAACAGTTCGACAAGGTGATCGACGTCAACCTGCGCGGTGTCTTCCACTGCGCGCAGGCCGTGGCCGACACCATGACCGCCCAGGGCAGCGGCGTGATCCTCAACGCATCGTCGGTGGTCGGCATCTACGGCAACTTCGGCCAGACCAACTACGCCGCCACCAAGTTCGGCGTGATCGGTTTCACCAAGACCTGGAGCCGCGAGCTCGGCCCCAAGGGCGTGCGCGTCAACGCGGTCGCCCCCGGCTTCATCAGCACGCCCATCCTGAGCACCATCCCCGACAAGGTGATCCAGGAGATGGAGCACCGCGTGCCGCTCAAGCGCCTGGGCCAGCCGGAAGAAATTGCCAACGTCTACGCCTTCCTGGCCAGCGACGAGGCCAGCTACATCAACGGGGCTGTCATCGAGGTTTCCGGCGGCATGTCGGTGTGACCTT
Organism: Hydrogenophaga sp. H7; assembly: GCF_002025745.1. Taxonomy (NCBI): domain Bacteria; kingdom Pseudomonadati; phylum Pseudomonadota; class Betaproteobacteria; order Burkholderiales; family Comamonadaceae; genus Hydrogenophaga; species Hydrogenophaga sp. H7. The sequence goes on along the minus strand of NZ_MCIC01000015.1, from coordinate 452,895 downwards.
CGGGCGCCCGGGATAATCCGGACATGCCCGAACACACCCCATCCACCGACGCCGCCCCCAACCGCCCGCGCTCGCGCACCGACCTCTTTATGTCCTTCACCTGGCTGGCCCTGCAGGGCTTCGGCGGGGTGCTGGCCGTGGTGCAGCGCGAGCTGGTGGAGAAGAAGCGCTGGATGACCCGCGAACAGTTCGTCGAGGACTGGGCCGTGGCGCAGATCATGCCCGGCCCCAACGTGGTCAACCTCTCGCTGATGATCGGAGGCCGCTACTTCGGCCTGCCCGGCGCGCTGGCCGCGCTCGCGGGCATGCTCGCGGCACCCTTGGTCCTCGTGCTGCTGCTGGCCGCGCTGTACGGCAGCGTGGCCGACAGCGCTGCGGCGCAGGGCGCGCTGCGCGGCATGGGCGCCGTGGCCGCCGGACTGATCACCGCCACCGGCATCAAGCTGATCGGCGCGCTGGACAAGAACGCCATGGGCCTGTGGGTCTGCATCGGCCTGGCCGCCCTCACCTTCGTCGCCATCGCCCTGCTGCGCCTGCCGCTGGCCTGGGTGCTGCTGGTCATCGGCGGCGGCGCCTGCCTCTGGGCCTACCGGGTGCTGGGCCGCGCCGGCAAGGAGGCCCAAGCATGAGCATGGCGCCCACCTTTGCCAACTGGCTGGACCTGTTCCTGCACTTTGCGTCGCTGTCGCTGCTGGCGGTGGGCGGCGCCATCACCACCGCGCCCGACATGCACCGCTACCTGGTGGGCGAGCAGCACTGGCTGAGCGACGCGCAGTTCAACTCGTCCATCGCCCTCTCGCAGGCCGCCCCGGGCCCGAACGTGCTGTTCGTCGCCCTGCTGGGCTGGAACGTGGGTCTGAATGCGGGCGGAGGCCCCTCCGCGGGCTGGCTGGCCTGGGCGCTGGCGTTGCTGGGCGTGGCGGTGACGCTGGTGGCCATCATGCTGCCCTCGTCCATCCTCACCTACACCGCCACCCAGTGGGGCCACCGCAACCGCGAGCTGCGCGCGGTGCGGGCCTTCAAAACCGGCATGGCCCCCATCGTGATCGCCCTGCTGATCGCAACCGGCTGGCTGCTGAGCGCGTCCCACAACGTCCCGGCACGCGACTGGCCCCTGTGGCTGCTGACAGTCTGCGCTGCGCTGCTGGTCTGGCGCACCCGGCTGCACCTGCTCTGGATGATCGGCGCGGGCGCGCTGGCCGGCGCCATGGGCTGGGTCTGACCCGGCTTACTTCTGGCGCTGCAGACCGGACAGGCCCTTGACGTCCAGCGCGTTCATCGCGGCACGCACGCCGTCGATGTTCACGTTGTCGCCGCTGACCTCGATCAGCACGCCATTGGCCAGCATCATCGACATCTCGGCGCTCGAACCGTCCTTGCGGTATTCCTCCTTGAAGGCCACGCCGTCTTTCTTGTAGACCTTCTCGACCTCGTCCTGGGTCTCGCGGCTGACCGTGCTCTGCGCCCAGGCCCCCATGGCCATCATCAGGGCGGGCATGGCGCCGATGTCCTGCACCTTGACCTCGACACGGCCCGCATCGTTGCGGAACTCCGAGGTGACGCTGGAGAAGGTCATGCCCATGGCCGAATCCGAACGGGCCTCGATGGCGGTGCGCTCCATGCCGGCGAGCTTGGCCGGCACATAGGCCTGCAGCGCATCGGGCGCGAACGGCTGGCCACCCTGACCGCCGCCCATGGCCGCACCCATCATCTCGCCCAGCGCCTTGCCCGCGGCCTCCGAGTCGCCCTTGGCCTGGGCCGCCTCCATCTGCTTGCTGGCTTCTTCCATCTTCTTGGCCGCCTCTTCCAGCTGCGCGGTGTTGATGGTGACTTCAGAGCCCGGCACCTTGATGCTCACGTCCCCCGCGGGGGCGCTGGCGCCGCCCATCATCATGCCGGCGCCGCCGCTGAACAGGCTGCCCACGGTCGTCACCACGATGCTGGCCACGATGCCGCAGACGATCAGCACGGCGGTGAAACCCAGCGCCTTGCCCTCGGGCACCTTCATCATCACCGGCACACCGGTGTAGAGCAGATAGATCGAGTAGAGCGCGGCCAGCAGGCCCAGCATGGACAGCGCCGGCAGCAGGTTGAACACCCCGCCCAGCAGACCGGCGGTGGCGCCGTAGGCGACCAGCTTGAAGGCCTTGCCCATGTCCTTCTGGCCGCCGAAGCTCGGGGCCAGCGCATTGGCCACCAGGGCCAGCACATAGATCATCACCAGAGTCAGCACGAAACCGACCACCATGTTGGCCAGCCCCGCCAGGATGGGCACCCGGAAATGGATGCCCATCATGCCCGTGCCAATCAGGCTGAAGCCGATGAAAGCCGCCAACGACGACACGCCGGCCAGGTAGACCAGGTAGTTCTTGTAGAGACTGGCAATGTCGTCCGGCTCGCCCTCGATGACCGGCCAGGTGGCCTTGGGCTTGAGCAGAATGGCTTGCACGCGTTCAACCAGGTTCATGAATTCCTCCTCGGGGTTGCAGACACAAGAAAACGGTCCGGCAGCGCGAACCATACCGCCATCCGCCGCAGCGGGCCACCTTTCAGCGTGGGCTTTCGAAGAACACCGCGTTGGTGTAGTCGCTGATCTCGAAATAGACCTTCTTTTCGCCCGGGTCGGCCACCATGTTCTGGTTCTCGTCGAGCACGCCATACCCGTAGCGGTAGGCACGCGGCTTGCCGTCGTCGGTGCCCAGGGCCGTGCTCATCTTGTCGATGGACAAAAAGCGCCGGGCCAGTTTGTCGCCGGCGTAGATTTCGAGCACGCCGTTGGTGCCGGTCCAGTTCTGGATGTCGCGGCTGATCTTGTTCTGCTGTTCCTGCGTGCACCCGGCGAGCAAGACCAACCCCAGAACACAGGCGAATGCAGACGGCATGGGTTTCATGCGAGCCTCCCTTGAAAAAGATCAGCCGCGCTGGCGCAAGGCCTCGTACAGGCACACGCCGCTGGCCACCGACACGTTCAGGCTTTCGACGCCGCCCTTCATGGGGATGCCCACCAGCTCGTCGCAGGTCTTGCGCGTGAGCTGGCGCATGCCGTCGCCTTCGGCGCCGAGCACCAGGGCCACCGGCCCCTTGAGATCGACCTGGTACAGCGTCTTGGGCGCATCGTCGCTGGTGCCGATGACCCAGATGTTGCGTTCCTTGAGTTCGTTCAGGGTGCGCGCCAGGTTGGTCACCATGAAATACGGCATGGTCTCAGCCGCACCGCTGGCCACCTTGGCCACCGTGGCATTGATGCCGACAGCGTGGTCCTTGGGCGCAATCACCGCATGGGCACCCGCGCCGTCGGCCACCCGCAGGCAGGCGCCCAGGTTGTGGGGGTCGGTCACGCCGTCGAGCACCAGAAGCAGCGGCGCGATGCCATCGGCCTCCAGCTTTTCCAGCAGTTCGTCCAGCGAATGGGCCTGCTCCAGCGCGTTGACCCGGGCCGCGACGCCCTGGTGGCCGTGGCTGCCCGCGAGTTTGGCCAGGCGCAGGCCATCGGCCTCGATCAGGCGCACGCCCGCCTCCTTGGCGCGCTCGATGAACTGCCGCATGCGCTGGTCGCGCCGCGTCGGCTCGAAGTAGATCTCGATGATGGATTGGGGCGCGGTTTTCAGGCGCACGCCCACGGCGTGGAAGCCGAACAGGACTTTGGGGGAGGACATGCCCCGATTATCAAGCCCCCACGCGCCGCTTTCGATCTGCTCAGGCCGCCGCCGCCTCCGGCTCGCTGGCCTGACCGGCCTCGATGGTGATGCGCCGCTCGCAGCGCTGGGCGATGCCCCGGTCGTGCGTCACCAGCACCAGGGTGGTGCCCTGCTCGCGGTTGAGCTCGAACATCAGCTCCATGACCTTCTCGCCGGTCGCAAAGTCCAGGCTGCCGGTGGGTTCGTCCGCCAGCAGCACCGCCGGCTGCACCACGAAGGCCCGCGCCAGCGCCACGCGCTGCTGTTCGCCGCCCGACAGCACCTTCGGGTAGTGGCCAAGGCGCTCGCCCAGGCCCACGCGCTGCAGCATGGCGGTGGCGGCGCTGCGGGCATCGCGCCGGCCGGCCAGTTCCAGCGGCAGCATCACGTTCTCCAGCGCGGTCAGATTGCCCAGCAGCTGGAAGCTCTGGAACACGAAGCCGAGCTTCTGGGCGCGCAGCGCCGCGCGCTGGTCCTCGTCGCGGGCGAACAGGTCCACGCCATCGATGAACACAGTGCCGCGGGTCGGCGTGTCCAGCCCGGCAATGATGGACAGCAAGGTGCTCTTGCCCGAACCCGAGGCACCGACGATGGCGGCGGTTTCCCCTTGGCGCAGGGAGAAATCGATATCGCGCAAAATCGTCAGCGTGCCCGTGGAGTCGGTGACCGACTTGAACACATGCTGCACCACAATCATTTCCTGAGCCATGTAGTCCGCCCTGAAAGGCCCGACAGTTGAAACGACGCCACTTTAACGCCCTGCTCTGCGCCGCCGCCGGCGCGGGGTCAATCGCGCCGGTCTTCGCACAAACGGCCGCCACAGCGGCCAACGTGCTGGTGGTCGGCGACTCGCTCAGTGCCGAATACGGCCTGCGGCGCGGCAGCGGCTGGGTGCAGATCCTGCAGGAACGCATGATCAAGGAGGGCATTCCGGCGCGCATGGTCAACGCCGGCATCAGTGCCGACACCACCTCAGGTGGCCGGTCCCGCCTGCCGGCGCTTCTCAGGCTGCACAAGCCGGCGGTGGTGATCATCGAGCTGGGCGCCAACGACGCGCTGCGCGGCCTGCCGCTGAACATGACGCGCGACAACCTGACCGCCATGGCGAGGGCGTCGAAGGCGGCCGGTGCCAAGGTGGTCCTCGTCGGTATGCAGGTGCCGCCCAACTACGGCAGCCAGTACACCCGAGACTTCCGTGACCTCTTCCAGCAGGTGGCCAGCGCGGAAAAGGCCGCCCTGGTGCCCTTCCTGCTCAAGGGCGTGGCCGACCTGCCCGACCCGACCCTGCTGTTCCAGGACGACCGCATCCACCCCAACGAGGCCGCCCAGGCCACGATCGCCAACAACGTCTGGCCGGTGCTCGCGCCCCTGCTGCCGAAACGATAATCGGCGGATGCCTGTCCGTACCCTGCCCGCCACCGAGGTGCTGCACCGCCTTGGCGAATTTGACGCCGTCATCGACGCCCGTTCCGAAGACGAACATGCGCTCGACCACGTGCCCGGTGCGCTGAACTGGCCCAGCCTGAACAATGCCGAACGCATCCTGATCGGCACCATGTACAAGCAGGTCGACGCCTTCGAGGCCAAGAAGCGCGGCGCAGCGCTGGCCGCGCGCAACATCGCCGCACACATTGAACGGGAAGTGCTGGACAAGCCCAAAGGCTGGAAACCGCTGGTCTATTGCTGGCGCGGCGGCAACCGCAGTGGTGCACTGGCCACCATCCTGGGCGCGATCGGGTTCCAGGTCACGCTGATCGAGGGAGGCTACAAGGCCTGGCGCGCCGCCCTCGTGGAAGACCTGCCCGCGCAGGCGCAGCGCCTGCACTACCGCGTGGTCTGCGGCCCCACCGGCAGCGGCAAGACACGCCTGCTGCACGCGCTGGCGGCCGAAGGCGCTCAGGTGCTGGACCTTGAAGGCCTGGCCCGCCACCGCAGTTCGGTGCTCGGGCACATCCCTGGGGTCGAACAGCCCAGCCAGAAGCGATTCGACAGCCTCGTTTGGGAGGCCCTGCAGGCCTTCGACCCGGCGCGCCCTGTGTTCGTCGAAAGCGAGAGCAAGAAGGTGGGCAACCTCCGTGTGCCCGATGCACTGATCGACGCCATGCGCGCCAGCCCCTGCATCGACCTGCGACTGCCCGATGAAGAGCGCGTGGCCCTGCTGATGGAAGACTACGACTTTTTCGTGAAGGACAGCGAGCACTTCTGTCGGCGGCTGGAAGCGCTGACCGAGTTGCGCGGCAAGGCGGTGGTGGGCGAGTGGATCGAAAAAGTGCGCGCCGGCCGCACCAAGGAAGTGGTGCTGGACCTGCTCAGGCAGCACTACGACCCGACGTATGCGGCATCCATAGAGCGCAACTTTGCTCTCCATGCCCAAGCGCTCCCCTGCAGCCTGGGCTCTGGCTCAGATCAATCGATGCGCGTGGCCGCTCGCTCGCTGCTGAGCCCGACGGGCTCGCAGCCCCTACCCGACGAAAGTTAGCCGATCAGCCGGCGGACGTGGGGCTCGCGTCTGAGCTGTCGCCGGCATCCGGCTTTTGGCCGGCGTCCTGCTCATCAGGGCTGCCGTCTCCGTGCGACTTGCGCTCGGCCTTGTTGCGCAGCTTTTCCTCTTTCTTCTGCTTCTTGGCGAGCTCGCGTTGGCGTTTTTCGTATCCGTAGTTGGGTGTGGCCAAGGGGGTGTTTCCGAGGTTGAGGTGGTGAATTGGTCAGGTGTGTAGGGCCGCAAGGGCTTGGGCCAGGTCGGCCCTGAGATCATCGGCGCTTTCCAGGCCGATGGCAAACCGCACCAGCCCACCTTTGTGCGCCCAGGGCCGGGTGCGGATCGCCGGCACGTTGTACGGCGCGCAGAGACTGATCGGTCCCGCCCAGCTCCAGCCTGGCCTGAACAGCCGCAGACGGTCACAGAAGGCGTCGATCTGGGACTGGGAGAAGCGCTCGTCGAACACGGCGCTGAACAGACAGGCCGCCGCAGTCGCTTCGCGTGCCCATGCTTCATGCCCCGGAGAGCCCGCCAGCGCCGGATGCAGAACACGCACGACGCCCGGCTGGTCCTGCATCCAGGTGGCCAGCGCCCTTGTGGTCGCATCCTGCGCCTGGTAGCGCAAGGGCATGGAGGCCAGGCCCCGCAGCACCAGCTCGGTGTCGTTGCCGCTGACACCCAGACCCAGACGCATGTGACACATCAGTAGCTGGTGGTGCAGTGCGTGGTCGCGCGTCACCACGGAGCCCATCAGCACATCGGCGCCCCCGCTGGGGTACTTGGTCAGCGCCTGCATCGAGATGTCGACCCCCAGGTCGAACGGGCGAAAGGCGATGCCGGCGCCCCAGGTGTTGTCCAGCGCGGTCAGGATGCGGCGTTCGGGCGCTCTGCCGTCGTTCGCCTGACGCACCGCCGCCACCAGCGCGGGAATGTCCGGAAACTCCAGCGTGATCGAACCCGGTGCCTCGATCCACACCAGGCGCGTGGCGGGTGACAGACGGCTGGCCAGATCCGCAGGATCCAGCGGGTCGTAGTAGCGGTGGGTGATGCCCCAGTGCGCGAGCTCACCAGCTGCGAACGCCTTGCCCGGACCATAGGCGTTGTCGGGCAGCAGCACCTCATCGCCCTGGCGCAGGAAGCTCATGTCGACCAAAGTCAGCGCCGACAGGCCGCTGGGCGCCAGCACGCAATACTGCCCACCCTCGATGGTGGCGATGCGCTCTTCCAGCGTGAAGGTGGTCGGCGTGCCGTGCAGGCCGTAGGTGTAGCCGCTCTTGTCGGCCCACTCCTGCGTGCGAAGGGCCTGCACGTCCTTGAACAGGACGGTGGACGCCTTGTGCACGCCGGGCGCAACGGCGTCAAAGCCCTCGGGAGGGCGGTATGGATGATGGATCAGTCGGGTGGACAGGTCTGACATTGAGTTCAGAGCTTCCACTTTTCGAGCAACTGCGCCGGCCGCATGCTGTCGTAGCTCTCGAAGGGTTGATGGATCCAGGGGTTGGTCGGCAGGAACTCGACCGAGTAGTCGGGCGTGAACACCGACACCGCCTTGGTCCAGATCACGGCGCTGCGCAGTTCGCTGATCGGCTTGTAGTGATTCTTGAGGGTGTCGATCACGGCCCTGAGCGTGTGGCCGGAGTCGGCCAGGTCATCGACCAGCAGCACCTTGCCGGCAATCTCGCCTCTGGGCGTGGTGATGTAGCGAGCGATGTCGAGGTTGCCCTGCTCGGTCCCGGCGTTGGCGCGGTAGGAACTGGTGGACATGATCGCCAGCGGCACGTCAAAGATGCGCGACAGGATGTCCCCGGGCCGCATGCCACCGCGCGCAAGGCACAGAATGGTGTCGAACTCCCATCCGGACTGGTAGACCTTGAGCGCCAGCTTCTCGATCAGGTTGTGGTATTCGTCGTACGAGACGTAGAGGTGTTTGCCGTCTTCGGTCAGCATGCGTGTCTTCCGTTCGTGGTCGCGGGTGGATTCATTCTGCACCAGAGCAACGAGGCTCAGGCACTGAACGGATGGTGAAGCAGGATGGTGTGGTCGCGGTCCGGACTGGTCGACACCACGTGGATCGGCACGCCAGTGGTCTCCTGGATGCGGTCCAGGTAGCGCTGCGCGTTGACCGGCAAGTCCTCATAACGCGTCTTGCCGACCGAGCTCTCGGTCCAGCCTGGCAGTGTTTCGTAAATCGGCTTGCAGCGAGAGATTTCATCGGCGCCGGCGGGCAGTATGTCGATGATCTCGCCGTCCAGCTCGTAGCCGGTGCACAGCTTGAGCTCGGGCAGACCATCAAGCACGTCCAGCTTGGTGATGCACAGGCCGGTGAGCCCATTCACCTGGGCCGAGCGCTTGAGCAGTGCGGCGTCGAACCAGCCGCAGCGGCGCGAGCGCCCCGTGGTCACACCCTTCTCGGCACCCACCGTGCTCATGTGGTACCCGGGTGTGCCAGGCACCTCCCAGTCCAGCTCGGTCGGGAAGGGACCGCCACCCACCCGTGTGCAATAGGCCTTGGTGATGCCCAGCATGTAGTGCAGCATCTGCGGCCCGACGCCGGACCCGGCGGCTGCATTGCCGGCCACACAGTTGCTCGAGGTCACGAACGGGTAGGTACCGTGGTCGATGTCCAGCAGCGTGCCCTGGGCGCCTTCGAACAGCAGGTTGGCACCCGCCTTGTGGGCCTCGTTGAGCTCACGGGACACGTCGGCGATCATGGGCTTGATCAGTTCGGCCTGGTGCATGGCCTCGTCATAGACCGCATCAAACTGGATCTCGCCGTCCTTCATGTAACCCGCGATCTTCTCGTCCCAGGCCAGTTCGGCGGAGTGGAGGAAGGTCTTGAGCACGTGGTTGTGCAGCGCCAGCAACTCGCGCAGCTTGGTCGCGAAGCGCTCGGGATACTTGAGGTCCATCACGCGCAATGCGCGGCGGGCGATCTTGTCCTCATAGGCCGGACCGATGCCGCGGCCCGTGGTGCCGATCTTCTCGTTGCCGGCCTTGACCTTGGCGGCCTCGCGGGCAACGTCGATCGCGGCGTGGAACGGCAGGATCAGAGGGCACCCCTCACTCACCCGCAGACGCGAACGCACTTCCACACCCGCCTTTTCAAGACCCACGATCTCTTCAAAAAGCTTGCCAACCGAAAGCACCACGCCGTTGCCGATGTAGCACTTCACACCGGGACGCATGATGCCGCTGGGAATCAGGTGCAGAGCAGTTTTGACCCCGTTGATCACCAGCGTGTGTCCAGCGTTGTGACCACCCTGAAAACGCACGACCCCCTGCGCGGACTCGGTCAGCCAGTCAACGAGCTTGCCTTTGCCTTCATCGCCCCACTGCGTACCCACGACCACCACGTTGCGTCCCGCAGAAGCGGCGCTGCTGTTCTTGCTCATTGCTTGATTCCGGTTAAAGGGATTTCACTGTCCAGGCACCCGCGCGCGCCGGATCGGGCACCAGTTCGCGGTCGCAATGGAACTCGTTGACTTCATGGTCGTGACCCGGCAGGGCACAGACGACGGTATGGCCCTGGGCCCGCAGCTCGGCGACGGTTTCTCGCAAGCCAGGCTCCATGCCCCAGGGCGAACGGATGGCCGCCACCAGAGGACGAGGCTCCACCGCACCAACCAGTTCCTTGAGGTCCAGGCTGAAGCCAACCGCAGGGCGTTTGCGCCCGAAGACCGCCCCCACCTCGTCGTACCGGCCTCCGCGCGCCAGCTCCATCGCAGCACCTTGCGGCCCTTGAGCAAACACGGCAAAGCGCATGCCGGTGTAGTAGGCGTATCCGCGCAGATCCGCCAAGTCGACGGAGACAACAACGTCATCACCCGCAGCGTGGTCGGCCAACCATTGCAGGTCGTCAAGCGCCAGCGTCAAAGCAGCAGAAGGGGTCAGCAGGGATCGCGCCCTGGAAATGACAGAGGCGTCACCAAACAGTCCTGGTAGCGACATCAGGTCGTTGCACACCGCGTCAGGAAGGCCTTTGGTCAGCTCGGACAGCCCTGGCACATCCTTGCCTGCGAGAGCAACATGGATGGCGCGCACCGTGTCGGCCGGCAGCGGCACCGGCGAAAGGACGGCGTCGATCACACGCACATCCGCGAGATCAAGCTGCAGCCGCCTAACGCCGGCATGACGAAGACAGGCCTGAGCCAGCTCCAGCACCTCCAGATCTGCCTCCAGGCCGGCATGCCCATAGATTTCGGCGCCAAACTGCAAGGGCTCCCGACTGGCCAGGGGACGGTCGACCCGGGTGTGAACCACTGGCCCGCAGTAACTCAGGCGGGCCACACCCCGCCGGTTGAGCAGATGGGCATCGATTCGCGCGACTTGCGGCGTGCTGTCGGCACGAAGCCCCAGCGAGCGGCCGGACAGCTGATCAACCAGTTTGAAGGTCATCAGGTCCAGCGCTTCACCGGTACCCGTGAGCAACGAGTCCAGATGCTCGACCATCGGCGGCATCACCAACTCGTAGCCGTAGCCGCGTGCGGTGTCCAGCAAACCCCTGCGAAGCTCTTCGATGTGCCGTGCCTCGGACGGCAGGACATCGGCAATGTGATCCGGGAGGACCCAGGCAGACATGTGAAATGAAGGGGGCTGTTAAAAACGTGATTTTACCGGGAGCTGCGCCTCGGTTTGGCTGTCGCTGCTCAGGCGACCCACCACCAGAGCGTCAGACCGCAGAGAAGGCAGATCAGACCGAAAAAACGGATCTGGCCATCGCGCATGCGCAGCATTTCGGAAAACACGCGGCGCCAGACTCTGGGCGCCACAAAGGGCATCAGCCCTTCGAAGATGAGGACCAGCGCCAGCGTGGGCCAGAACAGGTCGTAAAGCGCAGTCGTCACTCAGCGGGCTGCCGGAGCGCCGCGCATGGCCTTGAAGAACTCCGAAGACGGGTCCAGCACCATCACATCCGACTTACCGGTGAAGCTGGCCTTGTACGCTTCCAGGCTGCGATAGAACTGAGCGAACGCCGGGTCTTTGCCAAACGCCTCACCATACAGCGCAGCGGCCTTGGCATCGCCCTCGCCTTTCACCGCCTGCGCCTGCTTATAGGCATCGGCCAGAATCACCTCGCGCTGGCGGTCGGCATCGGCGCGAATCTTCTCTCCCTCGGCAAAGCCGGTGGAACGCAGTTCATTGGCCACCCGTTTGCGCTCGGTTTCCATGCGCTGATAGACCGATGCCGTGATGCTCTCTGCATAGTCCACGCGCGTGATGCGCACATCGACCACATCCATGCCCCAGGGCTTTTCAGCACCGGCCACTGCGCGCAGCACCTCGCGCTTGACGTCCTCCATCAGCTCTTCGCGACGGCTGGACAGCAGTTCGTTGAGCGTGCGCTTGTTGACCTCTTGCTGGAAGGAGTTGCGCACCACCCGGTTCAGCTGCAGCGCGCCGGCGCTTTCATTCAGACCGACGTTGCGGATGTACTGCTGAGGCTCGCTAATGCGCCAGCGCACATACCAGTCGATCACCACGCGCTGCTTTTCCGCCGTCAGCGTCGGCTCCGTATCGCTGCTCTCCAGTGTCAGCAGCCGCTTGTCTATGTAGGACACATTCTGGACCAGCGGAATCTTCCAGCCCAGCCCAGGCTCGGTCACGACCTTCTTGATTTCCCCCAGCTGAAACACCACGCCAAACTGGCGCTGGTCGACCACGAAGAACGTGGCGCTGAGAAACGCCAGAGCCACCAGGAAAGAGGTGACGATAAATCCAAGCTTGTTCATGTCTCGAAATCTCCGGACGTCTTGCTTCAGCGGCTCTCACGCTCGCGCGAGCGGGCATTGCTGCTGTTCGTGGTGGCAGGCGCCGGGACCTGCGAGCTGGTCACGGGAGGCGTCACCGCAGCAGATGCCGAGGGCGACTGAGTGACCTGCTGCATCAACTTGTCCAGCGGCAGATACAACAGGTTCGAGCCAGCCTTGCTGTCGACCATCACCTTGGTGACGTTCGAATAAATGTCGGACATGGCGTCCAGGTACATGCGGTCGCGGGTCACCTGTGGCGCCTTCTGGTATTCGGTCAGCACCGCGCGGAAACGCTGGGCATCACCATCGGCCTGGCCGACGATGCGCGCGCGGTAACCCTCCGCCTCGGCAGCCAGGCGAGAGGCCGCGCCGCGCGCCCTCGGCACCACGTCGTTGGCATAGGCCTGGGCCTCGTTTTTGGCGCGGTCGCGCTCCTGACTGGCCTTGAGCACGTCGTCAAACGCCGCCTGCACCTGCTCGGGCGGCCGCACATGCGTCAGGTTGACGCCTTCGACCACAACGCCCACCTTGTAGCGATCCAGGATGGTCTGCATCAGCGCCCGCACCCTCGGAGCGATCTGGTCGCGCTCCTCCACCAGGGCGGCATCCATCTTCATCTTGCCGACCACCTCGCGAACCGCGGTTTCGGCAGCCTTCACCACAGCAGACTCAGGATCGCGACTTTCGAACAGGTAAGCCCGGGCATCGCTGAGGCGGAACTGCACGACCAGCTTGATGTCGACGATGTTCTCGTCTGCGGTCAGCATGGACGACTCACGCAGCCCGGTGGCGGGCACGATGGCGTCACGCCCCACGTCCACCGAACGCAACTGGGTCACCGCCACAGTCTCATGGCGCTCGATCGGGTACGGCATGCGCCAGCTGATACCTGCCCCCACCGTGTTGCTGTACTTGCCGAAACGCGTGATGACCGCCTGTTGGCCTTCCTGCACGATGAAGAAGCCCGTCCCCAGCCATATCAGCAGCGCCACCAGACCGATCAGGCCAGCACCGATACCCGCCGATTTGGGGCTGGGGTTGAAGCCCGGTGTGCCTCCACCGTTGCCACCGCGATTCCCGCCGCCTTTTCCACCCAGCAAACCACCCAGCTTGCGGTTGAAGTCGCGCCACAGTTCGTCCAGGTCCGGAGGCCCCTGGTTGGGACCTTGGGGACGCTGCCCCCGGGGCTGGAGGTCGTCTTTTTCACCCGGTTTGGGGTCGGAGTCGCCGCGCTGGGGCTCTTCGCCTCTCCCCCAGCGGGGGTCGTTCAGGTTGAACACACCCAGCAGCCTCGCCCGCCAACCCGGACGGACCCCGGCACCAGGACCGCCGGAGAGGGATTCCATATTCACATTCATGGATGGTCAACTCTTGTTTCGGATCAAAACCACATTGTGCCCAATCAGGGCGCCGGATCATCGGAGGGGGCATCTGCCCCAAATGGCTCACCGCCAGCGACACGCTCCAGCACGATCGACGCCAGCAAGGCCCTCAACTCTGGCAGGCCGGTGCCCGCCAGCGCACTCACGAAGATACGAGGCACGCTTTGGCCGTCGAGTTCCATGGCGTCCTGCAGCACACGGGGTGCACTGGCTGGATCCATGGCATCAAGCTTGTTGAAGACCAGTATCTGTGGCACCTGGTTCGCCCCGATCTCCTGCAGGACACCCTGCACCGACGCGATCTGTTCCAGGTGCGATGGGTTGGATGCATCGACCACATGCAGCAACAGATCGGCGTCGGCCGCTTCCTGCAGCGTTGCAGCAAACGCATCCACCAGTCCGTGCGGAAGGTCGCGAATGAACCCCACCGTGTCCGATAGCGACACCGACCGCCCCGCTTCACCGAGATACAGCTGCCGGGTGGTAGTGTCCAGCGTGGCGAACAGCTGGTCGGCGGCATATGCGCGCGCCTTCACCAGCGCATTGAACAGCGAAGACTTGCCAGCGTTGGTGTAGCCCACCAGTGAAATCGCAAACGCATCGCGCCGCTCCCGCTGCCGGCGCTGGGTCGCGCGCTGCTTCTTGACTTTCTCCAGCCGGTCCTTGGTCCGCTTGATGGCCTCGGCGATCATCCGGCGGTCCAGTTCGATCTGCGTCTCACCCGGACCACCGCGCATGCCAATCCCCCCGCTCTGGCGTTCCAGGTGGGTCCAGCGCCGGACCAGACGTGTCGAGAGGTACTGAAGGCGCGCCAACTCCACCTGGAGCTTGCCTTCGTGGCTGCGGGCGCGCTGCGCAAAAATCTGAAGGATCAGCAGGGTCCGGTCATTGACCGGCAAACCCAGCGCACGCTCGAGGTTGCGCTGCTGGGCCGGGCTCAGGGCCTGGTCGAACAGCACCTCGCTGGCACCAGTGGCCTGCGCCAGCATCCTGATTTCTTCCGCTTTGCCCGAACCGACAAACAACGCAGGATCGGGTGCCTTGCGCTTGCAGGTGACGCGATCAGCCACAGCAAAACCGGCCGTCTTCGCCAACAGGCCAAGTTCTTCGAGCGAGTGATCGAAATGGGGTAGACCGAAGTCCACCCCCACAAGAACAACCGACGGATGCGCCGGTGCGGAGGTACCTGAGGGGATCAAGAGCCGGAAGATTCGTCCGCACCGACGGCGGAGAACTGGACCGGGCGACCCGGAACGATGGTGGAGATCGCGTGCTTGTACACCATCTGGGTCACAGTGTTGCGAAGCAGAACGACGTATTGGTCAAACGATTCAATCTGGCCCTGCAGTTTGATCCCGTTCACCAGGTAGATGGAAACGGGCACATGCTCCCGACGCAACTGGTTCAGAAAGGGGTCTTGCAAGAGCTGGCCTTTGTTATTGCTCACGATATGCTCCGTGTTCAAAAATGAAGTGGATAAGGGAACGCACCATACCACACCGATGGCGAGCGCAGGAAGACGCCCGCGCGGACCTATTCCTTATAGGGATTGTCGGAGGTCTTGAACTCGATCCGCAGGGGCGTTCCGACCAGATCGAACGCCTTGCGGAAACGGCCTTCCAGAAAACGCTTGTAGGCGTCAGGCACGTGTTCCAGCGAGTTGCCGTGGATCACGATCACCGGCGGGTTCATGCCGCCCTGGTGGGCGTAGCGCATTTTAGGCCGGTACATGCCTACCTTCTGAGGCGCCTGAAAGGCAACCGCCTCCTGCAGCAGGCGGGTCAGCATGGGCGTTGGCATCTTGCGCATGGCGGAGGCCTGAGCCTGCACGATGGATTTCCAGACCGGACCAAGCCCCTGGCGCTTTCGCGCTGAGATCAGGTGCAGAGACGCAAATTTAAGGAACGCCAGCCGCGTTTCAATTTGCCGTTCGATTTGTTCGCGCTGGTAGCTGTCCACCGCATCCCATTTGTTGATCGCGAGCACCACCGCACGCCCGCTTTCGAGGATGTACCCGGCAATGTGGGCGTCCTGATCGGTCACCCCCTGCGTGGCGTCTAGAAGCAGCAGCACCACATGGGCGCTTTCGATGGCCTGCAAGGTCTTGACGACGGAGAACTTCTCGATCGCCTCAAACACTTTGCCCTTGCGGCGCAGCCCCGCGGTATCGATCAGTTCGAACTTCTTCCCATCGCGCTCGAACGGAACGGAAATCGCATCGCGCGTGGTTCCCGGAAGATCGAAAGCCACAAGACGCTCTTCGCCCAGCCAGACATTGATCAGGGTCGACTTGCCGACATTGGGCCGCCCGGCCACCGCAAGCCGGATCACCCCCTCCACCGGTTCTGCAGCCTCCTCGTCGTCCTCCGAAAACCCCTGGATGGCATCCAACGCCTTTTCCAGCATTCCTCGTACACCCTGCCCGTGAGCACTCGACACTGGCAGCACCTCACCCAGCCCGAGCTCGAAGAACTCGGCCAGCTGCACGCCCTGCGTCATGCCTTCGGCCTTGTTTGCCACCAGAATGGTGGGCTTGCCCAGGCGGCGCAGGTACTGTGCGATGTCATGATCCTGCGCGCTCAGTCCGGCGCGCGCGTCGACCACGAACAGCACCACGTCGGACTCTGCCACCGCTTGCCGCGTCTGCTTGGCCATCTCGCGGTAGATGCCCTCGCTGGCTTCGGGCTCGAAACCTCCGGTATCGATCACGATGTACTCGCGCTTGCCCAGATGCCCGTTGCCGTAGTGGCGGTCGCGTGTCAGCCCCGCAAAGTCGGCCACGATGGCGTCGCGGGTACCGGTCAACCGGTTGAACAGGGTGGATTTGCCGACATTGGGCCGCCCCACCAGGGCGATCACGGGTTTCACGAACAGGTGCTTTCGATCAGCTCGCCCTGAGGGCGAATGGAAAATTTACTGCGAGCGCCAGGCAAACACGCCGCCGTTGCGCGTCTGGACCACCAGCGCAGGACCAGACAGCACCGGCTGGGCAAGCACGGCCGACCCATCGGTGCTGAGACGGGTGAGCTCACTGCCATCCGCCGTCGACAGCAGGTGCACCTGCCCGGACTGGTCTCCCAGCGCCAGCAGCCTGCCCAGAACCAGCGGGGCCGTCAGATCCCGGAACTTCAGTCGGTCCAGTTCCCAGACCTTCTCACCACTGGCCCGTTGCCAGACCAGCACCCGACCATCCGTTTCGGTTCCCGCGACCCACTGCGCGTCGCCATGCACGCCCACCACACCTTGTGCTGCCTTGTTCCAGACGGAGCGACCGGTGTCTGTGTCCACGCAGGACACCGCCGAGTTGTACGCACGCGCACAGACGCTGGCACCCTGGCGACTCACAGGTCCGACGAGGTCCACGAGACGCTCAACCTCATTGGTACCGCGGGAGTTGGCAACCGGCACGTCCCACCGGGGCGTCCCGTTGTCAGGATTCAAACCCACCAGTCGACCTGACAGCCCGGCGACTAGGGTGTCTCCGACAGCCAGCAGGACCCCGCCCTGCCGCAGCACCAGAGGCTCGCCTGGTCGGGTCTGCGTCCACAACTTCGCACCGGTACGGCCATCGAACGCCAGCACACTGCGGTCGGCCGTCAGAACAAACACCCGCTGGCCCGCGACCAGCGGTGACGTGTAAGAGGCTGCGGGAAGCTGCGCCCGCCAGAGCTCCCGCCCCTCCGCCATGGCCACGAGCTGGTGTCCCTGGGTCACCACGGCGGCCACATCCCCATCACTGCCAGCGCCCGTCGACAACGGCGTGTTGAGGTTCACTCTCCAGACGTCCCGACCGGATGTGGCATCGACCACCGCCACCGTGCCGGAACCACCCGCCAGGTAGACCCGCCCCTGATGGGCGAACGGCGCCAGCGTGAGTGCCGATGCACCGACCTGGGTGGACCAGATCAGCTGTGCCGATGCCCGGTTCGCTGGTGGCGGCAGCTCCGCAGGCTTGACCTTGGACGGCCCCGATGAGCATGCCGCAAGCACCACCACAGCAGCTACCGCCGCCAAGCGCTTCACCATGAGGGCAGAACCCTGGGCCGCCGGCTTCACTGCGCCACCCCACCTGTCGGGGACGGCGCCACGTTCACGCCCAGCGCCGCCAACTTGACCTGCACCAGCTGCCGATACTCGGTGCGCTCGTTCATGGTGTCCCACGCCTTCTGGTACTGGGCCTTGGCTTCGTCGGCCTTGCCCTGCGCCATCAGCACATCGCCCCGGCGGTCGGCGGCGAGCGCTGCGTAGGCCTCGGGCATCGGCGCCTCCAGCACCTTCAGCGCCTCGTCGTAGGCCTGTGCTTGCAGGTGCACACCAGCCAGCCGCAAACGGGCCACAGCCTTGTAGGAATCATCGGAGCCGCTGTCGGCGACCCAGGACAACGCCGCTTTCGCCCCGTCGGACTTGCCGGCCTCGAACAGGCTCTGAGCAGCGAGCATCGCCCCTTGCGCTGCGAAACTGGTTCCGCCGAACTTGTCCTTCATATCCGCGAGCGCACGTTCGATCTTGTCGGCGTCGCGCGCATCGGCGGCACGTTCAATTTCGTCGTACAGCGCCGCCGCCTTGATCGACTGGCTGCGCTGCCACCAGTTCCAGCCATTCCAGGCAGCGAACCCGCCGAGCACCACGATCAGTGCCCAGGTGATCAGATTGCCGTACTGCGCCCAGAAGTGCTTGAGCTGGTCGATCTGTTCCTGCTCTTCGAGGTCTAAATGAGTGGCCATGGCTGTTGTTTGGTTGAAGTCGTCGGATTGTAGGTGGTGGGGTGGCGTGCCAGACGCGTGTCAGAAGCCGCGCAGTCCCACCCCCCAGGCGGCAACTTCCGCCAGCGGCTGCAGTTGCTGCCCGGTGTCGGCGGCCCGGTCGCCACGCAGGGGTTTGACCGCCACCATGCCCTGCTCCAGCTCCTGGGCGCCGAACACCAGTGCATAGCGCGCGCCGCTCGCATCGGCCTTCTTGAACTGGGACTTCATGCTGCCCATGCCCTCGGCGCCACCGGCGTGCATCGCGACCGACACGCCCTGGGCGCGCAGCTGGCGGAGCAGCGGCATCGCGACCGACAGGGCAGAAGCATCCGGAATCACCGCGTAGGCATCCGGCGCCACAGGCTCGGGCAGCCGCCCCTGCTCCTTCAGCAGTTCGAGAATGCGTTCCATGCCCAGCGCCCAACCGACGGCAGGCGCCGGTTTGCCACCTATCTGCTCGAACAGCCCGTCGTAGCGTCCGCCGGCACACACCGTGCCCTGCGAGCCGAGCTGGGTGGTCACGAACTCAAACACCGAGAGGTTGTAGTAGTCCATGCCGCGCACCAGGCGCGGGTTGATCCGGTAGGCGATGCCCTGGGCATCCAGCAGCGCCCGAAGGCGGTTGAAATGCTCCAGCGACTCGGCGCCCAGAAAAGCCATGAGGTGCGGAGCCCCGTTCACCATGGCCTGCATGGACGGGTTTTTGGTGTCCAGGATGCGCAGCGGATTGCTGTGCAGGCGGCGGCGCGCATCCTCGTCGAGCAGGTCGGCGTGTTCTTCCAGGTAGCTGATAAGCGCCTGCCGGTGGGCCAGGCGTTCGGCCGGCTGCCCGAGGCTGTTGATCTCCAGCTCGATGCCCTCCAGGCCCAGCTCAGCCCACAGGTCGCAGGCCATCACGATCAGTTCCACGTCCACATCGGGCCCGGCAAACCCGAGCGCTTCGGCGCCAAACTGGTGGAACTGGCGGTAACGACCGCGCTGCGGGCGCTCGTGGCGGAACATGGGCCCCATGTAGTAGAGGCGCTTGCCACCGTCGTAGAGCATCGAGTGCTCGACCGCGGCGCGCACCACACCTGCCGTGTTCTCCGGGCGCAGGGTCAGCTGCTCACCGTTGAGGCGGTCTTCGAAGGAGTACATCTCCTTCTCGACGATGTCGGTCACTTCCCCCAGACCCCGGATGAACAGGGCGGTCGGTTCCACGATGGGGGTGCGCACGTTGCGGTAGCCGTAGCGGCGCATCAGCGACCGCAGCGTGTCTTCCAGCCACTCCCAGTGCGCGGACACGGGAGGTGCAATGTCGTTCATGCCTTTGACGGCGCTCAGTTTCTCTGCCATGAATCTCTCAGCAATGTTGGGCGGCAAGTGCCGCCGTCGGCTCAGGCTGCGGCGCCGAACCGCTTCTGGATGTAGTTTTCGACGATCTGCTGGAACTCGGTGGCGATGGCCTCACCGCGCAAGGTCATCGCCTTCTGGCCGTCGATGAACACCGGCGCCGCAGGCGCCTCACCGGTTCCCGGCAGGCTGATGCCGATGTCGGCGTGCTTGCTCTCGCCCGGGCCGTTGACGATGCAGCCCATCACCGCGACCTTCATGCTTTCCACGCCCGGGTAACGTGCGCGCCATACCGGCATCGAAGCCCGCAGGAAATCGTCGATCTGTTTGGCCAGCTCCTGGAAGGTGGTGCTGGTGGTGCGGCCGCAACCAGGACAGGCAGTGACACTGGGCACGAACGTGCGCAGGCCCAGCGCCTGAAGAATCTCGGAGGCCACCACGACCTCCTGGGTCCGTGCCTCACCGGGCTGCGGAGTGAGCGACACACGGATGGTGTCGCCGATGCCCTGCTGCAGCAGCACCGACAGCGCCGCGGTGGAAGCCACCGTGCCTTTCGCCCCCATGCCCGCCTCGGTCAGGCCGAGGTGCAGCACATGGTCGGTGCGGCGCGCCAGCTCCTGGTAGACCGCGATCAGGTCCTGGACCCCCGACACCTTGCAGGACAGCATGATGTTGGCGGGATTCAGGCCGATCTCTTCGGCACGGCGAGCGGAGTCCAGTGCCGAAGTGATCAGCGCCTCGTACATGACCTGGCGCGCATCCCAGGGTTCGGCCCGCTGGGCGTTGTCGTCCATCAGCCGAGCCAGCAGGTCCTGGTCCAGGCTGCCCCAGTTGACGCCGATGCGGATCGCCTTGTCGTGGCGGGCGGCAATCTCGACCATCTGTGCGAACTGCCGGTCGCCCTTGTCGCCGCGCCCCACGTTGCCCGGATTGATCCGGTATTTGGACAGCGCCTCGGCGCAGGCGGGGTGGTCGGTCAGCAGGCGGTGGCCGTTGTAATGAAAGTCACCGATCAGCGGCACATGAATGCCCATCCGGTCAAGCTGTTCCCGGATGTGCGGCACGGCCTGCGCCGCCTCATCGTTGTTCACCGTGATCCGCACCAGCTCGGAACCGGCCAGTGCCAGCTCCTTGACCTGAATGGCGGTCCCGATGGCATCGGCGGTGTCGGTGTTGGTCATGGACTGCACGCGCACCGGTGCACCGCCGCCAACGGTGACCTCGTGGTCACCCCACCTCACCACGCCGGGACGGCTGCGCCGCACACGCGGTGCGCTGACGGCGATGGGCTGCGGCTCGGCAGGACTTACTCGATCAGGAAGTGTTGCTGTGAGCATGGTCATTTCACCTGGAAGCGCGCCACGCTGTTGCGTGCGAGCGGCATCACATCAAAGCTCTGGCCTCGCACCGTCACCTGGACCGCGTCGGCCCGGCCGACCACCACCGAGTACGGCGGTGAAGCGGAAAAGTCAAGCGAATCGCCTGGTTTGAGCATGCGCTGCACCTGGGATACGCCCTTGCCATCCACCACCTCGACCCATGAAGCACCGACAGCCTGGATGCGCAAGAGCGCAACGTCTGCAACATCCGCGGGGGCGGCCGCTGCAGCGGGCACCGGCGCCGGCGCCGGTGCCGCAGCAGGGTTTGCTCCTGTCGCCGGTTCGGTCGGTGTGACAACAGTCTGCGATTCGCCCGAAGAGGTTTCGGCAGTCGCTGCCGCGGGAGGGGGCAACGACACCTCTGGTCCGGGCTCCACCCGCTCCGAAGCGTCGACCGCTGCAGACGGTGCCGCTTGCCGGAGCTGGTCGATCGTTGGCCCCCAGTCAGGAGCCAACAACAGGCCCGCAGCGGCCAGCACCAGCAGGAGCGACGCCAGCACGGCAGGCCGCCGCAGCCATTCGACGGCGGACGTGGTTGCTCTCTCCTGGGCAGGTTTGAAGGGTGCGTTGATGGTGTTCGGCGTATCGCCCAGCGCGGGTGTGCGACCGAAAGGAATCTGCTCCAGCACGGGCCCCGGGTCGATCTTCAGATGCCGGCAGGCGCTGGAGGCAAGCGCCCTGGCAAATGTCAGATCGGGCAGCTCCTCATAGCGGCCAGCCTCCAGCGCCTCCAGTTTCTTGACAGGCACCTTGAGCGCTGCCGCCAGCGCAGCAATGTGCAGGCCGGCCGCCTCTCTCGACTGCTGCAGCAGCACCGGCCGCATCCAGGCCATATCCTGGGACATGGTCGCCTCACTCATTGAAAGCCCCCCGCTGGTAAGACGCCCATTCCTTGGAACGGGGGAACCGGCGCTGCAGTTGCTGGGCCAATTGCTCGACCACCTGGACGTTGTTGAGCCTGCGCTCGATCTTGATGCCGAGCCAGAGGGTCTCGGAGTTGGCCTGCTCGGAGTTGTTGATGCGACGGATCACAAACTGCGCCTTGGTGAATTCGCCCCTGAGGTATTCCAGATTCGCAAGGTTGTATCCCACGAAGGGGTTGGCCGGATCGAGTTCGTACGACCGCGCGAAGCTGGCCTCCGCCTCGGCGGCCTGCCCCATGCGCAACTGGCAGGTGCCCAGCATCATCAGGGTCTTGGCCTGGTTGACGTACAAGGGATTGGACAGCGCGCTGCGGAACAGTGCCACGCCCTCGGCGTACCGCTGCCGCTGACAGAGAAACACGCCGTAGTTGTGCATGGCGTCGGCGTCGCGCGGATTGATCTGGAGCGCACGGCGGAAGCTCTCTTCAGCGAGCACCGGCTCGTTCAGCCGCATGTACACCAGTCCACGCAGCGAATAGGCGGGCCCGAAGCTGGCGTCGGCCGCCAGGGACTGCTTGATCTGATCGAGGGCCACCGACGTCTGTCCCTGCTCGAAGTAGCCCGCCGCGAGCTCCAGCCGGAGCCTTGCCCGCTTGCGTCCTTCGGGCTCATCCGATTCGGTGATGGGCTCCGTGCCCGTACCCGCGCTGGCGTTGGCACTGGTGCCAACGGACGTGGCAGCACAGCCACCCAGCCCCAACATGACCCCCAGCAGCAGCAGCATCCCCAGAGCACGAACCAGCCATGCAGACCGACCGCCCTGCGGGGCCGATCCGGGCAGAGTTTCTGATCGCGCGCTGAAATCGTTCATGCCTGTCATTCCTTGGCTGGGTGCACAAATCGGATGGGTTGGGCCGCAGCGATCCGCCTGGCGACCTGGGTTCGGTCCATCACGTCTCCAGCCAGTTGGCCGCAGGCTGCATCGATGTCGTCACCACGCGTCTTTCGCACGGTGGTCACGATGCCAGCCTCGCTGAGGATCCTGGCGAACGCCTGCACCACAGGACGCGGCGAACACTTCAGGCCGGAGTCGGGAAACGGGTTGAAGGGTATCAGGTTGAATTTGCACGGAACACCCCGACCATCGTGATGCCGCACCAGCTCCAGCAACTGCGCGGCGTGCTCAGGCTGGTCATTGACCCCGTCCAGCATGCAGTACTCGAACGTGATGAAGTCGCGCGGCGCAGCCGGCAGATAGCGCAGGCAGGCATCCAGCAGCTCGGCAATCGGGTACTTGCGATTGATGGGCACCAGGACATCGCGCAACTGGTCGTTGGGCGCGTGGAGCGACACAGCCAGCGCTACCGGGCAGTCCTTGGCGAGGCGGTCGATCATGGGCACCACGCCCGAGGTCGACACCGTGACGCGCCGCCTTGAGAGCCCGTAGCCATGGTCGTCCAGCATCACTCTCAGCGCTGGCACCAGGGCGCTGTAATTCTGCAAGGGCTCACCCATGCCCATCATCACAACGTTGGTGACCACACGCTCGGACGACTTCAGGTGCTGGCGCAGGAAGTGCTCTGCGTGCCAGAGCTGGGCCAGGATTTCTCCGGTCGTCAGATTGCGGGAGAAGCCCTGGTGACCGGTGGAGCAGAAGCGGCAGCCCACGGCACAGCCCGCCTGCGAAGACACGCACAGCGTGCCACGGTCGTCTTCTGGGATGAACACGGTTTCGACGGCGTTGCCGTCGCCCACATCGAACAGCCACTTGATGGTGCCGTCGGCCGAATCCTGGCGCGAAAGCACCGGCAGGCCGGTGATGGAGCAGACCGATGGGAGCTTTTCACGCAGGCTCTTGGCGAGATCACTCATCTCGTCGAACCGCGAAGCACCCTTCTGATGAATCCAGCGAAACAGCTGGACGGCGCGGAAGCGCTTTTCGCCCAGCTGTTCGCAAAAGGCGGTCAGGCCCTCGAGATCGAAGTCGAGCAGGTTGACCGTCATGATGGCATGGTCAGCCCGCAATCAGCGCGAGTAGACGTTCATGCCGGGGAAGAAGAAAGCCACTTCCACGGCAGCGGTTTCGGGGGCGTCGGAGCCGTGCACGGCGTTGGCGTCGATGCTGTCGGCGAAGTCGGCGCGGATGGTGCCGGCGGCGGCCTTCTTGGGATCGGTGGCGCCCATCAGGTCACGGTTCTTGAGAATGGCGCCTTCGCCTTCCAGGACCTGGATCATCACGGGGCCGGAGATCATGAAGCTCACCAGATCCTTGAAGAACGGACGCTCCTTGTGCACGGCGTAGAACTGCTCGGCTTCGCGCTGCGACAGGTGGGCCATCCGGGCGGCCACAACCTTCAGGCCGGCTGCTTCGAAACGGGCGTAGATCTGGCCGATGACGTTCTTGGCAACAGCGTCGGGCTTGATGATGGAGAGGGTGCGTTCGATGGCCATGATGGTCCTTGGAGCAGGTTATGAAATAGAAATCGTGCGCCTTGCGGCAAAGCCCTTGATTCTACATCGCGCCCATGTCAACACACCCGATGCCCTCAGGGGCACGCCGGGCTCAGCGCCCTCCGGACCGCCCTGGCTTCCGGCCCTTCTGCGGCATCTTGTCGCGTGCAGCGTCGCGCTCCCTGCGCCGTTGCAGCGAGTCCTGCCCGATGTATCCATACGAGGTTTTCATGGGGTCCGGCTGTCCGCCCGCCCCGGCACCCTTGGCGGGTGCCTTGCCAGGACTCTTTCCAAAGCCCCTCGCACCAGCCCCGGCAGGCTTGCCGTCCTTGGCAAAGGACGCTCCGGCGCGAGCTCCGCCGCCCTTCCCGTCGGGTCGGGGCCCCTTTCCAAAGTGCCTGCCACGCCCACCGGTGTCACGGACAGAGGCCGGGCCCTCGCCGCTTTGCGGCATACCGGCCGCGGTGGTCAGACGCTCAATGTCCCGATGATCCAGTTCAAGCCAGACACCTCGTTTGAGCCCCCGCGGAAGCATCATGGCGCCATAGCGGATGCGAATCAGGCGGCTGACGGCGTGACCCACCGCCTCGAACATGCGACGCACCTCGCGGTTGCGACCTTCGGCGATGGTCACCCGGTACCAGCAATTGGCCCCTTCACCGCCCCCCTCCTCGATGGACGCAAACTGGGCCATCCCGTCATCGAGCCTCACCCCATCGAGAAGGCGCTGCTTTTCTTCAGAGGACAACGCGCCCAGCACGCGCACGGCGTATTCCCGCTGCAATCCGAACCGGGGATGCATCAGCCGGTTGGCCAGCTCGCCGGAGTTCGTGAGCAGCAGCAACCCCTCCGTGTTGAGGTCCAGGCGTCCCACGGACTGCCACTTGCCGGTCTGCAGACGGGGCAGGCGGCGGAATACCGTGGGCCGGTTCTGCGGGTCGTCGTGTGTCACCACCTCGCCAGCGGGCTTGTGATAAGCGAGTACCCGCGGCGGAGGTGGCGCGATGCGAACACGCACCGGCTTGCCATTGACCTTGATGGTGTCCCCGTACTGGATGCGCTGACCGATGTGCGCCGGTTCACCATTGACGGAAATGCGCCCCTCCAGAATCAGCTGCTCCATCTCCAGCCGCGAACCCAGCCCCGCCTGGGCCAACACTTTGTGGAGCTTGGGGGAGTCGGCCTCGGGCTGCAGCACGCGCTTGGAAGGGAGAGGCAGGTCCTGCTCCTGCACGGCATCAAATGCCCCGCTGACCACATCATCAAAGGCCATACTGCCGGAAACCGGGGCCGCGGCGGGCGCAGACGCGGGCACGGACCCGGCAGGCGATGCAGCCTGACCTTCGTCCAGAGCGGTTTCATTCGGCTGTCGGGGGGGCACCATGTTCATGCTGTTCCTGAAAAAGTTCGGATGTCTGGGATTCAACGGGCTCTCCCGCCTGCTCCGGGGTGCTGCCGCCCAAGGCGTCAAAGTCCAGCCGCCCCAGAGCGGACTCCTGAACCTCGCTGCTGTCCAGCGGCGGCAGCTGATCAAGCGACGACAGGCCGAGGTCGTCCAGAAACTGGCGCGTCGTGGCAAACAGCGCGGGCCGCCCGACGGTTTCCCGGTGGCCGATGACCTCGATCCAGCCCCGGTCTTCCAGCTGCTTGAGGATCAGGGAGTTGATGGTCACGCCCCGAATGTCCTCCATGTCGCCCCGCGTCACGGGTTGTCGGTAGGCAATGATCGCCAGTGTTTCCATGGCCGCCCGCGTGTACTTGGGTGGCTTCTCAGGGTGCAGCCGGTCCAGGAAAGGTCGCAACTCAGGACGGCTCTGGAAGCGCCAACCGGAAGCCACCTGGACCAACTCCACGCCTCGACCAGTCCATTCGGCCTGCAGGTCCGTCAACAGGGTTTTGAGTGTGTCGGCCGACACCTCTCCATCGAACAGCACGCCCAGCTCCCTGATGGACAAGGGTTGGGGCGCACAGATCAGGGCCGTCTCGACGACGCGCCGGGCATCCGAAGTGTTCATCGGTGGTGCCTGAAAATGAATAATGGGGGTCCTGACAAAGCCGCAACAGCGGCAGCGGGCGTCGCGCAGGACTGACCGAGTGCTACAGGAATCGGGGATGGACGCGACGCTTCAAAGGCCCTGAGGGCTGTTGAAACCGGGTCTACAGATCGCCTTCATTGTAACGGAGCCCCGCGGCGTCCAAGGCGGCCCGGAAATCGGCTGGTACTGCGCTGGAAAAGCCCAGCTCGGCACCCGACACCGGATGGCTCAGACGCAAGCGCGCTGCGTGCAACGCCTGCCGCTGCATGCCCCACGCCACGCGACCACCATACAGCGCATCGCCCACAAGCGGATGACCAAGCCAGGCCATGTGCACCCGAATCTGGTGCGTTCGGCCGGTGTGAAGCTTGCAAGCCACCAGGCACGCCTGATCGACGGTATCCATCACCCTGAACGTCGTGCGAGCCGGCTTGCCTGCGGTACTGTCTTGGCGCAGAACGGCCATCCGCAAACGGTTGGCCGGGTCGCGCCCTACCGGCTGGTCGACCTCACACAGCTCGTCTCGCCGCCAACGGCCATGACCGATGGCCAGGTACTCGCGCTGAACCCCGCGCGCAGCGATCGCCCGCACCAGACCATCTACCGCACGACGACTCTTGCCCACGAGCATCAGGCCGGAGGTGTCCTTGTCCAGCCGATGCACGATGCCGGCGCGCGGCAAGCTGGCGGCGCCGGGGTGGTGGGCCAGCAGCCCGTTGAGCAGCGTACCGGTCCAGTTGCCGGCCGCAGGATGAACCACCAGCCCCACCGGCTTGCAGATCACCATCAGGTCCTCGTCCTCGTAGACGATGTCCAGCGCCATGGACTGTGCCACAAAGGCCATGGCCTGCTGCGTGGGTCGCAATTCGACCCGGAGCCGACCGCCAGCCACCAATCGCGCCGAGGGCTTGGCGGCCAGCCGGCCATCCAGCGACACCGCACCCTCCGCCATCAGCTGCTGGAGGTACGACCTCGAAAGCTCGGGCACCAGGGTGGCCAGCGCCTTGTCGATGCGACAACCGTGCATGTCTGCAGGCACAGGGAGGTCGCGCACCTCGGTGTCCGCCAGCACATCGGCGGCGTCGACTTCAACCTCGGTCGCGCCGGGTCCGTTCACCCCCCCCGTCGATATAATTTCTGCAGCCAATCCGGTGTTCCAGTTGTGAAGGTAAGCGTGTGATTCCTCGTTCGAGATTATCGGTCGTGCCCCTGTGTGCCGTTGCCGCCGCGCTGAGCTTCTCGGGCTGCAGCTCCACTCCCGTGGACCCGACCAAGGACTGGAGCCCCAACAAGATCCACAGCGAGGCGATGGACGAGCGCAACGCGGGCAACTACGAAAAGGCCATCGGCCTGTACGAGAAGCTCGAAGGACGCGCGGCCGGCACGCCTCTGGCCCAGCAGGCCCAGCTCGAAAAGGCCTACACGCAGTACAAGGCTGGCGAGCAGGCCCAGGCATTGGCCACCATCGAGCGCTTTCTGCGTCTGCATCCGGCCAGCCCTGCGCTGGACTATGCGCTCTACCTCAAGGGCTTGGTGACGTTCAACGAAAACCTCGGTCTTCTTGGCTCGCTCGTCCAGCAGGACCTCTCCGAACGCGACCAGAAAGCGGCCAAGGAGTCGTTCGAGGCGCTGCGCGAGGTGGTCACCCGTTTCCCTGACTCGCGCTATGCACCGGATGCCCGAGCGCGCATGACCCACATTGTCAACTCGCTGGCACAGTCGGAAGTGCATGTGGCCCGCTATTACATGAGCCGTGGTGCGTACCTCGCGGCCATCAACCGCGCGCAAACCGCCATCACCGACTACCCCAAGGCACCGGCCCTGGAAGAAGCCCTGGCCATTCTCGTGAGCAGCTACGACGCACTCGGAATGACCCAGTTGCGTGACGACGCCAGACGGGTGCTTCAATCCAGCTTCCCGAACAGCGCCTACCTCGGTCGCACGCAGAGCATCGGCGGCAAGCCGTGGTGGAAGCTCTGGTGACGCCACGCTGCCAGCAGCAGTAGGCTGAAAAATTAGTGGTTACCATGCGGACCAGTGTGGGCAGCCCGCCCGCTCAAAAAGACGTTCTCCCATGACCAAAGGCTATCGCATCCATGCGTCAACCGGCATCCATCGGGGTGACCGCGACTACCAGCAGGATCAGGTCTGCCTGCTGCACCATCCCCGCGAAAGCGGCTGCCTGCTGGCGGTGGTGGCGGATGGCATGGGTGGCCGAAGCGGCGGCAGAAAAGCGTCGGACCAGGTGATGCTGACCTCGCGCCAGCTGTTCGAGCGCTACGACCCGGACACCGACGATCCTGCGGCCATGCTGCGGCAAGTTGTTGAAGAATCGCACCTTGTGATCAAGCTCACCGCCGTGTCGGCCGAGCAGGAGCCCCACAGCACGATTGCCGCGTTCCTGCTCACCCCCGGTGGCAGCAGCCAATGGGTGCATGCTGGCGACTCACGGATCTACCACTTCCGCAACGGCAAGATGGTGTTCCGCACCATGGACCACTCCTACGTGCAGTCGCTGGTCAACCAGGGAGAGATCACCGAGGAAGAGGCACTGGACCATCCGCACTCCAACATCCTGATGGGTTGTCTGGGTACCGACAGCGATCCCCCTGTGGACCTGCATGTGATCCCGCAACTGGGGCCCGGCGACGCGATCATGGCCTGCAGCGACGGCGTGTGGCACTACTTCACGCCGGACGAGCTCGCCAGCACAGTGGCCATGCTCTCGCCCCGCGAGGCCTGCGAGTTCCTGATCCAGAAAGCCCGCTCCCGGGCCAAGGGCTCTGGTGACAACCTGTCGCTGACCATCGTCAAACTCGATCCGCTGACCTGATCGGCGCAACACCTGGAGCCTGAACGGGCTGATCACGTCAGCCCGGTATCGACGGTCCGGTGCGCCAGCGCCAGATATTCGGCTGACTGCATCTCTCCCAGGCGCGAAACTGTCCTGGGGAATTCGTGTGCCATCGGGCCATCGGTGTAGAGCTGCTCAGGCGACACCGCAGCCGACATCACCAGCTTGACACGGCGGTCATAAAGCACATCGATCAGCCAGGTGAAACGGCGCGCTTCCGATGCTTGGCGCACCGCCATCTGCGGCACATTGGACAGCAGCAGCGTATGAAACTGTGAGGCGATTTCCAGGTAGTCGTTCTGCGAACGTGGACCACCACAGAGCGTCTGGAAGTCGAACCAGATCACGCCACCCGCCCGGCGCCTGGAATGGATCTCGCGCGACTCGATGTGCATCACCGGGTCCTCGTCGTGCGCCTCGGCCAGTTCGCCAAAGGTTTTGTCCATCGCAGCATCGGCTGCCTCGCCCAGTGGGCAGTGGTAGAGCTCGATGTGCGTCAGCGTGCGCTGGCGGTAGTCGGTTCCGTTGTCGACATTGATCACTTCCAGCTTCTGCTTGAGCAGCTCGATGGCCGGCAGGATGCGGTCGCGGTGCAGGCCATTGGGGTACAGGCCATCGGGATGGAAGTTGGATGTGGTAACAAAGCCCACTCCCGCCTTGAACAGCGCGTCCAGCAGGCGATGCAGGATCATGGCGTCGGTCACATCCGCCACGTGGAACTCGTCGAAGCAGATCAGCTTGTAGCGCTCGGCGATGCGACGCCCGAGCTCGTCCAACGGATTGACCGTTCCCTGCAGGTCGCGCAGCTCGCGGTGCACTTCCCGCATGAACTCATGGAAATGCAGCCGCGTCTTGCGCCTGATCGGGACTGCATTGAAAAAGCAGTCCATCAGGAAGCTCTTGCCGCGCCCCACCCCACCGAACATGTAGACCCCGCGCGGAATCTCCGGTTTGACGAACATCTTCTTCAGCGCATTGGAACGGCGCTGCTTGTACGTCGTCCATTCGGCGGCACACCGCTCCAGCGCGTCAATGGCACGCTGCTGGGCGGGGTCGGTGGTGTAGCCGCGCTGCTTCAGCTCGGCTTCGTAGGTGGCGCGGACCGACAAGGGCGAACCTGTGTCAGAAGTTCAGGGTGCGCTTGTCCACAGCCAGAGCCGCTTCCTTGGTCGCTTCCGACAGCGAGGGGTGCGCGTGGCAGATGCGGGCGATGTCTTCGGCGCTGGCCTTGAACTCCATGGCAACCACGGCTTCGGAGATCAGCTCGGAAGCCATCGGGCCCACGATGTGCACGCCCAGGATTTCATCCGTCTTGGCGTCGGCCAGGAACTTGACCATGCCGGTCGTGTCGCCCAGTGCGCGCGCACGACCGTTGGCCAGGAACGGGAACGTGCCGGCCTTGTACGCCACACCATCGGCCTTGAGCTGCTGCTCTGTGCGGCCGACCCAGGCGATTTCCGGGCTGGTGTAGATGACCCAGGGGATGGTGTTGAAGTTGACGTGACCGTGCTGGCCGGCGATGCGCTCGGCCACCGCCACGCCCTCTTCTTCCGCCTTGTGCGCCAGCATCGGGCCGCGCACCACATCGCCCACCGCCCAGACGCCCGGCAGGTTGGTTTTGCAGTCGCCGTCGACCACGATGGCGCCGCGCTCGTCCAGCTGCAGGCCCACTCCTTCAGCGTTCAAGCCAATGGTGTTGGGCACGCGGCCGATGGAGACGATGAGCTTGTCGGCGTCCAGCGACACCGCTTCGCCCTTGGCGTTGGTATAGGCGACGTTCACGCCCTTCTTGCCGGTCTTGATCTCGCCGACCTTCACGCCCAGCTCGATCTTCAGGCCCTGTTTGTCGAAGGCCTTCTTGGCTTCCTTGGCGATCTGCTCGTCCACCGCGCCCAGGAAGGTCGGCAAACCTTCGAGGATGGTGACCTCCGCCCCCAGGCGGCGCCAGACCGAGCCCATTTCCAGGCCGATCACGCCGGAGCCGATCAGCGCCAGCTTCTTGGGCACGGCACCGATGCGCAGCGCACCGTCGTTGGAAAGAATGAACTCTTCATCGAACGGCACGCCTGGCAAGGCACGGGCGTTGGAGCCGGTAGCCACCACGACCTGCTTGCCAGTGATCACCTCTTCGGCGGCACCCGCCACCTTGATCTGGTAGGCACCATCGGCGGCGGCCACGAAAGAGCCGCGACCGTGGAAGAAAGTGACCTTGTTCTTCTTGAACAGGTAGAGGATGCCGTCGTTGTTCTGCTTCACGACGGTGTCCTTGCGGCCGACCATCTTCGCCACGTCCATTGTCACCTTGCCGGTGCTGATGCCGTGGTCGGCAAAGTGGTGGTTGGCGTGCTCGAAATGCTCGGAAGATTGCAGCAGAGCCTTGGAGGGAATGCAGCCGACATTGGTGCAGGTGCCACCGGGCGCGGGACCGCCGGCAGCGTTTTTCCACTCGTCTATGCACGCGACCTTGAAGCCCAGCTGGGCGGCGCGGATGGCCGCGATGTAGCCGCCGGGGCCGGCGCCGATCACGACGACGTCAAATGCTTGAGACATGTTTGTTCCTGAATGGGGTTGGACAAACGCCCCCGAAGGGGCGTCTGCAAAGTCACGGTTCGATCAGATGTCGAAGAGCAGGCGGGCCGGATCTTCCAGCGCTTCCTTCATGGCCACCAGACCCAGCACGGCTTCGCGGCCGTCGATGATTCGGTGGTCGTAGGACATAGCGAAGTAGTTCATCGGGCGCACCACGACCTGGCCGTTTTCGACCATGGCGCGGTCCTTGGTGGCGTGCACGCCCAGGATCGCCGACTGCGGCGGGTTGATGATGGGAGTGGACATCATTGAGCCGAAGGTGCCGCCGTTGGAAATGGAGAACGTGCCACCGGTCATGTCATCGATGCCCAACTTGCCGTCCTTGGCCTTCTGGCCGAACTCGGCGATCTTCTTCTCGATGTCGGCGAAGCTCATCTGGTCGGCGTTGCGCAGGATGGGCACCACCAGACCGCGTGGCGAACCGACGGCGATACCGATGTCGAAGTAGCCGTGGTAGACGATGTCGTTGCCGTCCACCGAGGCGTTGAGGATCGGGAACTTCTTGAGGGCGTGCACGGCCGCCTTGACGAAGAAGCTCATGAAGCCGAGCTTGACGCCGTGTTCCTTCTCGAACTTCTCCTGGAACTTCTTGCGCATCTCCATGACCGGGGCCATGTTGATTTCGTTGAAGGTGGTCAGGATGGCGTTGGTCGACTGCGACTGCAGCAAGCGCTCGGCCACGCGGGCACGAAGGCGCGTCATCGGCACGCGCTCTTCCGGACGGTCACCCAGGTCGGGCGCGACCACCGCCACCTGCGGCAGCACCTTGGTGGGCGCGCCGGTAGGAATGGCGGCAGGAGCAGCAACCACGGCCTTGGGAGCGCTGGCGGCGGCCAGCACGTCGCCCTTGGTGACGCGACCGTCCTTGCCTGTGCCTGCCACGGAGCCAGGGGCCATGCCGTTGTCGGCCATCAGCTTGGCGGCGGCGGGCATGGCCACACCGGCCTTGCTGGCAGAAGCAGCGGCCACAGGGGCCGCGGCGGCTGGTGCGGGAGCAGCCGCAGCCGGTGCGGGGGCGGCTGCCGGAGCAGCGGCGCCGGCCACAGCGGCGGTGTCGATCCTGGCGATGACCTGGTCGGCGGCCACGGTGGCACCGTCGCCTTGCACGATCTCGACCAGCACGCCACCGGCGGGCGCCGGGCACTCGAGCACGACCTTGTCGGTCTCGATCTCGATCAATATCTCATCGGCGGCGACGGCTTCGCCGGCCTTCTTCTTCCACTGCAGCAGGGTGGCTTCGGCCACGGATTCGGAGAGCTGCGGAACCTTGACTTCTACGATTGCCATGTTTGTTCTACCTGGAATGTTTCGAGGGGCGGGGCCCAAGGGCTGCCCCGGCACGGGGCCGGGGCGCGGGGCTCACAACGCCGGAACGACTATTTTGTGAGGATGAAGCCCTTGAGCTTGGCGAAAGCGGCCTCGATGAGGGCCTTCTGCTGGTCCTGGTGCAGGTGGGCATACCCCACGGCCGGCGAGGCCGAAGCCGCACGGCCGGCGTAACCCAGCTTCTGGCCTTCGAGCATGTTCTCATGCACCTGGTGCTGCACGAAGAACCAGGCGCCCTGGTTCTGCGGCTCGTCTTGGCACCACACGATGTCGGTAGCGTTCGGGAACCGCTTGAGTTCAGCGCCGAAGACCTTGTGCGGGAACGGATAGAGCTGCTCGACACGGATGATGGCCACGTCGTCTGCACCCTTCTCCTCGCGCTTCTTGACCAGGTCGTAATAGACCTTGCCCGAGCAGCAGATGACGCGCTTGACCTTGTCGGCCTTCTTGATCACCGCCTCGTTCTGCTCCGGGATCACGGTCTGGAAACCACCCTTAGTGAACTCGGACAGCGGGGAGGTCGCGTCCTTGTTGCGCAGCAGGGACTTGGGCGTGAAGATCACCAGCGGCTTGCGCAGGTTGCGCACCATCTGGCGACGCAGCAGGTGGAAGATCTGGCTGGCCGTGGTGGGCTGGCAAATCTGCATGTTGGTGTCGGCCGCCAGTTGCATGAAGCGCTCGACGCGCGCCGAGCTGTGCTCGGGCCCCTGGCCTTCGTAGCCGTGCGGCAGCATCAGCGTCAGGCCGTTGGCACGGCCCCACTTCACTTCGCCAGAAGCGATGAACTGGTCGATCACCACTTGGGCGCCGTTGGCAAAGTCACCGAACTGGGCCTCCCAGACCACCAGCGTGTTCGGGTCGGAGCCGGCGTAACCGTACTCGAAGCCCAACACAGCCTCTTCAGAGAGGATGGAGTCGATGACAACGAACGGGGCCTGGCCCTCACCCACGTTCTGCAGCGGCACATAGGTGCCTTCGTTCCACTTCTCGCGGTTCTGGTCGTGGATCACGGCGTGGCGGTGCGTGAAGGTGCCGCGACCGCAGTCCTCGCCCGACAGGCGCACCGGATAGCCCGAAGCGACCAGCGATGCAAAGGCCATGTGCTCGCCCATGCCCCAGTCCACGTTGATCTCGCCACGACCCATGGCCGCGCGGTCGTCGTACACCTTCTTGACCAGCTGGTGCGGGGTAACGGTGGCGGGGATGGTCGTGATCTTCTCGGCCAGGCGCTTCCACTCGGCCAGCGGAATCGCGGTGTCGGCCTGGTCGGTCCATTTCTTGCCCAGGAACGGCGACCAGTCGACCGAGTACTTGCTCTTGAAGTTGGTCAGCACCGGATCGACCGTGTGCTTGCCGGCGTCCATGGCGGCGCGGTAGGCCTTGACCATGTCGTCACCGAGGGCCTCGCCCAGACCTTGGGCGGCCAGCTTGTCGGCGTACAGCTTGCGCGTGCCGGGGTGCTGAGCGATCTTCTTGTACATCAGCGGCTGGGTCAGGCTTGGGGTGTCCTGTTCGTTGTGACCCAGCTTGCGGAAGCAGATGATGTCCACCACCACATCCTTGCGGAAGGTCATGCGGTATTCCAGCGCCAGCTGGGTAGCCAGCACGACGGCTTCCGGATCGTCACCATTGACGTGCAGCACCGGCGACTCGACACCCTTGACGATGTCGGTGCAGTACAGCGTGGAGCGCAGGTCGCGCGGGTCGGAGGTGGTGAAACCGATCTGGTTGTTGATGATCAGGTGCACCGTGCCGCCGGTGGTGTAGCCACGGGTCGCGGCCAGCGCCAGGGTTTCCTGGTTCACACCCTGGCCGGCAAAAGCGGCATCGCCGTGCACCAGCACCGGCAGCACCTGCTTGCCCAGCGGATCGCCTCGGCGGTCCATGCGCGCGCGCACCGAGCCCTCGACCACCGGGTTGACGATTTCCAGATGGGAGGGGTTGAAGGCCAGAGAGAGGTGGACCGGACCGCCGGGGGTGGTCACGTCGGAACTGAAGCCCTGGTGGTACTTCACGTCGCCAGCGGGCAAGTCCTCGGGGGCGGTGTGGTCGAACTCGGCGAACAGGTCCTTGGGCATCTTGCCCAGGGTGTTGACCAGCACGTTCAGGCGACCGCGGTGGGCCATGCCGATCACGATTTCCTGCACACCCTGTGCACCGGCCTGCTGGATCAACTCGTCCATGGCGGCGATGAAGCTCTCACCACCTTCGAGCGAGAAACGCTTCTGGCCGACGTACTTGGTGTGCAGGAAACGCTCCAGCCCTTCGGCCGCCGTCAGGCGGTCGAGGATGTGCTTCTTCTTCTCGGCGTTGAAGGACGGCTTGGAGCGGATGGACTCCAGCTTTTCCTGCCACCAGCGCTTCTGCGCCTGGTCGCTGATGAACATGTATTCCGCACCGACGCTGCTGCAGTAGGTTTCGCGCAGCGCGTTGATGAGGTCGCGCAAGGACATGACTTCCTTGCCGAAATAGGTGTTACTGGTGTTGAAGACGGTCTCGAAATCCGCGTCTGTGAAACCGTAGAACGAAGGATCAAGCTCGGGGATGTTTTCGCGCTCGGTGCGCTTGAGCGGATCAAGGTCGGCCCAGCGGCAGCCGACGTTGCGGTAGGCGGCAATGAGTTGCTGCACAGCCACGCGCTTGCGACCCAGGTCGGAGTCGGCACCGGCGGCCATGACCACCTTGGTTCCGCCCTGCTTGGCGCGCTCGGCAAATGCGTTGATGACGGGCTGGTGGGGAACGTCGCGAGCGTCGGTGCCGTCAACGGCAGGGACGTGCTGCAGGGCATCGAAGTAGCCGCGCCAGTTGTCTGGCACGCTGCCCGGGTTCTCCAGGTATTTTTCGTACATCTCTTCGACGTAAGGGGCATTGCCCCCGAAGAGATACGAGTTGCCCTTGTAGGCAACGTAGACGTTCGTCTCGCTCATTGATCCGCTGACCTCCGTTTCCCTCTGGGAAACATTAGCTGGTTAAAACAACCTTCCGCGACACGGCTGAACCGGTTGGCGGATGCGACAGTGACTTTGGAAGGACCTGACTGCAGCCTGCGATTGTGCCACCACGAGCACCTGCCGGCAAATCGAATGCCGGGGATGTTCGCAGCAGCTCAGGAAAACGGCATGCTGTGTTGCTTGCCGACGAAGAGCGCGTCTGTTGTGAACGCGGGCTTCAGGATCCCACACGCGGGGACAAACGCTCGGACGCGGGCACAGCGCTGGGTTCGTCCATCTCGATGGCGATCTGGGTGCACACCGTGCGGCACAGGGTCACCGCCTTCTCGCTCTGAACCCGGTAGATCACCTGCGTGCCCTCCTTGCGCTTGGCCAGGACGCCGGCGCGGTACAGCAGATTCAGGTGCTGGGACAGGTTGGGCTGAGTGGTCTGGATTTCCTGCAACAACTGCGAGACCGATTTTTCCTTGTCGCACAGCGCGCTGAGGATGCGCAACCGCATCGGCGTGGCCAGCACACCGAACAATTCGGCGGCCAGTTCGAACACCCGGACTTTCTCGGTTTGGGCATCCGTCCCGATCATTTGTTCCATGGCTTTCCGCGAGGTTGTCAATATAAGCATGCATGATACTGACAAGACCCACCAAACCCAATGCCCTCATACACCAGGGGGTTCAAAAAAAACGGCGCCCCCTGGCGCCGTCGATCAGCCGCGCAGCTCTCAGGACTGCATGTCCCTGATCTGCTGCAGGGCCGCCGGGTCGTCCATGGTGGTGAGATCCCCCGGATCGCGCCCCTCGCATACCGCCTGAATCGCGCGGCGCAGCAGCTTGCCGCTGCGGGTCTTGGGCAGCACACCCACGAAGCGCACACGGGCCGGGCGCGCCACCGCCCCGAGCTGCTCGTCCACCAGCTTCATGACCTCACCCTCAAGCTTGAGCAGTGCCGCCTCGTCGCCCAGAAGCGCGGTGTCCTTGAGCACGGCGAACGCCATGGCCACCTGGCCCTTGAGCTGATCAGCAACCCCCACCACCGCCACTTCGGCGATCTTGGGGTGGCTGGAAATGCTCTCTTCGATTTCGCGGGTACCCAGGCGGTGGCCAGCGACGTTGATCACGTCGTCGGTGCGCCCGAGGATGAAGTAGTAGCCGTCCTTGTCGCGGATGCCCCAGTCGAAGGTGCTGTAGACCTGCCGCCCCGGTACGCTGGACCAGTAGGTCTTGACGAAGCGCGCGTCGTCGCCCCAGATGGTCTGCATGCAGCCGGGCGGCAGCGGGCCTTCGACTGCGACCACGCCTTTGACGTCGCTACCGTGCAGCTCTTCGCCGGTCTGGTCGTCCAGCAACTTGACGTTGTATCCGTAAACCGCCTTGCCTGGCGAGCCGAACTTGCTCGGCGCCTTTTCCACCCCGTTGCAGATCGCCAGGATCGGCCACCCGGTCTCAGTTTGCCAATAGTTGTCGACGATGGGCTTGCCCAGCTCGTCAGAGATCCACTTGGCGGTCGGTTCGTCCAGCGGCTCGCCGGCCAGGAACAGCGCTTTGAGCGAAGACAGGTCGTACCTCTTGATGAACGAGGAGTCGTACTTTTTGAGCACGCGCACCGCCGTCGGTGCGCTGAACATCACCGACACCTTGTACTTCTCGACCAGGCTCCACCAGATACCGGCGTCCGGACGGATCGGCAGACCTTCGTACATGATGGTCGCCATGCCACCGATCAGCGGGCCGTAGATGATGTAGCTGTGGCCGACCACCCAGCCGATGTCGCTGGTGGAGAAATAGGTCTCGCCGGGCTCGCCCATGTAGATGTGCTTCATGGATGCGGCCAAGGCCACGGCGTAGCCGCCGGTGTCGCGCTGCACGCCCTTGGGCTTGCCGGTGGTGCCACTGGTGTAGAGGGTGTAGCTCGGGTGCGTGGCGTCGACCCATTCGCAGGGCACGACGACATCCATCACCTTGGCGCGCTCGGTCGCATAGTCGACATCGCGCCCCTCCACTGCCGTGAATGCGGCAAGACCCCGGTTGACCATCACGACCTTGCCCGGCTTGTGCGACGACAGCCGGATGGCCTCGTCCAGGAGCGGCTTGTACTCGACCACCTTGCCGCCGCGCGAGCCGGCATCTGCACTCACGATGGCCACCGGCGAAGCGTCCTCGATGCGGCTGGCGAGAGAGTGGCTGGCAAAACCGCCAAACACCACCGAGTGAATGGCACCGATGCGAACGCAGGCCAACATGGCAAACGCGGCCTCGGGAATCATGGGCATGTAGATCAGGACCCGATCCCCCTTCTTGACGCCCTGCGCCTTCAGGATGGCGGCCATGCGCTGCACCTCGGTGTGCAGCTCACGGAAGCTGTAGGTCTTCTCGGTATCGGTCTCGGTCGACACGAAGATCAGCGCATTCTGGTCCGGCCGGTCCCTGAGGTGGCGGTCCACCGCGTTGTGGCAGAGGTTGGTCAGACCGCCCTCGAACCAGCGTGCGAACGGCGGGTTGTCGTAGTTGCAAACCCGGTCAAACGGTCTGTGCCAATCCACCAGCTGCGCCTGCTCGGCCCAGAAAGCGTCGCGGTCGGTGATCGAGCGCTGATGAAAGGCCTCGAAGCCCTGCGGGTTGCCCATGTAAGTCTCCTGGGTGGTGGATCAAACTGAATTCATAATTATGAATCCCAGACTTTCTGGAGTCTGACACGACGATGGCAGGACATCTTCGCCCGCCACCTTCCGAACTTACTTGATCAGCGCGTGAATCTCGCGGAAATCCGGGTGGTCGGCCGAACGCAGCCACTCGAACAACACCATCTCGGTGGTCACCAACTCGCATCCCGTGCCCGCCAGGCGGTCGAACGCCGCATCCCGGTTGCGCTCGGTGCGCGAGGCGCAGGCATCGGTGACCACCCACACATCCATTTCCTCCTCCACCAGATCCAGCGCCGTCTGGAGCAGGCAGACATGCGCCTCACATCCGGCCAGGACCACGGTGTTCCGCGGATGGGCCGCTGCAGCCGGCTTCTGCAGATGTTTGGGCAGGCTGCGGGCGTTGCCACCTTTGGTCGCGGGGCGCAGACATTCCAGCAGGCCATCGGGAACGGCACTGAAGTGCATCTTGGCGAGCGTGCGCTGGCAAAGGTCGCGCAGGCCCGGGTCGTTGGGCCCCAGCTTGGCGGGGTTCTGCTCGGTTCCCCACACCGGCACGCGCAGGCGACGGGCCGCCTGGGCCAGCCGGCGCGCGTTGGCCAGCACAGGCTCACGCTCCGACAGCGCCGCCATCAGGCGCTCTTGGTAGTCGACCAGAACAAGTTGGGAGTCGGAAGCTTCGAGCAGCATGAAAAAATCCTGAAACTGTTCGTGCGGACTGCACGAACCGAGGGGCGATTGTGACAAACAGGTGCAGCGCGATCACATGGAGAAGAGGTCACCCTGCCCCGCCCCGTCGGCGTCCTGCTGCGTAGCCGCCAGGGCCTGGTCCATCCATTGCTGGAGGCTCTGCACAAACCGCGATTCCATCAGCGCCCGCCCCTCACCCCTTTGAGGCCCCTGCAACACCAGCAGTCCCAGCCCGTAGGCCAGCACCTCGTCGTGCAACTGCTGGGCGGCATCCGGCGTCAGTCCGCAGGTCTGGAGGGTTTCCAGGCAGGGCTGCAGCGCGTCCGCCAGGCGCCCCTGCAGCACCGACGCCGATACACCCGCCTCGCCAGCGGCCTCCTGCACACCGTGTCCGCCGTGCAGGACCAGCTCCAACCGCTGGGCGTCACCCGCCAGCCACGCCCACCAGGCCACCGAGCGCTCGATGAACAAGGTTCGCGCCAGCGCCGCCTGCGCAGATGACACCGGACTGCCGTCCCTGCGCGGCCGGACTGTGCGGTCACCGCGCGGCGCCCTGATGCCAGACACCAGGTCGGCCAGTTCCTGCACGACGCGTTGCTGCAACGCGGACAGGATCGCCTCCCGCCCCGGGAAGTAGGCGTAAAGCGCACCGGCGGTGTAGCCCGCACGCTGTGCCAGCTGCCGCATGTTGAAGCCCTGCCCCCCGGCCTCCTGCCACAGCGCCCAGGCCACATCCAGCAGCTGTTGCCGCCGCTCGTCACCAAAACGCTGCTGCCGCGCCTGGCGGTCGGCCATGCGCTGCTGTTGCTGGCGAAGCTGTTCCGGCGTCAGGACCGGGGTGATGGCATCGAATTTGACTGACATGGCTCGATTGTCTATTTCCTTGGTGCTTGTTTGATTATATGAACGCGGTTCATTTAATTAAATCAAGATTTTCCGTTTGTTGGTGATTTGTTAGAACAAAACCATTCCAGCAGTTCTCCCCTTGGTTTTCTGGTTGAACACCAAGTGAGTCATTCCATCCAAATGCCAACAACGCCCGGTTCCTGACCGTCGAAAACTTCAACAGAATCAAAGGGATTGGCAACAGAACCTCGCTTGACTTCGGAGCAGTGCTTCGCTTAAGCTGCCCCGATGCGTGTTATCTGTGTCGCCGCTCTTCTTCTGGGATGTGCCTTGTGCCAGGCTGCCCCCAACGACCAGGAGCCCGACGAGATGGTGCGAATGCTGGAGGAACGCGGAGTGATGGCCCGGCTGGGCTCACAGCTCCAGCAGGCCAGAAGCGACATGGGAGAACGTGCATCCGATCTGGTGGTGCGCGCCATGGGGTTCCTGGGCGTGCCCTACCGCTACGGCGGCAACAGCGTGGACACCGGCTTTGACTGCAGCGGCCTTGTCCGGGCGGTCTATGAACAATCCTTCGGCAAGATCCTTCCCCGCCGGGCCGACCAGCAGGCGGCTGCCACGGAGGTCATTGACCGCAGCGACCTCAAGCCCGGCGACCTCGTTTTCTTCAACACCATGAGACGTGCGTTCAGCCATGTGGGCATCTACCTGGGCGAAGGCAAGTTCATCCACGCCCCTCGCGCCGGAGGTGCCGTGCGCGTGGAAGACATGCGTGTGGCTTACTGGCGGACACGGTTCAATGGCGCGCGCAGGGTGCCACTGAGCGGCCAGGACGTCGGCAGTCCCTGACCTGTTGCGGTTGATCACGCGCCACCCGCAGCGGGGACAGGTCAGCAAAAAGGCGCCGCAAGGGCGCCCTTTTTGTAGAGTCCTGGCGCTCAGCCGCGCTTCTGGATCGTGCGCCTGAAGTAGCGCTCGCGCACTCGGCGCGCCGTGCGCCAGAGCACCGGGGGGGCGAAATCCTGGCCCAGGCGCCACATCACACCAGAGAAGCTCTCCTCCGGCCGCGACTTGAAAATGGTGGTGTGGATGCCGTCCGCCTCGCCTTTCGGACGCCCGTTGGTGTAGTAGTACAGCGCCAGCGACTTGCGGGTCATGTCCTCCGGACAGTTCAGGGGGTCCGGATGGCCGTGGAAGGAGTCGCTGGTGGTGGTGAAGATCGCCAGGCGGTTGAACACCGGCAGGATCTTGTCGCCGCAGAACTTGGTGTCCTTGTCCCACAGCTCAAGGTACCCACCGTACTCCTCCTTCCAGTCCTTGTTCAGGTACAGCAGCACGTTGATGCGGCGGTCCAGGAAGGTGCTGTCGTGCTTGTTGAAGTCGGCGTGCAGCTTCAGCAGGCCTCCGCGACGGATCTGGTGCAGGCCACCCCCGCGCAACAGCGGGTCGGGAATCAGGTTGTCGATGCCGGTGAGCTTTTCGAGGAACTGCAGGAACGGGATCGAGTGGAACTGGTAGAACAGTTGGCGGGTCACCGGGCCGAACTGGGTTTCGTCGGCGCAGACCAGCTTGATCTCGGTCTGGCGGTTGTAGTTGTGCCAGTCGATGTCGGCGGGCTTCGGAAACTCGGCCAGCACTGCCTCGGCCACATCCGGGGGCAGGAAGTTGTCCAGGTGGATGTGGGGGAACGGATTGCCCTTGGCGTACCGCTCCGCGTTATCCACAGCCAGTTGAAGGTACTTGGGATCGTCAAACACAAAACGATCGCTCAGATCCACGGTGGACATGTCCATGCGCTCCTCAGG
The DNA here is from genome assembly GCF_002025745.1 of Hydrogenophaga sp. H7. Lineage (NCBI taxonomy): Bacteria > Pseudomonadati > Pseudomonadota > Betaproteobacteria > Burkholderiales > Comamonadaceae > Hydrogenophaga > Hydrogenophaga sp. H7. The sequence continues at coordinate 411,102 of NZ_MCIC01000015.1, read as the reverse complement.
AAGGGGTCGGGTCGATCCGACAAAACCTGACGATGCTAGGTCGCAAGACTTAAGATGCGTTTAAGCGTTCAGCCATCGTGGTCTGGTCGCTGGCGGTGCGGCCTGCCGCATCCTCATGCGGACATCAAGCCTGGGCAGCGGGCACCGGTGGCAGCGCGATACAGAACGTGGCACCCTCACCTGGCGCCGCCACGGCGGCGAGCTCACCGCCATGACGGTGCACGATGCGCTGCACCGTGGCCAGACCGATGCCGATGCCGGGAAACTGGTCCTCCCGGTGCAACCGCTGAAATGGCTGGAACAGCCGGTCAGCGTGGGCCATGTCGAAGCCCGCACCGTTGTCCGAGACGCATATGCCATGCAGCCCAGTGACACTCCCCGCATGCACACGGATCTCGGGGTCCGGTGTCGCACCGGTGTACTTCCAGGCGTTGTCAAGCAGATTGGTCATCACCGAGGCCAGCATGCGCTCGTCACCGGTGACCTCCAGCCCTTCCTCGACATAGGTGCGCACCTGCCGACCGGACTCCTCGGCCAGCTGTGCCAGTCGCTGACGGGCAAGTGCGGACACATCCACCCGGTCGAGGCGAAGATCCCCCCGGCTGCTTCTGGAGAGCGCCAGGATGCCTTCTATCAGCTGGCCCATGCGCGCAGCGGACTGGTGAATCCGGTCCAGATAGACCCTGGCCTGGTCGGGCAGTGTGTCGCCGAAATCTTCCTGCAGCGCCTGCGAGTAGCCGCTGAGCGCCCGCAATGGTGCGCGCAGATCGTGGGAGACCGCATAGGCGAAGGTCTCCAGTTCCCGGTTCGCGGCGCTGAGCTCGGCGGTGCGCTCGGAGACACGAAACTCCAGTGTGGCGTTCATCTCCCGCAACGTGGCCTCGGCCGACTTGAGCGCGTCGATGTCGGTGTGGGTGCCCAGCATGCGCAGCGGCCTGCCGTCCGCGGACCGCTGCTCGATCTGTCCCAAGGACAGGATCCATTTCCAGCGCCCGTCCCTCGTGCGCAGTCGGAATTCGACGCGAAACGCCGCCTGGCGGCCCGCGAGGTAGTCCTCCAGCAGGCGCGGAATGCGGGCCTGGTCTTCGGGGTGGAGCCGTTCGCGCCACGATGCGAGGGTCTCGCGGAAATCGGCCGGGTCGTGGCCGAGCATGACCGCGTACTCGGGACTCACGGTGGTTTCACCGGTTTCCAGGTTGAGGTCGTACAGCCCCTGACTGGCTGCCGCCAGGGCCAGGCGCAGCCGTTCTTCGCTGTCGTGCAGGGCCATCTCCGTGGCCCGTCGACCACTGATGTCGAGAAATGTCACCGCGCAAAGGCCCTCGCCCGCCCGGAAAGCGGACACCGAAAAGAAAGTACCCAGACGTTCGGACCCTTGCTCGAACTGCCGCGACTCGCCTGTCAATGCCACCCGGCCGTAGGTACCGATCCAGTCCGCTTCGTCGTCCTCGATACCCGGCAGCACCTGCGTCAGCCGTTGCCCCATGACCTTGACCAGGTCCAGACCCGTGACATCGGCCAGATGGCGGTTGGCGGCAAGGATCACCAGATCCACCGGTCTGCCCTGCCCGTCCTGCACCAGTTCGAACAATACAAAACCAGTGTTCATGTTCTCGAACAGGGAGCGGTAGCGGGCCTCGGACTCGATCAGCCGCTGCTTGGCCTGCGTGCGTTCGGTGATGTCGCGCGAAATGCCGAAGGTGCCTCGGATGTGTCCCTGGGCATCGCGCAGCGGCCCCTTGGTGGCCAGAAATACCCTTCGCCCCTGCGCCGTGTCCAGGTGCTCCTCGTTGGTCTCCACACGGCCAGACGCCAGCACCCGCCGGTCGATGCCCCGGATCAGCGTCGCCTGTTCGGCCGGGAAAGCAGCCCCGTCGTCCTGGCCGAGCAGGGCGCTGGCGGGACGCCCCACATAGCGGGCCGCGGCGTCGTTGACCAGCAGGTAGCGTCCCTGCTCGTCCTTGGCGAAGATGGCGTCGCTGGAACTCTGGGCGATGGCGGTGAGCAGCTCCAGGGCCCGGGTCTTTTCTTCCGCCTGGGCCTGTTCGCGCCGATGGGAGGCGTTCAGCCGTCCGACCAGCCGGCGGACCAGCACATACAGCAGCAGGGTGGTGACGACGACGAAGAACCAGCCCTTGAGCATGCTGGCCTGCACGAGCGCCTCGGGGTCGTGCCACAGCAGGCCCATCGCGCGGTCCGACAGCAGGATCCAGAGACCGGCAAACGCGGCATACACCAGCGCCACACGCAGGGCACCATGCGCCAGATTGATTCGTTCGTTGGATGTGTTCACTGGAATCCGGGCCGATGAAGCCGCTGCAACAAGCTTGGGCGACCTTACCCGTCCCGGCCCCGGCATACAAACCCTGCGACGCAAAAACTGCGAAAAATGACCGTTCGCGCGATGTGATCCGAAGACCCTATGCTGTCGTCAGGCCGACGCGCCGCCAACAGGCTGCACCAGCAGCAGCCAGTCGCTGTCGCCGGCAGCGTTCCTGGCCGGCGGCGTCACATGCAGCTGCCCACCGCGCAATTCGAGGTGCAAGGGGTGCGTTTCGAAGCTGGTCGGATCGACCCAGCAGCCCTTCAGCGGCCCTTTCAGCCGACGAACATCGAGCGAAAAGCCCCTGCTCTCGATCGTGTAGGCGAGAACGGTGGACCTGGCTTCGGCCATGCCCACGGCGATGGGTGCGGGCGAAGTGGGCCGCCACCCGAGCTTGAGAAGCAGCCGCTGCAGGCGCCTGCTGCGCGGCAGGAAGGACCGGCGCCCCTCGGCCGGCGGCAGCGGCACGAACTCGTGCCACGGCAAGGTGGCCAGCAGGAACGACCGGGCCAGGCCGATCTGCCGGGCGCCGGGGAGTTGCATCGCCTGCGCCCACGGCAGGTTCCCCCAGCAGGACCCGGAGGGCGACGGGCCAAACGGCCGCTGCTCCGTGTTGACCTGCCAGATCCCGTTGGCCCCGTAGGTGTGCCCCGCCAGGCCGCTGTTGAGCGCATGCGCCCAGAACGCCTCGCGCGCGTCGCGGGCCGTGACGGTGGGGTTGATGTCCAGCGCTTCGTACCGGGACTCCCCGCTGATCACCGGCATGACCGGCCCCGCGCTCCAGCCCTCCTGCGCGCGCCGCGCGTGGTGGAGCGTGGGCTGCCCGTGACCGGTTTGCTGCATCTCGAAGTCGAGCAACCCAGCGTCCGTGACCGACTCGCGGGCGCTGGTGACCGGGTGCGTGGAGATCATGCGGCCGAAGGCATCGAGGCGGCGCATCTCGCGGATCACCTCGGTCCATTCGGTGCGCAGCCGGGCACGCGAGGCGTCCTTCTGCAGGTGGCCTTCCAGATACCACGGCATGGTCTGCTCGCCGGCGGCCACCCACACGACCGGCAGCGCCCCCCAGCGCGCGATCAGGTGGCGCCAGTGGCGCTGCATGTTCTCCAGGCCGATCATGGGCAGGTAGTAGCCCCAGGCGCCCAGAATGCACGGCACCAGCCCCTGCTCGACCAGGTGAAACACCCGCTGGTCCGCCTCGTCGAATAAGGCCGGGTTGATTCTGCCCAGGTCGGTCTCCCAGGCAAAGCCGCTGGCGCTGCGGCCCCGCTCGTCGAACAGCGGCATGTCCGGGTAGAGACCGGCGACCAGCTGGATCAGGTTGAACCCGCGCTCCTTGCGGTTGCTGGCCAGCGCCTGGAAATCATCCGGCCACGAGAGGCGGCCACACAGCCCCATCCACCAGGTGTCGCCCAGCCAGAAAAACGGCGTGCCGTCGGCGTGGCAGAAGTGCCGCCGGTCCTCGGCCACCCGGATACCGCCATGCCGGTACAGCGGGTTGTCGCCCTGGTAGGCCGTGACCTCGACCGTGCCCGCCTGGCCATGCAGACCCGCATTGCCCGCGTCGCTGCAGCGGGTGGTGAAGGTGTGGATGCCCGTCTCGGCACTGGCATAGCGGACACACCAGGTGTCCCCGCCACCCCAGAACGCCGGGACCTCGATGACCCGCTGGCCGGGCGAGACGAACACCACGTCCAGCAGCACGTCCTTGAACGGCTCCGGGTAGGCGGCGTTGGATTGAAAGCAGATCTCGACCGCCTTGTTCTGATGGGTACTGAGCGTCACGTGGTTCCCCTGCCCCCGCGCGCCAGCCGACGCGCCTCTTCAAGCATGGACGCATCGCCATAGCGCTCGATCAGAGACATCGTGATCTGCGCCGTGGGCCTGCTCAACCACATCGGCGACTTCTTCAGAAAGCCGAAGCCCTGTTCGGGCAATGACCAGTGCGGCAGCGCATAGGCCGGCCCTGTGGCGATGGTGGCCCAGAGAATGAAGCGGCGCAGCGTCGCTGCATCGACCGGTGCTGCCGACAGGTCGGTCAGGGCCCGCTGTTCTTCGCGCAGCGCCGTGTCCTCGGGGATCACCAGGTTCGCAGCCAGTTCGCGCAACTGGTCGGCGTCCATGCGTTCGAGGTGCTGATCGAACCGGGTGATGTCCAGTGTCTGGGCATGGCGATAGCCGCGATCAATGACCCAGCGGCTCAGACCGACCTCGCCACGGCGAATGGTTTCCAGCTTGTCGGCGGTGAGCGTCAGGCCCTGCCAGAACTTGCGGAAGCCCGGGTCCTTCAGGATGCGCGCGCCGAACAGCAGCGCAAACGAACAGTAGTGCAGGTGCGGCGTGCCCTCATCCGGCACCCAGGGCCGCCCGCGGCCAGGGTCTGCCAGGAAGTCCAGCCAGCCGTCGTTGGACACCGCCCCCGCCAGATCCACGTCCAGCCGCTCGGCCTGCGCCAGCCAGTCGGCCGCGGCCGGCACCGGGAACCAGGCGGAATCGTTGACCAGCAACAGCTGACCGAGACCTGGCAGTTGGTCGAGGGCCATGAGAACGCCCTCGCGGAAGGCACCAAAGTCGTAGCCATAGTTGGGACGCTCCACCAGCCGCCAGCACAGGGGTTGCAGGCGTTGGCGCTCCTGGGGCGTCAGCGGCAAGTTGCTGACCACCAGCGGCGCACAGCCCTTGCGCGCCAGGTAGGCCAGCGACGTCAGGTGGGAGTCCTGCAGCCCGAGGCGCGGGTACATGACATACACCGCGCAGCGCCGGGTGGCCGCCAGTGCGCCTTCGGTGATGAGCACCTGGCGCCTGAGCCAGTGGTCGTGCCACAGGTTGCCGAACCAGAGGTTGACGAGCAGTCCGGGCATCCGCCGCACACGGCCCCAGCGCCAGGCCAGATGGTTCCGCAGACGGGTGAGCCAGCGGCTGGCGGTCTGCGCGAGTGAATCGGTCCCCATGCTGCGTCGGACGGCTCAGGACACCGATCGCCGGAGCATGGGCAGCACCAACCGGTGGCCCAGCGGTGCGAACACCGCCACCTCCAGCAGCCCCAGCAGCAGCAGGCGCACGAAAGGATGCTGGCCCGCCACCCAGGGCAGGTGGTGCACGAACCACCATCCGAGGGCCGAAGCGCCGAGCATCAACAACAGCAGCAGGCCTTCCATCCGCAGGTTGCGCAGGCCCAGTTTCCAGCCCAGGTACTGGCTCGTGGCCCCGGTGACCACCTCGGCGCTCAGCACCGCCAGCACCGCCGTTTCGATGGAGTACTCGAACTGGAGGTAGACCCCGAGGAACAGCAGGAACGAGAGCACCTTGACCGCGCTGACGATGGCGATCCACTGCGGTTTGCCCATGGCCATGAACGCCGCCCCGTAAATGCCGCTGAGACTGCTGAACCAGACACCCATGGCCAGCAGGGGCAGGAAGTCGCCCCCCTTGGTGTAGCGGTCGTCGTAGGCCAGATCGAAGAAGCTGCTGGCCCCAGTCACCAGCAAGACCACCAGAAAGCTCACCACCAGCATCAGCGGCACGCGGGTGCGCCGGAAGGCCTCCTTCAGGGGCACTCCGTGGTCCAGCATCCGGGAATACCACGGAAACACGATGGAGGACTGCAGTGTCCCCACCAGCACCGCCACCATCAGCGACAGGCTGGTGGCGATGGAATAGACGCCGACCTCGGCCAGGGGAAAGATGGCCGCCAGCAGCACGCGGTCGATCTGCAGCGCCAGGAAAGAAATCAGCGTGCTCAGGAACACCCACTTGCCGAAGCCGAAGATCGCCTTCACCGAGTCCCGGTCGAGCCGGAACCGGTCCGTCAGGCCCGACAACATCGCGTACGAGAGCCAGACCCGCAGGCCGCTGCTGACCACCCCGGCGATGGCCAGCGCGTACACCGAACGCAGGTACCAGGCCAGTCCCACCATCAGCACCGCGTTCAGCACCTGCACCAGGATCTCGATCTTGGTCATGCCGGCGATGTCCATCCTCCGGGCGGCTGTGAGCATGCGCGAGGACTGGAAGCCGTCGGCGATGGCGCCGAACGCCACCAGCGGGATCAGCCAGAGCAGCTCGCGGGCCATCGGGTCGTTGGCACCATAGATGTGTGCCATGGGCCAGGCCAGCACCACCGCACAGGTGAACAGGACCAGACCACGGATGACCTGCAGCGTCCAGGCCGTCTGCAGGAAGACCGGCTCGTCGCCGCGCGGGTTCTGCACCACACTGGGCTTGAGCCCGATGTCGGAGAACATCGCGAGGCCTTGCATCACGGCGGACACCAGGGCCATCAGGGCAAAGGCTTCTTCAAACAGCAGCGCCGCAAGCGCGATGTTCGATACAAGGCGGAGGATCTGCCCGCCACCGAACGCGACAACGATCCAGATCGTCCCGGTCTTGGCGCGGGCGGAGATGTGGGCCATTGAGGACTGGCCGACCTCCGCGGCGGGTGTCACTGAGTCGGTCAAGCAGCACTCCCCGGCGCCACATCTTGGGCAGCATGCAATCGCACCATTGGATACATCACGGTTGGTTCTGGTGCTCGGGCAGGCACCCTGTTGCGCGCAGGCGAATGAAAAAGTTCAAACGCGCGGGACAAATTATCGCGAAGATTCCCCCCGGCCCCGACCGCACGAGTCGCCCACAACAAATCGCCCTCCGGAACACGGGGTCCCGGAGGGCGATTCGAGGTGGCTATTCGACCAACCGCCAGGCTTCTGACGGCGGTGTAAAAGGCTTACTTCTTCTGCGGCGGCAGATCGGTACAAGACCCGTGAGCCACCTCGGCCGCCATGCCGATGCTCTCGCCCAGCGTGGGGTGCGGGTGGATGGTCTTGCCGATGTCCACCGCGTCGGCGCCCATCTCGATGGCCAGTGCGATCTCGCCGATCATGTCGCCCGCATGGGTGCCCACGATGCCGCCGCCCAGGATCTTGCCGTGGCCATGGGCCTCGGGCGAGTCGTCGAACAGCAGCTTGGTGAAGCCTTCGTCGCGGCCGTTGGCGATGGCGCGGCCCGAGGCCGTCCACGGGAACAAGCCCTTCTTGACCTTGATGCCCTGCGCCTTGGCCTGGTCCTCGGTCAGGCCCACCCAGGCCACCTCGGGGTCGGTGTAGGCCACGCTGGGGATCACGCGGGCGTTGAAGGCGGCCGCGGCCAGCTCCGGGTTGCCCTGCAGTTCACCGGCGATGACTTCGGCCGCCACGTGCGCCTCGTGCACCGCCTTGTGCGCCAGCATGGGCTGGCCCACGATGTCGCCGATAGCGAAGATGTGCGGCACGTTGGTGCGCATCTGGATGTCGACGTTGATGAAGCCGCGGTCGGTCACGGCCACGCCGGCCTTGTCGGCGGCGATCTTCTTGCCGTTGGGCGTGCGACCCACGGCCTGCAACACCAGGTCGTAGGTGCCTTCGCTCTTTGCGCCGTCCAGGCCCTCGAACTGCACCTTGATGCCTTCGGGCGTGGCCGTGGCGCCCACGGTCTTGGTCTTCAACATGATGTTGTCGAAGCGGCCCTTGTTCATCTTCTCCCAGACCTTGACCAGGTCGCGGTCGGCGCCCTGCATCAGGCCGTCCATCATTTCGACCACGTCCAGGCGGGCACCCAGCGTGCTGTAGACCGTGCCCATCTCCAGGCCGATGATGCCGCCGCCGACGATCAGCATCTTCTTGGGCACGCCCTTGAGCGCCAGCGCGCCGGTCGAATCCACGATGCGATCGTCCTGCGGGAAGAACGGCAGGCGAACCGCTTGCGAGCCGGCGGCGATGATGCACTTCTTGAAGGCCACGACCTTCTTGCTGCCGGTCTTCTCCTGCCCGGTGCCCGTGGTCTCTTCCACTTCCACGTGGTTGGGGCCGACGAAGGCGCCGTAGCCGCGCACGGTGGTGACCTTGCGCATCTTGGCCATGGCGGCCAGACCACCGGTCAGCTTGCCGATGACCTTTTCCTTGTGGGCACGCAGCTTGTCCACGCTGACCGTCGGCTTGCCGAACTCGACGCCCAGATCGCCCAGGTGCGAGACCTCGTCCATCACCGCCGCCACGTGCAGCAGCGCCTTGGACGGGATGCAGCCCACGTTCAGGCAGACGCCGCCCAGCTGGGCATAGCGTTCGACGATCACGACCTTCAGGCCCAGGTCGGCGGCGCGGAAGGCGGCGGAGTAGCCGCCAGGGCCGGCGCCCAACACCAGCACGTCGCAGTCGATGTCGGCCGAGCCGCCGAAGCTGGCGGCCGTGGGCGCCACCACTGGGGCGGCAGCGGGTGCTGCCACAGGCGCAGCTGCAGCAGGGGCCGCGGCCGGTGCGGGAGCCGCCGCAGCGCCCTCCGCGTCCAGCACCAGCACCACCGAGCCTTCGCTGACCTTGTCACCCAGCTTGACCTTGAGCTCCTTCACCACACCGGCGTGCGACGAGGGAATCTCCATCGAGGCCTTGTCGGACTCGACCGTGATGAGGCTCTGCTCGGCCTTGATGGTGTCACCCACCTTGACCAGCACCTCGATGACCGCGACCTCTTCGAAATCGCCGATGTCGGGAACCTTGATGTCCATGAGTGCCATGTTCCGGTTCCTTTACAGCAGCACGCGACGGAAGTCGCTCAGGATCTGGCCGAGGTACGCGTTAAAGCGGGCCGCAGCGGCGCCGTCGATCACGCGGTGGTCCCAGGTCAGCGACAGCGGCAGCATCAGGCGCGGCACGAACTGTTTGCCGTCCCACACCGGCTCCATCTGGCTCTTGCAAACGCCCAGGATGGCGACTTCAGGCGCGTTGATGATGGGCGTGAAGTAACGGCCACCGATGCCACCCAGCGACGAGATGGTGAAAGTGGCGCCGGACATGTCGGCCGGGCCGAGCTTGCCGTCGCGCGCCTTCTTGGCGAGTTCACCCATTTCCTGGCTGATCTGCAGCACGCCCTTCTTGTCGGCGTCCTTGATGACGGGCACGACCAGACCGTTGGGTGTGTCGGCCGCAAAACCGATGTGCCAGTACTGCTTGTAGACCAGCGAATCGCCGTCCAGCGAGCTGTTGAACTCGGGGAACTTCTTGAGCGCGGCGACGCACGCCTTGATCAGGAAGGCCAGCATCGTGACCTTGATGCCGCTCTTCTCGTTCTCCTTGTTGGTGGACACGCGGAAGGCTTCGAGGTCGGTGATGTCGGCGTCGTCGTGGTTGGTGACGGCGGGGATCATCACGGCGTTGCGCAGCAGGTTGGCACCGCTGATCTTCTTGATGCGGCCGAGCTCCTTGCGCTCGATGGGGCCGAACTTGGCGAAGTCCACCTTGGGCCAAGGGATCAGGCCCAGCTCGGAGCCACCACCGCCGGTCGATGCCGGGGCCTTGGCGGCCTGCGCCTTGGTCTGCAGGCTGCCTGCCATCACCGACTTGGTGAAAGACTGGACGTCTTCGGCCGTGATGCGGCCCTTCAGGCCCGAGCCCTTGACCTCGTCCAGCGGCACGCCCAGTTCGCGGGCGAACTTGCGCACCGACGGTGAAGCGTGCGGCAGGCCCAGCGCGGGCGTGCCGGTGGGGTTGTGGGCAGGTGCGGCAGCGGCCGCCGGGGCCACGGCAGCAGCCGGAGCCGCCACGGCTGCGGCGGCGGGAGCGGCCACCGGGGCGGCGGCTGCCGGTGCCGGCGCAGCGGCGCCCGCGGCACCCTCCAGGATCGCCAGCAGGTCACCGATGTTGACCTTGTCGCCGACCTTGACCTTGAGTTCCTTGAGCACGCCGGCGTGCGAAGACGGAATCTCCATCGAGGCCTTGTCGGACTCGACCGTGATCAGGCTCTGCTCGACCTTGATGCTGTCGCCAGGCTTGACAAACACTTCAATGACCGCGACGTCCTTGAAGTCGCCGATGTCGGGCACGCGCACTTCCACCGGTCCCGCAGCAGCAGGCGCTGCAGCCGGCGCAGCCACCGGGGCTGCCGCAGGGGCCGGGGCCGGTGCAGCGGCGGCAGGTGCCACAGCAGGTGCCGGCGCAGCGGCCTCACCAGCGGCTTCCACCACCAGCACCACCGAACCTTCTTTCACCTTGTCGCCCAGCGCCACGCGCATTTCTTTGACCACGCCAGCGGTGCTGGACGGGATCTCCATCGAGGCCTTGTCGCTCTCGACCGTGATCAGCGACTGCTCGGCCTTGACCGTGTCGCCCACCTTGACCAGCAGTTCGATGACCGCCACTTCGTCGAAGTCGCCGATGTCCGGGACCTTCACTTCTACCAGTGCCATGTTCTTGTCTCCGGATGTTTAAGCGTAGAGCGGGTTGACCTTGTCGGTCTTGATGCCGTACTTCTTGATCGCCTCGGCCACCTTGGCCATCGGCAGCTTGCCTTCATCGGCCAGCGCGCGCAGGGCGGCGACCACGATGTAGTGGCGGTTGATCTCGAAGTGCTCGCGCAGCTTGCTGCGGAAGTCGCTGCGGCCGAAACCGTCGGTGCCCAGCACCTTGTACTCGCGGCCCTTGGGGATGAAGGGGCGGATCTGCTCGGCGTAGTTCTTCATGTAGTCGGTCGAGGCGACCACCGGACCGGCGTGCTTTTCGAGCTGCTGCGCCACAAACGGCACGCGTTGCTTCTCGGTCGGGTGCAGCAGGTTGAAGCGCTCGCAGTCCTGGCCGTCGCGGGTCAGTTCGTTGAAGCTCGGGCAGCTCCACACGTCGGCCTGCACGCCCCAGTCGGTGGCCAGCAGTGCCTGGGCAGCGATGGACTCACGCAGGATGGTGCCGGAGCCCAGCAGCTGCACGCGCTTGTCGCCTTCGGCGCCCGGCTTGCACAGGTACATGCCCTTGATGATCTGCTCTTCCGTGCCGGCGGTCAGGCCGGGCATGGCGTAGTTCTCGTTCAACAGCGTCAGGTAATAGAAGACGTTGTCCTGCTTCTCCACCATGCGCTTCAAGCCGTGGTGCAGGATCACGCCGACTTCGTGCGCGAAGGTCGGGTCATAGGACACGCAATTCGGGATCGTGCCGGCCAGGATGTGGCTGTGGCCGTCTTCGTGCTGCAGGCCCTCGCCGTTCAGCGTGGTCCGGCCGGACGTGCCGCCCAGCAGGAAGCCACGGGCCTGCATGTCGCCAGCCGCCCAGGCCAGGTCGCCGATGCGCTGGAATCCGAACATCGAGTAGTACACATAGAACGGCACCATGATGCGGTTGGACGTGCTGTAGCTCGTGGCCGCTGCGATCCAGCTGGACATGCCGCCGGCTTCGTTGATGCCTTCCTGCAGGATCTGCCCGGCCTTGTCTTCCTTGTAGTACATGACCTGGTCCTTGTCGACCGGGGTGTACTGCTGGCCTGCGGGGTTGTAGATGCCGACCTGGCGGAACAGGCCTTCCATGCCGAAGGTGCGGGCCTCGTCGACTAGGATGGGCACCACGCGCGGGCCCAGGGCCTGGTCGCGCAGCAGCTGGGTCAGGAAGCGCACATAGGCTTGCGTGGTGGAGATTTCGCGGCCTTCAGCGGTCGGCTCCAGCACGGCCTTGAAGGTCTCCAGCGAGGGCACGGTGAAGCTCTCGTCGGCCTTGGTGCGGCGCTTGGGCAGGTAGCCGCCCAGGGCCTTGCGGCGCTCGTGCAGGTACTGCATCTCCGGCGTGTCGTCGGCCGGCTTGTAAAAGGGAATCTTGGGCAGCTCGCTGTCCGGGATCGGGATGTTGAAGCGGTCGCGGAAGTACTTGATGTCCTCGTCCGTCAGCTTCTTGGTCTGGTGGACGGTGTTCTTGCCTTCGCCGGCCTTGCCCATGCCGAAGCCCTTGACCGTCTTGATCAGCAGCACGGTCGGCTGGCCCTTGTGGTTGACGGCCTGGTGGTAGGCGGCGTAGACCTTCTGCGGGTCGTGGCCACCGCGGCGCAGGTTCCAGATGTCGTCGTCGCTCATGTGCGAGACGAGTTCCAGCGCCTTCGGATCGCGGCCGAAGAAGTGCTTGCGCACGTAGGCACCGTCGTTGGCCTTGAAGGCCTGGTAGTCGCCGTCCAGCGTCTCCATCATGATCTTGCGCAAGGCGCCGTCCTTGTCGCGCGCCAGCAGCGGGTCCCAGTTGGAGCCCCACAGCAGTTTGATCACGTTCCAGCCGGAACCGCGGAACTCGCCTTCGAGTTCCTGGATGATCTTGCCGTTGCCACGCACCGGACCGTCCAGGCGCTGCAGGTTGCAGTTCACCACGAAGATCAGGTTGTCGAGGTTTTCGCGCGCGGCCAGGCTGATGGCGCCCAGCGACTCGACCTCGTCCATTTCACCGTCGCCGCAGAACACCCAGACCTTGCGGTTCTCGGTGTTGGCGATGCCACGGGCGTGCAGGTACTTCAGGAAGCGCGCCTGGTAAATCGCCATCAACGGGCCCAGGCCCATCGAGACGGTGGGGAACTGCCAGAACTCGGGCATGAGCTTGGGGTGCGGGTAGCTCGACAGGCCTTTGCCGTCGACTTCCTGGCGGAAGTGCAGCAGCTGCTCTTCGGTCAGTCGGCCTTCCAGGTAGGCGCGGGCGTACACACCGGGCGACACGTGGCCCTGGATGTACAGGCAGTCGCCACCATGGTTCTCGGACTCGGCGTGCCAGAAATGGTTGAAGCCGGCACCGAACATGTGGGCCAGCGAGGCAAAGGAGCCGATGTGACCGCCCAGGTCACCGCCGTCATCCGGGTTGTGGCGGTTGGCCTTGACCACCATGGCCATGGCGTTCCAGCGCATGTAGGCGCGCAGGCGTTCTTCGATCTCGATGTTGCCGGGGCAGCGGGCCTCTTCGGTCGGCTCGATGGTGTTCACGTAGCCGGTATTGGCCGAAAACGGCATGTCGATGCTGTTCTGACGAGCCTCTTCGAGCAGTTGCTCCAGCAGGAAGTGGGCGCGCTCGGGGCCCTCTTTTTCAATGACGGCGGCCAGCGCCTCCATCCATTCGCGGGTTTCCTGGGCATCGATGTCCCCGGCACCACGGTTGTTCTGAGCGTCGGACGCTGACATGGCTGTCTCCTGTGGGTTTGAAATAAAGCTTACGGCGGTGATTCCGCAGTGTCACGGATTTTTCCACAGATCATTTTCAATTTCAATATGTGCTTTATGATTTCTTTATATGAAATATTGATCCACACATGTTGTAGCGGCTGCTGCGCGCTCCGCCGACTCTGGCCTGTGGATTCCGCGGGCACACCCGTACACTCGAACGGATGATTCCCGCCCCTGAACAACCACCAGCGAACCCGCCCGGTGGCACTCCGCTGGACTGGTGGCGCCGCTGGTGGCGCCGCCTTCCACCCTCGCGCCAGGACCGCTTCGCCACGCTGGCGCCACTGCTGTCCGTCCTGCTGTTTCTGTCGGCCATCGCGGTGGCAATCACCTACCTGCGCTACGAGGAACTTGAGCGCGAGCAGGAAGCCGTGACGCGAGACGTCGAGTACGCGCAGCAGCGCATCCGGCTGCGACTGCTGGAACGCCAGGAACAGCTCATGCGTCTGGCGCGGGAGGTCGACAACAAGGAGATCAGCGCCGATGAATTCGAGTTCCAGGCCGAAACGCTCATCAGCCAGTTCCCCGAACTGCAGGCGATCAGCTGGGTCGACGCGCGCCGCACAGTCCAGGCCAGCCACGCCTCGCCCAGTGCTCCGCTGTCACTTTTGCGCCCCAAGGGCAGCACGATGGCGGCAGCCGAAGGCGATGGCTCCTTCGAGTTGGCGCGCGACCTGCGCCAACCGATCTATTCGAGGCCCCTCGGCGAGGACGCCCGCCAATCCACCCTGATGCTGCAGGTACCTCTCACCGAGCAGGGTCGCTTCTCGGGCACGGTCATGGGTGAGTACTCCATCGACGGACTGATGCGCTTCGGCATGCCGCCGGAGATCATGGCGCGCTACGCGGTGGCCCTTCTCGATGATCGCGGCCGTGTGCTCGCGGGCAACCTGCAGTCACCGAGCGCGGTGCTGCGGCTGCTGCCCTGGTCGCCGCAGCCACTGGAGCACGAGGTGCCGGTCTCGCCGGTGGGCAACGGCCTGATCCTCAAGGCCCAGGGCTACCGCACCTCGCAGGACATCGTGGGCAGCGGCTTCTTCTGGGTCATCGGCGCGCTGTCGGCGCTCACGGTGTGGATGCTGCTGGGCACCTGGCGCCACACGCGCCGCCGCGTGCAGGCGCAGCAGGCCCTGATGTCGGAGACCAACTTCCGCCGTGCAATGGAAAACTCCATGCTCACCGGCATGAGGGCGCTGGACATGCAGGGTCGCATCACCTATGTCAACCCCGCGTTCTGCTCGATGACGGGCTGGACCGAAAGCGAGCTGGTCGGCCGCACCGCCCCCTTCCCCTACTGGCCAGAGGACGACCACGAGCAACTGGCGGCGCGGCTGGAGGACGAGCTCAACGGCCGGTCCACCCCCGGCGGATTCGAGGTGCGTGTGCAGCGCCGCGACGGCAGCATCTTCGACGCCCGCATGTACGTCTCACCCCTGATCGACCCGAGAGGACACCAGACCGGGTGGATGACCTCGATGACCGACATCACCGAGCCCAAGCGCATCCGCGAAGAACTCTCCGCATCCTACGAACGGTTCACGACCGTGCTGGAATCACTGGACTCCGCGGTGTCGGTGGCGCCACTGGGCAGCGACGAAATGCTGTTCGCCAACAAGATGTACCGACTCTGGTTCGGCACCCGCGGCCATGGCCACCGCCAGCTGGTCGACCTGGCCGGCAACCAGCCCACCCCCAGCCCGGACAACGGGGACGCGGTGGACGCCTTTGCCGGCATGCCGACCGACACGCTGACCGACGCGGGCGCCGAGAACGCCGAGGTGTTCGTCGAGGAGCTCGACCGCTGGCTGGAGGTGCGCACGCGCTACCTGACCTGGGTCGACGGCCGGCTGGCCCAGATGGTGATCGCCAGCGACATCACGCCGCGCCGCAACGCGGAAGAACAGGCCGCGCGCCAGGCCGAACGCGCGCAGACCGCCAGCCGCCTGATCACCATGGGCGAGATGGCGTCGAGCGTGGCGCACGAACTCAACCAGCCGCTCACGGCCATCAGCAACTACTGCAACGGCATGATCTCGCGGCTCAAGGAGCAGCGCATCAGCGAAGAGGACATGCTCGCCGCACTGGAAAAAACTGCGCGCCAGGCCCAGCGCGCCGGCCAGATCATCCAGCGCATCCGCGCCTTCGTGAAACGCAGCGAACCCAACCCCATGCCCTCGGACGTGGCGCAGATGGTGAGCAACGCGATCGAACTGGCCGACATCGAACTGCGCCGCCACCAGGTCCGGCTTTCGCCCTATGTCGCGGCGCGTTTGCCGAGCCTGATGGTCGATCCGATCCTGATCGAACAGGTGCTGATCAACCTGCTCAAGAACGCGGGCGAGGCGATTGCGCAGGCGGGCCGACCACCCGGCGAGCGCTACATCGAACTGCGTGTCGGTCCGCGCCGGCTCGATGACCAGGAGGTGGTGGAGTTCTCCGTGCGCGATTCGGGCAACGGAGTACCGGCCGAAATGATCGAGCGCATCTACGAGGCTTTCTACAGCACCAAGAGCGAAGGCATGGGCATCGGCCTCAAGCTGTGCCGCAGCATCGTCGAGTCGCACCACGGCAGGATGCAGGTGCAGAACATCTACAATGGAGATGAAGTGGTGGGTTGCTGCTTCAGTTTCTGGATTCCCGTTCAGTCCCGACTGACACAGGAACCGGAACCGGGGCCATCCGCCGCGACGTCGTTGACGGACACCGAAAGAGCGAGATGAGTTTGATTCCCAAAAAAGGCACCGTCTATGTCGTCGATGACGACGAGGCCGTTCGTGACTCCCTTCAATGGCTGCTCGAAGGCAAGGACTACCGGGTCCGCTGTTTTGAATCTGCCGAAGCCTTCCTCAGCCGCTACGACGCGCGAGAGGTCGCCTGCCTGATCGCCGACATCCGCATGGGTGGCATGACCGGCATGGAGCTGCAGGAAAAGCTGATCGAACGCCAGTCTCCCCTGCCCATCGTCTTCATCACCGGCCATGGCGATGTGCCGATGGCTGTGGAATCCATGAAGCGGGGCGCGCTGGACTTCATCCAGAAGCCCTTCAAGGAAGACCAGCTGGTGCTGCTCGTCGAGCGCATGCTCGAAACCGCGAAGGAAGCTTTTGCCACCCACCAGCAGGCCGCCAGTCGCGACGCCCTGCTCTCCAAGCTCACCGGCCGCGAAGCCCAGGTGCTCGAACGCATCGTCGCCGGTCGCCTGAACAAGCAGATCGCCGACGACCTGGGCATCAGCATCAAGACCGTGGAAGCGCATCGCGCCAACATCATGGAAAAGCTGGGTGCCAACACCGTGGCCGATCTGCTCAAGATCGCCCTGGGCCAGACACCCGCCAAAGTCTGACCCTCCACACCCTGCGCCAACGCCCGCCCTCTCCCGGCGGGCGTTTCCATTTCCCCCTTCCTCCCAACGACCATGACCGCCCAACTCATCGACGGCAACGCCCTCTCCAAACAGCTCCGCACCGATGTGGCGGCGCGCGTGACCGCACTCAAGGCCAAAGGGGTGACGCCTGGTCTGGCCGTCATCCTGGTCGGCGACAACCCCGCCAGCCAGGTCTATGTGCGCAACAAGGTCAAGGCCTGCGAGGACACCGGCATGCACTCGGTGCTGGAGACCTGGCCCGCCACCATGACCGAGGCCGAGCTGCTGGCCCGCGTGGATGCGATGAACAACGATGCCAGCATCCACGGCATCCTGGTGCAGTTGCCGCTGCCCGGCCACATGAACGCCCAGCGCGTGATCGAAGCGATCTCGCCCGAGAAGGATGTGGACGGCTTCCACATTGCCAGCGCCGGCGCCCTCATGACCGGCCTGCCCGGCTTCTGGCCTTGCACGCCTTACGGCTGCATAAAGATGCTGGAAAGCATCGGCTACGAGCTCAAGGGCAAACACGCCGTCGTCATCGGCCGCAGCAACATCGTGGGCAAGCCAATGGCCATGATGCTGCTGCAGCAGAACGCCACCGTCACCATCTGCCACAGCGCCACCAAAGACCTCAAGGCCATGACGCTGCAGGCCGATGTGATCGTGGCCGCCGTGGGCAAGCGCAATGTGCTGACCGCCGACATGGTCAAACCCGGCGCCGTGGTGCTGGACGTGGGCATGAACCGCAACGACGAAGGCAAGCTCTGCGGTGACGTGGACTTTGGGGGCGTGAAGGAAGTGGCGGGCTGGATCACCCCGGTGCCCGGCGGTGTCGGCCCCATGACCATCACCATGCTGATGGTCAACACGCTGGAATCGGCCGAGCGGCGCGCCGCCTGAACGCTGCCCGGAGTCAGCGCAGCAGCTCGCAGGGTTGCGGGTAGATCCGCAGCAGCGGTTCCAACGGCGCTCCAGGGGCGAGCGGCCCCAGCCGCTGCTGCTCCATCAGGTCCCATTGCGCCTGCCGCCCCAGCCAGCCGGGCTGGAACTGCGCCCGCACATCCAGCGCCTGCAACCGCGCATCCGCCGCCACAACGCCACCGCCAGCGCTGTACTGTTCCAGCCAGCACAGCTTCATGCCCGCGTAGTAGCGACCGAGCAGGAACGCCTCGCGGGTTTCCGGCAGCACACGCACAGTGAACAGGAGCAGCATCACGAGCAGCAGCGGCCCCAGCCGGTCGCGGTGCCGGAACAGCAGCAGGTACACCGCCAGCAGTCCCGGCAGCAGCAAGGCCGTGTAGCGGGACGCCATCGCGGCTCCGACACCCAGCTGCGCGCGCCCATAGGCGGTGAGCAGGGCGAACACGAGGCTGCAACCGATGAGCACCACACACACCTGCCACAGAGCGCGCTCGCCATCCTGCTCAGCGGCCGAGCGGCTGAGACGCCGAACACCCCACAAGCTTCCGCCCACCCAGGCCGCCAGCAGCAAGGCCCCTGCGGGGTAGAGGACCCAGGGCGAGGGGCGCTGCAGCATGAGCAGGAAATGGCTCAGCATGGCG
Source organism: Hydrogenophaga sp. H7 (assembly GCF_002025745.1). NCBI lineage: Bacteria > Pseudomonadati > Pseudomonadota > Betaproteobacteria > Burkholderiales > Comamonadaceae > Hydrogenophaga > Hydrogenophaga sp. H7. The sequence continues at coordinate 392,872 of NZ_MCIC01000015.1, read as the reverse complement.
GCCATGAAGCGCAGGTAGTCGGTCGGGTCCGGCCGCAGCACCTGAAAACCGTCAGCCGAGACCACGAACTGATACCGGTGCAGAAACGCCAGCAGTGTGAGCCCCCCGGCTGCCAGCACGACCACAGCACGTGGTCGCTGTATTCCGGTGCCGCGCCAGACGTCGATCACGGCCACCAGCATCAGCGCGGGCAAGGCCGTGAGGCCAAACCCGGTGAAGCCCAGGCACACCACCAGAGCGATCAACGCGAGGTGGTTCAGGAGGCCGGGTGCCGCCAGCCACACATTGAGCAGCAGCATCAACAGCAACAGCGGGAAGATGCTGTGCGACGCGTTGGGGGCCACGACGAGGGTTTCGAAGGTGCAGACGCCCAAGAATGCCAGCAGCAGCACGGCGTCCCAGAGCGACCATCGCGCCGGCAGCAGGCGCCACCGCAAGCGCAGTGCCAGCAGGCCGGCTGCAAGTTGCACGGCAGCGGTCCAGAGGCTGTCCCAGCGCACGTTCCAGTCGCTGTAATGGTAGGCCGGCAGCACCAGGGAGAAGTTCAGCCCCTGTCGGTGGGGCCCGTGCTGCCAGATGAAGGCAATGGCGGCGTCGCTCCACTGAAAGCCGTTGTACAGCCGGGTGAGCAGGGCCCATTGGTCTGAAAACGGCACATTGACCGCCAGCAGCCAGGTCAGCCCAAGCAACCGCATGGACAGCAGCGCCGCGACCACGGACAGCAGCCCAGCCACCATCGGCGGAGGCAGCGCCGTCAGCCGCTGGGCCAGGCGCCGCAGCGCATTCATGTCGGGGACGCCGACCGCCTGGGTGCGGCCTGGCGCCACAAAACCGACCCCGCGCACAGCCACTGCCCCAGCACCAGCACCGAGCCCAGGCTGTGCCACAGGCGCAGGTCACCGCCGGTCGCGCGCGCGGTCACGATCTTCCGGGCCACACCGAATTCTTGTGTCATCGCCAGCAGCACGGCCAGTGCCACCAGGGCCATGGTGAACAGCAGAGCGCGGAGATCCGACAGCGCCTGCGGCGACGGATCGGTGGACAGCGATGCGCGCTGGCGCCGCAGCACCAGCATCAGGGCCGTGCCCAGCACGAGCCCGATCCAGCACTGGAAAGAAAAGAGCTGTGCCGCCACCGGACCGGCCACCGCCGGACTGCCCAGCTTGGCGAACAGGGTCGGCACCGCCACGAAACTCAGCCCCGTAATGCCACCCCACCAGAGGGCGGCCATGAGGATGGAGAGGCGCTGCAGCGGCATGCGGACCGGTTCAGACGTAGCGCACCGCCACGATCTCGAAGCGGCGCGTGCCGCCGGGGGTCTGCACCTCGGCGGTGTCGCCCTCTTCCTTGCCGATCAGCGCCCGCGCGATCGGGCTGCTGATGTTGACCAGGCCCTGCTTGAGGTCGGCCTCGTCTTCGCCCACGATCTGGTAGGTCATCTCGTTGCCACTGTCCTCGTCGGACAGGTCGACAGTCGAGCCGAACACCACGCGCCCACCAGCATCCAGCGCCGAGGGGTCGATGACCTGCGCCGCCGAGAGCTTGCCTTCGATCTCGGCGATCCGGCCTTCGATGAAGCCCTGGCGTTCCTTGGCCGCGTCGTAGTCGGCGTTTTCGCTCAGATCACCCTGCGCACGGGCTTCAGAAATCGCCTGGATCACGCCCGGGCGTTCCACCGTCTTGAGTTTGTGCAGCTCGGCCTTGAGCATTTCAGCGCCGCGCTTGGTGATGGGATAGGTCATTTTCGAACTCCGGGATCGGCAAAAAGCAAACCGCCGATCGTTTCCGGTCGGCGGCCAATGGCGGGATTATGCATCGAAACCCGGGCCCATAAGCCCGGGAAGCCGCGGTTGCGCTCAGTCGCGACCGGCCTGCTCGATGGCGTCGGCCAGCCGCGTGGGATCGGTGAAACACAGCTCGTGGCTGCCGCTGCACTCGACCAGACGGAACAGTCCCAGTCGCTCGGACAGCCGGGGGTGCCAGGGCAAGCTGTGGCGCAGCGCGGTGTCCTGCTGGCAGTTGATGTAGCTCTTGCCCAGAGTCATGGCCGCCAGCGGTGTCGACAGCCTCGCCGGGTCGGTGAAGGTCTTGTACGGATGGGGGTTGAGCCATCCGCAAGTCTTCTCGGCCAGCGCGGCGTCCGCGTCGTTGATGAAGGCCTCGCGCCAGATCGGGTACTGCAACATCACCGCACCCTTATTCGCGGCGGCGATGCCGTGGAACAGAGCCACGTAGTGCGGTGGCACCAGATCGTTGAGGCTCTCGCCGTCCAGCGGCACGAAGGCGTTCCAGTAGACCAGACGGCGAATGCGCTGCGCCGCAAGCTCGTCGGCGCGCCAGCCGGGCTCTCCGCGACGCTCCCGCATCAGGGCCACGGCGCGCTCGCGCAGGCCACGGGCACAGGCTGCGTTGCGATGCGCCATCGGCTCCATCGAGGCCGCGAGCAAGGCACCGAACTGGGCCTCCAGCCAGTCGGGCGCCATTTCAAGCGCCAGTGCGGGGCTGACGCCCCAGTTGCAGGCTCAGCGCCGACAGCATGGCGCCCCAGCCTCGTTCAGGGTGCGCCACACGCACCTGCGGCACGTCCACCGTCTGCAGCCACTGCCCGACCCAGGCGCGCGGCATGAGCACCGACAGCGGGTGACCGAGTGCGGGAAGTGCAGTTCGTAGGCCTGGACGGCGTCCACCAGCACCGCATCGCCAGGGCGCAGCTGCAGCAGGCGCCCGCCCTGCTTCACCAGCCAAGGCTGCCCGATCTGCGTGATGAGGTAGACCGGCTGGTTCTTGCTTTTTGCGATGGCTGCAGGGGTGCGGTACACGTCCTGAGCAGAAGCCGGCACCCGGTTGACCGCGAGTCGCTGCAGCGGCAGGTGCACGAGCTGGCCGTCGAAGTGGTCCGCGGCGGGGCCTGCGCAGTGGTCCACTCGCGCAGGCGGGTGTCGGGGGCCGAAAGCACAGCGGGCATGGCCACAATCTAGCGACCATGCCCGCGGGGGACAAGAGGAGCAACGCGGGGATCAGGCCATCAGCTGCGCGTGCATCTCCTGGACCGAAATCACGCCCAGGCTGTCCATGTGCCGCATGCCTTCCACCGCGGCTTCAGCGCCGGAGATGGTGGTGAAGGTGGTCACGCGGGCCAGCAGCGCCGAGGTTCGGATGGCGCGCGAATCGGCGATCGCGTTGCGGCGCTCCTCGACCGTGTTGATCACCAGGGCGATCTCGTTGTTCTTGAGCATGTCCACGATGTGCGGACGACCTTCGGTCACTTTGTTCACCGTCTGCACCGGCACGCCGGCCTCGGCGATGGCCGCCGCCGTGCCCCGCGTGGCCACCAGCTCGAAGCCCAGCGCCGCCAGCTGGCGCGCCACTTCCACGGCGCGCGGCTTGTCGCCGTTCTTCACGGTCAGGAACACCTTGCCCGAACGCGGCAGCTTGGTTCCAGCGCCCAGCTGGCTCTTGACGAAGGCCTCGCCGAAGGTCTTGCCCACGCCCATCACCTCGCCGGTGGACTTCATCTCGGGACCAAGGATGGTGTCCACGCCCGGGAACTTCACGAACGGGAACACGGCCTCCTTCACGCTGAAGTACGGCGGCGTGACCTCGGCGCCAATGCCCTGCTGGTCCAGCGTCTGGCCCGCCATGCAGCGCGCCGCGACCTTGGCCAGCTGGATGCCGGTGGCCTTGGACACGAAGGGCACCGTGCGCGAGGCGCGCGGATTCACTTCGAGCACGAAGATCACGTCGGTCTTGACGCCGTTCTCTTCCTTCTCCTGGATCGCGAACTGCACGTTCATCAGACCCACCACGTTCAGGCCCTGGGCCATGGCGGCGGTCTGGCGCTTGAGCTCGTCGATGGTGGCCTTGGAGAGGTAGTACGGCGGCAGCGAGCAGGCGGAATCGCCCGAGTGCACCCCTGCCTGTTCGATGTGTTCCATCACGCCGCCAATGAACACGCGGCCGGACGCGTCGCGCACGGCGTCCACGTCGCACTCGATGGCATCGTTCAGGAAGCGGTCCAGCAGCACCGGCGAGTCGTTGCTCACCTTCACCGCCTCGCGCATGTAGCGCTCCAGGTCGCGCTGCTCGTGCACGATCTCCATCGCACGGCCGCCCAGCACGTAGCTCGGGCGCACCACCAGCGGATAGCCCAGGGCCGCGGCTTTCTCCAGCGCCTCCGCCTCAGTGCGGGCAGTGGCGTTGGGCGGCTGACGCAGGCCCAGGTCGTGCAGCAGCTTCTGGAAGCGCTCACGGTCTTCGGCCGCGTCGATCATGTCGGGCGTGGTGCCAATGATGGGCACGCCGTTGGCCTCCAGGCCCAGCGCGAGCTTCAGCGGGGTCTGTCCGCCGTACTGCACGATCACGCCGACCGGTTTTTCTTTGTCGACGATTTCCAGCACGTCTTCCAGCGTCAGCGGCTCGAAGTACAGGCGGTCGCTGGTGTCGTAGTCGGTCGACACGGTCTCCGGGTTGCAGTTGACCATGATGGTCTCGTAGCCGTCTTCGCGCATGGCCAGCGCGGCGTGCACGCAGCAGTAGTCGAACTCGATGCCCTGGCCGATGCGGTTGGGGCCACCGCCCAGCACCATGATCTTCTTCTTGTTGGTCGGTTCGGCCTCGCACTCACCGTCGCCGTGGCCTTCGTAGGTGGAGTACAGGTAGGCGGTGTCGGTGGCGAACTCGGCGGCGCAGGTGTCGACGCGCTTGTAGACCGGGCGCACATTGAGCTGCTTGCGGCGTTCGCGCACGGCGGTGTCGGTGGTGGCCAGCAGCTTGGCCAGACGGCGGTCGGAAAAGCCCTTCTTCTTCAGGCCGCGCAGCGTGTCGGCGTCCAGGCTGGCCAGCGCGCCCTCGCCCTTCTCGGCGACCAGCTTGTCCATGGCCATTTCGAGCTTGATGATTTCCTCGATCTGGATCAGGAACCACTTGTCGATCTTGGTGAACTGGTGCACCTCGTCGAGCGACCAGCCGGCCGCGAAGGCGTCGCCCACGTACCAGATGCGCTCAGGACCGGGCTCGCCCAGCTCGCGCTCCAGCGTCTCGCGGTCCTGGGTCTTCTCGTTCATGCCATCGACGCCGACTTCCAGACCGCGCAGGGCCTTCTGGAAGCTCTCCTGGAAGGTGCGGCCCATGGCCATCACCTCGCCCACCGACTTCATCTGGGTGGTCAGGCGGCTGTCGGCGGTGGGGAACTTCTCGAAGGCGAAACGCGGAATCTTGGTGACCACGTAGTCGATCGAGGGCTCGAACGACGCCGGCGTGGCACCGCCGGTGATCTCGTTGCGCAGTTCGTCCAGCGTGTAGCCCACGGCCAGCTTGGCTGCGACCTTGGCGATCGGGAAACCGGTGGCCTTGGAGGCCAGGGCCGACGAACGCGAGACGCGCGGATTCATTTCGATCACCACCATGCGGCCATCGGCCGGGTTGATGGAGAACTGCACGTTGGAGCCGCCGGTGTCCACACCAATCTCGCGCAGCACGGCCAGCGAGGCGTTGCGCAGGATCTGGTATTCCTTGTCGGTCAGCGTCTGGGCCGGGGCCACGGTGATGGAATCACCGGTGTGCACACCCATCGGGTCCAGGTTTTCGATCGAGCAGACGATGATGCAGTTGTCCGCCTTGTCGCGCACCACTTCCATCTCGTACTCTTTCCAGCCGAGCAGCGACTCTTCGATCAGCAGCTCGTTGGTCGGCGAGGCCTCCAGGCCGCGCTTGCAGATGGTCTCGAACTCTTCAGGGTTGTAGGCGATGCCGCCGCCGGTGCCACCCAGCGTGAAGCTGGGGCGGATCACGGTCGGGAAACCGGTCATCTTCTGGACCGCCCAGGCCTCTTCCATGCTGTGTGCGATGCCCGAGCGCGCGGAGCCCAGACCGATCTTGGTCATGGCGTCCTTGAACTTCAGGCGGTCCTCGGCCTTGTCGATGGCCTCAGGCGTGGCGCCGATCAGTTCCACGCCGTAGCGCGCCAGAACGCCGTTGCGCCACAGGTCCAGCGCGCAGTTCAGCGCGGTCTGGCCGCCCATGGTCGGCAGGATGGCAAAACCGCCCGGGGTCTGGGGCCGTTCCTTGGCGATGATCTTCTCGACCGTCTGCCAGGTGATGGGCTCGATGTAGGTGACGTCGGCCGTGGCCGGGTCGGTCATGATGGTGGCCGGGTTGCTGTTGATCAGCACCACCCGGTAGCCCTCTTCGCGCAGGGCCTTGCAAGCCTGCACGCCCGAGTAGTCGAACTCGCAGGCCTGGCCGATGATGATCGGGCCGGCTCCGATGATGAGGACGGTCTGGATGTCTGTTCTTTTCGGCATGGGTTCGCTTGTGTATCTAGGCGGCAGGTCGGGCTCAGGCCTGGCGCTGGGTTTCCAGTTTGTTCAGCAGCGCCTGCACGCGTTCGGCAGGCACGTTCTTCTGCATCAGCTGCAGCAGGCCGTCGCCTTCGATGATCGGGCGCAGCACCTCGGCTTCTGCGGGATAGAACAAGGCATCCCACGCAGCCATTTCGGTGTTGAAGGTCTCGTCGTCCCAGGTCTTGCCCTTGGCGATCAGGGTGACCAGCGGCATCGCCTTGTTCTCGATGAAAGCCTTGCGGTAGGGCTTCTGCGCCCAGCGCTGGCCGAACCACTCCTTGTGGGGCGACTCCAGACCCAGCATGCGCTTGGCGATGGCCTTCTCGATCGCAAAAACCGGGAAACTGAAGAGCTTCATGGGTGGTTCCTTGGGGTGCGGTCTCAGGCCTTGGCCTGCATGAGGCCAATGAAGCGGTCGAACAGGTAGCCGATGTCGTGCGGGCCGGGCGACGCTTCCGGGTGACCCTGGAAGCAGAAAGCCGGCTTGTCGGTGCGGGCCAGGCCCTGCAGCGTGCCGTCGAACAGGCTCACATGGGTGGCGCGCAGATTGGCCGGCAGGGTCTTCTCATCCACCGCGAAGCCGTGGTTCTGGCTGGTGATGGAGACGCGGCCGCTGTCCAGATCCTTGACCGGGTGGTTCGCGCCGTGGTGGCCGAACTTCATCTTGAAAGTCTTGGCGCCCGAAGCCAGAGCCATGATCTGGTGGCCCAGGCAGATGCCGAAGGTCGGCGTGCCGGTCTCGATCAGCTCGCGCGCGGCGGCGATCGCGTAGTCGCAGGGCTCCGGATCGCCGGGGCCATTGGACAGGAAGATGCCGTCGGGCTGGTGCTTGAGCGCCTCGGCAGCCGGCGTCTGCGCCGGCACCACGGTGACCTTGCAGCCACGCTCGGCCAGCATGCGCAGGATGTTCTTCTTGACGCCGAAGTCGTAGGCGACCACATGGAACTTCGGTGCGGTCTGTTCGCCGTAGCCGCTGCCCAGCTTCCACTCGGACTGCGTCCAGGGGTAGGACGCGGTCGCCGACACCACCTTGGCCAGATCCTGGCCCGCCATGTTCGGCGCTGCCTTGGCGGCGGCGACCGCCTGGGCGCGGTGCGCGTCGGTGATCGCCTCACCGGCCGGCAGGGCGAGGATGCAACCATTCTGCGCACCCTTGGTGCGCAGCAGACGCGTCAGGGCACGGGTGTCGAGATCGGCGATGGCCACGGTGCCCTCGCGCTGCAGGTACTGGGAAAGCGTCTCTTCGGAACGGAAGTTGGACGCCAGAAGGGGCAGGTCTTTGATGATCAGGCCAGCGGCGTGGATGCGGTCGGCTTCCACGTCCTCACGGTTCACGCCGGTGTTGCCGATGTGAGGGTATGTGAGGGTGACGATTTGCTGGCAGTAGCTCGGATCGGTGAGGATTTCCTGGTAGCCGGTGATCGAGGTGTTGAACACCACCTCGCCGGTCGTCTGACCGGTGGCACCGATGGAAACCCCCGTAAAGACCGTGCCGTCGGCGAGCGCAAGAAGGGCTTTCGGATGGACGGGAAGCACGGTTTTCTCCAGAGGTTTTTCGGACGCACCCGCGCCCGCCATAGGGCACAACCGGGGAGATTCGCGCCCGCTCCCGCATCGTCGCAGGGGATCGCGACAGCAGGCTAGGGGCGGGGAACCTGGGCAGGAAGCCGGGGCGGACGCAGCGAGATGCGTCGATTGCGGGTAAACCCCGGAATTATAGCGGCAGGGTCCTGGCCGCCGCGCTGGCGTGCAGACAGATCGCCGCCGCGGCGGCGACGTTCAGCGACTCCTCGCCCCCCGGCTGGGTGATGCGGACAGAACGGCTCGCCATGGCCTCCAGCTCGGGACACACACCCTGCCCCTCATGCCCCATGACCCAGGCGCAAGGCCAGGGCAGTTCGGAACGGTGCAGGAACTCGCCCCGGTGGGAACTGGTGACCAGCATGGGCACTGCGAGCATCCCGAGGTCGTCCGGCGCCAGCCCCTCGACCAGACGGAGTGCGAAATGCGCCCCCATACCTGCACGCAACACCTTGGGCGACCAAAGGCCGGCGGTGCCCTTGAGCGCCAGCACCTGGCCAAACCCCATGGCGGCTGCGCTGCGCAGTATGGAGCCGACGTTGCCGGCGTCCTGCAGGCGGTCCAGCACCACCGTCGAAGCCGCCGGGTCTGGCGCCGGGCGAATCGGAAGATCCCAGAGGAAGCCCATGCCGGCCGGGGACTCCAGTCCGCTCACACCCGCCATCAATGACTCAGAAACCAAGACCCGGTGCTCACAGGCCTCCCGCAAGACGTCGGAAGCATCGGACCAGCCGCGATCCGTGAACACCGCGGTAGTCGGACGCTGCCCCCGAGCCAGCATCGCCCGGCACAGGTGATCGCCCTCCAGCCAGACCTGTCCCTGTTTGCGATAGGCCGTGCCGTCCTGGGAGAGCAGACGCAGGCGCTTGAGCAAGGGGTTGTCCCGCGAGGTGATCAGAATGGGTTCGTTCATGCGCCGTGCTCCTGCATCGCCTGGGCCACGGGTGAGAACGAGCGTCTGTGCTCGGGCAACGGACCGAGTTCACGCAGCGCTGCCAGGTGCTGAGCTGTACCGTAGCCCTTGTGGCGATCAAACCCGTAGAGCGGATGCTGCGCGTGAAGTTCGTCGAGCATGCGGTCGCGCGTGACCTTGGCCAGGATGGAGGCGGCTGAGATGGCCTGCACCAGCGCGTCACCGGACACGATGGCCTCGGCCACCACGTCCAGCACCGGCAAGCGGTTGCCATCCACCAGCACCTTCGCCGGTTTCAGGCGCAAGCCCTTGACCGCGCGCTGCATGGCCAGCATGGTGGCCTGCAGGATGTTGAGCCGGTCGATCTCCTCCACGGTCGCGAGCGCCACGCTGCAGCACAGGGCTTTGGCCCGGATTTCGTCGAACAGTTTTTCGCGGCGCAACGCGGACAGCTTCTTGGAGTCGGCCAGTCCCTTGATCGGCTTGTGGTCGTCCAGGATCACGGCCGCCGCCACCACCGGCCCGGCCAGGGGCCCGCGGCCGGCCTCGTCCACACCCGCAACCAGCCCGGGAACGTCCCAGGCGAGGCTGACCTGCTCAGCCCGCAAGAACTTTTTCGATCGCATCGGTGGCCAGGCGTGCCGTGTCACGCTGCAGCAGATGGTGCAGCTGGGTGAAGCGCTCCTCCAGAGCCGCCGCACGCTGGGGAGAATCCAGCCAGGCGAGCGTGGCTTCGGCCAGCGCCGCCGGCGTCGCAGCGTCCTGCAACAGTTCGGGGACCACAAAATCGCTGCTCAGGATGTTGGGCAGTCCGACCCACGGCTGCAACTGCTTGCGACGCATGATGATCCAGGACAGCCAGTGCATGTTGTAGGCGATCACCATGGGGCGCTTGAACAGCGCCGCCTCCAGCGTTGCCGTGCCCGACGCGATCAGCGTCACGTCGCACGCAGTCAGCACCTCGTGTGAACGCCCCTGGACGATCAGCACATCCTGAAGACCTGCGTCCTGGGCGTGGGCCTCGATGACTTCACGCAATGCGGGGACCGCAGGCACCACGAAGCGCAGCCCTGGACGGCGCGACCGCATCAGCACCGCCGCATCGAAGAATCGGCGGGCCAGGTACTGCACCTCCGAGCGCCGGCTGCCAGGAAGAATGGCCACGACCGGCCCCTCGCCTTCGATGCCCAACGCACGCCGTGCGGCCAGACGATCCGGGACAAGCGGAATCACGCTGGCAATCGGGTGACCCACATAGGTGGCAGCAATTCCGTGGCGAGCGAGCAGTTCGGGCTCGAACGGGAAGATGCACAACACGTGGTCGGCACTGCGACGGATCTTTTCCACCCGCTCCGGACGCCAGGCCCAGATCGACGGGCAGATGAAATGCACCGTCTTCACGCCCGCCGAGCGGAGGCTGCTCTCGAGATCGAGGTTGAAATCAGGCGCATCCACGCCGATGAAGGCGTCGGGCCGCTCCTGCAGCAGGCGCTCCCGGAGCTGTGTGCGAATGCCCGCAATCTCCCGGTAGTGGCGCAACACCTCGACATAGCCTCGCACGGCCAGCTTGTCGCTGGACCACCAAGCCTCGAAGCCCTGCTTTGCCATGGCCGCGCCACCGATGCCGACAGCCGACAGATCGGGCCAGCGGCCCTTGAGCCCCTTCAGAAGCAGACCTGCGAGCAGATCGCCCGACGTTTCGCCGGCGACCAGCGCGACACGGCGGGACGCATTCATGACCGGTGATGAGAAATCAGCGCGCAATGCCGCGCGTTGCCGCAGACAGGAAGCGGCTCATCAAGGCCACGTCCTCTGCCGCCTCGGGCGTCTCGGTTGCCAACGCATCAATGCCGGCGCGTGCAGCATCGAGTGTGAGGCCCTGCCGGTAGAGCAGTCTGTGCATCTGCTTGATCGCCGCGATCCGCGCGGCGGAAAAGTCGCGTCGCCTGAGCCCGACAGTGTTCAGCCCACGCACCGCCAGCGGGTTGCCGTCCACCAGCATGTACGGGGGCACATCCTGCGTGACCGCACTGGCAAAGCCGATCATCGCGTGTGCGCCCACCGAGACAAACTGGTGAATGCCAGTCAGTCCGCCCACGGTCACCCAGTCGGCCAGCAACACGTGCCCTGCCAGGGTGGTGTTGTTCGCCAGCGTGGTGTGGTTGGCCACGTGGCAGTCGTGCGCAATGTGGGTGTAGGCCATGATCCAGTTGTGGTCTCCCACCGTGGTACGGCCACCTGCCCCTGGCACCCCGAGGTTGAAGGTGCAGAACTCGCGGATCGTGTTGTGGTTGCCGATGATCAGCTCGGTGGGTTCACCCGCGTACTTCTTGTCCTGCGGCACCGCACCAATCGAGTTGAACTGGAAGATGCGGTTGTGCGCACCGATGGTGGTGCGGCCTTCGATCACGCAGTGCGCGCCAATCGACGTACCTGCACCGATCTTCACATGGGGCCCGACGATGGTGTACGGGCCGACCGAAACCGAATCGTCGAGCTCCGCAGAAGGGTCCACCAGCGCAGTGGGATGAATCTGCGTCACGTCAGCAGCCCCCCACCACTCAGGACACCGTGCGCATGGTGCACATCAACTCGGCCTCGCAGACCACGTCGTCGCCCACCCGGGTCACGCCCTTGAACTTGTAGATACCCGCGCGCACACGGTCCAACTCAATGTCCATGACCAACTGATCCCCTGGTTCAACCGGTCGCTTGAAGCGGGCGCCGTCAATGCCGGCAAAGTAATAGACGGTGTTGTCGTCCATTGTGACCCCGGCGGTGTCGAAGGCCAGCAGCGCTGCCGCCTGGGCCATGGCCTCCAGCATGAGCACGCCAGGCATCACCGGACGGTTCGGAAAGTGACCACCGAAGAACGGCTCATTGATGGTGACATTCTTCAGCGCCTTGATGCGCTTGCCCTTTTCGATCTCCAGCACACGGTCCACCAGCAGGAACGGGTAACGGTGAGGCAGTTGTTTTCGGATCTGGTGGATGTCCATTGTGTTGATGCTCAGCTTTTCGGAAGATTGTTTTCAACTCGTTGTTCGAGGGCACGCACGCGTTCGCGCAAGCGACCCAGTTGCTTGAGCGATGCGGCGTTCTTTTCCCAGGCCGCATTGTCGTCGATGGGGAACATGCCGGTGTACAGCCCAGGCTGATGGATCGAACGGGTCACCACCGTCGCTGCGGAAATGTTCACCCGGTCTGCAAGCGTCAGATGGCCCAGCACAATGGCGCCACCGCCGACCGAACAATGCGCACCAATCGTGGCCGTGCCCGCCACGCCGACACAACCCGCCATCGCCGTGTGATCGCCGATGCGCACGTTGTGACCGATCTGTATCAGGTTGTCGAGCTTGACACCATTGCCGATGACCGTATCGTCCAGCGCGCCGCGGTCGATGCAGGTGTTGGCGCCGATTTCGACATCGTTCCCGATACGGACGGCACCCAACTGTTCTATCTTGACCCACTCTCCCTGATGAGGTGCGAACCCGAAGCCGTCGGCACCAATGACCACGCCGGGATGAAGAATGCAGCGTTGACCAACCACACAACGGTCGCCGATGTTGACCCTGGCGTGGAGCAGTGTTTCCTCTCCTACCGCGGCATCTCTGCCCACGATGGAATGGGGTCCGATTCGCGCCCCGTCACCAATCCTTGCCCCAGGGCCGACGACGGCAAACGGACCGATCGAAACGCGATCTCCGATGACTGCGGATGGGTGGATGCTCGCGAAAGGGTCAACCCGAGGCGCCTCTGCAGGCTCGTGCTGAGCCTTCCACCATTGGGTCAGGCGGGCAAAGTACAGATACGGATCGTCGCAGACAATACAGGCACCGCGCGACATGGCCGCATCTCTCAGGCCGGAGGGAATGATCAAAGCACCCGCCGCTGTTGTCTGGATCTGGGCCGCGTAGCGCGCCTGGGCAACGAATGAAAGCTCGTCCGCCCGGGCCGTTGCGAGCGGCGCCAGACGGTGAATCTGCAGACTGGCGTTCCCGACGAGCTCTCCACCCAGGGCGCCGACGATGTCGCCGAGCGACCGGGACATGACGGGCCTTACTTGGTGTTGTTCAAGCCACTGAGCACCTTGTCGGTGATGTCGTGCTTGGGGTTGATATAGACCGCCTCCTGAAGGATCAGGTCGTACTTTTCAGTTTCAGCCACCTGCTTGATCACTCGATTGGCTTTTTCAAGCAACTGCTGAACTTCTTCGTTCTTGCGCATGGTGACGTCTTCCTGAAACTCCCGCTGCTTGCGCTGGAAGTCCCGGTCCTGGTCCACCAGTTGCCGCTGGCGGGTCACTCGCTGTGCTTCGGGCAGTGTGGGGGCGTCGCGTTCAAGCTTCTCGGACGCAGCCTTGAGCTGTGCGGCCAGCCCCTGCAGATCCTTCTCGCGTCGGGAGAATTCCTGCTCCAGCTTGGTCTGTGACGCCTTCGCCATGTTGGCCTCACGCAGAATGCGCTCGGTGTTGACGAAACCCACACGAAAGTCCTGGGCTGCCGCTGTCAAGGTCACGCAGGTGGCTGCGAGAAAAACGGCCAGGTGACGGGCAAAGCGACGCTGCAAGGTCTTCATCAAAAGGATGTTCCGATCTGAAACTGGAATTTCTGGATTCTATCGCCGGAGAACTTGCGCACCGGGTTGGCGAGCGCAAAGCGCAAAGGGCCGACCGGTGAGATCCAGCTCAAGCCAACGCCCACCGAAGAGCGCATCTTGCTGAAGTCGATACTTTCCGATTCACCATAGACGTTGCCTGCGTCAACAAACGCAAACCAGCGCAATGTGCGGTCGTTGCCTGCCCCCGGGAAGGGTGCGATGAACTCTGCATTGAAGACGATATTGCGGGCCCCGCCGATGTTGACGGTTTCGCCGGTCGTCGATCCGATGACTGCCGAGGTTGGGCCAAGGGTTCCCTGCTCGAAGCCGCGAACCGACCCGAGGCCACCGCCGTAAAAATTGCGCAACACCGGGAACGTCTTGCCTCCCAGCCCCTTGCCGACACCGAGTTCGGTGTTGAATGCAAAGGTGTATTGGCGGGTGATGGGCAGATACTGCTGGAACTGATAGGTGAGCTTGGCATACCGCCGGTCTCCCCCGAGGCCAAATTCGGAGTTGAGCCGCTGCAGTCGACCCTCCGTCGGGACGAGAGCGCTGTCTCTGTTGTCACGCGCCCAGCCAATGGTCGCAGGCAGATAGGTTCCCCCCTGGTCTCGATAGGCCTCGGGAAGCTGGTCTCCCTCCTTCACCTTGACCCGCTCCGCCCCGACCCCGAAGAAAACGGTGTCGGTCTCGGTGAAAGGCACGCCAAACCGCACACCGACCCCAGGCGTGGCGATTTCGTAGTCCCCGCCCTGCGCGTCATAGGGGCGGGTGGTTTTGTAGTACAGGTCAAAGGTCCGGGAAACACCATCCTGGGTAAAGTAGGGGTTGGTGGTACTCAGGACAAACTGGCGGTTGTAAGAACTGGTGTTGAGATCCAGCCCCAGATAGTTGCCGGAGCCGAAGACGTTTTCCTGCTTGATGCTGGCAATCAGCGACAGCTTGTCGGCCTGCGAATAACCAGCACCAATCGACAGGTTGCCCGTGGGCTTTTCGGCCACCGTCACCGTGAGATCCACCTGGTCATTGGTGCCCGGCACTGGCTCGGTGTCGATCCCGACCTCCGTGAAGAACCCCAGCCGGTCAATGCGGTCGCGCGAGAGCCGGATGCGATCGCTGTCATACCAGGCCGACTCAAATTGGCGGAACTCGCGGCGGATGATTTCGTCACGGGTCCGATTGTTGCCTTCCACATTGATCCGGCGAACGTACACCCGACGCGACGGCTGGGCCCTCAGCGCGAACGCCACACGGTTGTTGACACGATCAATCAGGGGGGCCGCCTCCACTTGCGCGAACGCGTACCCAAATGCCCCGAAGTAGTCCGTGAATGCCTTGACGGTGCGCGCCACATCTTCAGCGTTGTAGGCTTCACCCGCGCGAATGCTCACAAGCGACTTGAACTCCTGCTCTTTGCCGAGGTACTCGCCCTCAAGCGCGACAGAAGACACCACGAAGCGATTGCCTTCGCTGATGTTGATGGTGACCGACATGTCCTGCTTGTCAGGTGAGATGGCCACCTGGGTGGACTCGACCTTGAACTCAAGGTATCCACGCGCGAGATAGTATGAGCGCAGGGTTTCCAGATCGGCGTTGAGCTTGGCCCGTGAGTAGCGATCAGCCTTGGTGTACCAGCTCATCCAGCCACCCGTGTCCAGATCGAACAGGTCGCGCAAGGTCGACTCGGAGAACGCCTGGTTGCCGACGATGCGGATGTCCTTGATCTTCGCCACCTCACCTTCCACCACATTGAAGTTGAGGTTGACCCGGTTGCGCTCACCCGGGGTCACGGTGGTCACCACTTGAGCGGCGTACATGCTGCGGTTGATGTACTGACGCTTGAGCTCCTGCTCGGCGCGGTCGGCCAGCGCCTTGTCAAACGGCCTGCCTTCAGCGAGCCCAACCTCTCTAAGCGCCTTCTTGAGCACCTCGGCATCAAACTCCTTGATGCCAGTGAAGCTCACATCGGCCACCGACGGACGCTCTTCCACGATCACAACGAGAACGTCCCCGTTGATTTGCAGCCGCACATCGGAGAAAAGCCCCAGGCCAAACAGAGCCCGAATGGCGGAAGACCCTTTGTCGTCGGTGTACTGGTCGCCAATACGGAAAGGCAAGGAGGCAAACACAGTGCCCGGCTCGACGCGCTGCAGGCCTTCGACCTGGATGTCCTTGAGTGTGAATGGGTCCACGGCCCAAGCGGGCAAGGCCATCAACAAGGAAGTGGCAATGGCGGACAGTTTGAGCCCACGCAGGCTGGAGACAAATGGTTTCATGAGAGAGAGATCGTTCAGCCCACGAGACGGGTGATATCGTTGAAGAGGGCAACGCACATGAGGGCCAGCAACACAGCCACTCCCCCTCGCTGCAGCCGTTCCAGCCAGACGTCGGACACCCCGCGGCCGGTCACACCCTCCCAAAGATAATACATCAGGTGCCCCCCATCGAGGACCGGCAACGGCAGCAGGTTCAGGACCCCAAGGCTGACGCTGATCAGGGCCAGAAACACGATGTAGGACGTGAGCCCCATGCTGGCCGATTTGCCTGCGTAGTCCGCGATGGTGAGCGGGCCGCTGATGTTCTTGAGGGAGGCCTCTCCGATCAGCATCTTGCCCATCATTTTCAGCGTCAACCAGGACACCTCCCAGGTGCGCTGGACGCCCAGCCACAGCCCTTCCAGCGCGCCGTGGCGCACCGTCGTCATCGCCGGCGCGGAGCCGACGTACGCGCCGATACGACCGATCCAGGCCTCACCCGATTTCTCTGGCTTGGGTTCCACGGTCAGGCTTAGCGTGCCGCCGTCACGGGACACGTCCCACACCTGGCGTACCGCCTGACCCTCAGCATTGACGCTGTCACGGATGCTCTGTCGCAGCGCACCGCCATCGGACACCGCCTTGCCGTCGACGCGCAACACACGGTCCCCCGCCCTCAACCCGGCAGCCTCCGCAGCACCGCCAGGCATGACGTCCCCCATCACCGGATCGGTCCATGGGGACAAGATGCCAATGCGCCTGAACAGCGTGGCGTCGGCCTCCTTGACGTCGATCTGGCTGAGCGGCAGCGTCAGCTCGCGCGCAGCGCCACCCTCCTCACGGGACACCAGCAGTTGCATGTCCTGATCAGACAACGCCGCCTGCGTCAGGCGCCAACGGAGGTCCTCGAACGACCTCACGGGCGACGCTTCGTCACCGTTCACGTAAGCGCTTTGCACCCACTCCCCGCCAACGAGTCCCGCCTTTTCCGCCACTGAACCAGCCACGGGTGAAGCAAGCACTGGCTTGGGCTCCTCCACACCGATCCAGTTCACCGCTGCATACAACACCACGGCGAGCAGCAGATTCGCTGCCGGCCCGGCCGCGACGATGGCCGCCCGCGAACGCAGCGGCTGTGTGTTGAACGCCAGATGGCGTTCCGCTGGATCCACCGGTGCTTCGCGCTCGTCCAGCATCCGCACATACCCGCCCAGCGGCAGGGCACACAACACAAACTCGGTCGGACTGCCAGCCCGTTGCCAACGCAGCAGCGGCTTTCCGAATCCGACGGAAAAGCGGAGCACCTTGACCCCGCAGGCCACGGCCACCCGGTAGTGGCCGTACTCATGTACGGCGATCAGCAGGCCCAGGGCCACGACAAAGGCAATCAATGTGGTCATAGGTCCCTCGAAGTATCAAATCGGCAGCACACCACAGCCCAGGCCCCGAGGGCCAAGCAGGGCAGGCTCAGCCGCGGCAGCGATCCACGCAGGCCGAGGCCATCGCTCGCGCTTGCTCGTCCAGCGCCAGCAGCGCTTCCAGACCCTCGGTCTTGGAGGGCGACAGGGCCTCCAAAGTTGCACGATTGACCACATGAATGTGATCGAAGCGCAGCCGCCGATCCAGAAAGGCCGCCACCGCCACCTCGTTCGCGGCATTGAGCACAGCGGTGGTTCCCGGAGGTCCTTCCAGGGCCTCCCAGGCCAGGCGCAGGCCGGGAAAACGAAGGTCGTCGGGCTTTTCGAATGTCAGGGCAGTCAACGCCGAAAAATCCAGCGCATTTGCACCAGACTGCATGCGCTCGGGCCATGACAGGCCGTAGGCAATCGGAACCCGCATGTCGGGTGTCCCCAGTTGGGCCACCACCGAACGGTCATGGAACTGGACCATCGAATGCACCACGCTCTGGGGATGGATCACCACCTCGATCTGAGACGGGCTTACATCAAACAGGTACCTGGCCTCGATGACCTCCAGCGCCTTGTTCATCATGGTGGCGGAGTCGACCGAAATCTTGCGCCCCATCACCCAGTTCGGATGGGCACAGGCTTCTTCTGGCGTCACCGAATGCATGGTGGACGGATCACGCTGTCTGAAGGGGCCGCCCGATGCGGTCAGCAGGATCTTCTCCACGCGCCTGGGCCATGTCGAAGGGTCTTCAGGCAAGGACTGAAAAACCGCCGAGTGCTCACTATCGATAGGCAGCAACCGGCCGCCCCCCTCCGCCACGGCCTGCATGAACCACTCACCGCCCACGACCAACGATTCTTTGTTGGCCAGCAGAAGCTTCTTGCCAGCCCGCGCCGCAGCGACACTTGGCTCCAGGCCGGCCGCACCGACGATGGCCGCCATCACGGCGTGGACCTGCGGGTCGGTACTGACCTCGCAGAGGGCACGGGGGCCCGACAACACCTGAACCTTCAGACCTTCTGCTTTCACCCTGTCCGCCAGCAGCCGGGCATGCTCCGGGCTGGCCATCACAGCGTATTCGGGACGGTGCACCTTGCATTGCTCGAGCATGGACCCGACCTGAGTCGCTGCCGTGAGGGCAAACACCCGGAACCGTTCAGGGTGGCGGGCGATGACGTCCAGGGTGTTGGTACCGATTGATCCGGTCGATCCGAGGATGGTGATGTTCTGCACGGGCACGATCATCTCTCCAGCAGATGGGCAAACAGCATGGCGACAGGCAACACGGGCAACAAGGCGTCCACCCGGTCAAGCACCCCACCATGCCCGGGCAGCAACTGGCTCGAATCCTTCATGCCCGCACTGCGCTTGACAAGTGACTCCAGAAGGTCTCCCACCACACTGGCAGCAGTCAGTAGAAGGAGTGCCGGGACCACCCAGCCCGGCCCTGCCTGCCACAGACGACTGAAAAGACTGGGCCCATCCGACGGATAGCGCTGATCGAACCACAGCCAGAACAGCGCCAGCAGGAACACCCCGAGAAGCCCGCTGAACACTCCTTCCCAGCTCTTGCCCGGACTCAGGGTCGGCGCGAGCTTGCGGCGACCAAACGTCCTTCCGCCGGCATAAGCGGCAATGTCCGCAGCCCACACAAGGGTCAAGACCGAAAGCAGAAACACCAAGCCTGTTTGCCGGGCCTGCACGAGCGCCAGCCAGGCACATGCGAGAACCAATAGACCACCCGACAATCGCCAAATCATCGGCCACTGCTGCCAACCAGCCACTCCGCGCCTGAGCATCAAGACCGACAGCAAAAGCCATCCCCCAGCAGCGACCCACCAGACGGCTGCCCACGAGCGGTCCAGCCCACCCCACAACCAGAAGAGCAGCAGCAGTCCGCCAAATCCTGCGCCGATCAGCAACGCCGCCCCCCCTGACTGGCCATTCATGCGAGCCCACTCCCAGCCAGCAGCGGAAACCATCAGCACCGCCAACGCAGCAAACGGAACAACAGAGGCATGAAACATGGCTGGCAGCACCACAGCCAGGAGCACCAGCGCGGTGATGATGCGTTGCTTAAGCATGCGAGCCGCTGGCCGCTGCCACCGGGCTGGACGGACTCACCTGTTCGGAGGTCAATCCGAAACGGCGCTCGCGCCCTGCGTAGTCTTGGAAAGCCCGATCCAATTCGGCGGCGTCGAAATCCGGCCACAGACAGGGTGTGAAAAACAGCTCGGAATACGCGCACTGCCAGAGCAGAAAGTTGCTGATGCGCATCTCGCCGCCCGTACGGATCAGCAGGTCGGGATCGCCCACGTGGGCCAGCGCCGTTGTTTGACACAACCCAGCTTCCGTGATGTCTCTGCCCTGGGCCAACAGCTGCTTCGCGGCGTTCACGATGTCCCAACGACCGCCATAGTTGAAACACACATTGAGTACCATGCGATCATTGTGTGCGGTCGTCTGCTCGGCCTTGCGAAGGCCTTGCAGCAGGCGCGGAGACAGTCCGGAGGAGTCGCCTGGGAAGTGCAGTCTCACTCCACTCTTGTCGAGCTTGGGCACTTCCCGTGAAAGGGCCAACACCAGGAGATCCATCAGCCCTGAAACCTCTTCTGGAGGGCGGTTCCAGTTCTCGGACGAGAACGCGAACACCGTGAGCACTTGGACGTGGCGCTCAAGGCAAGCCCTGACAGTCCGGCGAAGCGCATCCACCCCTTGCTTGTGCCCCGCCACCCTGGGCAAAAGGCGCTTCTTCGCCCAGCGGCCGTTGCCATCCATGACGATGGCCACATGCCGCGGCACGCCAATGGCATTCGGCGCGCCGGTCAGGGGATTGGAAGACATCGGCAAGCGAACCTGGTGTTGGAATGGTAACGAAGGCGCGTACGAATCAGACCGCCAGGATGTCCTGCTCCTTGGAGGCGACAATCCGGTCGACCTCTCCAATCATCCGGTCGGTCAGCTTCTGGATGTCGTCTTGGGCACGGCGCTCGTCGTCTTCCGACACCAGCTTGTCCTTCAGCAATTTCTTGACGTGCTCGTTGGCATCGCGACGCAGGTTGCGGATAGCCACTTTCGCGGCCTCGCCTTCGCCTTTGACGACCTTGGTCAGTTCCTTGCGGCGCTCTTCTGTCATCGGAGGCATCGGCACACGGATCAGGTCTCCCTGACTGGCCGGGTTCAAGCCCAGATCCGACTCTCGGATAGCCTTCTCGATCTTGGCGCCCATACCCTTCTCCCAGGGAGCAACCCCGATGGTTCGGGCATCCAGCAGGGACAGGTTGGCCACCTGTGACAACGGCAACATGGAGCCGTAGTACTCGACATGCACGGTATCCAGGATCTGCGGGTTGGGGCGGCCAGTGCGCACCTTGGAAAGGCTGGTTTTCAGCGCCTCCAGCGACTGGTTCATCTTGTGTTCGGCGTTCTGACGGATCTCGGCGATGCTCATGAATGCTCCTATGGAAGACAGGTTCTCTGTACCAAGCGTCGGTCAGACGTGGACGAGTGTTCCCTCGTCCCCGCCCAGCACCACATTGCGCAGCGCCCCGGGCTTGAAAATCGAAAACACCTTGACGGGCAACCTCTGGTCTCGGCAAAGGGCAAAGGCCGTCGCATCCATCACCTGAAGGTTTTTGGCCATGGCCTCGTCAAACGTCAACGCTGTGTAGCGGGTGGCCTTGGGGTCCTTGTTGGGGTCGGCGGTGTACACACCATCAACCTTGGTGGCCTTGAGCACGATCTCGGCTCCGATCTCTGCGCCACGCAGCGCGGCGGCCGTGTCGGTTGTGAAAAACGGGTTGCCTGTGCCCGCGGCAAAAACCACCACCTTGCCCTCTTCGAGATACTGCAGGGCTTTGGGACGCACGTACGGCTCCACCACCTGCTCAATGGCGATCGCCGACATCACGCGGGCCACCAACCCGGCCTTGTCCATGGTGTCGGCCAGCGCCAGCGAGTTCATCACGGTGGCAAGCATGCCCATGTAATCGGCCGTGGCGCGATCCATGCCAACGGAGCCACCAGCCACCCCGCGGAAAATGTTGCCGCCCCCGATCACGATGGCCACCTGGACGCCCAGACGGGTCACTTCGGCAATCTCCTCGACCATGCGGACAATGGTCGCGCGGTTGATGCCGAAGGCATCGTCGCCCATCAGGGCTTCACCGGAGAGTTTCAGAAGAATGCGCTGGTAGGACGGCATGAGAATTCCTGTGTGACGACTCTTGTTGTATGTGCAACCGGCAAGTGTAGCGAGGAGCCGCGTGTGATTCGAGGCCCAGCGTCGCCAGACACCGGAAAATTCAGCGACCGAATATGACAACGGGCCTTGCGGCCCGTTGTCATGATCAGCTAGATACGGCGACGGGTTCAGGCACCTTTGGCCGCTGCAACCTGGGCTGCAACCTCGGCGGCGAAGTCGTCGACCTTCTTCTCGATGCCTTCACCCACCACATACAGGGTGAAGCTCTTGACCGCAGTGTTCGCAGTCTTGAGGTACGCACCAACGGTCTGCTTGCCGTCGGCTGCTTTCACGAAGACCTGGTCGAAGAGCGAAACCTCCTTGAGGTACTTCTGAACCGAACCTTCCACCATCTTGGCAGCGATGTCGGCCGGCTTGCCCGACTCGGCCGCCTTGGCTGCTGCCACAGAGCGCTCGCGCTCAATCAGTTCTGCAGGAACATCGGCCGAGGTCAACGACACGGGCTTCATGGCAGCAACGTGCATGGCGACGTCCTTGGCCGCCGTGGCGTCACCGTCAAACTCGACCACCACACCGATGCGAGTACCGTGCAGATAGGAGGCCAGCTGACCACCATTGGCCCAGCGCTTGAAACGACGGAAAGACATGTTCTCGCCGATCTTGCCGATCAGGCCCTTGCGCACTTCTTCCAGCGTGGGGCCAAAGCCGTCCTGCTCGTAGGCCAAGGCACCCAGGGCTTCGATGTCAGCCGGGTTGTGATCGGCCACCAGCTTGGCCGCAGCACTGGCCAGCGCCAGGAAGCTGTCGTTCTTGGTCACGAAGTCGGTTTCACAGTTGACTTCGATCAGGGCGCCCGTATTGCCGCTGATGGCAGCAGCGACCACGCCTTCGGCGGTCACGCGACTGGCGGCCTTGCCGGCCTTGGTACCCAGCTTGACACGCAACAGCTCTTCAGCCTTGGCCATATCGCCATCGGCCTCAGTCAGCGCCTTCTTGCACTCCATCATGGGTGCGTCGGTCTTGGCACGCAGTTCAGCGACCATGCTTGCGGTAATTGCCATTTCAGTTCTCCGTTGTCCGGGTCCGCAGCGCGGACTCACACTGTTCATTGATCGGTTTTGCTTGTGAAAAAGGGGCTACTGGAGCCCCTCTTTCGCACAGGCTGCGAGGCTCAGGCAGCCGCGTCTTCCTTGACTTCCACGAACTCGTCGCCGCCTTCGGCAGCGACGGCCTTGACAACATCGTTCACCGCGTTGGCACGACCTTCGAGGATGGCATCAGCGATGCCACGGGCGTACAGAGCCACAGCACGGGCCGAGTCGTCGTTGCCGGGGATCACATAGTCAATACCCACGGGCGAGTGGTTGGTGTCCACCACGCCGACCAGCGGAATGCCCAGCTTCTGAGCCTCGGACACGGCGATCTTGTGGAAGCCCACGTCGATGATGAAGATGGCATCGGGCAGCGCGGTCATGTCCTGGATACCGCCGATGTCCTTCTCCAGCTTTTCCATTTCACGAGCGAACATGAGCTGCTCCTTCTTGCTCATGCTGTCGAGGCCGGCTTCTTTTTGAGCCTGCATGTCCTTCAGACGCTTGATCGAGGTCTTGACCGTCTTGAAGTTGGTCAGCATGCCACCCAGCCAGCGCTGATCGACAAAGGGAACGCCAGCACGACGGGCCTCCTGGGCCACGATGTCACGCGAGGTGCGCTTGGTGCCCACCATGAGGATGGTGCCGCGGTTGGCGGAGAGCTGCTTCACGAACTTGGCAGCCTCTTCGAACATCGGCAACGTCTTTTCGAGGTTGACGATGTGAATCTTGTTGCGATGGCCGAAAATGAACGGGGCCATCTTGGGGTTCCAGAAGCGGGTTTGGTGGCCAAAGTGGACACCGGCTTCCAGCATTTCGCGCATGGAGATCGACATGATGTATTCCAGAGGTTGGGTCTAAAATCCAGCCCCGATTGCTTCGTTTCCGACCTTTGCAGGGTCTTGGCATTACGAAGCAACACCTGGGTAGGCTGGTTTGGGATTTGCCTGACACCAGTACTCCAGCAATGGACCACCAGCAGCAAAGCCTGTCAATTATAGCAGCACCGCTCCTGGCGCACGGCGATTCTTGGCCGTACCGCCTTACCGTACTCCTCGCCCCCCGACCATCCATGCACTGTGCCGATCGCTTCTGCCCTCCTTTTGCCCGCCACATCAGCGGGAGCTGCGATTGAAGCTTGCCGTGCTTGGTGCAGGCGTGGTCGGCGTCACCACCGCCTATGAACTGGCCCAGGATGGGCACTCGGTCACCGTATTCGAGCGACGCCAGACAGCGGCAGAAGAAGCCAGTTTCTCCCCTGGGGGCTTGCTCGCACCAGAATGGACGGCCGCTTGTGCTGCCCTGGAATGGGAGCGGGTGAACGAGCGACAACAATCTTGGTGGTCGAAGCTGCTGGGCCACCGGTCACCCTTCAACCCCAATCCGGGACCAGCCCTTCTGGCCATGGCCTGCCACTCGCTCGAACGGCTCTCACAGCTGTCCGAACATCTGATGCCGTCCTTCGGTGAGCAGCAAGGCCTGATGACCGTGTGGAGGGACCCGTCAGTGCACCCGGTTGCAGCCCGATTGCAAAGCATCCTTGCGGACTATGGCTGCAAGTCCCTTCTGACCGACGCAGAACATGCCAGAAACCTTGAGGCGGCGCTGAACCCCGACATCACGCTCGCAGGCTCGCTTGTCGTTCCTGAGACGTGGTCTGCGAACTGCCGTCAGTTCGTGCTGCAACTCAAGGCCCATGCCCAGCACGCCGGCTGCCGCTTTCGGTTCGCAACCGAGGTTCTGGGCATTCAGCACATACCCGGCCAGCGCGGCATCCGTGTGCTGAGCACCCAGCAGGATGCCTCCATTGAACCGTTCGATGGCGTCGTCTTGTGCGCAGGCGAAGCAACACGCGGGCTCTTGAAACCATACGGACTGGACCTTTCGATGGAAACCCGGGTTGCCCATGCGGTCTCGGGGCTCATCCGCGAACCCCTGGATGCGCCATCGGCGACCATTCACGACCTCCAGCAGGGCATCACGATCGCCCGCACTGGACAATGGGTTCGTGCAGTCGGCCCTGCCCTCCGAGCTTCGCGACTGCCCCGGGCCGGGGCCGCATTCAAACCGCTGTACGAGTCTCTAAGCGACTGGTTTCCGGGAGCGCTTAGGACGGGAGTCTCGGGCGCTGTACAAGAGTGGAGCGGCACAGTGACAACAACGCCTGACGCACTGCCTTTGCTTGGCCCCTCCGGCGTGCCAGACGTCTGGATCAATGCGGGGCATGGCATGCACGGCTGGCTTTTGGCCTGCGGCTGCGCCAAAGTGCTAGCGAATCAGTTGTCTGGCCGGCCACCCGAGGTCGACATCACCGCCTTCCAGGCGCAAAGAAGTCTGCCCGCGGTCGCTTGACGGACTGGTCTTGCCGCCCCACCATGGGTCAAGCACACGCTCAACGCAACGAGGAGGCATTCCATGCGGACGCTCCGCCTCATCAGCAAACAACGATGACTCGAATGCGGCGCATCGAGACGCTCTGCAGCGAACCACTGCATGACAGCACAGCCACGCGCGCGCTGGAACGCGCCATGACGGCATCCCTACCGGCACATGAGCTGATGGCCCGTGCAGGACGAAGTGTGGCCGACCTGACCATGGCCCTTGCCCCCCACGCCCGCCGCATCTGGATCGCCTGCGGTCCGGGCAACAACGGGGGCGATGGGCTGGTGGCCGCTCGCCACTTGTCTCTGCACGCCCAAAGCCGCCAGGGCCGGCCGGAGATCGTCACCACGCTCACCGGTGACCCCGGCCGGTTGCCTCCAGATGCCGCGCACGCCCTGACCCTGGCCCTGGAAAGTGGAGTGACGTTAGCGTCCTCGCCGCCGCATGATTTTGACGTGGCCATTGATGCCCTGCTAGGCATCGGAACAGGTCGCCCCCCAGTTGGTGAAATGGCCGACTATCTGATTCGCATGCACCGATCCAGCGCCACAGTGCTGAGCGTCGATGTGCCCAGCGGTCTCCTGGCCGACACCGGGGAGTATCTGGGACCTGCTGCACCGACATCGAACGGCCCCCGGCACACACTGTCTCTGCTGACACTCAAGCCAGGCCTGTTTACCGCCGCGGGTCGAGATCAGGCGGGGTCCGTGTGGCTGGATACCCTGGGAGCAACGGCCACCAACGGCCCAGCACCTACCGCCATTCTTCACGGCGCAAACGATGCACGCGCGAGCCGCGCGCATGCGGCCCACAAGGGAAGCCAAGGAGACGTGGTCGTGATCGGCGGTCAGGGTCTCGTGCCCTCCGGCGCCGGCATGACTGGAGCGGGCATCCTCGCCGCACGGGCCGCACTTCACTCAGGCGCCGGCCGGGTCTATGTCGGGCTTCTTGGTCACGAGGCGCAGCAGCCCTCCTGGGATCCACAATGCCCCGAGCTCATGTTCAGACGAACAGGCACCCTGCTGGCCGATGAGGCGCTGCTACAGCACGCCACCGTGGTGTGTGGCTGCGGCGGCGGCCAGGCGATTGCCTGGTACCTCTCCCGCATCCTGTCGACTTGCCCGTCCCTGGTTCTAGATGCAGACGCGCTGAACGCCATTGCCGGCGATGATGCGCTGCGCCGTCTGGTGGTCGAGCGCAGCGCGCGGAACTGGATCACTGTTGTCACACCCCACCCGCTTGAAGCAGCGCGCCTGCTCGCCGCCAGCACAACTTCGGTCATGAAGGACCGCCTCGACGCAGCGCGCCTGCTCAGCGAGCAGCTGAACGTGGTCGCCGTACTCAAGGGATCAGGAACGGTGATTCACGCGCCCGGCAAAACACCCCGAATCAACGCCAGCGGCAATCCGGCGCTGGCCACTGCGGGCACAGGAGACGTCCTGGCCGGATGGATCGGAGCCTCACTGGCGAACTCCACTAGTCGATCAGCGCCCTCCTATGAGGCGGTCCTTGAGGCCGTGTCAGGTCATGGCAGATTGGCAGACCAATGGGTGGTGCACCATGAACAGACCCTCACGGCCAACCGCCTGGTGGAGTGCATTCGTGGAGCGCGCTGAGCCGGCGCGTCACCCCAGCAAAATCAGCCCGATCTGCAGCAGGACGATGAGCACAAGCACGGACAAATCCATACCGCCGATCTGTGGCACCACCCTTCGGATGGGGCGCAGCAGGGGCGAGCAAAGCCGGTCCAGCGTGCCCATCACCGGTGCACCTGGCTGCACCCACGAGAGCACCGCAAACACCAGCAACAGGAAGATAAGCCCCTGAAGTAACACCCGGATCAGTAGATAAAAAGCCAAACCCGGAATGGCCACCAAGGGCGCGACCACACCAACGGGCGACGGCGCCAGTGCCGCACCGAGCATCAGGCGCAAACCGCCATAGCCAATGGCCAGCAGCACCGCAGCCAGCAGGCTGCCCCAGTCGATCGGGCTCTGGGACATGGAGCGCGGCAGGATTTTGCGCACTGGTCCCACCAGCCAGTGTGTGAGCGCCATGGCGAACCGGCCGGGCTGAGCCGACATGTTGATGCGAAGGTGATTCATCCAGGCCCGCAGGAGCGCCGCTCCTATGAGCAGAAAAAACACCGTCTCCAAAACGAAAAAAAGCGCGGCGGCCATCAGCGACGCCCCTTCCGCGTCTTGCCCGCCCCACCGCGCGCAGAACCTCTGGCCTCCTTGTTGCGCCCGCCTCCTTTGGCGGTTGCGCCCTTGCCGGGCCCCGTGGATTCCCGGGGAGTTGCCTTGCCCTGCGCCCGCTCCTCACGCTCACGCAGACGCCGTCCCCCGCCTTGATCCGGCGCCCCCTCTCCGCCAGTCTTGTCGCGCATGGCCCGCAGCATGGCATCGTCGTTGCCCGACACAAGCCGGAAGTCAATGCGACGCCCGTCCAAGTCGACCCGGCTCACCTGAACCTGCACCCTGGATCCCAACGCGTACCGGATGCCTGTTCGCTCCCCGCGGAGCTCCTGCCGCGCCTCGTCGAACCGGAAGTACTCTCCGCCCAGCTCGGTGATGTGCACCAGCCCTTCCACATACATCGCATCGAGCGTCACGAACAGTCCGAAGCTGGTGACTGAGGTCACGACGCCACTGAACTCCTCGCCCAGGTGCTCGCGCATGTACTTGCACTTGAGCCACGCCTCCACATCACGACTGGCTTCATCGGCACGTCGCTCGTTGGCACTGCAGTGCAAGCCGGCCGCCTGCCAAGCCAGCAGATCGGCCGAAGGCTTCTTCACCGCCTCTCCAGCCACGGGCGGGCGGGCCCGGCTGGCCAGGCGCTTGCTCAGTTTGGCGTGCGCTTCCCCAGGCGTTGGCAAGGCGGGCAACTGGTACTTCTGCTTGGTCAGGATGGCCTTGATGACCCTGTGAACCAGCAGATCGGGGTAGCGCCGGATCGGACTGGTGAAGTGGGTGTAGGCATCGAACGCGAGACCAAAATGCC
This sequence comes from Hydrogenophaga sp. H7, assembly GCF_002025745.1. Taxonomy (NCBI): domain Bacteria; kingdom Pseudomonadati; phylum Pseudomonadota; class Betaproteobacteria; order Burkholderiales; family Comamonadaceae; genus Hydrogenophaga; species Hydrogenophaga sp. H7. Next base: position 365,084 of record NZ_MCIC01000015.1, on the reverse strand, counting down.
CCTGATTCATCGGCGTATAGATCGCCTGCGACATGGAGCGCAGCAGCATGCTGTGGATCTGCTGGGCCTCCGGCCGATCCTTGGTCGCCTCGGCGATCTGCTGGAACTCGGACGGGTGGGGGTTGTCGCTGATGGACTGCGGAACACCCATGGCTTTGAGGTAGTTGCGCAAGGTCTCCTGCTTCTCCGGCGTCGGCCCTTCGTGCACACGGAACAGGCCTGCGTGTTTGCTCTGACCAATGAAATCGGCAGAGCACACGTTGGCCGCCAGCATGGCTTCTTCAATCAGCTTGTGGGCGTCGTTGCGGGTGCGCGGCACGATCTTCTCGATGCGGCCGGATTCATCGCACACGATCTGCGTTTCCACCGTCTCGAAGTCGACCGCCCCCCGCTTGTTGCGGGCCGCGACCAGCGCCCGGTACACGTCGTGCAAATTCAGCAGGTGCGGAACCAGTGCCTTGCGGTTCTGAGCCTCAGGACCCCGCGTGTTCTGCAGGATCGCAGCCACCTCGGTGTAGGTGAAGCGCGCATGGCTGTGCATCACTGCCGGATAGAACTGGTAGGCATGCACCTCACCCTTGGCATTGACCAGCATGTCACAGACCATGCACAGGCGATCCACATCCGGGTTCAGAGAGCACAGTCCGTTGGAAAGCTTCTCTGGCAGCATCGGGATCACGCGACGAGGGAAATAAACCGAAGTGGCCCGGTCGTACGCGTCCACGTCGATCGGCGCGCCGGTCTTCACATAGTGACTCACATCGGCAATGGCCACCAGCAGACGCCAACCCTTGCCCCGCCCCACCTTGGCTGGCTCGCAGTACACCGCGTCATCAAAGTCCCGCGCATCTTCGCCGTCGATGGTCACCAGGGCCACGTCGCGCAGATCGACCCGATGCCTCAGGTCCGCCGGCCGGACCTTGTCGGGCAGCGCCCTTGCCTCTGCAAGCGCCGAATCCGAGAACTCGTGAGGCACGCCATACTTGCGCACCGCGATCTCGATTTCCATCCCGGGGTCATCGATTTCGCCCAGCACCTCCTTGACGCGGCCAACAGGCTGACCATACAGGGCCGGAGGCTCGGTCAGTTCGACCACCACCACCTGCCCGGTCTTGGCCGACCCGGTGGCGCCCTTGGGAATCAGGACGTCCTGCCCATAGCGCTTGTCCTCAGGGGCGACGAGCCACACGCCACTCTCTTGCAGCAGTCGACCGATGATGGGCGCAGCAGGGCGTTCGATGATTTCGGTCACGCGCCCCTCAGGACGCCCCTTGCGATCCAGCCGCACGATGCGGGCCTTCACCCGGTCCTTGTGCAGCACCGCCCTCATTTCGTTGGAAGGAAGATAGATGTCGGGCTGTCCGTCATCACGGATCACAAAGCCGTGTCCGTCGCGATGACCGGAGACGACACCTTCGAATTCGGCCAGAAGATTGTTTTTTTCGTTCAAGATTATGAGTTCTGTTTTTTTACTGCTATACTAGTCGTCTTCCTGAGATGCCCAGGTGGCGGAATTGGTAGACGCACTAGTTTCAGGTACTAGCGCCGAGAGGCGTGGAGGTTCGAGTCCTCTCTTGGGCACCAATCATAAGGGCTTGCAAACGAAGAGTTTGCAAGCCCTTTTCTTTTTTATCTGGACCGCAAACAGCGCAGCCAAAACGCGCTGAGCCGCAGGCTATAATGCGCGCTTCCTGAGATGCCCAGGTGGCGGAATTGGTAGACGCACTAGTTTCAGGTACTAGCGCTGAGAGGCGTGGAGGTTCGAGTCCTCTCTTGGGCACCAAACACAAGGGCTTGCAAACAATTCGTTTGCAAGCCCTTTCTGTTTGCTGCATCAAATCGGCTGAGCCACGAGGTCGTGACCGTCCGCTGCAACGATGCGCGCGCGAGTGAACTCCCCCACCTTGAGCGTCTTGCTGATCTTCTCTGGTGGCAGCAGTCGCACCACGCCATCGATCTCCGGCGCATCCGCGTAACTGCGGCCAACACCCCCCTTCTTACCCAGGCCGGGCGCCGAATCCACCAGCACCTGCATGGTCGAGCCCACGCGGGAGCGCAGTTTGTCAGCGGACACCGCCTCCGCGACCTCCATGAAGCGCGCACGGCGCTCTTCCCGCACCGCATCCGCGACAGGATCAGTCAGTGCGTTGGCTGCGGCCCCCTCCACCGGCGAGTACGCAAAGCAACCCGCACGATCAATGCGCGCTTCGGCCAAGAAATCGAGCAGATTCTGAAACTCAGCCTCTGTCTCTCCGGGAAATCCTGCGATGAAGGTGCTGCGCACCACGATCTCAGGGCAGATCTCGCGCCAGCGGGCAATGCGTTCCAGATTTCTTTCCCCACTGGCGGGGCGCTTCATCCGCTTGAGCACATCGGGATGGCTGTGCTGCAGTGGCACATCCAGATACGGCAGGATCAGACCCTCGGCCATCAGCGGAATCACGTCATCCACGTGGGGATATGGGTACACGTAGTGCAGACGCACCCATGCGCCAAATCCTCTTGCCAACTCACCAAGCGTGCGAACCAGATCGAGCATCTTGGTTTTCACTGGCTTGCCATCCCAGAAACCAGTCCGGTATTGCACATCGACACCATAGGCCGATGTGTCCTGGCTGACCACCAACAGCTCCTTGACTCCGGCCTCAAACAACTTGCGCGCTTCTGTCAGCACATCACCCACCGGGCGACTGACCAGATCACCTCGCATCGACGGAATGATGCAGAAGGTGCAGCGGTGGTTGCAGCCCTCGCTGATCTTCAGGTAGGCGTAATGGCGCGGAGTGAGCTTGATGCCCTGGGGCGGCACCAAGTCAACAAAAGGATCGTGCGGCTTGGGAAGGTGCCTATGCACTGCCTCCATCACCTCATGGGTGGCGTGAGGGCCGGTCACCGCCAGCACGCTCGGATGCATCTGCTGCACCAGGTTGCCACCGCCATCGCCCTCGCGCGCGCCAAGGCAGCCGGTGACGATCACCTTGCCGTTCTCGGCCAAAGCCTCCCCGATGGTGTCCAGGCTCTCCTTGACAGCGTCATCAATGAAGCCACAGGTGTTGACGATGACGATGTCGGCACCTGCAAAGGTCTTGGATGTCTGGTAACCCTCGGCGCTCAGTTGCGTGAGGATCAGTTCGGAGTCCGTGAGGGCCTTGGGGCAACCCAGACTCACAAACCCTACTTTGGGCGCCGTGGCGCTGGTGGAAACAGGGGATTCACTCATCCCCAGATTGTCTCAGACCGGCCGACCGGGTCAGCGCTTGAGGCCAAAAGCGGCCAGCATCTGCTCGCTGTTCTTCTGCATCTGCTCCTGCATCTGCGTGAACGCGCTGCGAGACTGCTCCAGATACGTTCCCATCATGCCCTGCATCATGGGAGACTGGACATTCATAAACTGCTTCCAGACCTCTGGATTCAGCCCCTTGGACTGTTCTGCCATCTTGGCCTGCAAATCCATGAATATCTGGACGTTCTTTTCCAGATAAGCCCCCATGAAGTCCTGCATCGCGTGACCGTAAAAACGGATGATGTTGGCCAGCACCTGCTCGGTGAAGATCGGCGCGCCTGCCGTCTCCTCTTCCAGAATGATCTGCAGCAGGATGCTGCGGGTCAGGTCCTCGTTGGTCTTGGCGTCCCGCACCACGAAACGCTCGTTGTCCATCACAAGAGATTTGACCTCGGCCAGTGTGATGTACGACGACGTATCGGTGTCGTAAAGGCGCCGGTTGGGATATTTCTTGATGACCCGCACGGCATCCGGGGAGGAGCCTTGGGCATCGGCCTTGCTTTTTTGCACTACAGGACCTTCACGTGAAGACGGAGAGCCCCCCGCGTTGTGGAGGCTGCTGTTGCGCCGGATTCTAGGAAGTCTCCCCAAGGCTGCCAAATGGGTTTTCCCTGTGCGCATCGCAGATGATGCCATGGCGCCATGGCTGCCGCACAAAGAAAAAGGGCCTGACGCAATGTCGGGCCCTTGTCGTTTCGGAGATGTTTGGTAGGCGCGATTGGACTCGAACCAACGACCCCCACCATGTCAAGGTGGTGCTCTAACCAGCTGAGCTACGCGCCTGCAAACTGTCCGAAGCCTCGCAGTATAGCAGCGAATTCTGCGTTTTGTCCAAACCCGCAAATCATTTGCGCCGGACCATGCGCACACCTGCCACGTCCCCGACCACCGACATCGCACGGGACACCTGCCTCGCATCGGTGACCTCGATGGTGAAGGTCATCCACGCAATGCCCTTGACCGATTGCGTCTGCACCCCGATGACGTTCATCTTCTCGCGTGCAAACACATCGGAAATGTCCCTCAGCAACCCCTGCCGGTCAATCGCCTCCACGGCAACGTCCACCGGGTACACCGCAGAAGCCCCTTCCCGCCCGCCAGAGACAGCGCCACCCCATTGCACGTCGATCACCCGATCAGGACTGGTGCGCTGCAGATGGGCAAAGTCGCTGCAATCGCTGCGATGGATGCTCACCCCCTTGCCACGGGTCACGAACCCCCGGATATCGTCGGGCGGCGCCGGCTTGCAGCATTTGGCCAACTGCGTCATCAGCGAGTCGACACCGACCACTAGCACGCCCCCGCTGGGGGCCGAGCGCACGGGACGCGGCTTTTTCAACCACGGGGGAATGTCCTCAACAACAGGCTGATCTCCCTGCCGCAGAAGCACTTCCAGCGTGCGAAGCGACAGTTCGTCCTTACCCACCTGTTCGAACAGCGCCTGTGCCGAGGGAAGACCCGCCGAGCTGGCCAGATCCTCGAACCTCAGCGCCGTGCGCCCCTCTCGCTGCAGGAGACGCTCCACCGCCTCACGCCCCCGGGCAACGGTCTCTTCCATCGCCAGTTGATTGAACCATGCCCGGACCTTGCTCTTGGCACGGTGGCCAACCAGGTAGCCCAGCTCAGGGTTGAGCCAGTCGCGCGAAGGGCCGCCTTCCTTGGCGGCGATGATCTCGACGGTCTGGCCATTCTGCAGCGCCGTGTTCAGCGGAACCATGACGCCGTCCACCCGGGCCCCTCTGCAACGATGCCCCAGGTTCGTGTGCACCGAATAGGCGAAGTCAACGGGCGTGGCGCCCTGCGACAGCTCCACGATGGCGGCATCCGGCGTCAGGACATAGATGCGGTCGTCGAACAGGCCCGGTGACGCCCCGCTGAGGTCACGCTCCCAGGCCAGCAGTTGTCGAAGCACCGCAATCTTGGCGTCGTACTCGGAACTGGCCGACACGCCCGCATAGCCTTTGGTGCCCGCCTCCTTGTAGGCCCAGTGAGCGGCCACCCCGTGTTCCGCGTGGTCGTGCATGGCCTGGGACCGGATCTGGATCTCGAATGCCCTGCCCTGCGCGTCGCGCACCACCGTGTGCAAGGACTGGTAACCATTGGCCTTGGGCTTGGCGATGTAGTCGTCGAACTCTTCCGCAACAGGCGTGAACTGCGAGTGCACAAGCGCCAACACCGCGTAGCAGTCATCGGTTGAAGGCACCACGACCCGCAGCGCCCGGATGTCGAACACCTGGTCAAAGTCCAGCGACTTGCCACGCATCTTCTTGACGATGCTGTAGATGTGCTTGGGCCGTCCCTGGACCGACGCCTGGATGCCCTGCCCTTGCAGGTCCGTCTCAAGCTGCAACCGCACCTGCTCGATGTGAACCTCGCGCTCTGCCCGCTTTTCATCCAACAGACGGGCGACATCTTTGTACGTCTGTGGCTCAAGAAAACGGAAGGCCAGATCTTCCATCTCCCACTTGATCTGCCAGATGCCCAGCCGGTTGGCCAGTGGAGCGAAAACATGAAGCGACTCGCTGGCCAAGGCCAGACCAGGGTCGCCCTTGCATGCCGCGAAATAGCGCAGCGTCTGCAGGCGCGATGCCAGCCGCAGCATCACCACCCGCAGGTCACGGGAAAACGCCAGCAGCATCTTGCGGACGTTCTCGGTCTGGCTGGCCGCCAGTTCGGACACGGGCACCTTGCCCGGTGACGCCACTGGCAGGGCCGCCTCTTGCGCGGCCAGACGCTCTCCTGTCTTCCGGTTCTGCACCTCGGCCGACTTGATGCGCGCCTGCCGCTGCAGTTGCACCAGCTTGGTCGTCTCAAGAGCGAGTGCCGCGAAGTTCTCGCCGAACGCTTTGGCAATCACCTCCTGTGGCCTGTTGAGGTACTGACAGGCGTACACCAGATAGGCCGCAGCCTGCATCGCCTCCGACCCACCGATGTCGCGCAGCACCGTGGCGACCGCGTCGGCGTGCGAGAGGATGTTCTCGCCAGTGTCCAGTTGTTCGCTGGCCAGCAAGGGCTCTGCAAAGGCACGTGCACGTGCCAAAGCCTGGGCCTGCCGTGGCAAGAAGCTGTCCGAGGTGGCGGCCACGATGGCCGACGTCGGCGGTGGAGGGACAGAAGTCGAATACTGCATGGAAAAGGTTCGCTCATGCCTGTTCCAGGAAGCCGACCACCGCCGCCACCTGGTCTGGCACCACCAGGGTCGGCGCATGTCCAACACCCTGAAACTCGACGCAACGCGCGCGGGGTCCTCTTTCAGACATGGCCTTCGCCGTCTCGCGCGTCAGGAGGTCGGAATCGGCGCCCCGCAGCAGCAGGGTGGGGGCCGAAATGGCGTCATACAGCGCCCACAGGGCAGCCTCCCCGTCGGCCACCACTTGGCGACCGACAGATTCATCCATGTCTGTCAGCGCCCGGATCGGAACGGCCAGCGCAGGGTCGTAGTGCAGCCACCAGCGCCCCTCCCGCTCGCGCAGCATGGGACGGGACAGTGCCATCCACTGCTGCTGGCAGTGAGGTCCAAATCCGGTGGAGATCGACCACAGATAGTCCGCAGCCTCCTGCTCGCTGGCAAAGGAGGGGTTGAGTCCCAGATAGGTTCCGATGCGCCGCAAGGCTTCCCATTGGAGCACCGGACCGACATCGTTGAGCACCAGCCTGCGGAAGCCCATGGCAGGCTGGGCCGCCAGGGCCATGCCGATCAGCCCCCCCATGCTGGTGCCGATCCAGTCGATCTGAAGCATGGGGTTTTCGGAACGCAGCCTGGCAATGAGGCTGCCCACATCCGCTGCGTAGGTTCCCACCTGATAGGTCATCGGGTCGGCAAGCCAGTCGCTGAATCCGCGACCGGCAACGTCCACGGCGATGACGCGCGCCTGCGCGGTCAGGGCGGACGCCAGCACATCGAAGTCACGACCCTGACGGGACAGCCCATGCACACACACCACGACGCGGTGGGCATCGGCACCTTGTTGCGGCATCCAGTCCCAGTACGCCAGCCGGCGCTGCTGGCCGCTGTTGGCGACAGGCCCGGGAACATCGACGAACCGCAGCTCTGGCATCTGGCTGGAACCGCTCATTCCTCGGACTCCGTGATAATGGTTTGCATGTTGTTCAACCGATCGTAATGGAACTGGAGATCCCTCATGCTTGCCAACAAAACCGCCCTCGTCACCGGCTCGACCAGCGGCATTGGACTGGGCATCGCCAAGGCGCTGGCTCGACAGGGTGCGAACATTGTTCTCAATGGTTTCGGTGACTCTGAAGGCCCGCAGGCAGAGATCGCAGCCCTGGGTGTGCAGGTGGCCTACCACGGCGCGGACATGAGCAAGCCGGCCGAGATTGAAGACATGATGAAGTTCGCGGCCAGCCGCTTTGGCCAGGTCGACATCCTGGTGAACAACGCCGGCATCCAGCATGTGGCGCGCGTGGAGGACTTCCCGGTCGAGCGCTGGGATGCGGTGATCGCCATCAATCTCTCCAGTGCGTTCCACGCCACCCGCCTGGCGCTGCCCGCCATGCGCGCAGCGAACTGGGGACGCATCATCAATGTGGCCTCGGTCCACGGTCTGGTCGCGTCTGCGGAGAAGTCGGCCTACGTTGCGGCCAAGCATGGGGTGGTCGGCCTGACCAAAGTGACCGCCCTTGAAAACGCGACCACCGGCGTGACCTGCAACGCAATCTGTCCTGGCTGGGTGCTGACACCGCTGGTGCAGAAACAGGTGGATGCCAAGGCTGCGGCACTTGGCCTTACCAACGAGGACGCCAAGAAGCAGTTGCTGGGCGAGAAGGAGCCATCGATGCAGTTCACCACCCCCGAGGAGTTGGGCGAACTGGCGGTGTTTTTCTGCTCACCAGCCGGCGCCAACGTGCGTGGCGTGGCCTGGAACATGGACGGTGGCTGGGTGGCGCAATGAACCTCAGCGCAGCTGGACCGAGCCCGACACCGAGACCGTGACCAGGCTCTTGCCCGCCTCGACAGGAATGGAGGCGTCGGCAGGCGCCTGGGCCACCGACGCGGCTCGCATCCGGTACATCGGTCGCTCGCCCTGGTCGGCGGGGCTGACCGACACCTCCCGCAGGGTGTAACCCTCGAAGCCGAAGGCCTTGGCCACCTCGACTGCCTTGGCCTTGAAACGCTCAATGGCCGATGCCTGAACCTCGGACTCGAGCTTTTGTTGCGCTTCGCGGGACAGCGAGAAGGCCACGTTGCCGACGCCCATGGAAGTGATCTTCCCCGCGGTGGTGCTGATGCGGACAAAGTCCCGCCCCTCCAGCACCAGCTCCGCCGATCCCTGCCAGCCCACGATACGTCCGTTGCTGCCATGGCGCGGATACACACCAAACGATCCAGTTCTCACCTCCAGTTGCTGAGCGGAGGCCTGTGGTTTGGCAACCGCCAGAGCGGCATCAACCGCTTGTCGCAACTGGCTCTGCACTGCAGCAGCATCACTGCCATCGCGCGAGGTGCTCAGGGTCATCGTGACCCAGTCCTGAGGCACTTCAAGCTGTGCGCTGGCAGACACCACCACCACATTGACCGGAGCGACTGCAGGCAAAGGTTGGGCAAAAGAAGCGCCAGCACCCAGAAACCCTGAAAAAACCAAGGCGAGCACGCCCGCCTGGTGACACGACGATGCCACCCGCAGATATTTGTTCATAGCCGGTTATTTTGATTGAGCGGACTGCTCTGGCAGACCGCGAAGCTGTTCGCGCATGCGCTGCCGCTCTTCAGGAGACAGCCGAAATGGTTTGCTGGCGGCATAGCCATCGCTGAGCGGCTGTCGCAGGGAATCGCGCAACCGTGTGGTCACCGGGCGTCCTTCCTGGATCTCGGCGGGCGACACCGCCACAGGCTCGGAGGCCAGGGGCTGGGCAGGCTGCTCCCGCAACTCCAACGCGGCAGAGAGCAATGGCGCCCCCAGCAGCATCGCGGACACAGAGTATTTATGGTTGATCATGGTTCTGGCTGAACTGAACGATGAAGGCATTCTGAGCGGGCCTCTGGTAACGGTGTGCGGGGGTCGGGCAACAGATGTAACAGCCTGTCAAAAAACCAAAAAACAAGCCCTGACAAGCACTTGGCGCTGCCACAATCGCCTTTGTTACATTTACCGGGAGTTGCTTCCATGCCACAAAACACCACCCGCCCGAACAAGATCCTGGTGGTCGATGACGACGTCCGCATCCGCGACCTGCTGCGCCGTTACCTGATGCAGGAAGGTTTCGAGGTCATGCTGGCCGAGGACGGCAAGGCACTGAACCGAGTATTGCAGCGCGAGGCCGTGGACCTGATCGTGCTGGACCTGATGATGCCGGGTGAGGACGGCCTGTCGATCTGCCGGCGCCTGCGCGCCAACGGCGACCGCACACCGATCATCATGCTGACCGCCAAAAGCGAGGACGTGGACCGCATCGTCGGCCTGGAGGTGGGCGCCGACGATTACCTGGGCAAGCCGTTCAACCCGCGTGAGCTGCTTGCCCGCGTCCATGCGGTGCTGCGCCGCCGCCCTCCGGCCGAGGTGCCTGGTGCCCCCTCGCAGGATGCGGAGGTGGTCAATTTTGGCCCGTTCGAGTTCGACCTGAGCCTGCGCACCCTGCGCAAGGACGGCGCCGACCTGCCGCTGACCACGGGCGAGTTCGCCATGCTCAAGGCCCTGGTGCGCCATCCGCGCCAGCCGCTGTCCCGAGAGAAGCTCGCGCAACTGGCCCGCGGCCGGGAGTTCGAACCATTTGACCGCAGCCTGGACGTGCAGGTGTCCCGCCTGCGCAAGCTGATTGAAGAGGACGCTGCGTCGCCCCGCTACCTGCAGACGGTTTGGGGCGTGGGCTATGTGTTCGTGCCGGACGGCAACGCCTGATGATCGACGAATCGCGGGTCCCCACCTTCGAAACCGAGCCGGCGGCGCTGGAGACGGCGTCCGCTCCGCTGGAGAGCAAACCCGCGCGCGAGGTGAGCCTGTTCTGGCGCACCTTTTTCTTGCTGTCGCTGCTGCTGGTGGGCTGCATCGTGGCATGGCTCCAGACATTCCGGGCGCTGGAATACGAGCCGCGCACGCTGCAAAGTGCGCAACAGCTGGCTTCCCTGGTGAACCTCAGCCGTGCGGCACTCGTGCACTCCGACTCGATTGCCCGTGTGTCGCTGGTCAAGACCATGGCCGACGAGGAGAAGGTGAGGATCGCCCCTCGTGAGCCGGGTGACAAGTTCCGGCTCTACGACGCGGACTCACTCAGCAGGACGGTCAGCGCCCAGCTCAGCGCCAGGCTGGGCCCTGACACCGTGGTCGCTCGCGAGGTCAACGGCACGCCGGGTCTCTGGATCGGTTTTTCCATCGACGGTGACCCGTACTGGCTGCAGGCCGACCCGTCTCGGGTGGAACTGGTGACCGGCAAGACCTGGCTGATCTGGCTCGCCACCGCCGCCGTGCTTTCGCTGATGGGTGCTGCGCTCATTGCACGCCTGATCAACCGGCCGCTGCAGAAGCTGTCGTTTGCCGCGAGCCGTGTGCGAGACGGCGACTTCAACTCCAGCCGACTCAACGAGGCCGTGGCCACGAGTGAAATCCGGCAGGTGAACATCGGGTTCAACCAGATGGCGCAGCGGCTGTCCAAGATCGAACAGGACCGCGCCCTGATGCTGGCCGGCATCTCGCACGACCTGCGCACGCCGCTGGCGCGGCTGCGTCTGGAGACCGAGATGAGTGTGGCCGACGCGGAAGCGCGAGAGCACATGTCGGCCGACATCGAACAGGTCAATGCCATCATCGACAAGTTCCTCGACTACGCACGGCCGGACCACATGGAGCCTCAGCGCGTGAGTCTCAACGAGGTCATCGAGGCCGCCGTGTTTGCGCTGGGCAACCAGCCCGACGTGGCGGTGAAGACCAGCATTCCTGACGACACCTGGGTCATGGGCGATGCGGTTGAACTCAACCGCGTGTTCTCCAACCTGCTGCAGAACGCCGTGCGCTATGGCCGCAACCAGACGACCGGTGTGGCCGAGATCGACATTGGCGCCAAGACCAAGGACCAATGGGTGCTGGTCAAGCTGCGCGACCACGGCCCAGGTGTCAATCCCGAGATGCTGAGCCAGCTCACACAGCCATTCTTCCGTGGCGACGCCTCTCGCAGCGCCGCCACCGGCACAGGCCTGGGCCTGGCCATCGTCGAGCGCGCCATTGCCCGCATGGGCGGTCGCTTCGCGCTGGCCAACAGCAGCTCCGGCGGGCTGGCCGCCCACATCAAGCTGCCGGTCGGCAAAACCGCCTGATGCAAACCGGGCTCAGCCCGGCCGGCGCACCAGCAAGGCAACCGCCCGGGCCTCGATCGACAGGCCCTGCCCGACCGGGCCCAGCTTCTCGGCGGTCTTGGCCTTCACATTGACCGACTCCACGGGCAGGCCCAGCGCCTGGGCTATGCGCGCGCACATGGCCGGAATGTGCGGGCCGAGTTTGGGCGCCTGGGCCACCACCGTGCTGTCGATGTTGCCGATCTCGAAACCCGCCTCGCGCACGCGCCGAGCGACTTCGGTCAGCAGCACGATGGAATCGGAACCCTTGAAACGCGGGTCTGTGTCTGGGAAGTGACGCCCGATGTCGCCCAGCGCCGCCGCGCCCAGCAGGGCGTCGGTGATGGCGTGCAGCAGCACGTCGGCGTCCGAATGGCCCAGCAGGCCGGCCGTGTGGGGGATGGTCACGCCGCCGATGATCAGCGGCCGTCCGGGCACCAGGGCGTGCACGTCCCAGCCTTCACCGATGCGAAATGGAATGGACGGGGGGATGGTGGCTGCGCTCATGTTCGGCTTGAAAGAATGGCTTCGGCGAGGGCAAAGTCTTCGGGGTAGGTGACCTTGAAATTCTGCGCACTGCCCGGCACCAGCAGCGGCCGGTGTCCGGCCATCTCCATGGCGCTGGCCTCGTCGGTCACACCGGCGAAGCCGCTGTCGGCCTGGGCGGCGAGCGCGCTTCGGAGCATGCCGAGCCTGAACATCTGCGGGGTCTGCGCCAGCCATTTGTCCGAGCGGTCCACTGTCGCGGCCACGCGTCCCTCGCATTCGGTCTTCAGCGTGTCGGGCAGCTTGAGTGCGAGCAGCCCGCCCACCGGGTCGCCCTCGCAGGCGCTGATCAGCGCCTCAATCTGCTGAGGTGTGATCAGACAGCGCGCCGCGTCGTGCACCAGCACCCAGTCGTCGTCGGCGGCACCTTTGGCGCGCAGGGCATCCAGGCCGTTGTACACGCTGTGCGCACGGGTCGCGCCGCCACAGCGCGCGAGCTGCAGATCGGGCTGATCGACGCTCAGGAAGCGGTCATCCGGCGCCACAACCAGCACCGTCTGCTCGATGCGGGGAGCCGCGCTGAACGCTGCCAGGGTGTGCAGCACCATGGGCAGGCCGGCGACGGTCTGGTACTGCTTGGGGCCAGCGGTGCCCGCGCGCGAACCGGTGCCGGCACAAGGCAGCAGCGCGTGGCAGCGCACAGAGGTCGGGGTGTTTTGGAAAGCACTCATGATCGGTCCGGGCATTCTAGAATCCCCCACTTCACCCCCCTGTCCCAACGACCGGGGGGTTTTCGTCATTTGCGCCTGAATCCATGGACCTGCCCAAGCTCAAACCCGGCCAACGTTTCCACCTGCCCCGTCCCGTCGGCGCGGCCGATGCCCTGCTGCTCGCGCAACTGGCGGCGCGCGAGAAAGCCGCTGGCAGGCCCGTGGCCATCGTGACCGCCGACGCGACCGATGCGCAGCGCCTGATGGACGAAATGGCGTTCTTCTCGCCCGAACTGCGCTGCGCCCTCTTCCCCGACTGGGAGACCCTGCCCTACGACGCCTTCTCGCCGCACCAGGACCTGATCTCCGAACGCCTGGCCACGCTCTGGCGCATCCAGCAGCGTGACAAGGACACCGGTGCCGACGTGGTGCTGGTGCCCGCCACCACGGCGCTGTACCGGCTGGCGCCACCCTCGTTTCTGGCGGGCTACACCTTCCAGTTCAAGGTCAAGCAGAAGCTCGATGAAGCGAAGCTCAAGGGCCAGCTCACGCTCGCCGGCTACAGCCATGTGACGCAGGTGGTGAGTCCCGGCGAATACGCGGTGCGCGGCGGCCTGATCGACCTCTTCCCCATGGGCTCGCAGGTGCCCTACCGCGTCGACCTGTTCGATGACGAGATCGACTCGATCCGCACCTTCGACCCCGACAGCCAGCGCAGCCTCTACCCCGTGCCCGAGGTTCGTCTGCTGCCCGGCCGCGAGTTCCCGATGGACGAGGCGGCGCGCGCGCGCTTCCGCAGCCGCTGGCGCGAATTGCTTGAAGGCGATCCGACCAAGAGCCGCATCTACAAGGACATGGGCAACGGCGTGGCTACCGCCGGCATCGAGTACTACCTGCCCCTGTTCTTTGAAGAGACCGCCACGGTCTTCGACTACCTCGGCGTGCAAGCCACGGTGGTGCTGCACGGCGACCTGGAGCCCGCCTTCCAGCGCTTCTGGCGGGACACGCAGGACCGGTACCGCCTGGTCAAGGGCGACCCCGACCGCCCCGCCCTGCCGCCCGAGAGCCTGTTCCTGTCGATAGAGCAGTTCTACGGCGAGGCCAATGCGCATGCCCAACTGGCGATCCGGCCCGCGGTGGAAGACATCGCCGACAACGCGTTCGCGCAGAAGCTGGGCGAGCTGGCCGCGGTGCGTGGTGCCGAAGACCCGCTGTCGCGCCTGCACGGCCACATCCGCAACACCGCCCACCGGGTGCTGCTGCTGGCCGAGAGCGACGGACGGCGCGAGAGCCTGCTGGATTTCCTGCGCGCCAGTGGCCTGAACCCGCCGGCCTTCGATTCGCTGGCCGAGTTCCAGACCAGCGACGAAAAGGTCGGCATCGCCACCGCGGGCCTGACAGTGGGCTTCTCCTGGCTGGAAGCCGGCATCGACTTCGTCACCGAGACCGAACTGTTCGCCGCCGGCCCGACCACGCGCCGACGCAAGAAGCAGGAACAGGTCAGCGACGTCGATGCGCTGATCAAGGATCTGAGCGAGCTCAACGTGGGCGACCCGGTGGTGCACAGCGCTCACGGCATCGGGCGCTACCGCGGCCTCATCAACATGGACATGGGGGACAAGAACCCCGACGGCACGCCCGCGCTGCAGGAGTTCCTGCACCTCGAATACGCCGACAAGGCCGTGCTCTACGTGCCGGTGAGCCAGCTCAGCCTGATCGGCCGCTACACCGGCGTGAGCGCCGACGAGGCGCCGCTGCACAAGCTGGGCAGTGGCCAGTGGGAAAAAGCCAAACGCAAGGCGGCCGAGCAGGTGCGCGACGCCGCCGCCGAGCTGCTGAACATCTACGCCCGCCGCGCCGCCCGCCAGGGCCATGCGTTCCGCTTCTCGGCGCAGGACTACGAGATCTTCGCCAACGACTTCGGCTTCGAAGAGACGGCCGACCAGAAGGCCGCGATCCACGCCGTGATCCAGGACATGATCAGCCCGCAGCCCATGGACCGCCTGGTCTGCGGCGATGTGGGCTTCGGCAAGACCGAGGTCGCCTTGCGCGCTGCGTTTGTGGCCGTCACCGGCGGCAAGCAGGTGGCGTTTCTGGCGCCCACCACCCTGCTGGCCGAGCAGCACTACCAGACTCTGGTGGACCGCTTTGCCAAGTGGCCGGTGAAGGTGGCGGAGATGAGCCGCTTCCGCTCACAGAAGGAAATCACCGCTGCGATGAAGGGCATCAGCGACGGCAGCGTGGACATCGTGGTCGGCACCCACAAGCTGCTGTCGGAGAAGACCCAGTTCAAGAACCTGGGCCTGCTCATCATTGACGAGGAACACCGCTTCGGCGTGCGCCACAAGGAGGCGATGAAGCAGCTGCGCGCCGAGGTGGATGTGCTGACGCTCACCGCCACACCGATCCCGCGCACGCTGGGCATGGCGCTGGAGGGTCTGCGCGACCTGAGCGTGATTGCCACTGCGCCGCAGCGCCGCCTGGCCATCAAGACCTTTGTGCGCAACGAAGGCACGGGCGTGATCCGCGAGGCTGTGCTGCGCGAGTTGAAGCGCGGTGGTCAGGTCTACTTCCTGCACAACGAGGTCGAGACCATCGAGAACCGCAAGCAGAAGCTCGAAGAAATCCTGCCCGAAGCGCGCATCGCCATCGCGCACGGCCAGATGCCCGAGCGCGACCTGGAGCGCGTGATGCGCGACTTCGTGGCGCAGCGCTACAACCTGCTGCTGTGCTCGACCATCATCGAGACCGGCATCGACGTGCCCACGGCCAACACCATCGTGATGAGCCGCGCCGACAAGTTCGGCCTGGCCCAGCTGCACCAGCTGCGCGGCCGCGTCGGCCGCAGCCACCACCAGGCCTACGCCTACCTGCTGGTCCCGGACATCGAGGGCCTGACCAAGCAGGCCGCGCAGCGGCTGGACGCGATCCAGCAAATGGAGGAACTCGGCAGCGGCTTCTACCTGGCCATGCACGACCTGGAGATCCGCGGCGCCGGCGAGGTGCTGGGCGAAAACCAGAGCGGCAACATGCTCGAGGTCGGCTTCCAGCTCTACAACGAGATGCTGAGCGAGGCCGTCAAGGCGCTCAAGGCAGGGCGCGAGCCGGACCTGCTGTCGCCCCTGTCGGTGACCACCGACATCAACCTGCACGCCCCCGCCCTGCTGCCCAACGACTACTGCGGCGACGTGCACCTGCGCCTCTCCTTCTACAAGAAGCTCGCCACGGCCAAGACGGCCGACCAGGTCGACGGCCTGCTCGAAGAAATCGTGGACCGCTTCGGCAAGCTGCCACCGCAGACGCAGACCCTGATCGATGTGCACCGTCTGCGCGTGCTTTCAGCTCCTTACGGCGTGGTCAAGGTCGATGCCGCGCCGGGTGTCATCAACATCACGTTCCGCCCCAACCCGCCGATCGAGCCGATGCGCATCATCGAGCTCATCCAGAAGAACCGGCACATCAAGCTGGCCGGCAACGAGAAGCTGCGCATCGAGCGCGCCCTGCCCGAGGTCAAGGACCGGGTGCAGATGGTGCGCGACGTGCTGCGCTCGCTGGGCCAGCCGCTGAAGACGGAAGCCACTGCCGGCGCGGCTTGATCTGCATCAAAAACAGGAGCAGCACCGGCCGACGTTCACCAGCCGTTCACACAGCGGCGACCAGACTTCAACACAGAGGCTCCAGCATCGGAGCTTTCAACTTGAAGGAAGAAAACAATGAACCTGTCCGCCCAACGCCCCTGGATCACGCCCGTCGTCATGGGCGCCTTTTTGCTGTCCGCCGTCACCGGCGTGCTGATGTTCTTTCACCTCGACTCGGGCCTGAACAAGACCGCGCACGAGTGGCTGAGCTGGGCCATGGTGATCGGTGTCGGCCTGCACGTGCTGCTGAACATGCCGGCGTTCAAGCGCTATCTGAAGCAGACCACCGGCCGGGTGGTCATCGGCTCTTTCGCGCTGATCCTGGCACTCAGCTTCATCCCGGCCGGCGGCAGCAGCGGCAGCGAACCCGGCTTCGCGCCGCCGGTCCGTGCGCTCGCCAAGGCCCCGATCACCGTGCTGGCCCAGGTCGCCGGCACCAGCACCGAGGACCTCAAGGCCAAGTTGCAGGCCCAGGGCCTGACCGTCACCAGCGACCAGCAGTCGGTGGCCGATCTGGTGGGGCCGGACCTGCGCAAGCAGATCGGCACCATCTCCAAGGTGCTGCCGGCGGCCAAGTCCTGATCGGGGCGTCATCCCGGCTCCCGCGATAATTCCGGGATGACTTCCTCCATCGAATTCGCCCCCGGCCTGACCGTGCAGGGCGTCCAGCCGCCCCTGAACCTGCGCGACTTCAAACTGATCGCGTTCGACATGGACTCCACGCTGATCAACATCGAATGCGTGGACGAGATCGCCGACGCCGCGGGCCGCAAGGCCGAAGTGGCGGCGATCACCGAGGCCGCGATGCGCGGCGAGATCACCGACTACAAGGAGAGCCTGCGCCAGCGCGTCGCCCTGCTCAAAGGCGTGACCGAGGAACACCTGGCACACGTCTACCGCTCGCGCCTGCGCCTGAACCCCGGTGCGGCCGAGCTGGTGCTGGCCTGCAAGGCCGCCGGGCTGAAGGTGCTGCTGGTCAGCGGCGGCTTCACCTACTTCGCCGAGCGCCTGCGCGACCGCCTGGCGCTCGATTTCGCGCGCAGCAATCAGCTGGAGATCGTGAACGGCCAGCTCACCGGCCGCATGCTGGACCAGAGCTGGGGCGACATCTGCGACGGCGCGATGAAGAAGGAAACCCTGCTGCGCACCTGCAGCCTGATCGGCTGCTCGCCGGCGCAGGCGATCGCCATGGGCGACGGCGCCAACGACTTGGAGATGATGAGCGTGGCCGGGCTGTCGGTGGCCTACCGCGCCAAACCCAAGGTGCGGGCGCAGGCCAAGGTCGCCATCGACATGGGCGGGCTGGATCGCCTGCTCGAACTGTTCCACGCATGAGCTTGTCCAGCCGCCTTCGTGCGTGGGCGGCGGGCCTGCGGCGCGACTGGAAGCGCCACATCCGCTCCCTCGCGCTGTTCGCGGGTGTGCTGCTGGCGGTGCAGCTCTGGCAGACGCGCGATGTGGCCGGTGGCCCGCTGCCTGGTGCGGCGTTGGACGCACCGCTGGCGGTGCTGGCGGGCGGCGGCGCGCGGCCCAGCAGCCTGCGCGCCGAGATCGCCGCGCTGCAAGCGGCTCACCCCGGCCGGAACATCGGCCTCTACGTCTGGGCCGACTGGTGCCCGATCTGCAAGACCATCCAGGGCACGGTGAACGGCCTGACGCAGGACCACCCGGTGATCACCGTCGCCATGCAGTCCGGGCCGCCCGAGAAGGTGTCCCGCTATATGGCCTCGCGCGGCCTGGCCTGGCACACCGTGGTCGATCCGCAGTCGGCCATCCCGGGCGCGCTGGGCTTCGGCGCCGTGCCGGCCTTTGCCGTGATCACGCCAACAGGCGAGCTGCGCTGGCCGACCGTGGGCCTGACCAGCGGCTGGGGGCTGCGGGTGCGCCTCTGGCTGGCGCGCTGAGGCCCTCCGCCCCCTTTCAGTTCATCAGGCCGGTTCCGGCACGCTGGGCAGACCGGACAGCGCCATCGCCAGCTCCTTCTCGTCGTACTGCTCGTCCTTGAGCTCGCCCGCGAAGTACTTCTGGTAGGCCGCCATGTCGAAATGGCCGTGGCCGCAGAGGTTGAACAGAATGGTCTCGCTCTTGCCCTCGCGCTTGCAGCGTAGGGCCTCCTCGATGGCGCCCTTGACCGCGTGGTTGGCCTCGGGTGCGGGCACGATGCCTTCGGCGCGCGCAAAAGTCACGCCGGCCTCGAAGCACTGGCCTTGGGTGTAGGCGGTGGCTTCGAGCAGGCCCAGTTCCTTGCAGTGGCTGACCAGCGGCGCCATGCCGTGGTAGCGCAGGCCGCCGGCGTGGAAGCCCGGCGGCGTGAAGGTGCTGCCCAGGGTGTGCATCTTGGTCAGCGGCGTCATGTGGCCGGTGTCGCCGAAGTCGTAGGCGTACTTGCCGCGCGTGAGCGACGGGCAGGCCGCGGGCTCCACCGCGACGATGCGCGATTTCCGACCACCGCGCAGCGCATGGCCGATGAAGGGGAAGGCGATGCCCGCGAAGTTGGAGCCGCCGCCGGTGCAACCCACCACCACATCCGGCCAGGCGTCGGCCATCTGCAGCTGCTCCATGGCTTCCAGACCAATGATGGTCTGGTGCATCAGCACGTGGTTGAGCACCGAGCCCAGCGCGTACTTGGTGTCCTCGCGCTGCACCGCCAGTTCCACCGCTTCGGAAATGGCGATACCCAGGCTGCCCGGATGGTCGGGCCGCTGGGCCAGCACGCTGCGGCCGTACTCGGTCTGGTTCGACGGCGACGGCAGGCAGCGCGCGCCATAGGTTTCCATCACCGCACGGCGGTAGGGCTTCTGGTCGTAGGACACGCGCACCTGGAACACCAGCACTTCGAGGTCAAACAGCGAGCCCGCGAACGACAGCGAAGTGCCCCACTGGCCGGCACCGGTTTCGGTGGTCAGGCGCTTGACGCCGGCCTGCTTGTTGTAGAAGGCCTGCGGGATGGCGGTGTTGGGCTTGTGGCTGCCGGCGGGGCTGACGCCTTCGTACTTGTAGAAGATCTTGGCCGGCGTGCCGAGCACCTTTTCCAGCCGGTGGGCGCGGTACAGCGGGGCCGGACGCCAGAGCCGGTAGATGTCGCGCACCGGTTCGGGAATCTCGATCTCGCGCTCGGTGCTGACCTCCTGCATGATCAGTTCCATCGGGAACAGCGGCGCCAGGTCGTCGGGGCCGATGGGCTGCAGCGTGCCGGGGTGCAGCACGGCCGGCAGCGCCTTGGGCAGGTCGGCCTGGATGTTGTACCAAAACTTGGGCATCTGGTTTTCGTCGAGCAGGTACTTGGTTTGCAGGCTCATGGCGGATCTCCTGAAAGGATGAAACAGGGTTGAACAGCGGACCGGACCATTCTGGAATCAGCCCGCCGCCACGACCATCCGCGAAACGAACCCGGGTATCCGATAAGTGCAAAACCCCGGGTAATCACTAGCATGCGGCGCATGGCCCCCAGCCCCGCCCCGTCCCCGGTCCACGTGCCCTGCTGGCTGGACCGCAGTGCGCCCGCCGGAGCGGCTTGGGCGCCGCTGTCGGTGCTGGCCTCGGACGACCTGTACGAAACCCGCGACCAGATCGCGCGCATCTACAAGCCGCACGACCTGTCGGTGATCGGCAGCCGCCAGAGGGTGCGTGCCCGCATGCACCACCGCGCGCTCGGCCCTTCGGTGTCGCTCAACCGACTGGCCCACGGCGCCGCGGTGCGCATCGACCCGGACCGGCTGGACGACTTCTTCCTGGTGCAGATGCCGCTGGCCGGCGAGGCGGCGGTGTGGCACCAGAACGCGCGGCACCTCAGCGCCGTGGGCGAAGCGACGGTGATCTCGCCGCAGGACGCGGTGCGCATGGAGTGGTCGTGCCATTGCGACCAGTTCATGCTGCGCATCGACCGCCAGCGGCTGCTGCACGTGGCGGCGGCCATCAGCGGCAGCGAACCGGCCGCCACCTTGCGGCTGGCGCCGCGGCTGGACCTGCGCCAGGGTTCGGGCGCGCACTGGTGGCAGCTGATGCACTACCTTGCCGCGCTGCTGCAGCCGGGCGGCGAGCATCCGTCGACGGGTCTGCACACGGCGATGCTGGAAGACCATGTGCTGGCCATGCTGCTGCGGGTGGCCTGGGCGCCGGCCACGGTGAGCCGGGCGCCCGCCAGCGCGACCGTGCCCAGGCTGCGGCAACTGGAGGATCACATCGAAACGCACCTGGACCAGCCGCTGACCGTGGCCGACCTGGCGCGGGCGGTCAACAGCAGCGTGCGCCTGGTGCAGCAACTGTTCGCCCGCGAGCGTGGCACCACGCCCATGGCCCACATCCGCCGGCTGCGGCTGGAACGCGTGCGCCACGACCTGCTGCACCCCGGCCCGGACACCCGCGTGCTGCAGACCGCCGCACGATGGGGTTTTGAGCACCCCGGCCGCTTCGCCGCCGCCTACCAGCAGGCCTACGGCGAAAGCCCCAGCGCCACCCTCGCGCGCAGCCGCTGACCCGGATTTTTTCCTGCTGCCTGCTGGCCTTGAACGCTCAGCGACTGCTCAGCCGCCCGCGCGTTTGACCGTGTGGCCCTGGGCCTTGAGCGCCTCGATCACGCGTTCGACGTGGTCACCCTGCACCTCGATCACGCCATCTTTCACCGTGCCGCCGGTGCCGCAGAGCGTGCGCAGCTGCTTGCCCAGCGCCGCCAGACCCGCCGCATCGAGCAGCGCCCCCTTGACCACGGTCACGGCCTTGCCGCCCCGGCCCTTGGTCTCGCGCGAGACGCGCAGCACGCCATCGCCCTTGGGTACAGCGGGTTCGCCGCAGCGGCAGGCCGCCACCGGCTGGCGGCAGCCGGGGCACATGCGGCCCGATTCGGTCGAATAGACCAGGCCACCGGAAGAAGCTCGTGATTTCATGGGCCGGGATCGTAGCGCGTCGCCGACAATCGCCCCATGCCGTTTTTCTCTCTGGGCCTTGAGCCCGCTCTCGCCCAGGCCGCTGCCAACCTGGGTTTTGCCGCCCCCACCCCGATCCAGACCGAGGCCATCCCGCCGGTGCTTGCCGGCCGAGACCTGCTGGCCAGCGCCCGCACCGGCTCGGGCAAGACCGCCGCCTACGCCCTGCCCCTGCTGCAGCGCTGGCTGGACCGGGCGGACACCGGGCCGCGCCGCACGCGGGCACTCGTGCTGGTGCCCACGCGCGAGCTGGCCGCGCAGGTCGGCGAGGTGCTGCGCTCGCTGGCGCAGGCGCTGCCCCGGCGCCCGAAGCTGGTCGTCGCCTTCGGCGGCGTCTCGATCAACCCGCAGCTGATGGCGCTGCGCGGTGGCGCCGACGTGGTGGTCGCCACCCCTGGCCGGCTGTTGGACCTGGTGGACCACAACGGCCTGCGGCTGGATTCGGTGGATCTGCTGGTGCTGGACGAGGCAGACCGCCTGCTCGACCTGGGTTTCGCCGACGAACTGGCGCGTGTGCGGGGCCTGCTGCCGACGCAGCGCCAGAACCTGCTGTTCTCCGCCACCGTGCCACCGGCGGTCGAAACCATGGCGCTGCAGCTGCTGCACGACCCGGTGCGGGTGGACGTGCCAACGCCGGACGATGACGCCGACGCACCGCTGGTGCAGCAGCGCGCCTTTGCGGTCGACGAGAAACGGCGCACCCAGCTGCTGCGGCAGCTGATGAAAACCGAGGGCTGGAAGCCGGTGCTGGTGTTCGTGGCCACGCAGTACGCGGCCGAGCGCCTAGCCAACAAGCTGCACCACGGCGAGGTCTACGCCACCGCCTTCCATGGCGGACTGAGCCAGGGCGCACGCCAGACCACGCTGGGCGAGTTCAAGGCCGGGCGCTGGGACGTGCTGGTGACGACCGACCTGGCCGCGCGCGGCATCCACATCGACGGTCTGCCGGTGGTGGTGAACTTCGACCTGCCGCGCTCGGCGGTGGACCATCTGCACCGCATCGGGCGCACCGCCCGAGCGGGTCAGGCCGGCCTGGCGGTCAGCTTCGTGACCGCTGCGCAACTGGCGCACTGGCACCTGATCGAGAAGCGCCAGGGCCTGAGCCTGCCGCTGGAAACGGTGGAAGGCTTCGAGCCGACCGAAACGCCGCCACCGCCCGCGCCAGGCAACGGCGGAGTCAAGGGCAAGCGGCCGAGCAAAAAAGACAAGCTGCGCGCACAGGCAGCGAAACCGTAGCCCCCACGCTCCGCCGCTTCGCGGGTCGCTGCCCCCTGAGGGGGTGCGTTTCGCCTTGGGGCGGCCCGGCGGCGAAACCCCTTACTCTTCGTCGCTGGTCTGTTCACCGGCAGCTTCGGGCGCCGTACCCGCCGGGCGCGGCTTGCGCACGCCGGGCTTGGCCAGCAGCTCCACATAACACTGCGTGGCGCCGTCCTTGGCCAGCGCGTCCAGCAGGTTCATCAGCTCGCCCGGATGCACCACCTGCGCGCTGTCCTTGTCGGCGCCGAAGCGGCAGTCGAAGTCCCAGAAGTCCGCACCCTCGGGCAGATCGCGGCGGCGTTCGCGCTTCTGGTATTTGCGGATGTCGTGCTTGACGGCGTCGAGCACGCGGTCGGGGTGCTTGCCCTCGGGGCGCAGCGGGTAGGTTTTTCTCATGGATGTCCTTGGGTTGGGTGCGTTCGCCCCGGCAGGACGTGAAACGGACCCGGATTATGCGGGCAGCACGATGTCGTAGCCGCCTTCGTCCAGGTGGCGGTGCGGGCCGAACACAGCCTCCAGAGCCGCGGCTTCGGCCATCTGCCAGTGCTCCAGCACCGTGCGCTCCTCGACCGTCAGCGCCTCGGGGTCGGGCGTCTCGCCGTGCTGCGCGACGATGCCCAGATAGGCGCGGTAGACCGGCGCCACCAGCGCCGCATCGCCCAGCGCCGCCTCCAGCGCATCGCGGAACAGGCGTTCAGCGGCCTGGCGCTGGCCCGGCGGCGTGTCGTCGGGCACGTGGAGCTTGAGGGTGTAGGTCATGGCGGGGCGGCAGGCACAATGCCCGATTATCCCGCGCCGCCCCGACCTCCTGCCCATGAACACCACCCGCACCACACCGAGCAAGGACGACATCGCCCTCCTGCCCGAATTTCCCCGCCTGGGCCTGGACCGCATCGCGCTGGTGAACACCGCCGCGGCCGCGCGCGAGGCGGTGGCGGCGCTGCGCGACCACCCCCACTGGGGTTTCGACACCGAGAGCAAGCCCACCTTCGTGCAGGGCGAGGTGTCCGACGGGCCGCACATCCTGCAGCTGGCCACGACGGAGCAGGCCTGGGTGTTCCAGCTGCACGACCCCGCCAGCCGCGACCTGGCCGCGCAGGTGATGGCCGAGGCCGGACACAGCAAGGCCGGCTTCGGTCTGGGCGACGACACCAAGCGCATCCGCGCCAAGCTGGGCGTGGAGCCGGTCGGGGTGATCGAGCTCAACCACCTGTTCCGCGCGAGCGGCTACCGCAAGGACATGGGCGTCAAGGGTGCGGTGGCGGTGCTGTTCGGGCAGCGCTTCATCAAGTCCAAGAAGGCCGCGACGTCCAACTGGGCCAACCCCCGCCTGACCGAGGGCCAGCTGGTCTACGCGGCCAACGACGCCTGGGCCGCGGCCGTGGTGCACGAGGCGCTCAGGACCCGCGCGCCTTAGACGGCCGGCGGTGGCGCAGCGGCGTGAGCAGCGCACCCAGGCCGTTGTGGTCGATTTCGTGCATCAGGGCGATCAAGCGCCCCAGCTCGCCCTTCGGGAAACCCTCGCGCGCGAACCAGTTGAGGTACTGCCCCGGCAGGTCGGCAATCGCCCGGCCCTTGTACTTGCCATAGGGCATCTCTACGGTCAGCAAGCGCTCCAGTTCGGACGGGTTCATGTCGCGGCGTGCGCACGGTCCAGCCAGTCGCGCACCGTGCGGTTGAACTGTTCGGGCTTCTGCTTCATGAGCCAGTGCCCGGCGTCCAGGCCATGGGCCGCGCTGCCCGGCGTGGTGGCGAGTTGCGCCAGCCAGCGCGCGGAATGGAACATGAACGGCTTGCGCTTGCCGAAGAAGAACAGCGTGGGCAGCGTCGGGCCGAACACCTTGTCGACCCGCGCCACGCCGCGCAGGCCACCCAGCGTGCCAAACCACTGCATCGCGTAGGGGTAGTTCATCTGCCAGGCGATTTCGGCCGCAGGGGTGCGACAGCCGATGGTGCGAGCCATCCAGCGCGTCATGCGGTTGGCCAGACCAGGCAGCAGTGGCCCTAGCTTCCAGGCGACGGCCAGCCAGAGCTGGTAGCCCGCGATCATGGCCTTTTCTTTGGCGGTCAACGACTTCAGGTAAGCGCCGGTGTTGGTGTCGCCGATGTCGGCGGCCACCACCCGGGACACCCGGTCCGTGTGCCGCGCGGCATATTCATAGCCAAAGAAGCAGCCCCAGTCGTGCAGCATCAGGGTCACCTTCTGATCGGGGCTGACCTCATCGACGATGGCCGCCACCAGTTGGCACATCTGATCCACCGACACCGGGCGCGGCGGCCGGCCCAGGTCGTAGCCCGGCAGCGCGAAGCGCACGCAGCGGTAGCCGTCCCGCAGCGCTGCCACCGACCCGTCCCACAGCGCGGGTGAATCGGGCCAGCCGTGCAGCATGACCACGGTCGGTCCTTGGCCGTCGATCAGGACCTTGATGTCCTGCACGGTCAGCGTCTGCGTCATGTCGCGGTCTCCTCGGGTGATTCGAGCGGGCGATGGTAGCTTGGCGCAGATCAAGGGCGGTCGCGCCCGCGTCACCGACAATAGCGCACGCCATGCACCGCACCATCTTCACCACCCCGGTGGTCGCTCCCCTGCTGCGAGCGATGTCGACCGGCTTCCTGCGGCTCACCGGCTGGACCGTCGAAGGCCACCTGCCGCCCAGTGCCGCCAAGAGCGTCTTCATCGCCGCCCCGCACACCAGCAACTGGGACCTGCCCTACACCCTGATGGTCGCGTTCGCGCTGCGCCTGAACC
This sequence comes from Hydrogenophaga sp. H7, assembly GCF_002025745.1. Lineage (NCBI taxonomy): Bacteria > Pseudomonadati > Pseudomonadota > Betaproteobacteria > Burkholderiales > Comamonadaceae > Hydrogenophaga > Hydrogenophaga sp. H7. Next base: position 339,755 of record NZ_MCIC01000015.1, on the reverse strand, counting down.
CCTACTGGATGGGCAAGGCCAGCATCTTCCGTTTCCCGTTCGGTGGTCTGATGCGCTGGCTCGGCGGCATCGCGGTCGACCGCTCGAAGTCCAACAACCTGGTCGCCGCCTCGGCCCAGGCGATCCAGGACGCCGACGGCCCGCTGCAGCTGATCGTGCCGCCCGAGGGCACGCGCAGCAAGACGCGCTACTGGAAGACCGGCTTCTACTACATCGCCACCACCGCCCGGGTGCCCATCATCCTGGCCTACATGGACTACGCGACCAAACGCAGCGGCCTGGGCCCGGTGTTCGAGCCGACGGGCGACATCGACGCCGACATGGTGCGCATCAAGGCCTTCTACCAGCCGTTCCAGGGCAAGAACGCCACCCAGTTCACCGGCGACTGAGTACGGGTGCCTGAGCGGGCCGACCTGTAACAGGACTACAAAGCGTTTCAGGCAGCGGCGCAAAAACCCTCCTCAGATTGGGTAATCTGGCCGGGTGAGCCGCCAGCATTCCGTATTCCAAGGGCCTCTGTCCACCCTCTCGACCCTGTCCAGCACCTTGCGCGAAGGCCTGGGGTCGCTGCTGGGCGTCGAGAAGGTCCGCCACAACGACGCCGACGTGGCGCGCATCCGCCTTGCCATGCTGCGCCTGCATGGTGAGGACGGACGCCTGAGCAACCCCCGGCTGCACCAGCGGCTGCACCACACCCGCGATGCGGAAGGCCTGTGGTACGCACGGGCCGAGCTGTACGCCGATCTCTGCCAGCGCCACAACGAACCGCACGCGATCCGCGCGCTGGAATCGCTGCGCCCCATGTTCCGGGGCACCCTGCCCGACAGCCTGCTCCGGTCCCGGATGCCCGGGGCCTGAGCCCGCCGGCGGCAGACCCCGCGGCCTATCCGCCGGCAATCAGGCTCAGACGGCAGAACCCAGCCGGCTCACGCCTTCTTCGATCTTGTCCAGCCCCACCGTCGCAAACGACAGGCGCAGGGTCGCGTTGTCGGGGTTGTTCGCGTAGAACGGCGCACCCGGCACAAAGGCCACGCCCTTTTCGATGGCTCGTTTGGCCAGCTCACCGCCATCGGCCACCTTGCCGCCCGCGCCCGTGAGGCGGGCCCAGACGAACAGACCACCCTGTGGCTGCACGAACTCAATCGCGTCGCCCAGTTCGCGGCGCAGGGCGTTGCCCATGGTGGCAGCGCGCTCGGCGTAGACCGCGCGCACCTTGGCCAGGGTGGCGGGCATGCGGCCGGCCTTGAGGTACTGCGCCGCCGTGGCTTGGGCGAAGGTGCTGGTGTGGGCGTCGCTGAACTGCTTGCACATGGTGGCTTTGGCCAGCAGCTCGGCGGGGCCGACCATCCAGCCCACGCGCAGGCCGGGGCTCAGCACCTTGGACAGCGAGCCGCAGTGCACCAGGCGCTCGCGGCTGCCGGGCACGCTGGCGCTCAGGGCCAGCAGGCTGGGCGGCGGCGCGTCGCCGAAGTACAGGTCGCCGTACGGGTCGTCTTCCACCACCAGCACGTTGTGCTGCACCGCCAATTCCAGCACCCGCTTGCGGCGCTCCAGGCTGAGCATGGCGCCGCTGGGGTTGCCGAAGGTGGGAATCAGGTAGATGAACTTGGGCTTGTGTTCGACGATGAGTTTCTCGAGTCGGTCGGTGTCCACGCCCTGCCCGTCCACCGGTGCCGTCACGAGTTGGGCGCCGTACAGGCGGAAGCACTGGATGGTGGCCAGGAAGGTCGGGCCTTCGACGATCACCTTGTCGCCGGGGGAAATGAGGGTCTTGCCCAGCAGATCCAGCGCCTGCTGGCTGCCGGTGGTGACGATCAGGTCGTTCGCCGTCACGCCCTGGCTGCCCTTGCTGGTCATGAAGGCGGCGAGCTGTTCGCGCAGCGGGTTGTAGCCCTCGGTCGCGCCGTACTGCAGGGCGCCCCCGGCTTCTTCGGTCAGCGCAGCATTGACGGCTTCGCGGATGCCGTCCACATCGAACATGGCGCTGTCGGGAAAGCCCCCGGCAAAGCTGATGATGCCGGGCCTGCCCAGCAGCTTGAAGAGTTCGCGGATGGCGGAGGTTTCGACGTTGTTCAGGCGGTCGGCAAACGGAATGGCAAAGCTCATGCGAATGTCTCTGAAGAGGAATGGAAAGGTGGCGAAATGGTAGCGCCCTGCCCGGAACTACACTGCGCGGCATGACACCCGCGCAGATCGAGACCTTCTTCGCCACCCTCCAGGCCGCGAACCCGCAACCCGTCACCGAACTTGAATACACCAGCGTGTTCGAGCTGCTGGCCGCCGTGCTGCTCTCGGCCCAGGCCACCGACGTGGGGGTCAACAAGGCCACGCGCCGTCTGTTCCCGGTCGCCCACACGCCGCAGCAGATCCTGGACTTGGGCCTCGACGGTCTGGAGTCGTACATCAAGACCATTGGCCTGTACCGCAGCAAAGCGAAACACCTGATGGAGACCTGCCGCATCCTGGTGGAACGCCACGGCGGCCAGGTGCCGCGCACGCGCGAGGCACTCGAAGCCCTGCCCGGCGTGGGCCGCAAGACGGCCAACGTGGTGCTCAACGTGGCCTTCGGCGAACCGACCATGGCGGTGGACACGCACATCTTCCGCGTCGGCAACCGCACCGGTCTGGCGCCTGGCAAAACGCCGCTGGCGGTGGAGCAGCAGCTGCTGCAACGCATCCCCGCGAAGTACCTGGTGGACGCACACCACTGGCTGATCCTGCACGGCCGCTACGTGTGCCAGGCGCGCAAGCCGCTGTGCCACCAGTGCGCCGTGTCGGCCTGCTGCGACTTCAGACCCAAGACGACGGGCTGAGGCCCGCCTGCCCAGGTACCGGCGCTCACAGCAGTGCCTGCGTGAGCGCGTGCAGCAGCAGCCCCACCAGCGCGCCCACCAGGGTGCCGTTGATGCGGATGAACTGCAGGTCGCGCCCGATGTGCTCTTCCAGCACGCGGCTCATGTCCTGCGCATCCCAGACCTGCACGCGCTGCGCCACGAAGCCGACGATGGCTTCGCGGCTGGCCTCCAGCACGCGCAGCAGCACCTGGTGCGCCTGCGTGTTGAGCCAGTCGCGCAAGGAATCATCGGCCAGCAGTTGCCGGCCCGCCGCCTGCGCCACCTGCGCGCAGCGGGCTCCCAGGTCGGACTCGGGCCGGGCCGCTTCCTCGCGCAGGCGCTTCAACACCTCGTGCCACCAGGCCTCGATCGGCTGATTCCACTGCGGCTGGTCCAGCCAGGCATCGCGCCAGACCGCCACCCGCTGCTGCCAGTCGGCGTCGGTCTGCAGACGCTCGATGGCGTCGGCCATCCAGTCGTCGAAACGGCGGCGCAACTCGTGCGCCGGGTCGGCCGCCACGTCGGAGAGCGTGTGCGTGAGCGCGGCCACCAGCTTGCGCGTGGCCAGGCGGGCAGCCATCTGGTCGAGTCCGACGTACTTGAGCTCCTTGAGTTCCCGCGCGATGCGATCGGTGAGCTGCTCCTGCACCGACGCCTGCTCCGCCCATCGCGCCATCTGCTGCAGCAGACCGTCCAACCACTGCTGGTGATGCCCGTCGCGGGTGAGCGCGGCCAGCGCCTGACCGCCCAGTGTGGCCACATCCACCTGCCGCAACAGACGCTGCGCCAGGCCGGCGATCCATTGCCGGACATCGCTCTGGTCCAGGGCGCCGAGCACGGCGGGGGTGGCCTGCTGCACCCAGCGCCCCACCCGCTGGGCCGATTCGGCCTGTTCCAGCCACTGTCCCAGCTCTCGCGCCAGGTCCCAGCGCGCCAGCATGGGCTGCACATGCTCGGCGGTGAGGAAGTGCGTGCCGAGAAACCGCGCCAGCTGCGCGCCCAGACGGTCCTTGTTGGACACGATGATCGCCGTGTGCGGTATGGGCAGTCCCAGCGGATGGCGGAACAGGGCGACGACCGCAAACCAGTCGGCCAGCGCCCCCACCATCGCGGCCTCGGCCGCTGCCGCGACATAGCCCCATGCGACGTGGCGCGGCTCCATCAGCGTGGCGCCCACGTACACCCCGGCCGCCAGCAGCAGCAAACCCAGCGCCAGTGCCTTCATGCGGTCAACCGGGCTGAACGACGCGAAACGGGAACCATCCATAGGCCCGAGTGTGCCCTCTCCCGGCGGACCTGCGCCTCAGACCTCGAGCACCATCCATTCGCCCGGCTGTGGTGCTTCACGCGGCCATTGAGCGGCCGATACGACGGGTCGGCGCCCGTGCTGCGCCACACAGATCACCGACCGGATCACGCCCGCGTGGGTGATCCACAGCGCCTCGCCGCCCTCGCCCACGGCCCCGCGGGTGTCGTCCAGCGCGTCGGCCACCCGGTCCATCAGCTCGTGCACGCTCTCGGCGCCGCCGAAGCGGTGCAGGGCGAAGTCGGCCATCCAGGTGTCGAACGCGGTGCGGGGCACGGCGTCCCAGGCGGTCTGCTCCCAGGTGCCGAAGTCCATCTCGCGGATGCGAGGGTCGGTCTGTGCCACGCCCAGGTCGGGGCGGTGCGCCCGCAAGGCCTGGTGCAGCTGCTGCGCCCGCCCCAGGTCCGACACCCGCACCGGCAGGCCGATCGGCAGCAGCGGTGCGATGGCCTGCGCCGCCTCGGCGGTCAGGGCCTGGTCGGCCGGCACGTCGCTGGCGCCGTAGCACAGGCCCGGCGGCAGCACCACCCGTGCATGGCGCAGCAGCCAGAGCTTCATGGCGCCGCGGCGGGGAGGGACAGCGACAGCGCGAACAGGAACGCGATCTCGCTCACCTGCTGCGTGGCGCCCAGCCCGTCACCCGTGAAACCCTGCAGCCGCCGGCGCAGCAGCCGGCCCATCCACAGCAGCCCCAGCAGCGCGCCCAGCACCGCCTGCGCCCAGCGCACCGAGGGCAGCAGCGCCACCACCAGGCCCATGGCCAGCGCCCACCAGAGCACGCCCACCGCCAGCGCGCCGCGCCCGATGCTCTCGGCCAGCGGCTTGGATTTGGAGCTGGGCGTGTCGCCCACGTGCTGCATCGTGTGGATGACGAACAGCGGCATCAGGCGCGAGGTGACGTGGCCGGCGAACAGCGCCACCGCGGCCACCAGCGCCCCGCCCGATTGTGCGATCAGGGCCAGCACCGCCACCTTCGAGAACAGCGCCAGCACCAGCGCGATGGCGCCGAAGCTGCCGATGCGCGAGTCCTTCATGATCTCCAGCGCGCGCTCGCGGTTCGACGAACCGCCCAGGCCATCGGCGAGGTCGGCCAGCCCGTCCTCGTGGAACGCACCGGTCAGCAGCACGCTGAACACGGTGCTCAGCAGCGCCGCCACCCAGGGCGCGGCAGGCTGCGCCGGCAGCCACCACCAGACCGCGGCAAACACCACCGCAGTGGGCAGCCCCACCACCCAGCCCACGCCGGGGAAATGCGCCGCGCTGGCGCGCAGCATGGCCGGCGAAAAACCCACCCAGTCCGCCAGCCGCCCGGTGACCGGGATGCGGGTGAAGAACTGGACGGCAATGAGGAAATGACGGATGAAGGCCATGCCCTCAGCGTACCGCCGTTTCGGCGCTGTCCTGCCGCGACACGCCGGCCGAATCGAAGCTGGCCATCTCGCGCAGGATGGCGCAGGCGCTCATCAGCAGCGGCCAGGCCAGCGCGGCGCCGGAACCTTCGCCCAGGCGCAGGCCAAGGTCCAGCAGAGGCTCGGCTTTCAGGTGTGCCAGCATCAGCGCGTGACCGCGCTCGCCCGACTGGTGGGCGAACACGCAGCGCTGCAGCACGGCGGGTTGCAGCGCGCTGGCCACCAGCACGGCCGAACTGGCAATGAAGCCGTCGACCACGATCACACGCCGCTCGGCCGCGGCCTGCAGCACCGAGCCGACCATGGTGGCGATCTCGAAACCGCCGAAGGCCGCGAGCGCGTCCAGCGGGGCCTTCGCGTCCGGGTGGCGCGCCAGCACCTGGCGCAGGATGCCGATCTTGCGCTGCACCGCGGGGGCGTCGAGCCCGGTGCCCGCGCCCGTGCAGTCCACGATGTCGAGCCCGGCCAGGCGGCTCATCAGCAGCGAAGCCGCCGAGGTGTTGCCGATGCCCATCTCGCCCAGCAGCAGCGCGTTGCCCGGCAGGTCCTTCACCAGCGCGGCGCCGCTGGCGATGGCGACATTGCACTGGGCGGTGCTCATCGCCGGGCCTTCCAGTGCGTCGGCGGTGCCGGGCGCCACCTTGTTGATGACCAGGCCGGGGCGCGGCGCAAAGTCGTGCCGCACGCCGCAGTCGACCACTGTCAGACCGATGCCGTTCTGCCGGGCCAGCACGCTCACGGCCGCGCCGCCGGCCAGGAAGTTCTCGACCATCTGCCAGGTCACGTCGCTCGGGTAGGCCGAGACGCCGCGTGCGGCCAGGCCGTGGTCACCCGCGAACACCACCAGCTGCGGGTCCCGCAGCTCGGGCGCCTCGCTGCCCAGGATGAGGCCGATGCGCTGCGCCAGGCGCTCGATCTGGCCCAGGGAGCCGACCGGCTTGGTCTTGTTGTCCAGCAGGTGCTGCAGGCGCGCGGCCAGCTCGGTCTGGGTGACGTCGTCGAGGACGGGGATTGGGAAATGCATGGTTCAGTCCTTGTGAATGAGGGCATCGAGCACACCGGGCTCGACATGTTGTTCAAGAAAATCAGCCAGCCCATCGAACACGGTGTCCAGCGTGGGCACACGGGCGCCGAACAGCGCGCGCAGCACCGCCGGGTCTTCGAACAGGCCGTGCAGGTAGCAGCCCAGCACGTTGCCCGCCGCGTTCTGCCAGGCCAGGCCGGGCATCACTTCGCGGGCGATGTCGCCCTTGGCGGCCATGGCCGGGTGCTGCGCGGTCTGCCCGTGGTGGATTTCGTAGCCGGCGGCGGTGACACCCGAGAGCGCCTGCCACGCGCCACCAAGTTCACCGAACGCCGCCGTCGTCCGGCGCACGGTTTTCTCGGCGTCGAAGGCCGTCACCAGCGGCAGCAGGCCCAGGCCGGGTGCGTTGCCGTCGATGCCATGGGTGTCGATCAGCGCCTCGCCCAGCACCTGCAGCCCGCCGCAGATGCCCAGCACCGCCCGGCCCTGTGCCGCGTGATGGGCCACGGCCTGGTCCAGCCCCTGCGCGCGCAGCCAGGCCAGGTCGGCCGCGGTCGATTTGGAACCGGGCAGCACGATCCAGTCCGCGCCCGCGCAGTCGGCCGGCGTGCGCGCCCAGACCAGGCGCACGCCCGGCACGTTCTTGAGCGGCTGGAACTCGTCGAGGTTGCTGATGCGCGGCCAGGCAATCACAGCGATGGTGGTCTGCACCGCACCCGCCGCGCGTGTCTTGTCATCGAAGACGCCATCTTCCTCGGGCAGGCCGTGCTGCCACCACATGGGCAGCGTTGCCACCACCGGCACGCCGGTCAGGTCTTGCAGCATCTGCGGCGCGGGCGCCAGCAGGCTGGCGTCGCCCCGGAACTTGTTGAGCACGAAGCCTTTGATGAGTGCGCGCTCGTCCTCGGGCAGCAGGGCCCAGGTGCCGTAGAGGTGGGCGAAGGCGCCGCCGCGGTCGATGTCGGTCACCAGCAGGCAGCGCGCGTCGGCGTGGCGCGCGACGCGCATGTTCACGATGTCGCTGGCGTGCAGGTTGATCTCGGCCGGCGATCCCGCGCCTTCGATCACTACCACGTCGTTTTCTTCGCGCAGCGCGTCCAGCGCCGCCGCGATGTGCGGCCAGACGGTCTCGCTGCGGCCGCGCCAGGGCATGTCGCTGAGTGCGCGGTGCACCTCGCCCATCAGCACCACCTGGCTGCGCGTGTCGGCCTCTGGCTTGAGCAGCAGCGGGTTCATGCGGACGTCTGGGTCGGCTTTCGCGGCGAGCGACTGGAAGTACTGGGCGCTTCCTATCTCGCCTTGTGCACCCGCCACCCCGGCCACCACCCGCGCGTTGTTGCTCATGTTCTGCGCCTTGAAGGGCGCCACCTTGAGGCCCTGGCGGGCGTAGTGGCGGCACAGCGCCGTCGTCAGCCAGCTCTTGCCGGCGCCGCTGGTCGTGCCCAGCACCATCACACACACCGCGGTCATTCCGAGGTCTCCACGTTCGTTTCAAGCGCACACAAGGCCGCTTCCAAAGCGGCCAGCGCGTCGGGGCGCTGCGCGCTCAGCCGCCACCAGCCCGGCAGGCCGAACGAGGTGGCGTCGCGCAGCTTGATGCCCCGCTCACGCAAGGCGGCGGCCTCAATGGGTTGCGGCGGCCTGGCACTGCCGTAGGCGGTGTCGCTGGGCGTGCAGGTCCAACCGTGTGCCGCCAGCATGGCGCGCAGGGCACCCGCCCAGTCGGCCAGCGTGTGGCGGCTCGCGGCCACCCAGTCTTGCACCCCGGACGTGGTCCAGGCCAGCAGCATGGCCTCACCGTGCGCACCGATGGGCCACGACGCAGACAGCGCCTCCAGTGCCACGACGTCGGCCCGCGCGCCCAGCGGCGCCACCGCATAGGCTGCGCGCACGCCCGTCATGCCCAGGGCCTTGTTGGGCGACCAGAGCTGCCAGACGCGGTCCAGTTGCGCAGCATCCAGCGCACTGTGGCCTCTCAGCCGCAGCGGTGCGTAGGCACGGTCCAGCACCACGGTGCGCGGCGTGTGGTTCAGCAGAGTCCGCACCGCCTCGACCGATTCGCCCTGCCCCAGCGGGCTGCCGGGGTCGCAGAGCCAGGCCAGCGGTGCCTGCCCGGGATCGTTCACCCGTTCCAGCCCCCAGGCAGACGCCGCGTGTGCGTAGTCGCCGTAGGCATGCGGCGGCGTCCAGAATCGGCGGTCGCCCGCGCGCCAGCGCCAGGCCGTCAGGCGCTGGATGCACTCGCTGGTGCTGGCGGCCAGCAGCACGCGCCAGGGCGCCACGCCGTGCAGGTCCGCCAGCGCAGCGCGCAGGCGGGTGTAGACCGGGTCGGGGTAGTGCATGGCATCCGCCTGTTGCACCGCCTGCAGCGCCATCGGGCACGGCCCGCAGGCGTTGGCGTTGCTGGAGAAGTCCCAGCGCGCGACGCCCTGGGCGTCCGGCCCACCGTGGATGCGCGCCGTCATGGCCGGCCCCTGAGCGACAGCGCCAACACCCCTACCGCCAGCAGCGACAGCAGTGCCACCACCTGACCGCAGCGCCGCAGCGCAAGCGCCGTGTCGGTGGCCCGCGGCGCCCGGCCCTGGCCGTTGAGTTGATATACGCCGGGTTTGCCCAGCCGGATGCCCAGGCCCACGGCCAGCGCGCCCATGGGCCAGCCGCCGTTGGGCGACGGCGTGCTGCCAGCGTTGACCACCACGGCCGACCAGCCGCGGCCCATGGTCGGCAGCGCGATCAGCAGCGCGGTGAGGCGCGCCGGCAGCCAGGACAGCACGTCGTCCACCCGCGCAGCCCACTTGCCAGCCCAGGTCCAGTCGCGGCCACCGCGTTCGCCCCGGTAGCCCCACATGGCGTCGGCGGTGTTGGCGAAGCGGTAGAGCGCCGCGCCGGGCAGGCCGGCCACGGCGAACCAGAAGATGGGGGCGAGCACCGAGTCGTTGAGGTTTTCGGCCAGGGTGGACACCGCCGCCTCGCGCACCTGGGTTTCGCTGAGCGCCGCCACATCGCGGCTCACCAGCCAGCCCACGCGCTGGCGCCCGGCGGCCAGCGATTCGGCCAGGGCCGCTTCCACTGCCCGCACCTCGTCGCTCAGCATGCGCCAGGACAACATGGGTTTGAGCAGCACACCCAGCAGGGCCACCTGCGCCAGCGGATGCAGCTCTTCCATCGCCCACCCGGCGGCGAACGCCAGAGCCGCCACCAGCGCCGCACCGACACACCAGCCGAGCGCGCCGAGCCAGAACTCGGCCCCCGGCCGCGGCACCGCGCCAGCCGCACGCGACACCCGCCGCCCGACCGCACCCAGGAAGTGCCCCATGGCCACCACCGGGTGCAACCGCACCGGTGGTTCGCCGAACAACCGGTCCAGCGCCAGCGCGACCAGCACCGCGCCAGCCAGCACAGCGGCATCGGGGGTGGACAGGCCGGCGAAGTCCATCAGAAGATCAGGCGTGGGCGCGGGTGGTGTGCATGCCCATGCGCTTAAGCAAGTCTTGATCGGCCTCCACGTCGGCGTTGCCGGTCACCAGCAGCTTGTCGCCGTAGAAGATGGAATTGGCACCGGCCAGGAAGCACAGCGCCTGGGTCGATTCGGCCATCTGCCGGCGCCCGGCCGACAGACGCACCTTGGCCTTGGGCATGGTGATGCGGGCCACGGCGACAGTGCGCACGAATTCGAGCGGGTCCAGATCGGGCTCGTCCGCCAGCGGCGTGCCCGGCACCTTGACCAGGTGGTTGATCGGCACCGACTCGGGGTACGGCGCCAGGTTGGCCAGCTGCGCGATCAGGCCCGCGCGGCCGGCGCGCGATTCGCCCATGCCCACGATGCCGCCGCTGCAGACATGGATGCCGGCCTCGCGCACATGGCCCAGGGTGTCCAGGCGGTCCTGGTAGTCGCGCGTGCTGATGACGTCGCCGTACAGCTCGGGCGCGGTGTCCAGGTTGTGGTTGTAGTAGTCCAGGCCCGCGTCCTTCAGGCGCTGTGCCTGGTCGCCAGTCAACATGCCGAGGGTGCAGCAGGCCTCCAGGCCTTCGTCCTTGACCACGCGCACCAGCTCCTCGACCTTCTCCAGGTCGCGGTCATTCGGCGCGCGCCAGGCCGCGCCCATGCAGAAGCGCGACGCACCGGCCGCCTTGGCGCCCAACACGGCTTCGCGCACGTCCTCGGCGGTCATCATCTTGCTGGCCGCCACACCGGTTTCGTAGTGCACCGACTGCGGGCAGTAGCCGCAGTCCTCGGGGCAGCCACCGGTCTTGATCGACAGCAGCGTCGCCAGCTCCATGTGGGTCGGGTCGTGGTGCTCGCGGTGCACGGTCTGCGCGCGGTGCATCAGTTCGGGCAGCGGCAGGTCCAGCAGGGCCTGCACGTCGGCGACGGACCAGCGCTCCGCGGTCGCGGAGGCCGGCTTGGCGGGGCGGTGCAGGGTCACGGGGGCTTCAGCGATGTGATTCATGGGGGTCTCCAGGGGTCAATCCTCAATGCCGCGCTGCGCCGGGATGCCGGCGTTGAACGCGTGCTTGATTTTGGTCATTTCGGTCACGGTGTCGGCCAGCTCGATGATCTCGGGCGGGCAGCGGCGGCCCGTCAGGCAGACGTGCACATGGCTGGGCCGTTCGCGCAGGGTCTGCAGCACACCGTCCAGCGGCAGCCAGCCATAGATCAGCGGGTAGGTGATCTCGTCCAGCACGACCAGGAAGTGCTCGCCTCCCAGGATGGTGGCGCGCGCCTTCTCCCAGCCGTCGCGCGCCAGCTGGGCCGAGTGCTCCAGGTCCTGGCTCTTCCAGCTGAAGCCATCCCCCAGCCCTTCAATCGGGATGCCAATCTGTTCGAACATGCGGTGCTCGCCGAAGCGCGCGCTCGGCACCTTCATGAACTGGTAGATCTTGACGGCCCTGCCGCGGCCATGGGCGCGCAGCGCCAGGCCGAAGGCGGCGGTGCTCTTGCCCTTGCCGTCGCCGGTGTTGACGATCACGATGCCGCGGCGTTCGCCCTCGGCTTTCTCGTAGGGTTTTTCGCTCGGCGGGGTTTCAATCTGCATGGTGTGAAGTCTTCAAGGGGTTGATCCGCGGCAGCGCCACCCACTGCCCTTGCAGCGCGTGCACCTCGATGCGGTGGTCAAAAACGGCCTCCAGCGCGCGGTGCGTGGCGGCGTCGGCACACGGTCCCTGGTGCGTGACGCGGCCTTGCGCCATCACCACCAGTTCGTCGGCGTGCAGGGCCATGCCCACCTCGTGCAGCACGCTGACCACTGTCTTGCCACCCTGCACCAGCGCCTGCACCAGTTCCAGCCAGTCGGCCTGGTGCGGCGGGTCCAGGTTGGCCAGGGGTTCATCCATCAGCAGCACCTGGGCTTCCACGGCCAGGGCGCGGGCCAGCAGCACGCGCTGGCGCTCGCCGCCAGAGAGCTGGCCCAGCGCTCGGGCGCGCCAGTCCCAGGCCTGGGTGGCGCGCAGCGCGCGCTCCACCGCGGCGCGGTCTTGTGCGCTGGGCGGGCTGAGCCAGGCCTGGTGCGGCAGGCGGCCGAGCATGGCCACGTCCCACACCGTCAGGTCGTCGGCACTGGCCTCGTTCTGCCCCAGCCACGACAGCTGGCGGGCGCGCTGGCGCTGCGGCCAGTCGGCCAGCGGCCTGCCCAGCAGGGCCACCGCACCGCTGTGCGGCAGCAGGCCTGCCAGACACCGCAGCAGCGTGGATTTGCCCGCGCCGTTGGGGCCGACGATGCTGGTCCAGCGCCCTTGGGGCAGGTTCAGCGAGATGCGGTGCAGGATCGGCTCGTCGCCCAGGCGGGCGCTCAGGTCGCAGGTCTGGATGGCGAGGCTCACAGGCCACCTCCGCGCGAGATGCGCGTGTTGCGCTGCATCAGCCACAGCAGGTAACCGCCACCCAGCACCGCGGTGAGCACGCCCACCGGCAGCTCCTGCGGCGCGATCAGCCAGCGCGCCAGCGTGTCGGCCGCCATCAGCAGCGCGCCGCCCATGCAGCTGGCCAGCAGCATCAGGCGGGCACTGGTGGTCTTGACCAGCGAGCGCACCAGGTGCGGCGCGGCCAGGCCCACAAACGCAATCAACCCGGTCTGCGCCACCGCGGTGCCGGTGGCCAGCGCCAGCACGGCCACCAGCGCGGCGCGCATGGGTCCCAGCGGCAGGCCCAGGCTGCGCGCGGTGGCGTCGCCCAGGCTCAGGCCATCGAGCACGCGCGCCAGCAGCCAGGCCGACAGCGTGCACAGCACCCACACACCAGCCATCAGCACACAGGCGGTCCAGCCCACGAAGCTGGTCGATCCGAGCATGAAGGCCTGCATGGCCTGCAGCGATTCGGGCGAGAACAGCAGCACCAGGTGCGTCATGGCGCCCAGCACCACGCCCACCACCACACCAGCCAGCAGCAGCCGCAGCGTGTGCTGCACACCGCGCGAAAGCACCAAGGTGATCAGCACCGCCAGCACCGCGCCACAGAAGGCCGCGCCGGTCAGGCCCAGGCGCACCAGCGCGCTGCTGGAGAACACGCTGACCGCGACGCCGCCGTTCATCATGCTGCCGCCCAGCATGCCGGCGCCGCCGCCCATGGCCGCGAGTGCCAGCGCCACACCGAGGGACGCGCCCGAGGCGCTGCCGAGCAGGAAAGGGTCAGCCAGCGGGTTGCGGAACAGGCCCTGCGCCACCGCACCGGCAAGGCCCAGCAATGCGCCTGCGGCCCAGGCCCCCAGGGTGCGCGGCAGGCGGATCTCCCACACGATCTGCTGCGCCATGGCGGTGGCGGCCGGGTCGGCCTGCGGGTCCAGCAGCGGGCCGACCAGGTTCTCGAAGCCGGCGCTGCCCACACACACGCCGAGCGCGGCCAGCGCCGCGGCCGCCAGCAGAAGGGCCGCCACCAGCCAGGACGCCCGGCGAGCGTTCACGAACGCGCCCCCGCTTTCTTCGCCGCCTTGTCGGCCAGGCAACGCGCCATCAGGCGGGCGCCCTCGGCCATGCGCGGCCCGGGGCGCACCAGGGTGTCGGACTCGTCGGTGGTGAACACACACAGGCGCTGCTCGCGCATCGCGCGCATGCCCATCCAGCCCGGGCGCTGGGCCATGCCGTCCACGCTGCGCTGGCCGATCATGATCAGGTCCGGGTCGGCTCGCACGATGTATTCGGGGTTGAGTTTGGGAAACGGCCCCAGCGAGGCCGGCACGATGTTCCTGGCGCCCAAACGGGTGAGTGTCTCGCCGATGAACGAGCCTTCGCCCGCCGCGTACGGCCCGGGGTTGACCTCGAAATACACCCGCGTGCCGCGCGCACCGGCCGGCAGCGACTGGGCCGCGGCCATCACCGCGGCGTCGATGGCGCGCCAGATGCGCTGCGCGTCCGGCACCTCCAGCAGCTGGCCGATCTTGAGCATCACCCGCTGCACATCGGCGTGGGTCTTGGGCTCCAGCGCCACCACCTTGATGCCCAGCGCGCGCAGGCGTTCCCCGGCGCGGGACGAGGTGGCCATCAGCACCGCATCGGGCCGCAACGCCACGATCTGCTCGATGTTCGGGTCCAGCCCGCCGCCCACCTGGGGCAGCTTCGTCAGGCTGGCGGGGAACGTGGAGTAGCGGTCCACACCCACCAGCCGCTGGCACTGGCCCAGCTCGCACACGGTCTCGGCCAGCGAAGGCAGCAGGCTCACGATGCGCTGCGGCGAGCGCTCGAAGTTCACCACCACGCCGTTGTCGTCGGTGATCTGCAGGGCCGCCTGGGCGGAGCCGCAGACCAGGGCCATCCAGGTCCCCAGCAGCGCGAGCCATGCGTTGCGCATCCGGTTCATGTCCTGTCCTTCAAAGTCAGCGGCAGCCCTGCCGCCATGAGCGTCACGCGCTCGCAGGCCGCGGCCACCTGCTGGTTCAGCCGGCCCAGCGTGTCCACAAACGCGCGCACCTCGCGCCCCATCGGAATGACTCCCAGCCCGATCTCGTTGCCCACCAGCACCAGCGGCCCGGGCGCTGCGGCAATGGCCGCGCACAGGTCCTCGCCCGCCGCGATCACGGCCGCTTCGGGGAGCGCCTGCGCCGGGTCGGCCGGCATCGTCAGGTTGGTCAGCCACAGCGTCAGGCAGTCGACCACGATGAGCGTGTTCGCGTCGCTGTGCCGCTTCAACGTGTCGGCCAGCGCCAGCGGCTCCTCCACCGTCGCCATGCCCGGCACGCGCAGCGCTCGGTCGGCCTGGTGGCGGGCGATGCGCTCGCGCATTTCGTCGTCCCAGGCCTGACCGGTGGCGATCATCACCGCACGGTGCCCGGGCGATGCCTTCAGCCACTGCCGCGCGAGCGTCTCGGCGCGGCGCGACTTGCCGCTGCGCTGGCCACCGAGGATGAATGTGCTGCGCGCCACCTCAGCCATGGGCCACCATCCAGGCCTTGACGATGCGGTGCATCTGCTCCAACCCGTCGGTCAGCGCCGCCGGGCCGGGCTGCAGGATGTCGGCCGACTTGATCTCGAACAGCTGGCCGTTTTTCACGGCCGGCACGTCCTGCCAGCCTGGCCGTGCGGCCACCTTTTCGGCGCGGAACTTCTTGCCGCACCACGAGCCGATGACGATGTCGGGCGCGCGCGCCACGATCTCCGCACCGTCCGCGATGATGCGGTGCTTGCCCAGCGACTGCACTGCCAGTTCGGGGAACACGTCGTCGCCACCAGCAATGCCCAGCAGCTCCGACACCCAGCGGATGCCGCTGATGTGCGGCTCGTCCCACTCTTCGAAGAACACTTTCGGCCGGCGCTTGCCCGTTGCCTCCAGCGCGGCCACCTCGGCGCGGATGGCGTCCAGGCGCTGGCGCATGGCCGCGATGCGCGCCAGACCTTCGTCGGCGCAACCGACCATGGCCGCGACCTGGAACAGCATGGAAAAAATTTCGTCCACGCTGCGCTGGTTGAACACCGTCACCTGCACGCCCGCGCGGATCAGCGCGGCGGCGATGTCGGCCTGCAGGTCGGAGAAACCGAACACGCAATCAGGCCGCAGCTCAAGGATCTTGTCGATCTTGGCGTTCAGGAAGGCGCTGACCTTGGGCTTTTCCTCGCGCGCGCGGCGGGGCCGCACGGTGTAGCCGCTGATGCCGACGATGCGCGCCTCCTGCCCCAGCAGGTACAGCCACTCGGTCGTCTCCTCGGTGAGGCAGACGATGCGTTGCGGTCCGGGCAGCATGGAGCTCACGACGCCTCCGGCAGAAAGAGTTGCGCGGTCGCCTCGGGGTTTGAGGCAAACCACGCATGGAAATAGCTCGCGCGCACCGGGCCCTGGCCGTACACGGCCTCGGGTCGCCCGAACTTGCCGCCCGGCACGGTGTGGGCCATGGGCGCCAGCGGCGAGGTGGTCAACGAATAGTGGAAGGTGTGCCCCCGCAGCTCACCCTGCGCCGTGTCCCAGCGCTGCGGGCCGAGGGCGGCCAGGCGCGGCTGCATCGCCACCTCGCCAGGCAGCAGGCCCCACATGGGCACCCGCGAGCCATCGGCCAGCGTCAGCCCCTCGAACAGCGGCATCATGCCGCCGCACTCGGCCCAGACCGGCTTGCCGGCGTCGACATGCGCGGCGAGGCTGGCGCGGCAGCGTTTGCCCTTCACCAGCGCGTCGGCGTGCAGTTCGGGGTAGCCGCCGGGCAGCCAGACCGCGTCGCAATCCGGCACCGCCTCGTCGGCCACCGGCGAGAAAAACACCAGCTCGGCCCCCAGCGCGCGCAGCGTGTCGAGGTTGGCCGGGTAGGTGAAACAGAAGGCCGCGTCGCGCGCCACTGCCAAGGTGCGCCCGCTCAGCAGCGGCGTCGCCGGGCGTTCGGCTTGCGCCTCAAAGGGCACGGCCCAGCGCTGCCAGCCGGCCACATCGAGCTGGCCCAGCGGGGTGGCTGCCATGGCGTCGGCCAGCGCGTCCAGCCGCGCCATCGCGTCGGGCAGTTCGGACGCCACGGTCAAACCGAGATGACGCTCGGGCAGCGAAAAGCCCGCGTCGCGCCGCAACCCACCCAGCCAGCCGGCGTCGATGCTGCCCGGCGCCGCGCCCAGGTCGTCGCCGCGCACCGAGGCCAGCAGCATCTTCTCGTGCCCTTCGCTGGCCACGCGGTTGGCCAGCACCCCGGCCCAGGGCAGGCCCGGGCGGTAGTGCCGCAGGCCGTGCACCAGTGCCCCGAAGGTGCCGGCCATGGACCCGGCATCGATCACCGCCAGCACCGGAATGCCCAGCTTCACCGCCAGATCGGCCGCACTCGGATCGCCATCGAACAGCCCCATCACCCCTTCGATCAGGATCAGGTCGCTGTTCGCCGCGGCCTCGTGCAGCCGGGCACGCAGGTCGGCCTCGCCGTTGAGCCAGAGGTCCAGGTTGTGCACCGGCTGACCACTGGCCAGCTGGTGCCAGTGCGGGTCCAGAAAGTCCGGCCCACACTTGAACACCCGCACCCGCCGCCCGGCCCGCGCGTGCAGCCGCGCCAGCGCGGCCGTGACCGTGGTCTTGCCCTGACCGGAGGCCGGCGCGGCGATCAGCAGGGCTGGACAGCGGGCGGTCGTCATCGCACCGGCACTAAACGGGGCGACCAGCTCAGGCCCAGGTAGAAGCTGCGGCCCGCCGTGGCGTAGCCCAGCACCGACTCGTAGTCCTTGTCGGTAGCGTTGTCCACACGCGCCAGCAGCCGCCAGTCGCGGGCGATGTCGGTGCTGGCCGTGAGGTTCAGCAACGTGTGGGCCGCCAAGGGCTTGGTGTTGGCTTCGTCGTCGTAGCGCTTGCCCAGGTGCTGCACCTCTGCGCCCAGGCGCCAGCTGCCCACGGGCGTGTCTGCGGTCAGCGTGGCCTGCGTTTCGGCACGGCGCGCCAGCAGCTTGCCTGTTTCGGCGTTCTTCGGACGCATCAGGTCCAGCGAAGCGCCCAGGGCCACTTCGCCGAGCGTCGTGCCGCCGGCCAGCGTCACGCCGGTGTAGGTGGCGCGGCCGGTGTTGCCGTAGCAGCCGGCGAAATCGCCCACGCCGTTGACACAACTGCCCGGACCGGCCAGGTAGTCGATCAGGTCTTTGACGCGGTTGCGGTAGACCACCACGGAGGCGCGGCTCGCAGCCTCCTGCCAGCGCAGCCCCGCTTCCATGTTGCGCGCGGTTTCGGCCTTGAGGTCGGGCGTGCCGTAGATGCTGAAGCGCTGGAACAGCGTGGGGGCACGGAAGGCCGTTCCCACCGAGCCGGTGAGCTGCAAGGTCTTGGACAACGCGTAGCCGTAGGCCAGAGAGCCGGTGGTGTGGGTGCCGAACTCGCTGTCGTCGTCGCGGCGGGCGTTGAGCTGCAGCGTGTGGTCACCGGCATGCAGGCCGTAACCCAGCGCAAGGGCGTTCTGATGCCGCTGGGTGTCGACCGGCGTGGTGCTGGCATTTTCCAGCTGGTCCTCACGGCGCTCCAGATCCACCGTCAGCCGGCCCGGCCCCACGCGCAGCTCGTTGCGCAGCAGCCAGCTGTCCACCGTGGTGTCCGTCAGGTAGGTTGAGGGGGCAGTCTCGTAGCGGTCGGTTCCGCGGCTGAGCCCCACACGGGTGCTCCACGCCTCGCTCCAGCGGCTGTTCCAGTTCAGCCCCACGGTCTGCAGGCGCTGCCTGGCCTGGTCGTCCTGCCCCGGCATGTAACCGTCGTAGCCGGCCTTCTGGCGGCTGTCCAGCAGCGTGGCTTCCAGCTTCTGTCCGTCGGAGAGCTTCCATCCCAGGCGACCTGAGAACGACTCGTTGCGATACCCGTCGCGGTCGGGGTTGCCGGAGGGCTTGGCGTTGAAGCCATCGCTGCGTTCGGTGCCCAGACCGAAGGCGTAGTCGACCACACCATCGCCACCGCGCAGCGCGGCGTTCAGTTCGTAGGTGCTGTTCGACCCCACGCCGATGCGCAGCGAAGGGAAGAAACCCTTCTCCCCGTGCCGCGTGAAGATCTGCACGACACCAGCCATCGCATCCGAGCCATACACCGCAGCCGCCGGCCCGCGCAGCACCTCGATGCGGTCTACCTGGGACAACGGGATCGCATTCCAGGTGGCCCCGCCCGTGGATTGGGAGTCGATGCGCACGCCGTCGACAAACACCGCCGTGAAGCGGCCCTCGGCGCCTCGCACATACACACCTGTGGTGGACGCGGGACCGCCGTTGCGGTTGACGGTCATGCCCGGCAGACGCTCCAGCACGTCGGAGACCGACGCGGCACCCAGGCGGTCAATGGCGCCGCGGTCGACCAGGGTCACGTCCGCCACCACATCTGTGATGGGCAGCTCGGACCGGGTCGCAGACACCACGACGGTAGGCAGGGAGGACTGTGCGAGAACAGGAAAAGCGATGGCGCATGCCATGGGCAGCGCGGCCAGGCGCACCGGAGCAGAACGGAAAGACATGAATGAAAACAAACGATGGTTGCCCTCGCCGTCTTCCCCGACAGCGCATGGGCGTCACGGCAACGGTCCTGGTTCAGGACACGTCACCACCGTGTTGGCCGGTATCCGGGCTGGCAGAACGACCTCCACCGCCTTCCCGGAGCGCCGGTCGAAACCGGTTGTCCAGTGGCTGTGGGGTGAAGGCAGGGACCGGGCGAAAGCCCGGATCCCGTCTGCTTACCGTTGCGGGGGCAGCGCAGGTTAGGTCGGTCGGCGTGGACTTCCCCTCCTGCTTCCCGTTGAACTGCGGCATGTGAACCACACCGCGAGCACCAACGGAATCCATTGTAAGCCCGTGCTCCTTGCGGCAACCCTACAATGAGTGTCTTACCAGTTGTCACCATGGCCGATCCCAAGCAAATTGACCTGATCGCCGAGCGCGTGGAACGCCTGCTCCTTCGCCATGAAGAACTGCAGCGCACCAACGCCCTGCTGATGGAGCAGGTGGCCTCGCTCAAGGCAGAACGTGACTCCATCAAGTCGCGTCTGAACGCTGCGCGTTCCCGCATCGACGCGCTGCTGGACCGGTTGCCGGTTGGAATCGAGCCCCCCTCCCACAAGGACTCCGAATGAACAAGCCGGCCTCCAAGCAGATCGAGGTTCAGATCATGGGCCAGAGCTATCTGCTGGCCTGTCCGGCGGGGGGCGAGCAATCTCTGCTGGACGCCGTGGAGCGTGTGGACACCGCCATGTGCCGCATCCGGGACGCCGGCAAGGTCAAGGCCCGCGACCGCATCGCCGTGCTCGCATCCCTCAACCTGGCGTTCGAACTGTCCCAGAAGGAAGCCGAGGGGTTTTCTTCCTCGTCCTTTCTCCCTCCAGAGCCGACACCCTTGCCGGGCTCCACTCCCCAGGGCGAGTTGCCCGACGCTGCTGCGCTGGCGCGCGCGGAGGAACTGGTGCGGCGCCTCGACCAGGCGCTGGGCAGTGACGGCCAGTTGATCTGAATCAGGAACCGGCCCTCAACTTTTCCGACGGGCGAGCCCATCCATCGGGCCGCCAGCCCCTACAATTTGCCCTGTCTGCAGTGCGTGCCGGGCTTTATATTTCCTTGAACCAATGCTCCATGAGCCCGGGCTTGGTACATAACGTGGCTGGTGTGAGCGTCTCGCGTCAGATGAACCCGAAGCCCCGTTGCCCTCGCCCACCTGAACCCCCGGTTCAGGATGACGGTCCGGTGGCACTTGCAGACACCTAATACCCTTCGCTGCGGCCCCACGGATGTTTCCTGGGGCCGCACTCTTTTCTGCCCTCCGGATTTCCGCCCATGAGCCTTGAACCCCTGCTGATCGTCGAACTGGCCCTTCTGGGGGTGTTCACCGGGTTTCTGGCCGGCCTGCTGGGCATCGGCGGCGGCATGATCATGGTGCCGTTCATCAGCGCCATCCTCGCCCACCGTGGCGTCGCGCCCGGCCTGGCGGTGAAGATGGCCATCGCCACCTCCATGGCCACCATCATCTTCACCTCGATCTCCAGCGTTCGCGCGCACCACAAGCGCGGCGCCGTGCGGTGGGACATCGTGCGGCGTCTCGCACCGGGCATCGTTATCGGTGCCGCGGTCGCGAGCCTCGGGGTCTTTGCGGTCCTCAAGGGCGGGGCTCTGGCCTTGCTGTTCGCGCTGTTTGTGGGCTTCTCCGCCACCCAGATGCTGCTGGACAAGAAGCCGCAGGCCTCGCGCACCTTGCCGGGAACGGCCGGCCAGCTGGGTGCCGGGGGGGTGATCGGTTTTCTGTCGGGACTGGTGGGTGCCGGGGGCGGCTTCGTCAGCGTCCCGTTCATGACCTGGTGCAACGTTGCCATCCACAATGCCGTTGCCACCAGCGCAGCGCTCGGTTTTCCCATCGCACTGGCGAACGCCGCCGGGTACGTCATCTCGGGCCAGGGTGTGGCCGACCTTCCGGCGGGTTCGCTGGGCTACGTGTACCTGCCGGCACTAACGGTGATCGCCATGACCAGCGTGCTGATGGCGCCGCTCGGTGTGAAGGCCGCACACGCGCTGCCGGTGAAGTCGCTCAAGCGGGCCTTCGCGCTGATTCTCTACGTGCTCTCGGCGTACATGCTCTACAAGGGTCTGACGGCCTGAAGCCCGTCAGACGCCACGGTGCAATGGCCGGTCGGCAATCACGGTGCCATCCTCGTCGGCGTACAGCCATTCACCCGGACGCACGGTGACGCCCTGAATCTTCACCGCCACGTCGCGCAGCCCCTGGTTGCGCCGCTCGGTCGGCAGCGGCATCGAGGCCAGCGCGCGAATGCCGGTCTCGCACACCGCCAGTTCGGCCACGTCGCGGACGCACCCGTCCACCACCACGCCGGTCCACCCGTTGCGCGCGGCGGCGGCACCCAGGTTGCCGCCCAGCAAGGCGCGCCGCAGCGAAGCCCCGCCGTCGACCACCAGCACACGCCCATCTCCCGGTCCTTCGACGAGGGCCTTCACCTGGCTGTTGTCATCCAGGCACTGCACGGTCACGACCGGTCCGGCGAAGCGGCGATGGGCACCAAAGTCACGGAACACCGGCGGCAGCACACGGAAGGCGCCGCTGACGTCGCCCTTGTGTTCGTCGCACAGATCGCAGGTCGAAAAATCGATGGAAGAAGTCATGGTGAGCCACTCTCGAAAACAGGTTTTTCGGAGCCGAAATTGGAGCACGCTCTTTGTCGCTGGTTGGGGTGCGGCATGCAATACCGGGCGCAGTGTTGTTTTCGGGGCCAAAAAACCCCATTTTCCCTCTTGCGCAGCACAAAAATACCGCACCTCCACCTTGGAAGGACCATGCATCTCCATTAGCATGCGAGTCACCAGTGAGAGAGCGCGTTCTCCTCTGGCGTCAAACCACTTCTAGAAGGAATCCTCAACATGGCAACTGCAAAGAAAGCTCCTGCGAAGAAGGCCGCTCCGGCCAAGAAGGCCGCCGCTCCTGCAAAGAAGGCTGCACCCGCGAAGAAGGCCGCCGCTCCTGCAAAGAAGGCCGCCGCTCCTGCAAAGAAGGCTGCACCCGCGAAGAAGGCCGCCGCTCCTGCAAAGAAGGCCGCACCAGCCAAGAAGCGCACCCCCAACGCAGCCTTCATGAAGGCCATGACCCCCAGCGCCGCACTGGCCGCCATCGTTGGCAACAGCCCGCTGCCCCGCACGGAAGTGACCAAGAAGGTCTGGGAATACATCAAGAAGAACAAGCTGCAGGACGCTGTCAACAAGCGCATGATCAACGCTGACGCCAAGCTGAAGGAGATCTTCAAGAAGGCCCAGGCCTCGATGTTCGAAATGACCAAGATGATCAACGAACACCTGAAGTGATCAGGACGCAAAGGGGCCCAGGTGCTCCTTGCACGGAGAGCCGGCGCTGCCGGCTCTTTTTTTTGACCCTGGCCGGTCCGTACCCGGCCCTTTCAGATGTGAGAAACTGAAACAGCACTTCCCCTTTTCGAGGTATGACAAGCCAGCCGCACCCCAGCACCATGGGCTCTCACGGCGATTCGGCTCCGTCTCATGAGGTGCCGCCTCTGCCGCTGATGCAGAACAAGGTGGTGCTGGTGATGGACCTGGTGGAATCCGTGAGGCTGATGGCATCGAACGAAGCGTCCGTGGTCCACCAGTGGCACGGGTTTCTCCAGCACGCCCGCGAAGAGGTTCTGCCAAGACATGGCGGTCGCCTGGTCAAAAGCCTGGGCGATGGCATCCTGGTGGAGTTCGACGAACCGTCCCAGGCTGTCAAGGCCACCCTGCGCCTGCACCGCTATTTCGACGACGCCAATCGCCGGCGCGATGACCACAACAAGTTCTGGCTCCGCGCAGGGCTGAACGCCACCCACCTGTACATCGACGACCACGACGTGTTCGGCCATGGAGTCAACCTGGCCGCCCGCGTGGCGGGGCTCGCAGGCCCCGGGGAAACTGTCATCACGGCCAATGTGCACGACACCCTGGTGGACGGTGTCGACGGTGACATGGAGGACATGGGCGAGTGCTACCTCAAGCACTGGCCGGAGCCCGTCAGGACCTGGACGCTCTCCCCGCCCTCAGGAACAGGTGTCACCCTCAAACCGCCCGCCCCTGCCGCCAGGCCGGAGGACTTCAGGGCCACCATCGCCGTACTGCCTTTTGTGTCGCGGAGCAATGCGCCCGAGCACTTTGTGATCGGAGACCTGCTGGCGGACGGCGTCATCGTCCAGCTTTCCCGCAGCCAGCACCTGCGCGTCATCTCGCGGCTGTCAACCGCCGTGCTCAGAGGCCGGGACGACGTCAACCAGACCGCGAGCCAGCAACTGGACGCCCACTTCGTGCTGTCCGGCAGCTACGTCTCGCTGGGCGACCGCGTGCTGGTGACGGCTCAGTTGAGCGACACCCGGCACAACGAGGTGATCTGGGCCGACCGACTCACGGGCGACGTGATGGACGTGGTCCAGCAAGAGAGCGAGCTGATCAACGCACTGGCGTCGACCTGCGCCGACCAGCTGCTGCACTCGGAGGTGCAACGAACCCTCACACAGGCCCTGCCCCGACTGGACAGCAGCGCTCTGATGCTGGGTGCCATCAACCTGATGCACCGATCCACCCGCCGGGATCTGGAGCGCAGCCAGCAGCTGCTGGAGGCCCTGGTGGACCGGCACAAGCGCTCGGTCGCACCTTGGGCATGGCTGGCCAAGTGGCACATCATGCAGGTGGTGCAGGGCATGGCTGCGGACCCTCACGCATCGTTCCAGCACGCGATTGGTATAGCCGACCGCGCGCTGGACATGGTCCCTGAAAGCGCCTTGGCACTGGCCGTCAAGGGGCACGCCATGTGCCACTTGGGCAAAGACGTTGATGGGTCGAACCATATTCTGCTGGAGGCTACGAACGCCAACCCCAACGACCCGATGGCTTGGCTCTACCGAAGCGTCTGGTCCACCATGTGGGGCACCGCCGCGGAGTCGATCATGCAGGCGGAGAACGCACTGCGACTTTCGCCGCTTGATCCGCAGAAGTACTACTTCGAGATGATGCTGGCAGGCAGCTACCTGTCCACAAATGACCTCAACCAGGCCATTCATTACAGCAGGTCATCACTCAACAAGAACCGGTATCACCTGCCCAACCTGCGGATCCTGCTGACCGCGCAGTTCGAGTCCGGGCAGACTGAGGAAGCAAAAGAGACGTTTGCTCTGCTTCGATCACAGCAACCGGACCTTACGGTGACCCAGTATCTGTCTTCCGGAAGCCTCAGCCCGCTGCGACAACGCACGGCGCGCGTTCTCGAGTCGCTGGGCCTACCCAAAAACTGAATCGAACCAACGAGGAGATGACATGAGTGCAGGAGTGAGTGCAGGTGTAAGTGCCGGGGTCAGCGCAGGAGTCTCCGGGGTAGGCTTGGTCTCTGCCGATGCATTGACCATCAGCCGCGCCGCCATCGCTGGCCCATTCGCCGGCGCGGTGCTACACCCCACCACTCCCGGCTTCAACCAGGACCAGAACCTGCGTCTCTGGGCCGATGGTCCGCGGATGACCGCCTGCTTCGAAGAACTGGTCGAAGGTCTTTCCATCGCCGCCTCGGCGAGCACGAAGCAGGCCGACCTGAAGTTCGCCAACCTCGGCGCGACCACGATCAAGAACCGGACGCTGGTGCAGCTGCAGGGGCCCTCCAAGAACCTGCTCAAGCAGCAGCTGGATCTGGTCGCGGCCTACGCAGACCTGCGCGGTGACCGGGCCGCCGAGGTGCTGGACCAGCTCACCGCCCCGGTCGGCTACTGGTCCGCCGTGCTGGGGCTGACGGCCCACCGGCACAAGAAGACGCTGCAGCTGATCGAGATCGCGCTCGGACTGTGCGTGCATGTCGAGATGCGCCTCAAGCACATCTTTGCCACCCTGCGGCCGGTGGAGCTGTCGCCACAGATCCAGCCCATGATCCCCACGCCGGGGCACGGCAGTTGGCCCAGCGGCCACTCCACCGAAGCGTTCGCGGTGGCCACGCTGCTGGAGGCGTTCATGGACCAGACCCGCCCCGGCAAGAACGACGGCCAGAACAGCCGCACGCAACTGCAGCGCCTGGCCGCACGCATCGCGGTCAATCGCACCGTGGCCGGAGTCCACTACCCTGTGGACAGCGCCGTCGGCCGTCTGCTGGGCACCAGCCTCGGCGAGTTCTTCGTGGCCCGTGCTACCTCTGGCAGCGTCCGCTTGCGGGGCTTCGACAGCGACAAGTTCGTTGAAGCGGATGGTGCCCCCAAGGATTTCAAGCTCAGCGACCCCATGGACGCGGGCGCCTACAGCGTGGGTGGTCCGGCGATCCCGCTGCCCCAGGCCGACACCCTGGGCTGGCTGTGGCAGGAGGCCCTGAAGGAGTGGTCATGAGCGGGGGGCGCGCTCCCCAACCCTGGCAGCCGCTGCCCAAAGGCGAGGTTACCGGCACGGACTGGTCTCTGCCCAGCAGCATCGAGGGCGCCGACCCCTACCTCGCATGGGCAGAAGCCGATCGTTTTGAAGGCTACCGACTGGGCGAAGGCCCGGCCGCCCAGCCCAGGTGGTTGCCGATCATCATCGAACTCCATCCCGGTTTCGGCATTCAGGATCTGCTGCAGGCATCCGACGTGAAGTGGCTGCAGGTGCCCAAGGCTTACCTGCTGCTGCCGGGGCTGCGTTTCTGCACGGCACGCGCGCGCAAAGGCTTTTTCAAGGCAATGCGCAAGCGCTCGGACCTGGCCGGCATCGTCCGACGCTATGAGCTCGGCCTGCCGGTGGAGGAGCACACCGGACCACTGACCAACCCGGCTTTACCCGGCGACACAGTGCCCCCTTGCCCGGATCGTGTGGGCGGCAAGGTGATCGGCATCATCGACGGCGGCCTTGCGATGGCCAACGCCGCCTTTCTGAAAGCCGACGGAGAGCCGCGGGTGCGCTACTTCTGGCGCCAGGATGAGTTCGACGGCCCGCACGGACCGGGCATGGGCCGCCACCTGCGCAGCCGCCTGGACCCGAAACGCGCCGGTCCGACGCCGCCCGTCATGGGCTACGGCCATGAGCTGACGGCGGCCGACATCCGCGCCGCCATGGACCGCTTCACGCGGAACAGTTCGGTCGACGAGGACGACCTGTACGACTACCTGCAGTGCTGGGACCTGAAGCATCCGGTCAACCATGGCACCGTGGTGGCCAGCCTGGTCGCCGGCCCCTGGCGGGCCACCGCCCGCATGAGCAGTGCGGCCCACACTCCGGACATGACACCGACCCACGACGAGGCCAGCCGCGCGCCCCTGATCGCGGTGCAGCTGGACTGGTCCAACGTGATCGACACCTCGGGTGGTGCAATGAACGTCAGTGTGCTGGACGCGCTGCTGTTCATCCTGAACCGGGTGACCGCCGATGCGCGGCTGGTGGTCAACATCAGCTGGGGCACGCTGGCGGGCCCCCACGACGGCACCTCGGTGCTCGAGGCGGCCATCGATCATCTGATTGCGCTGTGCACGCCAGAGCGGCTGCAGGTCTTCATTCCGGCGGGCAACGGTTACCAGGACCGCACCCATGTGAACCGGACGCTGCTGCCCGGGGGGAACGCCGCCGAGCTGCACTGGCACATCCAGCCCGACGACCGGACCCAGAGTTTTCTCGAACTGTGGCTGGGAGACCCGGACCTGCCTGAAGAAGCGCTGCAGGACATCCGCATCGAGGTCACGCTGCCCGGCGGGCAGGTGCTCGGGCCCATGACTGTCGGCAACGCGGGTTGCTGGCCCTCGACCACCGCCCCCCAGCTGGCGCTGGTGTTCCCGAGAAAGACCGCGCTGGGCCGGCACGGCACCTGCGCCCTGCTCGCCCTGTGCCCGACGGCCTCGCTCCACCCCGAGGACCGGCTGGCCCCAGCCGGCGTCTGGCAGGTGAAGGTTCACAATGGCGGGCTCAACCCGGTGGTGCTGGACGCCTACGTGGAGCGGGACGATGTGGCGCAGGGAACCTACACGGGCGCCCGCCAGTCCGCCATGCTGGACAGGTTCTACGACACCAGCGGCAACATCGACAGCTTCATCGACCACCCCGACAACCCGACGCCGATCCGGCGCAGCGGGGTGTTCAACAGCATCGGGACGGGACAGCGATCGGTCTCTGTTGGCGGCATCCGCTTCGCCAGCAGCGCCTTCGACCCGGCTGCCCGCTACAGCCCCAGGCTGCCGGACCCGGACGCCTCTCGCCTGCCCCAGCGCGATGGTGTCAAAAAGGTGCCGGACGAACTGGCTGTGAGCGACGAGAGCACAGCGCTGTGGGGGGTGCTGGGTGCTGGCAGCCGCAGCGGCTCATCGGTGCGCATGTATGGCACCAGCTGTGCGGCGCCCCAGATCGCCAGAGAGCGGCTTTGAGTCTGGCCGTCACCAGCGCGCTGGCAGCGCCTTGAGCAGCCAGATCCAGCGCTCGCGCACGGCGATGTAGCCGCCAGTTTCCAGGTCCTTGAGCAGGCGGGACACCATTTCGCGCGAACACGCGAGGTGTTGGGCCAGCTCCTGGTGGGTGAGGCGCTCTGAAAGCCGGCGCTCGCCAGAGGCTTCGGGCTCCTGCGCCAGCTGGTTGAGCAGTCGCACCAAGCGCCCGTACACGTCGATGAGGGCCACATTGCCGGCGCTCTCGGTGGCCAGCCGAGCGCGGCGGATCAGCCGGGCCATGAGTTCCAGTGCGAACTCGGGGTGCTGGGCAATGTAGTTCAGCAACACGGCGCGGGAGATCACGGAACAGGTGGTTGCATCGACCGCCTCCACGTTGGCCGAGCGCGGGCCACCGTCGAGCGACATTTCGCCCACATATTCCAGAGGGCCGTAGAAGCCCAGGGTCAGTTCCTTGCCGTTGCCATCACCGAGGAAGGCCCGCAGACGCCCCTGCAGGACGATGTAGATCGTGTCCCCGGACTCACCTTCCTGGATCAGCAGCGCGCCGTTGCGGTAGCGCCGCTGCACGCCCAATGCCGCCAGTGCCTGGATGTGGGAGGAAGGCTCTGTGCTGGCGGGAAGGAAGGCGGACATCCGGGCTCATGGTTGGGCAAACTCCATGGCATTGTGCGGCATCGCGGAGATCACCCGCAAGGCGGGGACCATGGGCGGCAGGCTGTGCACCTTCTGCATCAGGGCCCGGATGCTGCCACAGCCGGTTTTTTCGCGCAGCGCCTTGATCTGGCTGCGCACGGTGGATTCGGCCACCTTGTGGTCGGAAGCGATCTCGGGAATCGAGGCACCGCGGCACAGGGCCAGCAGCACCGCCTCTTCGCTGGGGCTCAGGTTCTGCGAACGGGCGAACATGCGCAGCGCCAGGTTGTCGCAGGCGTTCTTGCGAGAGAGCAGCACCAGCACGGTGGGCGCGTCGAACTCCAGCGGGTGGCTCAGCGGCACGAAGGCCAGCGACAGTTCGTGTTCGCCTTGCTTGAGCTGCAACAGGCGGCGCTGGCCGCGCAGCGCGTGCTCCAGGGCGCTCTGGATCTGGGTGGTGAGCTCGGTGTTGCGCCCCAGCAGGGAGCGGGCGTGGGTGATGATCACCCGACCGGTCGACATTTCGTGTCGCGCCAGGTGGTTGGCGTGGCGGATATGGCCCTGGGCGTCGATCACCAGCAGGCCGTAGTCGACTTCGTCCAGCACCCGCAACAGCAGGTCTTGCCCCAGGCTGTCCGGCACCGGCTGCGTGCGCTCGGCGTGGAAGTACAGGTCGCTGGTGGTGCGGTCCATCAGGTGGCGTTGGGCGGTGGTTTCCATGGCGCTTTCCTCGTGTGTTGCGGATGGGGAAAGCTTAGAAACCGGGCAGGATCTTGAGGCGTGTGCCATTGCCCACCGGCCTGTGACCTATTCACAAACTTTGTTGCCAGAAGGCAACAAACACACCCCGCTCAGCGGGATTTGTTCCGGATCGCCGAGAGGGTTCCGCGGGTGGTGATGACCTCCGGATCGAGCATGACCTCGATCAGCGAGCCGCCGTCGGCGGCCAGTGCCCGCTGCAAGGCCGGCTCGAATTCCGCGGTGTGGGTGATGCGTTCGGCCGCGTAGCCGTAGGCCCGCGCGAGCGCGCAGAAGTCGGGGTTCCTCAGGTCCGAGCCACTCACGCGCGCCGGGTATTCGCGCTCCTGGTGCATGCGGATGGTGCCGTAAGTGCCGTTGTTGAGCAGCAGGACGACCGACTTCGCACCGTGCTGCACCGCCGTGGCCAGCTCCTGCCCGTTCATGAGGAAGTCGCCGTCGCCTGCGATGGTGAAGGCGGTGCGGCCGGTGAGGATGGCAGCCCCGATGCCCGCGGGCACACCATAGCCCATGGCGCCGTTGGTCGGTGCCAGCTGCGTCTTGTGCCCCTTGGCCAGGCCGTGGTAGCGGTAGAAGCGGTGCAGCCAGCTGGCGAAATTGCCTGCTCCATTGGTCAGCACCGCGTCGGCCGGCAGGTGCTTCTGCAGCGTGTGGATGAGGGCCGGCATGTCGATGCTGCCGGGCAGCACGATGCCGCCATTGCTCACCTCCACGTTGGCCACGTAGTCGGCGTGGCAGGCGGCCGTCCACGTCGACCATGGCAGGCTGGGCGGTGCGGTCAGCACCTCCAGCGAACGCGCCGCCGCGTTCATCGTGGCCTGGATCGCGAGCGTGGGCTGGTAGACCCGGCCCAGCTCCTCGCCGCTGGCGTGGATGTGCACCAGCTTCTGCGTTGGCACAGGCGCTTCCAGCAGCGTGTAGCCGCCGGTGGTCGCCTCGCCCAGGCGCGGACCGATGGCCAGGACCAGGTCGCTCTCGCGGATGCGTTGGGCCAGCGCCGGGTTGATGCCCAGGCCGACATCGCCGGCGTATTGCGGGTGGTGGTTGTCGAAACAGTCCTGGAAGCGGAAGGCGTTGGCCACCGGCAGCTGCCAGTTCTCGGCGAAGCGCTGCAGTGCGGCGGCCGACTGGGGCGTCCAGCCCCCACCGCCGGCGATCACCAGCGGCCGCTCGGCAGCCAGCAGCAGCGTGCGCAGCTCGCGCAGCGCGCCCGGGTCGGCCCAGGCCTGCACCGGCTCCGCACGCGGCAGCGGGTTAGCGTCCACCGTCTGCGTCAGCATGTCCTCGGGCAGCACCAGCACCACCGGGCCGGGCCGGCCGTTCATGGCGGTGGCGAAGGCGCGCGCCACGTATTCGGGGATGCGTCGCGGATCGTCGATGCGCTCGACGCGCTTGGCCATGCCTTTCGTGCTCGGGCCGAAGAAGGCGTTGTAGTCCACCTCCTGGAAGGCCTCGCGGTCGCGCGCGTCGCTGGCCACGTCGCCCACGAACAGCACCATCGGCGTCGAGTCCTGGAACGCGGTGTGCAGGCCGATGGAGGCGTTGGTCGCGCCCGGCCCTCGTGTCACGAAACACACGCCCGGCCGGCCGGTCAGCTTGCCCTGGGCCTCGGCCATGAAGGCCGCCCCACCCTCCTGGCGGTTGATCACGAAGCGGATGCGGTCGGCGCGGTCGTGAAAGCCGTCGAGCACGGCGAGATAACTTTCGCCCGGCACGCCGAACGCGTGGGTCACGCCCTGGGCGATGAGGCAGTCGACGAGCAGGTGTCCGGCAAGTTTTGGTGTGGTCATGCCGGAATTGTGCACAGACTCAGCGTCCGGTCCGGCGGCCCACGCCGATGGCGGCATAGACGGACACCAGCAGCACCAGCGCCGCGCCGGCCAGCGTCAGCGCGTACCAGCCCCGGTCCATGAACACGCCAAAGATCATCGGAGAGACTGCAAAGCCGACGTCCAGCCCCGAGTACACCGTGCCATAGACGCGCCCGGTCGCGCCCTTGGGCGTCGCCTTCTTGATCATCATGTCCCGACTGGGGCCGCCCACGCCGATTGCAAAACCGGTGGCCGCCAGGACCACCATGGTGCCGGTGCCATTGAGCCACCCGGTGGCACAGACCAGCAGCAGCAAGGCGCCGGCGGTCATCGCCCAGGCCACGACGCGATCGCTGTGTTTCGAGGTGGCGGCCACAAAGCCGCCGACGAACATGCCCACCGCGCCGCACAGCATGTAGGCGCTGACAGTGAGCGTGGCCGCCTCGACGCTGACCCCGTGCAACTGCTTGAGGATGGACGGCGCATAGCTCTGCACCACCGCCAGCGTCATGGTGGACAGCAGGAAGAAGGCGAAGCACCACCAGACCACCGGCAGCTTCATGAACGCCAGGTCCGAGCCCTTGGGTGCATCAGCATGGCGCACATGCACCTCGGTGCGCAGCCGGGCGCGCTGCCAGAACAGCAGCGCCAGCACCGCCACATAGAGCAGCGCGGCGCAGCGGTAGGCGGTGCGCCAGTCGGCCAGCGCCGTGATGCCAACCAGGAAGGCCGGCGCGAGCGCCCAGCCCAGGTTGCCGGTCAGGCCGTGGGCACTGAAGGCGTAGCCCAGTCGAGGCGCCGACACGCGCTGGTTCAGGATGGTGAAGTCGGCCGGGTGGAACGGCGCGTTGCCCAGGCCGGCCAGCACCGCCACCAGCACCAGCCCGGCGTAGCCGGTGGCCATGGACGCTGCCAGCGAGGCCAGCAGGAAGCAGCCGATGGCGGCAAACAGCACTGGGCGCGCGCCGATGCGGTCGACCACGAAGCCGGACATCGCCTGGCCGGAACCCGAGATCACGAAGAAGATGCTCATCAGCAAGCCGACGTCGGAGTAGCTCAGGCCGAAGTCGCGCATGAAGATCGGGAACAGCGGCGCCAGCAGCAGGTGCGAGAAGTGGGAGGTGCCGTGCGCCAGACCGACCAGGCCGATGACGGCGGCGTCCTGCTTCAAGGGAACGGGGTTGGCCGGCGGGGGCACGGCGTCGAGAGTGGCGGTGTTCATGCGGGGCATGGTACGGGCTGACGCAGCGGCCGATATGCGATAGAAAGACAACTATCGTCGAATTTCAGCCAAATCCGGGAGCCCCCATGAACAAACGCGAGCGCCGCGCCGTGCCCGTCGGCGACACCGATCCGTTCCGTCCCTCGCCGGAGCGGCCGGTGCGCTGCCGGGCTCGGGCCATGGGCCACGACACCCAGTTCGAACCGCACCACCACCCCTGGGGTCAGCTGGCGTATTGCGCAAGCGGCCTGTTGCAGGTCACGGTGGCCGACGCCGCGCCGAACCAGACCAGCGGGCTGGAGACCACCACCATCGTCCCGCCGTCGCGCGCTGTCTGGATCCCGCCGGGCGCCCGCCACGCGGTCAGCATGCTGGAGTCGTCGCAGCTCTACACGCTCTACATCGATCCGTCGGTGGTGACCGCCGAGTGGCGCCGCTCCCGGGTGCTGGTGGTTTCAGCCCTGCTGCGCGAACTGGTGCTGGGCATGGAGCTGCCGCACCACGCCGGAGACGAGCTGCGGCAGCGCGCGTTGTCCACCCTGGTGCTGGCCGAACTGGCGCACGCGCCGACCCAGCCGCTGGGCGTTCCGATGCCCGACCCGCAGCGCGGTGACCGGCGCCTGCGCGCCGTGTGCGAGGCGGTGCTCAACGCGCCGGCGCAACACGCGACGCTGGCCGGCTGGGCCGCCCACAGCGGCGCCAGCGAGCGCACTCTGGCGCGCCTGTTCCGGGACGAGCTGGGCATGGGCTTTCAGCGCTGGCGGCAGCAGGTGCTGCTGGCGCACGCGCTGCCGATGCTGGCCAGGGGCACGCCGGTGAGCCAGGTGGCCGCCGCCGCTGGCTACGCCAGCGACAGCGCCTTCAGCGCCATGTTCCGCGCCGCACTGGGCCAGCCGCCGTCGCGCTTTGGCCCGATGACGGCGGGACCCGCCTGATCAGAGCACCTCTTGCAGCCGTTCCTTCGGGCGGCAGAGCACGGTGCCGCGCGGCGTCACGACGATGGGCCGCTCGACCAGCACGGGGTGCTGCACCATCAGGTCCAGCCATTCGGCGTCGCTGCGTTCGGGGTTGGCTTCGGCCAGCCCGGCATAGAGGTCGCCCTTGCGGCGCAGCAGTTCGCCAGCGCTCATGCCCATGGCCTTGAGCAGCGCGGTCAGCTGCTCCCGGGTGTAGGGCTGCTTGAGGTAGTCGATCACCTCTGGCTCGACCCCGGTCTCGCGGATCGCAGCCAGCACGTTGCGCGAGGTGCTGCAATGGGGGTTGTGGAAGATGGTGATGGAAGAAGGCTTCATCGCGGTGCTCCGTGTGTTTCGCGGCCGAGCATAACGCCCGGTGGCGGTGCAGCGGCGGGCGTCACACCCCTGTCATCTCGGGCCCGTATCTTGCTCGACGCACACACAAAACGCGCCAGCAGGGGAAGACGATGAACGCACCACAACGCATTGCCAAGACACCGAAGGCCTGGGAGGCGCTGTCACGCCCCGACCTGGTCGGCCGCCGCGCCCACAGCCTGCTGCTCATGGCCAACGGCCGCCGCAGCGAACGCGAACTGTCGGCGCTACTGGGTGGCGACGTCAGCGATCTGGCCGCGGGTCTGCTGCAGCAGGGCTACCTGCAGCCGGTGCCGCTGATGCTCTACGGAGACAACGACAGCGCCTGAGCGGCGCCACTCAAAGCCAGCGCTTGAGCAGTCCCATCACGCGATCGAACGTGGCGCCGTAGGGTGGGTAGAACAGGCTGGCCGCCGCCCAGCGCGACTGCACCAGCACCGGCTTCTGCTGCGTGAACCGCAGGAAGCCCGTCTCGCCGTGGTAGGCACCCCAGCCGCTCTCCCCCACCCCGCCAAACGGCAGGTTTTCGTGGGCAATGTGCAGCAGCGTGTCGTTCACCGTGACGCCGCCGCTGACCGTGCCGCGCAGCACCCGGTCGCGCGCGGCACCGTCCTGGCCGAACCAGTACAGCGCCAGAGGCCTGGGACCGGCGTTGACCGTGGCGATCGCCTGGCCCAGATCCGTATAGCTGAGCACCGGCAGCACCGGGCCGAAGATTTCCTCGCGCATCAGGCGGGCCTCGGCGGGTGGCTGAAACACCAGCACCGGTGCCATCTGGCGCTCATGGCCCGAACCGCTGCGCTGGGCCACCTCGACCACACGGGCGCCCTGGGACTGCGCCTCCTTGACCATCGCCAGCAGCCGCGCGTGGTGCCGCTCGCTGATGATGCTGGCGTAGTCCGGGTGCGCGGCCCCACAGGGGAACAGCCGCGTCACGGCGGCGGCAAAGGCGCGCTCGAACTCGGCTTCGCGCCCCTGGGGCAGCAGCACGTAGTCGGGCGCGATGCAGGTCTGGCCGCCGTTGAGCAGCTTGCCGTGCGCGATCTTGATGGCCACCGCGTCCAGATCGGCCGAGGCGTCCACGATGCAGGGCGACTTGCCTCCCAGCTCCAGCGTGGTCGGCGTCAGGTTGGCCGCGGCGGCGGCGGCCACCTTGCGCCCCACGGCGGTGGAGCCGGTGAAAAACAGGTGGTCGAACGGCAGGCTGGCGAACTCGTGCGCCACGTCCGGCCCGCCCAGCGCCACGCACACCTCGTCGGCGGAAAACGCCTGGTGCAGCAGGGTCGCGAGCAGCGCAGAGGTATGTGGTGTGAGCTCGCTGGGCTTGAGCATCACGCGGTTGCCCGCGGCCAGCGCAGTGGCGGTCGGCCCGAGCGTCAGCTGCAGCGGGTAGTTCCAGGGACCGATGACACCGACCACGCCCAGCGGCTGGCGCTGAATCTGTCCGCTGGCGGGTTGCAGGTAGATGGGTGTGCGCACGCGGCGCGTTTTCATCCAGGCGCCGGTGTGGCGATCCAGATCGCCCAGCAGCGAGCGCAGCACGAAGAAGTCCGCGACTTCGGTGAGCCGGATCGAGCGCACGCCGAAATCGGCCTGCACAGCCTCGGCCAGCGCCGCGCCGTGCGTGTCGATCAGGGCCCGCATGCGGCGCAGGCGGTCCAGGCGAAGCGCCAGCGGCACGTCGATCTGCGCGCGGCTGGCCTGGAACTGCGCGTCGAACAGCGCACGCAACGGAAGGTCGGGGGGCGTCAGGGTCATCGGGTCATCATAGGAGCGCGCCCCGGGCGGCGGTAGAGGCGGCGCCCCATGCCGGGGCACCGCCTGTCGCCTGGGGCTCAGTCGTAGGCGATTGCGTCCGAGAACTCGAACACCCCGGGGTTGCGCACAGGGTCCACCCCCACCGGAATCACCGACTTGGGCGGGTACCTGCCTTCCAGAAGCAGCTTGGAAAGCGGATTTTCGATGCGCTGCTGGATCGCACGCTTGAGCGGCCGCGCACCGAACACCGGGTCGAAGCCGACCTTGGCCAGTTCGCCCAGCGCCGCCGCTGACACGTCCAGCCGCAGGTCCATCTTCTGCAGGCGGGCCTGCAGAGCCTTGAGCTGGATGCCCGCGATGGCCTCGATGTGCTTGGCGTCGAGCCCGTGGAACACCACCGTCTCGTCGATGCGGTTGAGGAACTCGGGCCGGAAGTGGTTCTTGAGCTCGCCCCAGACCGCGTCCTTCACGTCCTCGTAGCTGTCGCCCACCATGGCCTGGATGAGGTGCGAGCCGATGTTGCTGGTCATCACGATGACCGTGTTCTTGAAGTCCACGGTGCGGCCCTGGCCGTCGGTCAGGCGACCGTCGTCCAGCACCTGCAGCAGCACGTTGAACACGTCCGGGTGGGCCTTTTCCACCTCGTCGAGCAGCAGCACGCTGTACGGTTTGCGGCGCACGGCTTCGGTCAGGTAGCCGCCCTCCTCGTAGCCCACGTAGCCGGGTGGCGCGCCGATCAGGCGGGCCACCGAGTGCTTCTCCATGAACTCGCTCATGTCGATGCGCACCAGGTGCTCCTCGCTGTCGAACAGGAAACCCGCCAGCGCCTTGCACAGCTCGGTCTTGCCCACGCCGGTGGGGCCCAGGAACAGGAACGAGCCGGTGGGCCGGTTCGGGTCGGACAGGCCCGAGCGCGAGCGCCGGATGGCATTGGCCACCGCGCTGATCGCTTCGTCCTGGCCCACCACCCGCTCGTGCAGCTTGGTCTCCA
The DNA here is from genome assembly GCF_002025745.1 of Hydrogenophaga sp. H7. Classification (NCBI taxonomy): domain Bacteria; kingdom Pseudomonadati; phylum Pseudomonadota; class Betaproteobacteria; order Burkholderiales; family Comamonadaceae; genus Hydrogenophaga; species Hydrogenophaga sp. H7. The sequence continues at coordinate 303,936 of NZ_MCIC01000015.1, read as the reverse complement.
TCTGCAGCAGCTTGTCGCGCTCGCCCTGCATCATCTTGGACACCGGGATGCCTGTGGCGCGGCTGACCACCTCGGCGATCTCCTCGGCACCCACCTGGGTGCGCAGCAGCTTGCGGGCGGATGCGCCGTCGCCACCCTGCCCGGCTTCCTTGGCCTGCGCTTCCTTGAGCTGCTTCTCCAGCTCGGGCAGCTTGCCGTACTGCAGCTCGGCGACCTTGTTGAAGTCGCCCTTGCGCTTGAGTTCCTCAATCTGCAGCTTGACGCGCTCGATTTCCTCGCGCACATGCGCGCTGCCCTGCGCCTGGGCCTTTTCGGCCTTCCAGATCTCTTCCAGGTCGGCGGCTTCCTTCTGCAGTTCGACGATTTCCTCGTCGATCAGCGCCAGGCGCTTCTGCGAAGCCTCGTCGGTCTCTTTCTTCATCGCCTCGCGCTCGATCTTGAGCTGGATCAGCCGGCGGTCCAGCTTGTCCATCACCTCGGGCTTGGAGTCGATCTCGATCTTGATCTTGGCCGCCGCCTCGTCGATCAGGTCGATGGCCTTGTCCGGCAGGAAGCGATCGGTGATGTAGCGGTGGCTCAGCTCGGCGGCGGCCACGATGGCCGGGTCGGTGATGTCCACGCCGTGGTGCACCTCGTACTTTTCCTGCAGGCCGCGCAGGATGGCAATCGTCTGCTCCACGGTCGGCTCATCGACCAGCACCTTCTGGAAGCGGCGCTCCAGCGCGGCGTCCTTCTCGATGTACTTGCGGTACTCGTCCAGCGTGGTGGCGCCGATGCAGTGCAGCTCGCCGCGCGCCAGCGCGGGCTTGAGCATGTTGCCGGCGTCGATGGCGCCCTCGGCCTTGCCGGCGCCCACCATGGTGTGGATCTCGTCGATGAAAAGGATGATGCGGCCCTCGTCCTGCGCCACTTCCTTGAGCACCGACTTCAGGCGTTCCTCGAACTCGCCGCGGTACTTGGCACCGGCCAGCAGGCCCGCCATGTCCAGCACCAGCACGCGCTTCTCGCGCAGGGTCTCGGGCACCTCGCCGTTGACGATGCGCTGCGCCAGGCCTTCGACGATGGCCGTCTTGCCCACGCCGGGTTCACCGATCAGCACCGGGTTGTTCTTGCTGCGGCGCTGCAGCACCTGGATGGCGCGGCGGATTTCGTCATCACGGCCGATCACCGGGTCCAGCTTGCCCGCGCGGGCGCGCTCGGTCAGGTCCAGGGTGTACTTCTTGAGCGCCTCGCGCTGGCTCTCGCCTTCGGGCGAATCCATCTTCTGGCCGCCACGCACTGCTTCGATGGCCGCTTCCAGGCTCTTGCGCGAGAGGCCGTTCTCGTTGGCGATGCGGCCGATCTCACCCTTCTGGTCGGCCACGGCGAGAAGGAACAGCTCGCTGGCGATGAAGGCGTCACCACGCTTGATGGCTTCCTTTTCGGTCGCCTGGAGCAACTTGATCAGGTCCGGTCCAGGTTGCACCTGTTCCTGGCCCTGCACCTCGGGCAGGCGGTTGACCGCCTCCTCGGTGGCCTTGGTCAGACCCGGCACATTGACGCCCGCGCGCTGCAGCAGCGACTTCGGGCCATCGGCCTGGCGCAGCATGGCCATCAGCAGGTGGGCCGGTTCGATGTAGGCGTGGTCCTTGCCCAGGGCCAGGCTCTGGGCTTCGCCCAGGGCTTCCTGGAACTTGGTGGTGAGTTTGTCGAGACGCATGTTGTGACGCTCCGAAATGCTTGAACTGACGGGCATGTGGCGCTGACCGCCCTCATTTCAAGACCTTGCGCCGGTCGGGGTCAAGCGGCCTTGACCCGCATCAAAGCCGCTGCGCCCCGTGCAGCGGGGGCGCGAGGGGGGCTTACCCTGCTCTCCAGTAGGCGTAAGACCAGGCGGTGGCCATGCCGGCGCGGCGGTAGAGCGCCAAGGCGGGCTCGTTGGAAGCGTCCACCTGCAGAAAGGCCCGGGTGATGCCCCGCCGCTGTGCCTCCAGCGCCATCGCGTGGATCATCCGCCCCGCCAGCCCCCGGCCCCTCTGGCGGGCGGCCGTGCGCAGGCCGTGCATGCTCAGCCAGCCCTGGGCATAACAGGCGGCGCCGCAGGCCAGGGTTTCGCCGCCCTGTCGCAGGCTGGCGAACAGCGTGCCCTCGGCGCGGGACAGCGCCTTCGAGCGGCTCGCGCCGTCCACCGGGTCCATGCCCTTGCCCAGAAACATGGCCATCCAGGCCGCATCAGGTCGCGGGTCCAGCGACACCCCGTCGGCGTTCGGCGCCAGCGCCAGCAGGCCGCCCAGCGCACCGGTCTGGGTCAGGGTGGGTTGCTCGCGCCGGAAGCCCTGGGCCCTGAGCTCGGGCCACCAGGGCTCAAACGCAAGCACATCGGGCAGGCGCAACACCGGTCGCAGACCGGCCTTCCGGTAACGCTGGGCGATGGTGCCGATGAGCGCCGGGTCGTGGGGCCCATGGTGCAGAGGCACCGCACTGTGGGCGCGGCCGACCGTGCCGGGGTCCATGGGCAGCAGCCAGCCGTCGATGGCGTCGATCTGCTCGGGCGCCACCGCCGTGAGCGTGGCGCGTTCGATGGATTCGATGTCGGCGGCGGTCGGCGAAGTGGCCATCAACACCACGGCGTCAGGCGTTGTTCGAGGCGATGCCCCACTTGGCCAGCGCCGCATCGTCGCTGACCCGCGCATCCACCCAGCGCGCCCCTTCGGGCGTCTGTTCCTTCTTCCAGAACGGCGCCTGGGTCTTGAGGTAGTCCATCAGGAACTCACAGGCCTGGAAGCTCTCGCCACGGTGGGCCGATGTCACGGCCACCAGCACGATCTGGTCCAGCGGCTGCAGCAGGCCGACGCGGTGGATGACCCGGGCGCCCAGGATGTCGAAGCGCTTGAAGGCCTCGTCGATCATCTGCTCGATGGACTTCTCCGTCATGCCCGGGTAATGCTCCAGCTCCATCGTCGACACCGACTGGCCGTCGTTGCGATCCCGGACGGTGCCCACGAAGGTACAGACCGCCCCTACGCCCTTCTCACCGGCGCGCAGGCGGGCAACCTCCACAGAAAGGTCGAAGTCCTCGGTCTGGATGCTGACGCGGGTGTTCATGCTCACCCTCCGGTGACGGGTGGGAAGAAGGCCACCTCGGATCCGTCGGTCAAGGCGATCGACTCGTCGGCCATGGTCTGGTTGACCGACACGCGCACCGCGCGGCCGCGCGCCAGCGCCTCGGCGTGGGCGCCACCACGTGCGATCAGTTCGTCGCGCAGCGCGGACAGCGTGGTCGCAGCGGTCTCGACAGATTCGCTGCCGGAGCCAATGGCCTCGCGGATGGAGGCGAAATAACGCAGCTGGATCTTCATGCGAGCAGGTCCGAAAGAGAGATGTAGTTCACGAGGTCGCCGCGCGCGATGGTGCTGCCGGCCGGGTTGTCCACCAGGCCGTCGCCCCACACTGTGGAGGTCAGCACGCCCGAGCTCTGGTTGGGGAACAGGTCCAGGCCGCCGTGGGCATTGCGGCGCACGCGCAGGAACTCGCGGCGCTTGTCGGCGCGCGGCAGGTCGAAATCGGCGCGCAGCTGCATGGTCTTGAAGGGAGGCTGGTATTCGGATTCTGCGGCCCCCTGCAACTTGAGCAGGAAGGGCCGCACCAGCAGCAGGAAGGTGACGTAACTCGACACCGGGTTGCCGGGCAGGCCGATGAAGTGGCAGTGCCCTTGAGCGTCTGCACCGGCCCCCGCATCGCGCCGCACCGTGCCATAGGCAAAGGGTTTGCCCGGCTTCATGGCGATCTGCCACAGGTCCAGGCTGCCCAGTTGTTGCACGGCGGGCTTGATGTGGTCTTCTTCGCCCACCGACACCCCGCCGCTGGTGAGAATGAGGTCGTGGTGATCGGCAGCGGTCTTGAGGGCGGCCAGCGTGGCCTCGCGCCTGTCGGGCACGATGCCCAGGTCGCTGACCTCGCACCCCAGGCGCTCCAGCAGCACGCGCAGGAAAAAGCGGTTGCTGTTGTAGATGGCGCCCGGTTTCATCTGTTCGGGCGGCACCTCGCCGGGCATGACCAGTTCATCACCGGTCGAAAACAGCGCCACCCGCGGCTTGGCGGTCACCCGCAGCTGCGCCGCACCGATGCCAGCGGCCAGGCCCAGGCTTGCTGCCGACAGGCGCGTGCCGCGCGGCAGCACCACGGCACCTCGTGTCACGTCTTCGCCGGCGCGGCGGATCCACTGGCCGGGCCTGGGGGTGGCGTCGATGTGCACGGCATGGAAATCGCCGCCGACCTCGCGCGTGTCTTCCTGCATCACGATGGCGTCCGCGCCAGGGGGTACCGGCGCGCCCGTGAAGATCCGGGCACAGGTGCGGGGCTCCAGCGGCTGCGCCGCGTGGCCGGCGGGGATTCTCTGGCTGACCGGCAGCACAACACCTTTTTCGGTGATGTCGGCCACGCACACGGCGTACCCGTCCATGGACGAGTTGTCCTGCGGCGGCACGTGCAGCGCCGACACCAGGTCCTCGGCCAGCACACGCCGGTCGGCCAGCACGGTGGCCAGGGTTTCGGTGGCTGCGAGCGGTGTCGCGCGAGAAAGCAGGTCGGCCAGCGCGGCGTCCAGCGCCATCAGGGGTTTGCGGGCAGGTTGGGAAGCGTTCATGGTCTTGGAGGCACCGCCCCGGCCGATAGGGTCAACGCAGTGGCGATCAAACGTAGGCTTCGGGGTCGTAGTCGAAACGGTCCCCATTGTCGACCAGCCAGGCCGCCACCGCATCGGGGTCGTCCAGATCCAGCCGCGGACGCAGGGTGTCCTCGGGCAAAGCATCGGCCAATGGCAGGGCGATGGCCGCCACGAAGGGGTCGTCCGGGTACCGGACCGGTTGGGCGGTGGCTTCGCGCCAGACCTCGATCTTGAGCAGGTTGCTGTCGCGCCAGCCCTCGACCAGCACCCAGTCCACCCCGGGGTGCAGCGCCGGGATCAGGTCGTGCACCGAGCGCTCCTGGGGCCGTTCGAAGCTGCGCTGCAGCACCAGCCGCTCGGGCGATGCAGCCAGCACCTCGTAGGCGCCTGCCTCGCGGTGGCGCCAGGTGTCCTTGCCGGGCTGGTCGGTTTCCAGCCCGCAGTGCGCGTGCTTCATGACCGACACGCGCAGACCCCGCGCCTTGAGGGCCGGGATCAGGCGTTCGATCAGCGTGGTCTTGCCTGCACCCGACGTTCCTGCGAAACCGACGACCCTCATGGGACCTTCCGGGCGGCCCGTCAGACCGGGCAGTGGTCGGTGATGTAGCGCTTGACCGCGACCGCGTCCGCACCCATCACCTGCACGCGCTTGGGCAGGGCTTCGATGCCGTCGAACTTCGCCGGCCGCTCGGGGTCGCGGCCCAGGGCCTCGCGGATGGTCTCGGCGAACTTGATCGGCAGCGCCGTCTCCAGCACCACCACGTTCTCGCCCGTCTGGCGCAATTCGCGCGCCACCTTCACGCCGTCGGCGGTGTGGGTGTCGATCATCACACCGTATTGCTCGAAGGTGCCCTTGATGGTGACCAGGCGGTTGGCGTGCGTGCTCTTGCCGCTGGCAAAGCCGTAGCGGCTGGCGGCCTGGGCGAACAGCGGGTCGCGGCCCAGGTCGAAGCGGCCATGCAGGCGCAGCTCGTCGTCGAACAGCTGCTTGGTGCGCGCGGCGTCACGCCCCAGCAGGTCAAACACGAAACGCTCGAAGTTGCTGGCCTTGGAAATGTCCATGGACGGGCTGGACGTTTCGTAGGTGTCGGCGCTGCCGCGCACGCGGTAGGTGCCGGTGCGGAAGAACTCGTCAAGCACGTCGTTCTCATTGGTCGCGACGATCAGGCGACCGATCGGCAGGCCCATCTGGCGCGCGACATGGCCGGCGCAGACGTTGCCGAAGTTGCCAGAGGGCACGGCAAAGCTCACCTTTTGTTCGTTGGACCTCGTCGCGTAGAAGTAGCCGGCAAAGTAGTAGACCACCTGGGCCAGCAACCGCGCCCAGTTGATCGAGTTGACCGTGCCGATCTTGTACTTGCGCTTGAAGTCCAGGTCGTTGGACACGGCTTTGACGATGTCCTGGCAGTCGTCGAACACGCCTTCCACCGCGATGTTGTGGATGTTCGGGTCCATCAGGCTGAACATCTGCGCCTGCTGAAAAGCGCTCATGCGGCCGTGCGGGCTGAGCATGAACACGCGCACGCCCTGTTTGCCGCGCATCGCGTACTCGGCCGCGCTGCCGGTGTCGCCCGAGGTCGCGCCCAGGATGTTGAGCTGCTCGCCGCGGCGCGCCAGTTCGTACTCGAACAGGTTGCCCAGCAGCTGCATGGCCATGTCCTTGAAGGCCAGCGTGGGGCCATTGGACAGGGCTTCGAGCTGCAGGCCGTCTTCCAGCGTTGTCAGCGGCACGATCTCCTTGGTACCGAACACCTCGGCCGTGTAGGTCTTCGCGCACAGTGCCTTCAGGTCGGCGGCGGGAATGTCGTCGATGTAGAGCGACAGCACCTCGAAGGCCAGCGCGGCGTAGCCTTGCTCGGCCAGCACGGCGCGCCAGCGGGTCAGTGTGGCTGCGTCGACCTGCGGATAGGCCTCGGGCAGGTAGAGACCACCGTCGGGCGCCAGACCTTCGAGCAGGATTTCGCAGAAGCGCTTGCGGTCCGGGTGGCCGCGGGTCGACAGGTACAGCATCTCAGTTCAGCTCTTCCTTGCGGATGCGGGTGATGGGCGCCAGAACGGACGGCAGGCCTTGCATCTGCGCGATCACGTCGTTCATGGTGCCTTCGCGCGTGTCGTGCGTCAGGATGATCAGGTCGGTCGAGGTCGCGCCCTCGCCGCCCACTTCGTCGGCCTCGCGCTGCAGCACCGCGTCGATGCTCACACCGGCACCAGCCAGCAGGCCGGTCACCTGGGCCAGCACGCCGGCCTGATCGGCCACGCGCAGACGCAGGTAGTAACTGGTCACGACCTCGCTCATGGGCAGCACGACGGCATCACTCATGGCATCGGGCTGGAAGGCCAGGTGCGGCACGCGATTGAGCGGATCGGCGGTGTGCAGGCGGGTGATGTCCACCAGGTCGGCGATCACGGCCGAGGCGGTCGGTTCGCTGCCGGCACCCTTGCCGTAGTACAGAGTGGTACCCACGGCATCGCCGTTCACCACCACCGCGTTCATCGCACCCTCCACGTTGGCAATCAGCCGTTTCGCCGGCACCAGACTGGGGTGCACGCGCAGTTCCACGCCCTTGTCGGTGCGCTTGGTGATACCCAGCAGCTTGATGCGGTAGCCCAGCTGCTCGGCATAACGGATGTCGGCCGCACCCAGCTTGGTGATGCCTTCCACGTAGGCCTTGTCGAACTGGACCGGAATACCGAAGGCGATGGCGCTCATCAGCGTCGCCTTGTGGGCGGCGTCGACCCCTTCGATGTCGAAGGTCGGGTCGGCTTCGGCATAGCCCAGGCGCTGGGCTTCTTTCAGCACCACGTCGAAGTCCAGGCCCTTGTCACGCATCTCGGACAGGATGAAGTTCGTCGTGCCGTTGATGATGCCAGCGATCCACTGGATGCGGTTGGCTGTCAGGCCTTCGCGCAGCGCCTTGATGATGGGGATGCCACCTGCCACGGCCGCCTCGAAGGCCACCATCACGCCCTTGGCCGACGCAGCCGCAAAGATCTCGGTGCCGTGCACGGCCAGCAGCGCCTTGTTGGCGGTGACCACGTGCTTGCCGGCGGCAATCGCTTCGAGCACCAGGGCCTTGGCGATGCCGTAGCCGCCGATCAGCTCGATGACGATGTCGATGTCGGGGTTGGCGATCACGGCGCGGGCGTCGTTCACCACCTTGACGTCCGGACCCACGATGGACTGTGCACGCGCCACGTCCAGGTCCGCCACCATGGTGATCTCAATGCCGCGACCGGCACGGCGCTGAATCTCTTCCTGGTTGCGCTGAAGCACATTGAACGTGCCGCTGCCCACGGTGCCGATGCCCAGCAGGCCTACTTGGATGGGTTTCATGCTTGACTCATTTCCAACAAAAACTCGGGCGCTGTCCGCCCTGTCCGATAGTGACAGCCGGTCACTCGGGCATTGATGACATTGCCCGGCACCATTGATGATCAGTCGTCTGTGCCGTGGCGATGGCGCCACTGTTCCAGGAACTTGGCCAGGCGGTCGATGGCCTCGCGCAAATCGTCTTCGTGCGGCAGGAACACGATGCGGAAATGCTGGTTGTCCGGGTAGTTGAAGCCCGACCCCTGCACCAGCATCACGCGGGTCGCCCGCAGCACTTCCATGAAAAACTGCCGGTCGTCCTCGATCGGATAGACCTTGGGATCGAGCCGGGGAAACATGTACAGCGCCGCCTGCGGCTTGACGCATGTCACGCCCGGGATCGCGGTGATCAGTTCGTAGGCCAGATCGCGCTGGCGACGCAGGCGCCCGCCTTCCTTGACCAGGTCGTTGATGCTCTGATATCCACCGAGAGCCGTCTGGATCGCCCACTGCCCCGGCACGTTGGAGCCGAGCTTGAGGTTAGCCAGCATGTTCAGTCCTTCGATGAAGTCCTTGGCGATCTCCTTCGGACCCGACAACACCATCCAGCCGGCGCGATATCCGCAGGACCTGTAGGCCTTGGACAGCGAATTGAACGTCAGGGTCAGCACATCAGTGGACAGACTCGCCATCGCGGTGTGCTTCACACCTTCGTACAGCACCTTGTCGTACACCTCGTCGGCCAGCAGCACCAGACCGAACTCACGAGCCAGCGCCACGATGCCCTTGAGCAGCTCGTCGCTGTAGAGCACACCGGTGGGGTTGTTCGGGTTGATGACCACGATTCCCTTCGTGCGCGGCGTGATCTTGGCACGCATGTCCGCCAGGTCCGGCTGCCAGCCGTTGCTTTCGTCGCAGCGGTAGTGCACCGGTGTGCCTCCGGAGAGGCTGGTCGCTGCCGTCCACAGGGGGTAGTCGGGCGACGGCACCAGCAGTTCATCGCCGTTGTCCAGCAGCGCATTGGCCGCCATCACAATCAGTTCGCTGGCACCATTCCCAAGGTAGATGTCGTCCAGCGTCACGCCCTGCACACCCTGCTGCTGGGTGTAGTGCATCACCGCCTTGCGCGCGGCGAAGATACCCTTGCTGTCCGAGTAACCCGCCGAGTTCGGCAGATTTCGGATCATATCCTGCTGGATTTCCTCGGGGGCGTCAAAACCGAACGGCGCCAGGTTGCCGATGTTCAGCTTGATGATTTTCTGGCCCTCGTCCTCCATCTGCTTGGCCGCGTCGACGATCGGGCCCCGAACGTCGTAGAGCACATTGGCCAGCTTGGCGGATTTCTGAATCGGTTTCAAAGTCCCTCCGGACAGATGAGGAAAGGTGTGGACGGTTACGGGCAGGCGCACGCTAAGATCGCGACCTCTTCGGGGAAAACCCATAATTTGACCACAGTTCTCCTGCGCACCTCGTCCCCGACAGACGCCACCGACCCGATGAAACTTCATGCAGACAAGCCTGACCAGTTGTCAGTCACCGCCCATGGCGACGGATGGATCGCGGTCAATGGCGAGCGGTACAGCTCCAGCGTGGTGCTGCTGGCTTCGGGAACCGTTCGCCCCTGGGGCGTGGCACGCCTTGATGAACTCACTGCCGAGCATTTTTCGGAACTCATAGGGGGCGATGGCCCTCCTCCTGAATTGGTGCTGCTCGGGTCCGGCACCAGACTTCGTTTTGTGGCTCCCGCCCTGCTGCGGCCGCTCATTGAACAACGCATTGGCGTGGAAACCATGGACACCCCGGCCGCCTGCCGAACCTTCAACATCCTCGCAGGCGAAGGCCGGCGCGTGGTGGCGGCCCTGCTGATCGAAGCCTGACGCCCGAACCCGCGTTCGGGGTAAAATAGCCGATTGTTTTCCCACCGCTGCCAGAGAGCGGCTGTCGCCCAGGGAGGGCGACGGGAAGACCAACGCATCTCCACCAACCTACGTCAGGGGTCCACGCAGCATGGCAGTCGTTGTCAACAAACCCATTCCCGAATTTGAAGCCATGGCCACCGGCGGCATCAAGGTCAGCAACCAGTCGCATGTGGGCCAGACGGTGGTTCTGTATTTTTACCCCAAGGACAACACGCCTGGTTGTACCACCGAGGCCATGCAGTTCCGCGACAAGTACAAGGATTTCGTCAAGGCGGGTGCACAGGTGTTTGGTGTTTCCCGAGACAACATGAAGTCGCACGACGACTTCAAGGCCAAACTGGAACTTCCGTTCGAGCTGATTGCCGACACGGAAGAAAAGATGTGCCACATGTTCGGCGTGGTCAAGAACAAGATCATGTACGGCAAGAAGGTCAAGGGCATTGAGCGCAGCACCTTCCTGATCGGCGCCGATGGCGTACTCAAGCAGGAATGGCGTGGCCTGAAGGTTCCGGGCCATGTGGAAGAAGTGCTGAAGGCTGTCAAGACCCTTAAGAAGGCCGCCTGAACGCGATTCGGGAACGTCATTTCAGTCGTGCATAATGGGTTCATGACCCAGGTCAGACCGATTGAACATACGCCTCTTCGATTGCCTTGCGTCACGCAAAGCCGCCCGGTTTTCCTGGCGGCTTTTTCGTTTTCCGGTCCGCGCTGAACCCTCGCCCACATGCCACTGCCCCCCGCTCCATCCAAACGTGCCGCCTTGCTTGCTCCTGAGGCCTACAACCTGAAAGCCGGCGAGGACAGCTTCGACGAATTCCCAGCCTCTGCGCCTGCCGTGCCTCCACATCAGGAGTCTCGCCAGGCCAAGGCTTCGCCCCCCTCTGCCCCAGCAGACGCAAAAAAGAAGCCGAAAGCCGCGGCGCCCAGCACTCGCACAGCATCTGTGCCCTCCATTGTTGAGAAGGTGGTCGCAGCTACACCGTCGACACTGAGTACAGACAGACAGCCGACGGCGGCAGAAGTCTCGGCCGAACCGGTGCGCCGCCGTGCGGCCAAAACAACGGCGTCCAGCGGCCCGGCCCGGCTGTTTGTGCTAGACACCAACGTTCTGTTGCATGACCCGATGAGCCTGTTCCGGTTTGAGGAACACGACATCTTCCTGCCGATGATCGTGCTCGAAGAGCTCGATGGTCACAAGAAAGGCATGACCGAAGTCGCGCGCAATGGCCGCCAGACCAGCCGCACGCTCGACGCACTCGCAGCCCAGACCGGCGGCGACATGACCAAAGGCCTGAAGCTCTCGGCCACCGGCAATGCCTCCGCTCGTGGCCTGCTCTTCTTCCAGACGGAACCTCTGGACACACAACTGCCGACCAGCCTGCCCCAGGGCAAGGCAGACAACCAGATTCTGGGTGTGGTGCAGGCGCTGCGCGACAAGCACCCGCAGCGCGAAGTCATTCTGGTGTCCAAAGACATCAACATGCGGGTCAAGGCCCGCGCCCTCGGTCTCGCCGCGGACGACTACCAGAACGACAAGACGCTGGACGATGGCGAGCTGCTGTACTCGGGCGCTCTGGCGCTGCCGCAGGACTTTTGGACCCGCCAGAGCAAGACCATCGAAAGCTGGCAGAGTGGTAGCCATACTTTCTACCGAGTGAGCGGGCCGGCGGTCACACAGTTCCACATCAACCAGTTTGTCTATTTTGAAGCGCCGGGCGAGCCCTCCCTCTACGCGCGAGTGACCGAGATCCGCGACAAGACAGCCGTTCTCAAGACCCTCAAGGACTACACGCACCTCAAGAATGCGGTCTGGGGCGTCACCAGCCGAAACCGCGAGCAGAACTTCGCACTCAACCTGCTGATGGACCCGGAGATCGACTTCGTCACCCTGGCCGGCACCGCCGGGACCGGCAAAACGCTGATGGCCCTAGCCAGCGGCCTCACCCAGGTACTGGACGATCGCCGCTACACTGAGATCATCATGACCCGTGCCACCGTCAGCGTGGGTGAGGACATCGGTTTTCTGCCTGGGACCGAGGAAGAGAAGATGGGCCCCTGGATGGGGGCACTGGACGACAACCTCGAATTTCTGGCCAAGGGCGATGCCGGTGGCGCTGGCGAATGGGGACGAGCCGCCACCAACGAACTGATCCGCAGCCGCATCAAGGTCAAGAGCATGAACTTCATGCGCGGCCGCACCTTCATGAACAAGTACGTCATCATCGACGAGGCGCAGAACCTGACGCCCAAGCAGATGAAGACCCTGATCACCCGCGCCGGCCCGGGCACCAAAATCATCTGCATGGGCAATCTGGCCCAGATCGACACGCCCTACCTGACCGAAGGTTCGTCGGGCCTGACCTACGCGGTGGACCGCTTCAAGGGTTGGCCGCACGGGGGGCACATCACCCTGGCGCGCGGCGAGCGCTCGCGACTGGCCGACTTCGCCTCCGAGGTCTTGTAAGGAGGCCGGCACACACATGAAAAAAGCCCGACAGAGTCAGGCTTTTTTCATGAATGCGTGGGCATTCGCTATCAGTAGTCGTCCCCTCCCATGCCACTTCCCGCCAGCGTCTCGAAGCGGGTGAGCATGTTCAGGAAGGCGAGCTTCACTGTCCCCGTCGGGCCATTGCGCTGCTTGCCAATGATGATCTCGGCCACGCCCGGCTCCTTGCAGGTTTCGCGGTTGTAGTACTCATCACGGTAGATGAACATGATGATGTCCGCATCCTGTTCGATGGCCCCGGATTCGCGCAGGTCGGACATCATGGGACGTTTGTCGGTTCGCTGCTCCACCGAGCGGTTGAGCTGGGACAACGCAATCACCGGACACTGCAGCTCCTTGGCCAGCATCTTCAGGCCCCGCGAGATTTCACCGAGTTCGGTTGCCCGGTTGTCACCGCCCGAGGTGCTGGAGCCGCTCATCAGCTGAAGGTAGTCGACCACTATCAACCCGAGCTTGCCGCATTGGCGTGCCAGACGTCTTGCGTTGGCGCGCAACTCGCTGGGCGTGAGGCCCGGGGTTTCGTCGATGTGCAGCGACACATTGCGCAGCTTCTCGATCGCCTCGGTCAGACGCGGCCACTCGTCGTCGGTCAGCTTTCCTGTGCGCAGATGCCCCTGGTTGATGCGGCCTATGGAACCAACGATACGAACCGCCAGCTGGGATGCGCCCATTTCCATGGAGAACACCGCCACCGGCAGTCCTTCATTGAGCGCCACGTGCTCGGCGATATTGATGGCGAATGCGGTCTTGCCCATGGATGGCCGTGCCGCCAGCACCACCAGATCGCCGGCCTGCAAACCCGAGGTCATGCGGTCCAGGTCGATGAAGCCGGTGGGTACGCCTGTGATGTCGTTGGGGTTGTCGGCCATCTCCTGCACACGGTCCAGCAGGTCCACCACCAGGGTGTCCATGCCCTGGAAGCCCTCCTTCATCCGCGAGCCTTCCTCGCCGATCTTGAAGATCTTCTGCTCCGCCTCGTCCAGGATCTTGGCGACCGGCCGGCCCTGCGGGTTGAACGCGTTGGTGGCAATCTCGTCGCTGGCTGCAACCAGTTTGCGCAGGATGGCGCGCTCGCGAACGATCTCGGCGTAGCGCCGGATGTTGGCCGCGCTGGGCACGTACTGCGCGAGCGAATTGAGGTAAGCCAGACCACCCGCCTCGTCGGCCTTACCCAGGTTCTGCAGGTGCTCGTACACCGTCACCACGTCGGCGGGCTTGCTGGCGTTGACCAGTGCCGCAATGGCCGAAAACGTCAGGCGATGCTCGTAGCGGTAGAAGTCCGAGTCGTTGATCAGGTCGGCCACGCGGTCCCAGGCGCCGTTGTCCAGCAGAAGCCCACCCAGAACACTGGACTCCGCCTCGATGGAGTGCGGGGGCACCCGCAGCTGGGCCAGTTGCTGGTCTGGGGCGAAACTCACTTCGTCCAGTCCAGCGTCAAAAGAAGAAAACGGAGTGGAAAAGACGTCTGCCATGGCGATCCTGTGAATCTTGAAATGGTACGCCCGACCCACCACGCTGTCATGGGACAAGTCTGTGGACAAAGCGTGCAAAGTCTGGGGATGGCGCAGGAAAACCCCGCGCAAGAAAAAAAGGCCGCTGACCCGAAGGCAGCGGCCTTTGCGGGACGGCGGCAGCCGTCCGGAAGATCAGGCGGTTTCGCCCAGCACCGTGACGGCCACGTCGACCGTGACGTCGGTGTGGAGGTTCACGCTGACGGTGTACTCGCCCACGGTCTTGAGCGGACCATTGGGCATGCGCACCTGGGACTTCGCCACGGCAAAGCCCTGCTTGTTCAGTTCTTCGGACACGTCGTGGTTGGTGACGGAACCGAACAGGCGGCCGTCCACGCCGGCCTTCTGGCTCAGCTTCAGGTTCACGCCGGCGATCTTCTCACCCAGGGCCTGGGCTTCGGCGAGCTTGGCGGCGGCGGCCTTCTCCAGATCGGCGCGGCGGGCCTCGAACTCGGCCACGGCGGCTTGCGTGGCGCGGCGTGCACGACCGGCGGGGATCAGGAAGTTGCGGGCATAGCCGTCCTTGACCTTGACCACATCGCCCAGGGCGCCGAGGTTGACAACTTTGTCGAGCAGAATGATTTGCATGTGAATCTCCCTATCAGACGCGATGCTGGTCGCTGTACGGCAGCATGGCCAGGAAGCGGGCGCGCTTGATGGCGGTGGTCACCTGGCGCTGGTAGATCGCGCGGGTGCCGGTCAGGCGGGCGGGAATGATCTTGCCGTTTTCAGAGATGAAGTCGCGCAGGACGTCCACGTCCTTGTAGTCGACTTCTTCCACACCGGCGACGGTGAAGCGGCAGAAGCGCTTGCGCTTGAACAGCAGCGATTGGGTGTTGCGCTTGGGGCGCTTGTCTTTGTTGAAACGTTTCGGTGCAGCCATGATGGGCCTTTCCTATGTCTTGCTGAAATCTTGGATATGGAACACAACGCCTTTGCCGTTGCGCGAGTTGGCCATGAAGCCCTGAAACCTGCCTACCATCTCAAGGCTTTGCCTTGAGAGCGTCTCGGCCAACGCACCGAATGCGACAGCCTTGAGTTGCAGCTTCACGCTTCGCGGGACATCCAATTCGGTGACCGTGGACTCATGCTCCAGCACGAGATTGACGGCGGGTATGCCAGCTGGTGTGTAGCGCAGGCTCTGGACCTGCACCACGGTGGCCGACAGTTCAAACCGGTTGATGTCCGTTGGCGACGTCACGCTCCGGAATCAGGCCTCGGCGCGCTGTTCGCGGCCTTCGCGCTGCTCGGGCGCGGCCAGCTTGCGGGCTTCCTCGCGCTCGACCGCCTTCATCATGCTGGAAGGACCAGTTTCGGCCTTCTTCTTCTGCACGGTCAGGTGGCGCAGCACGGCGTCGTTGAACTTGAACGCATGTTCCAGCTCGCTCATCACGGCCTGGTCAGCCTCGATGTTGACGCACAGGTAGTGGGCCTTGGACAGCTTGTTGATCTGGTAGGCCAGTTGGCGGCGACCCCAGTCTTCAACGCGATGGATCTTGCCACCACCGGTGGTGATCATGCCCTTGTAGCGCTCCAGCATGGCCGGAACTTGTTCGCTTTGATCCGGGTGGATCAGCAAAACGATTTCGTAATGACGCATGGACTCTCCTTGTGGATGAAAAACAGCCGCCCCCGGCGTCAACACGGGGTGCGGCAAGGCGAAGCCCATGATTCTAACAAAAAAGGCGGGCCGCAAGTGCGACCCGCCCTGGCCCCCTCGCGCCGGGCATGCCGGCGGGAGGGTGAGAACGATCAGCCGAGCTTCAGATTCGGATAGCGAACGTGCTCCACCAGCTCCTGAATCTTTCGACTCGGCGCCGGCGTGATCAGGCTGACCACAATGATCACCAGGAAACCTACCGGCACCCCGAAGACGCCAGCCGAGATCGGCTGGATGCCATACCAGAGCTCAACCGGCGAGGTCACACCGAAGATCCCGCGAAGCCAAGGCTGGGTGGTCATCATGTAGTAGAAAGTGATACCGAGACCCGCCACCATACCCAGCGAGGCCGCAATGCCCGTGGCGCGCTTCCAGAAGATGCCGAGGACCAGGGCCGGGAAGAACGCCGCGGCAGCGAACGAAAAGGCCGCAGACACCAGGAACAGGATGTCCGCCGGTTTCTGCGCCGCGACGTAGGCTGCCGCCAGCGCGACGATCAGCAGCAGCATCTTCGAGATGGTCACCCGACGGGCCGTCGAAGCGTTCGGGTCGATCATCTTGTAGTACAGGTCGTGCGACAGCGCGTTGGCGATCGTCAGCAGCAGGCCATCAGCCGTCGACAGCGCAGCGGCCAGACCACCCGCCGCCACCAGGCCCGAGATCACGTATGGCAGGCCACCGATTTCGGGGGTTGCCAGCACCACGATGTCGCCGCCGATGTTCATCTCGTTGAGCTGCAGGATGTTGTCCTTATTGACGTCAGCAACAGACAACAAGGATGGATCCACCTTGTTCCACGCGGCCACCCACTGCGGCAACTGGTCGAATGGCGTTCCCACCAACACATGGAACACCTCGTATTTGACCAGCACCGCGAGCGCCGGCGCCGTGAAGTACAGCAGGAAGATGAAGAACAGCGACCAGGTCACCGACTGGCGGGCCTCCTTCACGCTGGGGACCGTGTAGTACCGCATGAGGATGTGGGGCAAGGCGGCCGTACCGATCATCAGGCAGAAGATCAGAGCCAGGAAGTTGCGTCGGGACTCGTCGTACGCCTTCTGGGCTTTCTCGTCGCCGTTCGGATCGCCCGAGAACTGTGCGGCGTGGGCAGGCATACCGTTGAGCGGTTTGGCCTTGTTTTCAGCGGCCGTCTTCGCGGCGGTCCAGGCCTTCTTGGCAGCCGCTTCGTCCTTGGGCACCCCAGCCAGGGCCTTCTCGGCCGCACCAATGTCGGCGGCGGGGGCATTGGCAGCACGCAGCTCGGCCAGCTTGGCCTCGGCAGCGGCCTTGTCCGCGGCCAGCGCGTTGGCGGGATCCTTGAGCTTGGCATCCAGATCGGCGGCGCGCTTCTTGTAGATCTCGCGCACCTCGAGTTCCTTGGCATCGTTGATCAGCAGCTTTTCCTTGGCCGTGACCTTCTCCAGCTGGAAGCCATAGATCGCCTGCGGCACGGGCACGCTGGTCTGTTTCACCGACAGCCAGACGACAGGGATCATGTACGCAATGATCAGGATGATGTACTGGGCCACCTGGGTCCAGGTCACCGCACGCATGCCACCCAGGAACGAGCACACCAGAATGCCGCCGAGACCCAGGAAGACCCCGAGTTCGAAGGCCACACCCGTGAGGCGCGAGGTGATGATGCCCACGCCGTAGATCTGTGCCACCACGTAGGTGAAGGAGCAGAGGATGGCGGCGAAGATGCCCAGGAAACGCGGCAGGTTGCCGCCGTAGCGTTCACCCAGGAAGTCTGGAATGGTGAACTGCCCGAACTTGCGCAGATACGGCGCCAGAAACAGCGCCACCAGGCAGTAGCCGCCCGTCCAGCCCATGATGAACGCCAATCCGCTGTAGCCCGTGAGGTACAGCGTGCCGGCCATGCCGATGAACGACGCCGCCGACATCCAGTCGGCACCGGTCGCCATGCCGTTGTAGACCGCGGGCACCCGGCGCCCCGCCACGTAGTACTCGGCAGCGTCCGTCGTGCGGCTCATGATGCCGATGCCGGCGTACAGACCGATGGTCGCGAGAAGGAAGATGAAGCCGATCCATTCGCGGGACAGTCCCATCTGCTCAAGGATGGCCAACGTGATCACAAAGACGAAAAAGCCCCCCGTGTACCACTTGTAAACCTTGTTGAGCTGCTGCTTGAAGGCCTTGTTGGAGCCTCCGGCAGCGCCTGCAGTTTCAAACATGCCTGCCATGGTTCACTCCTCGGATTCTTCGACACCGTGCTCGATGTCAAGGCGGTTCATGTACCAAGCGTAGTACCCGATGATCAGGCAGTACACCACCAGCGCACCCTGCGCGCCCATCCAGAAGCTGAACGGCCAACCGAAGAAGTTGAAGTTCAGGTCACGGGCGAAGTAGCTCACAACGAAGGTCACCACGAACCAGATTGCTAGCAATATGGCGGTGATGTTCAGGTTTTTCCGCCAGTATCGGCGGTGGTTCTCAGTCAATTCCATGGCATCGACCTCTTTTCAAGAACACCCTTTCGGGCAGATCACGGGCGCCACCCGTCTCCTTCCGGTGGCCTGCAACCGACCCGTGCGTGAGCAAACTCGCGTCACTGCACCTGCGCCAGGAAAATGACTGCCGGCATGTCGCCGGCAGGCACTCAGGTCGGGGCAACGCCCAGGCCCGTCTCGCGTTCGAGCTGTGCCGCCACTTTCGGCTCGAACTTTTTGAGATGGCGAATGATCTTCGCCGCCTCTTCGGGCTCTTGCCGGTCAACATGAACCCTGGCCAGTTGGTACCAGCCGTAGGGACTCATGGGTTGCAATTCGGTGTTCTTGCGCAGAGCCACCACGGCGTCGTCGAAACGGCGCAGGCGGATGAGGCACAGCGCCAGGCCGTACCAGGCGCGATCCAGTTGGGGGTCGATGTCGGTGGCCCGACGAAAGGCCTCTTCGGCCTGCTCCAGCCGTCCCACCTCTTCCCGCAGAAATCCCAGGTTGAACCAGGCCGAAGCCTGACGCGGCTGCACGCTGACCAGCCGTTCGATCGAGTCAATGGCGCCGGACTTGTCCCCCAGTTCGGCCTGCAGATGGGCTCGGGTCGCCAAGGCATAGGCGTTGTCCGGACGCGAAGCCAGATGGCGCTCTATGCGGGTCAGGGCCTGCGTTTTCTGTCCGGCCAGCAACAGCAGACGGACCTGCCATCGCACATACCCGTCTTCGAAGGATCCCTTCATCAGCACAATTGCACCCCGATCTTCACGCAATGGGAGATCTTGGCCACGGTCGCTCCCGCCCATACCAGCCCCAACAACAGAAACGCCACCAGAGGGTGGTGGCGTTCAAGCACGAAACGTGGCGTGATGAAGCGAGCTAGCAGCACAAAGGGCCGCCCGATCTGTTCGAGCACCTGGTAGAACAGGTTGGTCGATTTGCGCTCCCCCGCAAGCAGCCCAAGCACCCATTGCCCGAACAACGCCATGAGGGCAATTTCGGCAATCAGTTTGATCGCGAGAATGAGCGTCAACATGTAAGCATCGTGTAACGGTGAGCCCATTCTGATTTGGCAACTTACCAACTCCTTACAAACCTGCCCTGCAAGAGCACCCCCCGGTCAAACACCGAGAGGGTTTTCCCTGATTCACCCCGGCCCGGATGTAGGATCGATTCATCTCGTCACACAATCGTTGCGCCATGGACCACGCATCTTCCTCTTCCTGCTTGCTGGCCCGCGCGCTGGAGAACCACCGGGTTTTGGGCATGCTGGCGCCACCGACGCGGTCTTCCCTCTCAAAAGCCCTGATCCCGGTTCAGGCGTCGGCCGGCGAGCGGCTGACCGGAGGCGAGCGGTTCGGGGAGCACCTCTACTGGCTGATCGAAGGCCAAGCGCAACTGCTCGATGCGGATGGCGACGGGGTGCTGGATCTGCAGGCCGGGGACCTGTTCGGCCTTGGCCTCGGCGATGCGCTGGGCATCTGCGGTGCCAGGGCCACAACAGCCGTCACCTGCGCCCGGCTGGACGCACTCACGGTGCAGACCCTGTGCCGAGAAACACCTGGTCTGACCTATTTCCTTGGCAGCCTCCCCGGCGCCTCCAGGCCAGTACCCGGCGCCCGGGCCGGTGGTGGCGGGCCGAGCGACCCCGCACTCAACCTCATGACCACGCCAGTCCGAGCCCTGATCAAGCGCGAGCCGGTCGCGCTGTCACCGCAGACCAGCATCCGCGAAGCGGCCCAGGCGATGAGCGACCAGCGCGTGTCCTCGGTGCTGATCACTGAGCAGGGCCTGCTGTTCGGCCTCATCACCGACCGCGACCTGCGCAACCGCGTGATCGCGGCCGGGCTCGACACCGCGCGCCCCATCGCCGACATCGCCACTCTCGCGCCCATGAGCATCGATGTGCACAGCCCGGCGTTTGACGCCCTGCTGCTGATGGCGCGCCACAACATCCACCACGTGCCGGTGCTCGACGGCCAGCGCATCGTGGGCATGATCACCGCCACCGACCTGACCGAGCAGCACAGCACCTCGGCGGTCTACCTGGCGGGCGACATCTACAAGCAGACCACGCTCGATGGCCTGCAGGCCGTGGCCAGCAAGGTCCGGCGCCTGCAGCAGAACCTGGCCGCGGCCGAGGCCTCGGCCCACAGCACCGGCCACATCGTCACCGCCATCACCGACGCGATCACCTGCCGGCTGCTGCAGCTGGGCGAGGCGCAGCTCGGACCGGCCCCGGTCGACTATGTGTGGGTGGCGGCGGGTTCGCAGGCCCGCAGCGAGCAGACCGCCAAGTCCGACCAGGACAACTGTATGGTGATCGACGATGCCTACGACGAGGCGCGGCACGGGGCCTATTTCAAGGCCCTGTCGACCTTCGTCTGCGACGGGCTTGACGCCTGCGGCTACGTCCACTGTCCGGGCGAGATGATGGCAATGACGGACGAGTGGCGGCAGCCTCGGCGCAAGTGGATGGAGTACTTCGCGCGCTGGACCGGCCAGCCCGATCCAAAGTCGCTGATGCTGACCTGCGTGTTCTTCGACCTGCGCGCCATCCACGGCAACATGGAGATGCTCGACAAGCTGCGGCAGGACGTTCTGCAGCGCACCCAGGGCAACAGCATCTTTCTGGCCTACATGGTCGGCAACGCGCTCCAGCACCAGCCGCCGCTGGGCATGTTCAAGGGCCTCACCACCATCCGCAGTGGTGAACACAAGGGAACCATAGACCTCAAACACAGCGGCATCGTTCCCATCGTCGATCTGGCCCGCGTCTATGCGCTCGCGGGTGGCGACAGCGCCGTCAACACGCACGACCGCCTGCTCGGCGCGGCAGCGGGTGGCGCCATCAGCGAGCAGAGCGCCCGCGACCTGCGCGACGCTCTGGAGTTCCTGGCCTTTCTGCGCATCCAGCACCAGTCGCGCCAGATTGCCGCGGGCCAGAACCCCGACAACTTCCTCAACCCCGACGAGATCTCCAATTTCGAGCGCGCCCAGCTCAAAGACGCGTTCGCCGTGGTGGCCTCGCTGCAAGGTGTGCTGGCCCAGCGGTACAGGATGTGAAGCCCCTGCACCGCGCTGGCATCAGTACCTGATCCGGGCGTAGTAGGTCTTCTGCGCGGCTTCGCGCGCCTGGCCCAGGGTATGGATGCCCTTTTCGGCCAGCAGCGGAATCAGCTTGAGGAACACCTCGGCCGTCACCATGGCGTCGCCCATCGCGGTGTGGCGGCCGATGACGGTGACGTTGAAACGCTCCGCGATCGCTTCCAGGCGGTGCGAGTCCTGGTTCGGGTGGATAACCGCCGACAGCAGCAGCGTGTCCAGCACCGGCTGGTCGAACACCACGCCGGTCTGTCCTTCCTTGAGCTGCAGGAAGCGCATGTCGAACGCCGCGTTGTGCGCCACCAGCACCGTGTCCTGCGCGAAGGCGTGGAAGGCCGGCAGCACCTGGTCGATGGTCGGCTGGCCGATCACCATTTCGGGCTGGATGCCGTGGATCGGAATGGTGGCCGGCGGGATGGGCCGCTTCGGGTCCACCAGCTGTTCGAAGCACTCCTGCCGCAGCAGCTTGTTGTTCACCAGGCGCGCGGCACCGATCTGGATGATCTCGTCCCCCTGCGACGGGTTCAGGCCCGTGGTCTCGGTGTCGAACACGGTGTAGGTCAGCTCGGTCAGCAGGCGGTCGTCCATTGAGCGCGTCTGCTCGGTGGTCTTGAACAGGTCGAAGTCGTAGTACTCGGGTCGGCTGTCGCTGCGTACGAAGGTGGCGGCATCCACCTGTTCCTGCGGGCTGGCCAGCGGCAGCAGGAAGCGGAAGAAGGCCTGGTGGCGGATGCGCTCGCGCTCGAACCAGAAGGCGCCGTTGTGCCGCTCGACCACGTCGCGCACCGTCAGCCGCAGGGTCTCGTCCCCCACCTTCATCGGATCCATCTCCCAGCTCATCACGGTTTCGGTGCTCATGGCCTGGCCGCTCCAGATCAGGTCCAGCCAGGCCTTGCCCGCCGAGCCGGCGGCCGGCTGCAGGCGCAGCTGCACGAAGCGCACGTCGAACTCGTCGGACAGGCGCCCCGCCAGGTACGCCAGAGCCTGGATCAGCGAGAAGCTCTCGATCCGCAACCACAGCCCGCCATCCACCTCGGCGGCCGACACCGGCACAGAGGTTGCCACCTCGATGCGCCTCAGAGCCGCCGTCACGAAGTCGACGCCCAGCATGTCCTCCAGCGGCCAGCGGGTCTTGAGGCTGTCGGCCGAGCCGGCCTCCAGATCGCCAATGCGCCGGCTGAGGGCCGTCGTCTCGTCCCGGATCACACCCAGGAAACGCTCGCGCATGGCCGCATCCAGGTCGGGGTAGTCCAGCATGTCCAGCGCCGCCTGCATGTTGGCCAGCGCCGCCCGACTGCGTTCGGTCAGCGTGTGCAGCACCTGGTCCTTGGCCGCCTCGACCTCGAACTCGCGCGTGATGTTGTCCAGCATGAGCACGAAACCTGTCAATGCCGGGCTCGAGTCCTCGGCGCCACCGCCAGACGGCGCACGCACCGGCGCCATCTGCACCCGCAGCAGCTGCCCGGCCGGCGTGGTGGTGACGAACTGGGCCGAGGGTTGCGCGGCGCCGCGCGCCATGCGCTGCTGGATGTTCTCCAGCGCGTGCGCCACCAGCTTGCGGTCGAACACGCTGTAGACCGAACGCCCCAGCCCGATCAGCTCGGCGCCCCCGGCCACGCCCGGCGCCTGCGACAGCGCGCGGAACTGCATGCGCGCCCGGTTGTTGTAGAGCAGGATGCGCCCGTCCAGGTTGCAGACCACCACGCTCTGGGTCAGTTCCGACATAAGCGCCGCCAACCGGCTTTTCTCCTGCTCGATGCCGCGCGCCGCCTCGTGCACCTTGTGGTCCATCTCGCGGCGCAGGTCTTCCCGCTGCGCCACCAGCTGGTTGAACAGGCCCACCAGCACCTTGGTTTCGGCATTGCCCTTGGGCGTGAGTGCGCGCACCACGTCGGTCTTGAGCAGCACCTGGGCCTCCTCGGCCAGCTGCACCGAGGGCGTCACCCAGAGGTCGAACCAGCGCTTGAGTCCCCAGGCGATCACCCCCATGCCCGCCGCCCAGGTCAGCACGATCAGCACCAGCCGGTCGCCCACGGTCTGCAGCACCGCCTGGCGCTCCTGCGCATCCATGGCAGAGCCGATGAGGCCGAAGGTCGCCCCCAGCCACAGCAAAGAGGCCACCGCGGCCGCGCCCAGCAACCACCACAGGCGCGGGTCGGTCTTCTTCTGAAGACTCATGCACCGCCTCCCAGCAGCTCCCGCACCTTCTGCACCAGCTCCTTGGTCGAAAACGGCTTGGTCATGTAGGCATTGGCGCCCAGCGCGAGGCCCTTGGCCACGTCGGTGTCGCGGCCCTTGGCCGTGAGCATGACGATCAGCGTGTCTCGCACGGCTTCGTGGGCGCGCACCTCGCAACAGACGTCGAAACCGGTCTTGATCGGCATCATCACGTCCAGCAGCACCAGTGCGGGACGTTCACGGACGATGGCGTCCATCGCTTCCTGGCCGTCGCGCGCCAGCACCACCTCGTAGCCCTCGCGCTTCATCAGGAACTCCAGCGAAATCAGAATGTTCGGTTCATCGTCGGCAATCAGGATCTTCGTGCTCATGTGTCTTGTCTCCTCTGTGGGCCTGTCTGTTCACCTCCGGCCACCACCGGCAGCGAGAACCCGAAGCAGGCGCCCTGCCCCGCCTCTGACCGCAGCCACATGCACCCGCCGAAATGCTCGACGATCTGGCGGCTGATCGGCAGCCCCAGCCCGGTGCCGCCAGGCCGGTAGTGTGCGTCGCCGGCCACCTGCCGGAACTTCTCGAACACCATGGCCTGCTGATCCGGCGGAATACCGGGGCCGTTGTCCTGCACCTCGATGCGCACGCTGCCGCCATCGCAGTCCAGGCGCAACACCACCTGTCCGTTCTCGCGCGGCGCGTACTTCAGCGCGTTCGACAGAAGGTTCAGCACCACCTGGGTCAGGCGGTCGGCATCGGCCTCCACCAGGGGCACATGCTCGGCCAGCACCCGCTGCAGCAGCACGCCACGCTCCCGGTACATCTCGGCCATGCTGTCGGCCGCCTGTTCGGCCACCTCGCGCAGATCCACCTCGGCCACGGTCCACTCCGCATGCCCTGCCTCGATCTTGGCCATGTCCAGCACCTGGTTGACCAGGCGGCTCAGGCGCTCGGCTTCGGTCACGATGATGCCCAGGAACTGCTGCCGCTGCGCCAACTCCATGGCGTCATCGTCCCGCATGAGTTCCGACAGCGCCCTGATCGATGTCAAGGGCGTGCGCAGCTCGTGCGTCACCGATGACATGAAGTCGTCCTTGAGCCGGTCCAGACTTTTCAGCTTCTCGTTCGCCTCCCGCAGCTCGGTGGTGGCGCGCTCCAGGGACTGCGATTTCTCCTCCAGCGCCATCGAGTAGGCCCGCAGCTGCGAGGCCTCGTCCAGGATGCGCATGACGTCGTCGAGGTCGAGCTGTTCTTCCTCGGCCACCGAGGCCACCATCACCCGGGCCGAGGCGCTGCCGATGGCACCCGCCAGCTGGGTTTCCACAAACTGCACCAGCCGCGCGTCGGCCGGGATGTCGGCCACCTGTGCCACCCCGCGGTCGCGCGCATGGGCCTGCAGCAACTGCCCTGCCCGGGTGGGCCCCAGGAACCGGACCATCAGAGCCTGCAGGTCGGGCACCTGCGCCCTGCCCTGCCAGAACACCGGACGGGGGGCACCCTCGGTGCGGTGGAACACGTCGACGAACAACAGGGCCTGGCTGGTCTCCGCCGCCGACGGGGCTCGCCAGAGCGACACCGCCACATAGGCCCCCACATTGGCCAGCAGGCTCCAGAACAGCGAATGGGTCAGGTTGTCGAGCCCGCTCAAGCCCAGAAGGGCCTCGGGTCTGAGCCATGTCCATCCGAACAGGCCGTGGTCCAGGAATCCGTCGGACAGCCAGCCCGACTTCGCCAGCGAAGGCAGCATCAGCGTGTAGGCCCAGAAGCCAAAGCCCAGCACCAGCCCCGCGAGCGCGCCTCGCTGCGTCCCGCCCTTCCAGTACATGCCGCCCAGCATCGCGGGGGCAAACTGTGCAACCGCGGCAAAGCTGATCAGGCCGATGCTCACCAGGGCGTAAGCCTCGCCCGCCAGGTGGAAATACAGGTAGCCCAGCAGCAGGATCAGAAGGATCGCCAGCCGCCGGATCTGCAGCAGCAGCCCGGTCAGATCGCTGGCCGAGCGCATGCCGACCCGGCGACTGCGCAGCAGCATCGGCATCACCAGGTCGTTGCACAGCATGGTGGATACCGCGATGGCCTCGACGATCACCATGCCCGTGGCGGCCGACAGCCCGCCCACGAAGGCCAGCAACGCCAGACCGTTCAGACCCTCGGACAGCGGCAGCGACAGCACGAAGGTTTCCGGGTCCATGCGACCGGGGCCGAAATGCATCAGACCGCCGATGGCGATCGGCAGCACGAACAGGTTGATCAGCAACAGGTACAGCGGAAACACCCAGACCGCGCGGCGCAGGTGCTGCTCGCGAACGTTTTCCACCACCATGACCTGGAACTGGCGCGGCAGGAACAGCACCGACAGCATGGCCAGCAGGGTCTGTCCGGTCCACTGAGCGTAGGCGAAGGGCTGGCCCTGGTCGAACTGCAGCAGCCGGTGGATGGCCTCCTGCGCCGCCGCCTGCGCGAACAAGTTCCCCAGCCCGTCGTACAGGCCGTAGGCGACGAACAGGCCCACCGCGAGAAACGCCACCAGCTTGACCACCGACTCGAAGGCGATCGCCGCCACCATGCCCTCGTGGCGCTCGGTGCTGTCCAGGTGCCGTGCGCCGAACACCATGGTGAAGCCGGCCAGCGCCAGCGCCACATAGAGCGTGCTGTCGCGCCACCACTGTTGTGGCGGAGGCGCCGCCTCGCCCAGCGGGGAGGTCAGCACCGCATAACCGCTGGCAATCGCCTTGAGCTGCAGCGCGATGTAGGGAACGATGCCCACCAACGTGATCAGCGTCACCAGCCCGGCCAGCAGCGGGCTCTTGCCGTATCGGCTGGCGATGAAATCGGCGATGGAGGTGATGCGGTAGGTGCGCGCGATGCGGATCATCTTGCGCACCACCATCCAGGCCAGCACCATGGCCAGCATGGGCCCCAGGTAGATCGGCAGGAACCACACGCCCGAACTGGCGGCGCGGCCGACGCTGCCAAAGTAGGTCCAGGCCGTGCAATAGACCGCCATCGACAGCGCATAGACCCAGGCGTTGCCGATGACCGAGCGCCCCGCCTGCGCGCGGCGGTCGCCCCAATAGGCCACCGCGAACAGCAGCAGCAAGTAGGCAAAGGAGACGCCGATGACCAGCGGGGCGGACAGCATGGTTCAGTGGCGATCGCCGCCGGGCGACGTGTCCGGCGAACGCTCGACGATCCAGGCCAGCGCGCAGATGAGCAGTGCCCAGATCAGGAACAGCGCCGCCGGGAACAGGGGCAGCCCCAGCACGCGGATGTCATGGTCCCAGAGCGCGAGCAGCGGAAAGTTGAACAGCAACAGACCGGCCACGAACAGGGCCACCAGGCGTTGGGCGTCCAGTCCTCGAAACATGCGCGTCTCCTCTGTCGGCGGCGACCTCGTGGGGTCGCCTTTGTGCCTGATTGTGCGCCAGGCACTGACCCCGGCCTTACGCTGGAGCACAAAGAAAAACGGCCGGGCAGAGCCCGGCCGTTTCGGCGCTCAAAGACCGGCGGTCACTTGGCGGAAGATGCCAGCAACTGCCAGGTGTCGACCACCGAGTCCGGGTTCAGGGAGATCGAGCTGATGCCCTCGTCGCGCAGCCACTGGGCGAAGTCCGGGTGGTCGCTGGGGCCCTGGCCGCAGATGCCCACGTACTTGCCCTCGGCCCTGCAGGCGCCGATGGCCAGCCTGAGCAGCGCCTTGACGGCCGGATCGCGCTCGTCGAAGTCGTGTGCCAGCAATTCCAGACCGGAGTCGCGGTCCAGGCCCAGGGTGAGCTGGGTCAGGTCGTTGGAGCCGATCGAGAAGCCGTCGAAGTACTGCAGGAAGTCCTTGGCCAGTACCGCGTTGCTCGGGATCTCGCACATCATGATCAGCTTGAGCTCGTGCTCGCCGCGCTTGAGGCCCTTGGCCGCCAGCAGCTCGGTCACCTTGCGCGCCTGCTCCAGCGTGCGCACGAAAGGCACCATCACCTGCACGTTGGTCAGGCCCATGTCCTCGCGCACGCGTTTGAGGGCTTCGCATTCCATGGCAAAGGCTTCGGCGAAGTCCTCGCTGATGTAGCGTGCGGCGCCGCGGAAACCCAGCATCGGGTTCTCTTCGTCGGGCTCGTAGCGGCTGCCGCCCACCAGCTTGCGGTACTCGTTGGACTTGAAGTCCGACAGGCGCACGATGACGGGCTTGGGCCAGAACGCGGCGGCAATCGTCGCCACACCTTCGGCCACCTTGTCGACGTAGAAGGCTCGCGGCGAGGCGTGGCCACGGGCCACCGACTCCACCGCTTTCTTCAGGTCGGCGTCGACGGCCGGGTAGTCCAGGATGGCCTTGGGGTGCACGCCGATGTTGTTGTTGATGATGAACTCCAGCCGCGCCAGACCGACGCCGCCGTTGGGCACCTGGGCGAAGTCGAAGGCCAGCTGCGGGTTACCCACGTTCATCATGATCTTGACGTCGACTTCGGGCATGGTGCCGCGCTGCACCTCGGTGACCTCGGTCTCCAGCAACCCGTCGTAGATGTGGCCGGTGTCGCCCTCGGCGCAGCTGACCGTCACCAGCGTGCCGTCCTTCAGGTGGTCGGTGGCGTTGCCGCAGCCCACCACGGCCGGGATGCCCAGCTCGCGCGCGATGATGGCAGCGTGGCAGGTGCGGCCGCCGCGGTTGGTGACGATGGCGCTGGCGCGCTTCATCACCGGCTCCCAGTTCGGGTCGGTCATGTCGGTCACCAGCACGTCGCCGGGCTGCACCTTGTCCATCTCGCTGATGTTGTGCACCAGGCGCACCGGGCCGGTGCCGACCTTCTGGCCGATGGCGCGGCCACTGGCCAGCACGGCACCCTTGCCCTTGAGCTTGTAGCGCACCTCGGTCTTGCCGGCCGACTGGCTCTTCACCGTCTCGGGGCGGGCCTGCAGGATGTAGAGCTGGCCGTCGGTGCCGTCCTTGCCCCACTCGATGTCCATCGGGCGGCCGTAGTGCTGCTCGATCACCAGCGCGTAGTGCGCCAGCTGCTCGACCTCGGCGTTGGTCAGGCTGTAGCGGTTGCGCAGCTCGACCGGCACGTCCACGGTCTTCACCAGCTTCTTCGTCGCAGCCTTCTCCTCGGGTGTGGAGAACACCATCTCGATCAGCTTGCTGCCCAGGTTGCGGCGGATCACCGCCTGCTTGCCCGCCTTGAGCATGGGCTTGTGCACGTAGAACTCGTCGGGGTTCACGGCGCCCTGCACCACCGTTTCGCCCAGGCCGTAGCTGGAGGTGATGAAAACCACGTCTTCAAAGCCCGACTCGGTGTCGATGGTGAACATCACGCCGGCGGCGCCGAGGTCGGAACGCACCATGCGCTGCACGCCGGCCGACAGCGCCACGTCGGCGTGGGCAAAGCCCTTGTGCACGCGGTAGCTGATGGCGCGGTCGTTGTAGAGGGAGGCGAACACCTCCTTCATCTTGTGCAGCACATCCTCGATGCCGTGCACGTTCAGGAAGGTTTCCTGCTGGCCGGCGAACGAGGCATCGGGCAGGTCTTCGGCCGTGGCGGAGGATCGCACGGCGAACGAGGCGTCGGGGTTGCCTTCGCTCAGGCGGGCGAACTCCTCGCGGATGGCCTTTTCCAGATCGGCCGGGAACGGCTGGTTCTCGACCATGGCGCGGATCTCGGCACCGGCTTCGGCCAGCGCGCGCACGTCCTCGGTGTCGAGCGCGTCCAGGCGCGCGTTGATCCGGTCGGTCAGGCCGTCGGCCTTGAGGAACTCGCGGAAGGCGTGGGCCGTGGTGGCGAAGCCCGTGGGCACCTTCACCCCCTGGGGCAGTTGCGAAATCATCTCGCCGAGGCTGGCGTTTTTGCCGCCGACGATCTCGACATCGCTCATTCGCAGTTTTTCGAAGGGCACGACCAGGGCGGTCGGCTCGAACAGGTTGGACATGGAAGACTCCTAAGGTTGAAAAACCGGGGGCTCCATGCGCCAGCGGGTGACCTGTGGTTCTGTTATGGGTCGTGCACCGGGCAGGGGGCAAGCATTCTGGGCGTCCATGATTGTAGGATGGTGCCGCCAGCCCGGGATCACCCCGGGCTGGCTACCCCTGTGAAATCAGCGTGGGGTGGTCCTGAAATTTCTTGAACCCGAGCGAGCCTTGCCATGCCCAACCGCACCGTCTTTTTCATCTCCGATGGCACCGGCATCACCGCCGAGACCTTCGGCAACGCCATCCTGGCCCAGTTCGAAGCCACGGTCCGCCGGGTGCGGCTGCCGTTCCTGGACAGTGTGGACAAGGCCCACCAGGCCGTGCGCCAGATCAACCACACCGCCGAGGTCGAAGGCCGCCGCCCCCTGGTGTTCGCCACCGTGGTCAACATGGAGGTGCTGGCAGTGGTCAAGGAGCACTGCCACGGCATGATGCTGGACATGTTCGGCACCTTCGTCGAGCCGCTGGAGGAAGAGCTGGGCATCAAGTCCAACCACCGGGTCGGCCGTTTCTCGGACGCCTCCAAGAGCAAGGAGTACAACGACCGCATCGAGGCCATCAACTTCGCGCTCATGCACGACGACGGCCAGAGCCACAGGGACCTGGAGGGCTCGGACGTGATCCTGGTGGGTGTCAGCCGCAGCGGCAAGACGCCGACCTCGCTCTACCTGGCCATGCAGCACGGCCTGAAGGCGTCCAACTACCCGCTGATTCCGGAAGACTTCGAACGCCGCAAGCTGCCGCCGGCGCTGATGCCCCATCGCAAGAAGATCTTCGGCCTGACCATCGCCCCCGAGCGGCTCTCGGAGATCCGCAACGAGCGCCGCCCGAATTCGCGCTACGCCAGCCTGGAAAACTGCCGGGCCGAGGTGAGCGAGGCCGAGGCCATGATGCGGCGCGAGGGCATCCGCTGGCTTTCGACCACGACCAAGTCGATCGAAGAAATCGCCACCACGATCCTGCAGGAAATCCGTCCGGAACGGCTGGCGTACTGAGAGCGGCGGACCGGATCGCGCAGCCTGCGCCGCCGGCCACCGCTCAACCCTTGGCCTTCTTCTCCCGCGCCTCGGCCGATTTTTTGGCCAGCTCCGTCATGCCACCGTGTGCGTGGCGGCCCAGCGCGAACGACAGGAATAGCTTCGTCCACAGGGTGGAGCCGGCAATGGCCACCCAGTCCTCGCTGGCCAGCGCCTGAAAGCCCAGCACCGCCACCAGCACCACCACCATCACCACGCCACCGACCAGGTTGATGACCATTTCGTAGGGAGCGAATTTCTCGGGGTTGGGCGGTGGCAGGCCTTTTTTCAGGGCCACCTCGGAAAAGTCGCGTTTGACCAGAATGCGCCAGGCCCTGCGCAGCCAGAAGAAGGCCACCGGAAACAAGGCCAGCAGGAAGATCCAGTTGAAGATGAAGATGCTCATGCCATCCAGTCGATAGGCCGGGTGCGGACTGCACCCCTTGTTGGGATTCTCTCAATAAAAAAACCCCGTTGGTCACCCAACGGGGCTTCCGGTCAGGGGATGCTCATCCCCTGCAGGTGTCGCTCACACCATCAGTGGGCCACAGCACCGCCGGCGCCCTTGGGCACGCGAACGGATTCGACCAGCTCGGCGATGTGGGCCGGCACCGGCTTGGTGGCCTTGCTCACCAGGTAAGCCACGATGAAGTTCACCAGGGCGCCCACAGTGCCAATGCCTTCCGGCGAGATGCCGAAGAAGCCGTTGTTGCCGCCAACCAGGTTCAGGAACTCGGTGCCCTTGATGAAGAACAGGCCCTTGTGTGCGAACACATAGAACAGGGTCACGAACAGACCTGCCAGCATGCCGGCACTGGCGCCCTTGTCGTTGATGGACTTGCTGAAGATACCCATCATGATGGCCGGGAAGATCGACGAGGCAGCGATACCGAAGGCCAGGGCCACGGTACCGGCCGCAAAGCTCGGCGGGTTCAGACCCAGCCAGCCCGAGATCACGATGGCCACGGCCATGGAGATCTTGCCTGCCAGCAGTTCGTTCTTCTCGCTGATGTTCGGGTTGATGGAACCCTTGATCAGGTCGTGCGACACGGCCGAGGAGATGGCCATCAGCAGACCGGCGGCGGTAGACAGCGCGGCGGCCAGACCACCAGCGGCGACCAGGGCGATCACCCAGTTGGGCAGCTGAGCGATTTCCGGGTTGGCCAGCACGATGATGTCGGCGTTCACGGTCAGCTCGTTGCCCTTCCAGCCGGCGGCTTCGGCCTTGCCCTTGACGGCTTCGTTCTTGGTGGCGTCGTTGTAGTACTGGATGCGGCCGTCACCGTTCTTGTCTTCGAACTTCAGCAGGCCGGTCTTTTCCCAGCGCTTCATCCACTCCGGGCGGTCTTCGTACTTCAGGCTGGCTTCGGCGGCGAACAGGTCGGCGTTGGCCTTGACCACATCAGCCTTCACGACCATCTGGCCATCCGGGCCGGCCCCGATACCGACGGCGGTGTTGGCGGTGCCGATCAGGTTCAGGCGGGCCATGGCACCGACGGCGGGGGCCGTGGTGTACAGCAGGGCGATGAACACCAGGGCCCAGCCAGCCGACATGCGGGCGTCAGAGACCTTGGGCACGGTGAAGAAGCGGACGATCACGTGCGGCAGACCGGCGGTACCGATCATCAGCGACAGCGTGAAGCAGAACATGTTCAGCATGGAACCGGCAGAAGCGGTCGTGTACTGGCTGAAGCCCAGATCGGTCACCACCTGGTCCAGCTTGGCCAGCAGGGACACGTCGGTACCAGCCAGGTCAGAGCCAAGACCCAGTTGCGGCAGGAAGTTGCCGGTCAGGTTCAGGGAGATGAAGATCGCCGGGATGACGTAGGCCAGGATCAGCACGATGTACTGGGCCACCTGGGTGTAGGTGATGCCCTTCATGCCGCCGAACACCGCGTAGAAGAACACGATGGCTTGGCCGATGTAGATACCGGTTTCGCTGGACACGCCCAGGAAGCGCGAGAAGGTCACGCCCACACCGGTCATCTGACCGATGATGTAGGTGGTGGAGGCCACCAGCAGGCAGACCACGGCCACGGTACGCGCCGTCTGCGAGTAGTAGCGGTCACCGATGAACTGGGGCACGGTGAACTTGCCGAACTTGCGCAGGTACGGAGCCAGCAGGCAGGCCAGCAGCACGTAGCCACCGGTCCAGCCCATCAGGAACACGGCGCCGCCGTAGCCCATGTTGGAGATCAGGCCGGCCATCGAAATGAACGAAGCGGCCGACATCCAGTCGGCCGCCGTGGCCATGCCGTTGGTGATGGGGTGCACGCCGCCACCGGCCACGTAGAACTCGGAGGTGCTGCCGGCACGTGCCCAGAAGGCAATGCCGAGGTAGAGCGCAAAGGTTGCGCCCACAACCACATAGGTCAGGGTTTGAAGATCCATGGTGTGATGTCCTCTTGGTCAGTCTTCTTGCATGCCGAACTTGCGATCGATGTCACCAATCTTCTTCGCGTACCAGAAGATCAGCGCGATGAAGATGTAGATGGATCCCTGGTGGGCGAACCAGAAGCCCAGGGGGTAGCCGCCCAGCTTGATGCTGTTGAGCGCGCTGGCAAAAATGATGCCGGCCAGGTAGGACACGACGAACCAGATGACCAGCACCTTGGTCAGCAGTCCCAGCGTTGCAGACCAATAGGCCTTCGCGTTGCTTTCACTACTCATGAAAGTTGTCTCCTCTAAGTGATGCGTTTGCAGTTTCGACGGCTGACGCCGCCACGCTGTGTGTACCCGAAAAAGGGCTTTCCCAAGTACTACGCGGCGGACTTTGGTTGCGATTCCTTACAGCTAAATTGCTGCGGCCCGTCAGCTGCTGTAATCCAAGGGTAAGTCCTAGGTAAGAGGGTCCACTTAGCCTGCGGAGCGTTTCCATCCAAAGGAGGACTCCATGGAAGACAAGATGGTCCAGCGCATCCTGGACAACCCCAAATACCAGCAACTCAGGCGCAAGCGTTCCAGCTTCGGCTGGTGGCTGACCGCCGCGATGATGATCGTCTACTACGGCTTCATCCTGCTGGTGGCCTTCAACAAGGAGTGGCTGTCGCAGCGCCTGGGTGAAGGCGTCATGACGGTGGGCATCCCCGTCGGTTTCGGAGTGATCCTGTTCACCATCGTGATCACCGCGATCTACGTCCGCCGCGCCAACAGCGAGTTCGACGACCTCTCCCACGCCATCATCACCGAGGTGCACAAATGAACACCCGCACCTTGCTGCGCCCCGCCCTGACCCTCGCCTCGCTGTTCGCCGTTTCTGCTGCCGCTCTGGCCGCGGGCGCCGACCTTGGCCAGGCCGAGAAACAGGCCACCAACTGGACCGCGATCACCATGTTCGCGCTGTTCGTGGTGGCCACGCTGTTCATCACCAAGTGGGCCGCCGCCAAGACCAAGAGCGCCGCCGACTTCTACACCGCCGGTGGCGGCATCACCGGCTTCCAGAACGGTCTGGCGATCGCAGGCGACTACATGTCGGCAGCGTCCTTCCTGGGTATCTCGGCGGCCGTGATGGCCTCGGGTTTTGACGGCCTGATCTACTCAATCGGCTTCCTGGTCGGCTGGCCGGTCATCACCTTCCTGATGGCCGAGCGCCTGCGCAACCTGGGCAAGTTCACCTTCGCCGACGTGGCCGCCTTCCGCTTCGAGCAGAAGCCCATCCGCATCTTCGCGGCCTCGGGCACGCTGGTCGTGGTGGCCTTCTACCTCATCGCCCAGATGGTGGGCGCGGGCCAGCTGATCAAGCTGCTGTTCGGCCTGGAGTACTACATCGCGGTGATCATCGTCGGCGCGCTGATGATGGTCTACGTGTTGTTCGGCGGCATGACAGCCACCACCTGGGTGCAGATCATCAAGGCCTGCCTGCTGCTGGGCGGCGCCTCGTTCATGGCCTTCATGGTGCTGTGGCACTTCGGCTTCAGCCCCGAGGCGATGTTCGCCAAGTCGGTCGAGATCAAGGCGGGCCTAGCCAGCGCGGCGGGCAAGACGTCCGAAGAAGCCGCTGCGGCCGGCCAGTCCATCATGGGCCCCGGCAACTTTGTGAAGGACCCGATCTCGGCCATCAGCTTCGGCATGGCGCTGATGTTCGGCACCGCCGGCCTGCCCCACATCCTGATGCGCTTCTTCACCGTGCCCTCGGCCAAGGAAGCACGCAAGAGCGTGATGTGGGCCACCGGCTGGATCGGCTACTTCTACCTGCTGACCTTCATCATCGGCTTCGGCGCCATCACCTTCGTGCTGACCAACCCTGACTTCCTCGACGCCAAGGGCGGCCTGCTGGGTGGCAACAACATGGCGGCGGTGCACCTGGCCAACGCCGTGGGTGGCAACGTGTTCCTGGGTTTCATCTCGGCCGTGGCTTTCGCGACCATCCTGGCCGTGGTGGCCGGCCTGACGCTCTCGGGCGCCTCGGCCGTGTCGCACGACATCTACGGCACCGTGATCAAGAAGGGCAAAGCCAACAGTGCCGACGAGCTGCGCGTGTCCCGGATGACCACCATTGCACTGGGCATCATCGCCGTGGTGCTGGGCATTGCCTTCGAGAAGCAGAACATCGCCTTCATGGTGTCGCTGGCCTTCGCCATCGCCGCGTCGGCCAACTTCCCGGTGCTCTTCATGAGCGTGCTGTGGAAGGACTGCACCACCAAGGGCGCGGTGATCGGCGGCTTCCTGGGCCTGATCTCGTCGGTCGCGCTGACCGTCGTGTCGCCCTCGGTGTGGGAAGCCACGCTGGGCAACCCCAAGGGCTCGGCGCTGTTCCCCTACACCTCGCCCGCGCTGTTCTCCATGACCATCGGCTTCGTCGGCATCTGGCTGTTCTCCATCCTGGACAACAGCGCGCGTGCCAAGAAGGACCGCGCGGGCTTCGTGGCCCAGCAGGTTCGCTCCGAGACCGGCATCGGTGCATCGGGCGCATCGGGTCACTGAGTTTCTGACCTTGCCATGAGAAAGGGCCACCGCTCATGCGGTGGCCCTTTTTCTTTTCCCCAACGACGCCCTGGTTGTGAGGTTCAGGCCGGCGCCATCTCGGCCGGCACGGGGGTGCGGATCAGGTGGTCGAACGCACTGAGCGCGGCCTTGGCGCCCTCGCCTGCAGCGATCACGATCTGCTTGTAAGGCACCGTGGTGCAGTCGCCCGCGGCGAACACGCCTTCCACGTTGGTGTGACCCTTGGCGTCCACCACGATCTCGCCGAAGCGGCTGAGCTCGACCGTGCCCTTGAGGAACTCGGTGTTGGGCACCAGGCCGATCTGCACGAACACGCCTTCCAGCGCGACGAGGTGTTCCCGACCGCTCACGCGGTCCTTGTACTTCAGACCGTTGACCTTGCTGCCGTCGCCGGTGATCTCGGTGGTCTGCGCGTTCACATGGATGGTGACGTTGGGCAGGCTCTTGAGCTTGCTCACCAGCACCGCGTCGGCCTTGAGCTGGTCGGCAAATTCGATCAGCGTGACGTGCTGGACGATGCCGGCCAGGTCGATGGCCGCTTCCACGCCCGAGTTGCCGCCACCGATCACCGCCGTGCGCTTGCCCTTGAACAGCGGGCCGTCGCAGTGCGGACAGTAGGCCACGCCCTTGTTCTTGTATTCCTGCTCGCCCGGCACATTGACATTGCGCCAGCGCGCGCCGGTGGACAGGATCACGCTGCGCGCCTTGAGCACGCCGCCATTGGCCATCTGCACCTGCACCAGGCCACCCGGCTCGCTCGCAGGGATCAGCTTGTCGGCGCGCTGCAGGTTCATCACGTCCACCTCGTAGTGGCGCACCTGGGCTTCCAGCGCAGCCGCGAACTTCGGGCCGTCGGTTTCCAGCACCGAGATGTAGTTCTCGATCGCCATGGTGTCGTTGACCTGGCCGCCCATGCGCTCGGCCGCAATGCCCACGCGGATGCCCTTGCGGGCCGCATACACGGCGGCGGCCGCACCAGCCGGGCCACCGCCGACGATCAGCACGTCGTAGGCGTCCTTGGCGTTGAGCTTGGCGGCTTCGCGCTCACCCGACTTCGTGTCGAGCTTGGCGACGATCTCTTCCACGCTCATGCGGCCGGAGGCGAACACCTGGCCGTTCATGAACACCATGGGCACGGCCATGATCTCGCGCTCGGTCACTTCCTGCTGGAAGGCGCCACCCTCGATCACCACGGTGCGAATCTTCGGGTTGACGATGGCCATGAGCGACAGCGCCTGCACCACGTCCGGGCAGTTGTGGCAGGTCAGGGACATGTAGACCTCGAAGCTGTACTCACCGTCGAGCGACTTGATCGAGTCGATCACCTCCTGCTCGACCTTGGGCGGGTGGCCACCGGTCCACAGCAGCGCCAGCACCAGCGAGGTGAACTCGTGGCCCAGCGGCAGGCCGGCGAAGCGCACGCCTGTGGTTTCGCCGGCGCGGGCGATCACGAAGGACGGCTTGCGAGCGTCGTTGCCCGAGGTGTCCAGCGTGACCTTGTCCGACAGGCTGGCAATGGTCTGCAACAGCTCACGCATCTCGGCGCCGGTGTCGCTCTCGTCCAGCGACGCGATCAGCGTGATGGGCTGGCGCAGCATGCCGAGGTACTGCTGCAACTGGGCTTTGAGGGTGTCGTCGAGCATGGTGGACTCCTTGAATGTGGTGCGTTGTGCGCGAAGCGTTGGGTGAAGGGCGCTCGGCGAATGGCCGCCGAACGCCCGACGCTCAACACTCAGCGGGGATCAGATCTTGCCGACCAGGTCCAGCGAGGGGGCCAGGGTCTTGGCGCCTTCGTTCCACTTGGCGGGGCACACCTGGCCGGGGTTGGCGGCGGTGTACTGGGCGGCCTTGAGCTTGCGCACGGTTTCCTTGACGTCGCGGGCGATTTCGTTGGAGTGCACTTCCATCGTCTTGATCACGCCTTCGGGGCTGATCACGAAGGTGCCGCGCAGGGCAAGGCCTTCTTCTTCGATGTGCACGCCGAATGCGCGGGTCAGCTGGTGCGTCGGGTCGCCGACCAGGGGGAACTTGGCCTTGCCCACGGCGGGGCTGGTCTCGTGCCACACCTTGTGCGAGAAGTGGGTGTCGGTGGTGACGATGTAGACCTCGGCGCCGGCCTTCTGGAACTCGGCGTAGTTGTCGGCGGCGTCCTCGATCTCGGTCGGGCAGTTGAAGGTGAAGGCGGCCGGCATGAAGATCAGCACGGACCACTTGCCCTGCAGGCTCTTCTCGGTCACTTCGATGAACTCGCCCTTGCCGCCGCGGTTGACGAAGGCGGTGGTCTTGAAGGGCTGCACTTGCGTGTTGATGATGGACAGCGCGTTGATCAGGGACATGGTTTTTCCTGTGAAGAGGTTGAAGGGAATCGGAAACGGGAAGCGATGGATATCGCGACGGGGTGAATCATAGTCGACATCTATCAATTTTCCGCATTGATAGTTTACATCGACCCGATAGCCTGTGCTGCTGTGCAGCATTGACCGACCCCGTCGAGGGGCTTGGCTTGTGTGGACCGCTTGCTACAAATAGCGAAAAAAATGTCCGCCAGGTAAAGACTTTATTGAGAATCGTTTTTGTTTGCAATATCATCGACGATCCAGCCAGCCACAGCGCCTTGCGTTGAAGCCAGCCGACAACCTGTTCGACCCGAGCTTCCATGTCCCAACGTCGCAAGAACCTGCGCGCCCGTGCCGGCCGCCCCCACCCTGCCCCCTCCTCCCTGCCCGCCGCCTCCAGCGTGATGCTGCCCCTGGGCGCCATGCTGCTGGCCAGCTCCTTTGGCGCCCTGGCCCAGACCGCGCCTGCCAGCGAAGACAAACAGCTGCCCACCGTGGTCGTGCGTGAAAAGGCCCTGGCCCCCGAAGGCAAGGACGCGCTGCAGGCCACCGAGACCACCATCGGCAAGGGCAAGCAGCAGCTGCGCGACATTCCGCAGTCGGTCACCGTCGTGACCGAGCGCCTGATCGACGACCGCAACCTCGACACCGTCAAGGAGGCGCTGAAGAACACCGCCGGCATCACCTTCCTGGCCGCCGAGGGTGGCGAGGAAGACATCCGCCTGCGCGGCTTCGCCCTGCAGGCCACCGGCGACCTGTTCATCGACGGCATGCGCGACCCCGCGATCTACGACCGCGACACCTTCGCCATGGACCGCATGGAAGTGCTGCGCGGCTCGGCCTCGATGCTGTTCGGCCGTGGCTCCACCGGCGGCGCCGTCAACCAGGTGTCCAAGGTGCCCCGGCTGATCGACGAGCACCAGGTCGACCTCACCCTGGGCAACCACAAGTACGTGCGCGCCACGGGCGACTTCAACATCATGACCGGCGAAAGCTCCGCGCTGCGCCTGAACGCCATGGCCACCAAGGCCGACAACAACGGCAGCGGCGCCAGCCTGGACAAGCGCGGCATGGCGGTGGCCTACCGCACTGGCATCGGCGAGCGCGACGAATTCCTCGCCAGCCTCTACCACCTGGACAACAACAACGGTGTCAACTACGGCATGCCGTTCATTGCCCCGGCCCGCGGTTCCAGCGACCGCACGCTGCTGCCGGTCGACCCCGACACCAACTACGGCCTGGCCAGCGACTACAACGACTCCAGCGCCACCATCGCCGGCTTGGCCCACACCCACCGCTTCAGCCGCGACAGCGAACTCAAGACCCAGGTGCGCGTGGGCAAGTTCGACCGCGACCTGCGCTCGGGCGCGATCCGCTTGTGCACGCAGGGCGTGAACCAGCAGACCGGCGCCATCACCAACCCGAACTGCCCGACCTCGGTCAGCCTGGACAACTTCGGCCCCGGCACCGTGCTCACCCGCGGCACCCACCTGAAGATCCAGAAGCTCGACTCGGTCCAGGCGCAATCGGACTTCAGCACCAAGTTCGACGCGCTGGGCGTCAAGCACGAGCTGATCGCCGGCGTCGACGTTTCCCGCGAGGAGCGCACGGTCTACGCCGCGCGCTCGGCCGCGCAGGGCGGTGTCACCATCACCAAGCCCACCACCACCATCGGCACTCCGGAAGACGGCGCCTCGGTGAACGAAGCCAGCCGCGTGCTGCGGGTGAACAACGCCTATGTCGCGACCGGCGTCGGCGCCTACGTGCAGGACGTGATCCAGGTCGCCCCGGCCTGGAAGGTCGTCGGCGGCGTGCGCTACGACAACCTCAACGGCGACTACGACATCAACGCCATCCCGGATGCAGCCCCCGGCCCGGTCACGGCCACCAAGTACCGCATGCACGTCTCCGAGTTCAGCCCGCGCATTGGTGCCCTGTTCCAGCCGACCCCGCTGCACTCCTTCCACGTGTCCGCCGGCTCCTCGTTCAACACCTCGGGCGATGCCTACTCGCTGAGCGCCTCCAACGCCGACACCGATCCGGAAAAGAGCGTCAACCTCGAACTCGGCGCCAAGCTCGACTCGGCGGACAAGCGCTTCTCCACCCGCCTGGCCGTCTTCCGCTCGACCAAGACCAACGAGCGCAACACCGACCCGGACCTGCCGGTCACGGTGCTCAGCGGCAAGCGCCATGTGGCGGGTTTTGAGGCCGACATCACCGGCCGCCTGACCCCGCAGTGGGAGGTCTACGGTTCCTACATGTGGCTGCCCGTGGCGCGCGTCGACAAGGCCGCGCCCTGCCCGACCACCGGCCAGTGCGCGCAAGGCGCGATCGGCGAGCGCCCCGGCGACCACCCGGCTCTCACGCCCGAGCACAGCGGCACGGTGTGGAGCACCTACCAGGTCACCCCGCGCCTGCGCATGGGTGCCGGCCTGAACTTCCGCAGCGCGCAGAGCCCGACCCGCGTCGCCTTCAAGGTTCCGTCCTACACCACGGTCGACCTGATGGCCGAGTACACGTTCGACTTCGAACGCCTGTCGATCAAGGCCTACCTGGCCAACGCCACCGACAAGCTCTACGCGGACCAGCTCTACCCGGCGCACTACATCCCGGGTGCCGGCCGCACGCTGCAGGTGACCGCCAGCCTGAAGTTCTGACGCCCACACCGCGCCGAACCCACCGCCGCCCCGCGCAAGCCGGGCGGCTTTTCCACTGAAAGCCCTCACTGAAAGGCCCGGACAAAGACCGGCCCGCTCCCACGATGCTGCTGACCCTGCCCGACATCCTGTCGCCCGACGACATCCGCACCGCGCGCGACCTGCTGCGCAGCGCCCCCTGGGCCAATGGCCGCGACAGCGCCGGCCCGCAGGCACTCACCGTCAAGAACAACCAGCAGCTGCCGCACGACTGCGAAGCCGCGACCCGCATCCGGCAGATGGTGCTGGACGGACTGAACCGCTCCGCCCTGTTCTTCAGCGCCGCCCTGCCGCTGCGCATCTTCACCCCGCGCATCAACCGCTACGGTGGCGAGCACAACACCTACGGCAACCACATCGACAACGCCGTGCGCCTCAAGGCCACGACCGCCGGCACCGAGTACGTGCGCACCGACGTCTCCTGCACCGTGTTCCTGAACGACCCCGGCGAGTACGACGGCGGCGAGCTCACCGTCAGCGACACCTACGGCACGCGCGGCGTCAAGCTGCCCGCCGGCCACGCGGTGCTCTACCCCGGCACCAGCCTGCACCAGGTCACACCGGTCACGCGCGGCGAGCGCTTGGCCTGCTTCCTCTGGGTGCAGAGCATGGTGCGCAGCGACGAACAGCGCCGCCTGCTCTACGAACTCGACATGAACCTGCTCGCACTGCGCCAGCGCCACGGCGAGACCACCGAAACGACGGGCCTGACCGGGACGTACCACAACCTGCTGCGCATGTGGGCAGAAACATGACCGAGCCCGTCACGCTGGAAGACCACGAACGCCTTGCGAAAGAGCGCATGGCACCAGACATCTGGGCTTACCTCTGCGGTGGGGCCGCCGACGAGATCACCTTGCGTGACAACCGCGCCGCCTGGCAGCGCCTGCAGTTGCGCCCCCGGGTGCTGTGTCCGCTCGCCGGCGGCCACACGCGCCGCACGCTGCTCGGTCGGGAACTGGCCCACCCGCTGCTGGTGGCCCCCATGGCCTACCAGCGACTGGCACACCCACAGGGTGAACGGGCCAGCACACTGGCGGCGGCGGTGATGGGGCTGGGCTATGTGCTGAGCACGCAGGCCTCGGTGCCCATGGAAGAAGTCGCCCGCCTCGCCCACGGCGAGGCCGCCCGCGGACCGCTGTGGTTCCAGCTCTACCTGCAGCCCGACCGCGGTCTGACGCAGTCGCTGGTGGCGCGCGCCGAGGCCGCCGGCTACGAGGCCCTCGTGCTCACGGTGGACGCCCCCGTGCAGGGCAGCCGCGACCAGGAGCGCCGCACCGGTTTCCAGCTGCCCCCTGGGGTGGCGGCGGTCAACCTGCCTGAGGGCGTTGCCATGGCGACTGGTGGCCCTGGCCTCTGTGGTGGCCTGGCGGAACACGCCCCGAGCTGGGAGGACCTGGCTTGGCTGCGCTCGGTCACACGGCTGCCCATCCTGCTCAAAGGCATCACCCACCCGGACGACGCCCATCTGGCGGTCGAACACGGCGCGAGCGGCGTGATCGTCTCCAACCATGGGGGGCGCACCCTGGACACCCTGCCCGCCACCGCCACCCTGCTGCCCGAGGTCGTGGCCGCGGTGGAGGGTCACGTGCCCGTGCTGGTCGATGGCGGCGTGCGCCGCGGCACCGACGTGCTCAAGGCGCTGGCGCTGGGTGCCAGCGCCGTGCTGGTCGGGCGACCGGTGCTGCACGGGCTGGCGAACGCCGGTGCGACGGGTGTCGCCCAGGTGCTGCGCCTGATCTGCGACGAGTTGGAGATCGCCATGGCGCTGTGCGGCTGCCGCACGCTCGATGAACTGGGACCCGCGCATCTGCAGCCGCGCTCGTGAGCACAAAAATTTTTCCTCATCAATAGAATACGAACCATTCTCATTTATAATCAAGACATCGTTTTTCGGCCCAACGCCTTCACCAGAGAGCTCACCATGACCGGAACCCTGACCACCCTCTTCGTCAGCCTTGCCCTGCTTCTGGGCGCTCTGTGGTGGGTGTTCCGCCCCTGACAAGGACCGGCTCCGTTCCGACGACACCTACACTATGAGTTCCGCCGCTCTTGGCCTTCCCGTCCCTCCGGCAACGTCTGCCGGCAAAGCACGCAAGGCACGTTCCAACCCAGCTCCCATGGACCGCCGTCTGTTCATCGTGGCCGCCGTCATCGGCTTTCACGTGCTGGGCCTCTGGGCCCTGC
The DNA here is from genome assembly GCF_002025745.1 of Hydrogenophaga sp. H7. Classification (NCBI taxonomy): domain Bacteria; kingdom Pseudomonadati; phylum Pseudomonadota; class Betaproteobacteria; order Burkholderiales; family Comamonadaceae; genus Hydrogenophaga; species Hydrogenophaga sp. H7. The sequence continues at coordinate 261,529 of NZ_MCIC01000015.1, read as the reverse complement.
AGGCCGGTCTGCTGCGCCGCGCCGTGGAACTGGTGGTGCCCGTGACGGTGATGGCCGAGCTGATCGAGCCGCCCCAGCCCCTGGTCGCGCCGGAGCCCACCCCGCCCAAGCCACAGCCGGCCCCGAAGCCGGTGGCGCCGGTGCAGCGCGTGGTGAAACAGGCCCCGATGCCGCTGGCCGTTCCCGACCCGGCTCCAGTGCCCGAAGCGCCCACGGGCGTGGTCAGCGCGCCACCCGAACCCCAGCCGGCGGTCACCGAACCGGTAGCGGCCGCTCCCGTCGCGCCGCCAGCCCCGCCCAAGGTGGAACTGCCCTCCAGCGACGCCAGTTACCTGAACAACCCGCCACCGCCCTACCCGCAGATGTCCAAGCGGCTGCGGGAGCAGGGTCGTGTCGTGGTCCGTGTCCACATCAGCACCGACGGCATCGCCACCCGCGCCGAAGTCCAGAAATCCAGCGGCTTTCCGCGCCTGGACGAAACCGCCGTCCAGACCGTGCTGCGTTGGCGCTATGTGCCAGGCAAACGGGCCGGCGTTCCCGAAGCCATGTCGTACCTGATTCCCATCGATTTCCGTCTCGAAGACTGACCGTCGTCAACCCTCCGCCTTCTCAGAATCTTTCATGGACACTCCTCTCGCAAGCTCGGGCCTGGCCCACGTCTGGTCGCAAGGCGACGCCGTCACCCGCACCGTCGCCCTGGTGCTGCTGGTCATGTCGCTGGCCACATGGATCATCATTCTCTGGAAGGTGCTGGACCAGCGCGCCCAGCGCCAGCAGGCCAAGGCCAGCGAAGGCTTCTGGCACAGCGCCGATTTCGCCGAGGGGCTGGACAAGCTCGGTGCCGCCGACAACAACCCCTTCCGCGCCCTGGCGGTCGAAGGCCGTGAGGCACAGCGGCACATCCTGCACAAGGACTGCCGCCAGGTCCCGCAGCTGCACGACAGCCTGGACGTGAGCGACTGGATCGAGCGCTGCCTGCGCCGCACGCTGGACGACCACGTCGCCAAGGCACAGAGCGGCCTGACGGTGCTGGCCTCCATCGCCTCCACCGCACCCTTCGTGGGCCTGTTCGGTACCGTCTGGGGCATCTACCACGCCCTGCTGGGCATCGGCGCCGCGGGCCAGGTCAGCATCGACCAGGTGGCCGGCCCGATCGGCGAGGCGCTGATCATGACGGCCCTGGGCCTGCTGGTCGCCATCCCCGCGGTGCTGGGCTACAACGCCCTGGTGCGCGGCAACAAGGCCATCCTGCACAAGCTCAACCGCTTCGCCCACGACCTGCACGCCTACTTCGTCACCGGTGCCCGCGTCAGCTCCGGCGCCGACGCCAAGGTGCTGCCGATGAAGAAGGCCTGATCAAGGAGTCCCCATGGCCATCGGAACCCAGGACGACAGCGACGAAATGATGGCGGAGATCAACATGATCCCGTTCATCGACGTCATGCTGGTGCTGCTCATCATCTTCATCATCACCGTGCCGGTCATCAAGCACGCGGTCAAGGTCGACCTGCCCCGCGCCAGCAATGAAAAGCTGGTCGACAAGCCGGAGAACGTGCGCCTGTCGGTCGACGCCTCGGGCGCCTACTACTGGAACGAAACGCCCATCGCCGACGCAGAGCTGAACACCCGCCTGTCGCAGATCGCGGCCATGGAGCCGCAGCCCGAGCTGCACATGCGCGGCGACAAGGACGTGCGCTACGAGCGCGTGGCACTGGCCATGGCCAGCGCCCAGCGCGCGGGTGTGCGCAAGATCGGTTTCATCACGGAGCCCGCACAGCCATGAACCGTCCGACCACCTCCACTCCCGTGGCGACCAGCCAGGTCACGGCCCCTGCAACGGCTCCGGCCTCGGGTGCCGCGCCGGTGCTCAGCAGTCAGACGGTGCTGCAGGGCCGGTCGCAGGTGGCCATCGAACACAACGGCGCGGTCTACCGCCTGCAGACCACCCGTCAGGGCAAGCTCATCCTGACCAAGTGAGCGACCCGACCAGACCGCTTTCTTCAATCGTGGGGCGACCCGGGGTATGAGCAATTCCCCGAGCGTCGTTTTTCGCCAGCCAGGGGGCCGAAGGCCCCGTTAGCCAGGCGTTTTTTCAGATCACAGGCCGATTGCAGCGATACCTGCCTTGGCGATCTGCGCGTCCTCGCTGGACTTCACACCGCTGACGCCCACCGCGCCGATGCACTGGCCATCCTTGATCACCGGCACCCCACCTTCGAGCAAGCCCTGAATCGTCGGCGCGCTCAGGAACGAGGTGCGGCCCTGGTTGATGACGTCCTCATAGACCTTGCTCTCCTTGCGGCTGAGCGCAGCCGTGTGGGCCTTGGCCGGCGCGATGTGTGAGGACATCGCCGGCGCGCCGTCCAGGCGCTGCAGCCAGAGCAGATGACCGCCGTCGTCGACGATGGCGATGGTGACGGCCCACTGGTTTTTCATGGCTTCGGCTTCGGCAGCGGCGGCAATGGCCTTGACATCGGCGAGTTCGAGCACGGCTTTGGTTTTCATGAAGGCAATCCTGCGGAAAATGGAATGAAGGGCGAACGATAACGCGTTCATTGCAGAACTGGCGATCAAAACTGTTCTCACCACGCGGTGGCCTGGCAGCACATTCCACACACCAACGAGCGCCGCCCTACAATTCGCCGCAAGCGGCGTTCCGCCAACCACCAGGAGAGACCATGACCGACTTCACCCAATACCAAGGCACTGCCGGCGCCCTCAGCGCCGAACGCAACAAGGTGCTGCGCAACACCTACTGGTTGCTGGCCCTGTGCCTGCTTCCGACCGTGCTGGGCGCCTGGATCGGCGTGAGCACCGGCATCACCCGCAACCTCGGCGGCATCGTCGGCATGGTGCTGTTCATCGGCGGCATGATGGCCTTCCAGTTCGCGATCTACCGTTTCCGCAACTCCGGCGCGGGTGTGGCCATCCTGATGGCCTTCACCTTCTTCATGGGCCTGATGCTCTCGCGCTTGCTGGGCATGGTGCTGGGCATGGGCAACGGCACCACGCTGGTGATGGCCGCCTTCGCCAGCACGGCCGGCGTGTTCTTCACCATGGCCACGCTGGCCACCGTGATCAAGCGCGACCTCAGCGGCATGGGCCGCTGGCTGTTCGCCGGCATGATCGCCATCCTGATCGCGGCCGTGGTCAACATCTTCATCGGCAGCTCGGCCATGATGCTGGCCCTGACCGCCCTGAGCACGCTGGTCTTCAGCCTGTACATGCTCTACGACGTGAAGAACATCGTCGACGGTGGCGAGACCAACTACATCGTGGCCGCCACCCAGCTGTTCATCGACATCTTCGCGGTGTTCCAGAACCTGCTGGCGCTGTTCGGCATCATGGGCGGTGACGACTGATCCGTCGGACTGCACATTCGACTCAAGGGGACCTCCGGGTCCCCTTTTTTCATGCCTGCGCGCGCTCAAGTTCCCGTCCGCCCGGCCGAAAACGAAGACAAACCCCGTTCAAGCACCATGCGACACCTTGCCCTGCCCCTCTGCCTCTGCACCGCCCTGCTGGCCGGCTGCGACGCACTGGGCATCGAAAGCGCCACCCAGGTGGCCGAGCGCAAGCAGGCCGAGGCCCACGCCATCGGCAGCGCCTGCCGACACGCGATCCGCAGCATCGAGGACTGCTTCAAGACCAACCCCAAGGCCGGCAAGGCCGCCGTGTTTGCGGGCTGGAAGGAAATGGACCAGTACATGCGCGACAACCAGATCGTCGGCATGCCGTCTGCCATCGAGTCGCCCACTGGCGAAGAGGTCGTCGAACACGAAGACACCGCGGCCCCGGACGAACACGCTTCGGGTGATGCGAAGCCATCCGCCGGGAAGAAGGCGGCCGACAAGACCCCGGCCACCAGGTCGTCCGGCGACGCCAAAACCCAAAGATCCTGACGCCCTGGGCCCACACCGAGACCGGCTGAGCCTCAGGGCAGCTCGAACACCGCCATGCTTTCGACGTGTGCTGTGTGCGGGAACATGTTGACCACCCCCGCCGCCGTGCAGCGGTAGCCCGCCTGGTGCACCAGCAGGCCGGCGTCGCGCGCCAGCGTGGCCGGGTTGCAGCTCACGTAGACGATGCGCCGGGGCGGTGTCCAGCCAGCGCGCAGCTCCGGCTGCTGGTGCAGGTCGGCCAGCGCCTTGGTCAGCGCAAACGCGCCCTCCCGCGGCGGGTCGACCAGCCACTTGTCCGCCACCCCATCGGCCACCAGCATCTCGGGCGTCATCTCGAACAGGTTGCGCGCCACGAAGGTCGTGGGCGCCAGCGGTGACGGACGCCCCTGCTGGTTGAACGCGAGGTTCTCGCGCGAGCGCGCCACCAGTGCCTCGCTGCCCTCGATGCCCAGCACCTCGCCGGCGCCCGTGGCAATCGGCAGGGTGAAGTTGCCCAGACCGCAGAACCAGTCGATCACGCGTTCGCTCTTCTGCGCATCCAGCAGGCGCAGCGCACGCGCCACCAGCACCCGGTTGATGTGCGGATTGACCTGCGTGAAGTCGGTCGGTTTGAACGGCATGGTGATGCCGAACTCGGGCAGGCGGTAGCTCAGCTGCGGTCCGCCCTCGTCCAGCAGCCGGACCGTGTCGGGGCCCTTGGGCTGCAACCACCATTGCACGCCGTTCTGCTGACCAAAGGCGCGCAGCCGGGCCAGATCGTCGTCGCTCAGGGGCTCCAGATGCCGGAGCACCAGGGCGGTCATGTCATCGCCGCAGGCCAGTTCGATCTGCGGGCAGGTCTCGCGCGCGTCCATGCCGTAGATCAGCTCGCGCAAGGGCATGAGCAGGTTGCTCACGTGGGGAGGCAGCACACGGCAGACCTGCATGTCGGCCACGTAGCGGCTCTTGCGCTCGTGGAAACCGATCAGCACCACCCCCTTCTTGTGCACGAAGCGCACCGACAGGCGCGCGCGGTAGCGGTAGCCCCAGGCCGGCCCTTCGATCGGGCGCAGCAACGTCTCGGCCTTGACCTTGGCCAGATGCCAGAGGTTGTCCTCCAGCACGCGCTGCTTGATGGCCACCTGCGAGCTGGCATGCAGGTGCTGCATCTTGCAGCCACCGCACGCGCCTTCGTGCAGACCGAAATGCGGACAGCCGGGCGTGACGCGCTGGGGCGACTCGCGGTGGATCTCGGTCAGCGTCGCCGCTTCCCAGTTGTTCTTCTTGCGATGGACCTTGGCGCTGACGATCTCGAACGGCAACGCGCCGTCGATGAACACGACCTTGCCGTCGGGCCGGTGGGCGATGCCCTGCGCCTCGATGTCGAGCGACTCGACAAACAGCTGGCCTTCGGGCAGACCGGCGGAGGGCGACATGGGGGTGTGGGGATCTTGTTGTGTGGGGCTGTCTTGGCTCATGCCCCGATTGTCTCAGGCCCAGGCGGCGAGGTATTCCTGCCAGTGGCTCTCAGCGGGCGCCAGCCGCCCCAGCGTCTCTTTCACGAACGCGATTTCCTGTTCGTACTCGGCCTCCGTGAGGCCGCCACGCATCTTCTGGAAACGGCAGTACACCAGATAGGTGTTCATCACGTCCGTTTCGCAGTAGCGGCGGATGTCCTCCAGCCGGCCTTCCAGGTACTGCGGATAGACCTGCGAACCATCCATGCCCAGCTTGCCGGGAAAGCCGCACAGCTTGGCCAGCGCGTCCAGAGGCGCGTTGTTCTTGGGGCTGTACATCGCCAGCAGGTCCATCAGGTCCAGATGGCGCATGTGGTATCGGCTGATGTAGTTGTTCCACTTGTACTCGCGGTCGTCCTCGCCCATATCCCAGTACTTGCTGGCCTCGACGCCGTGGCGCAGTCCGCGGTAGTGCAGCACGGGCAGGTCGAAGCCGCCGCCGTTCCAGCTCACCAGCTGCGGCTGGTGCTTTTCGATGCTGTTGAAGAAGGTCTGGATGACCCGGCCTTCGCTCTGGCCGTCGCGGTCGACGAAGGAGTGCACGCGCAGGCCTTCGGCGTTGCGGAACACCACGCTGATGACCAGCACGCGCTGCAGGTGCAGCGGTGCGAAATCGCTCTGGCCCTTGTCCTTGCGCTCGTTCAGCCAGGCCTCGTAGACCTGGGCATCGGCGGCATCGGCGGGCGCACCCCGCAACGCGCGCAACCCGTCGACATCCGGAATCGACTCGATGTCAAAAACGAGAACCGGCCAGGCCATGCACCGGCCAGCTCAGCGCTTGGGCAGGTAGGCCACCGGATCGACCGGCTTGCCGTTGCGGCGCACCTCGAAGTGCAGCTTGACGCGGTCGGCGTCGCTGCTGCCCATCTCGGCGATGCGCTGTCCCTGCTTCACGGTCTGGTCCTCGCGCACCAGCAGGGCCTGGTTGTGGGCGTAGGCCGTGAGGAAGGTGTTGTTGTGCTTGAGGATGATCAGGTTGCCATAGCCGCGCAAACCGGCGCCGGCATACACCACGCGCCCGTCGGCGGCAGCGAGCACCGGATCGCCCAGACGACCGCTGATGGACACGCCCTTGTTCTTGCCCTCATCGAAAGAAGCGACCACTGCGCCCTGGGCAGGCCACACAAATGCAACGTCGTCGGCACCGGCAGAAACGGGCTCGGTGGCCGGCGCGGGTGTGGCAGCGGTCGGCGCCGTGGGTGTTGCACCCGGCGCGCCCGATGCAGGGGGCGTGTTCAGGGGCCGTGCCACCACGCCCGGCGTGGCCACCGGCGCAGCGGTCACACCCGTCGCTGTGGGGGCGGTGCCCGATACGGGCGGGGCCACCCGCAGCACCTGACCGACTTCGATCAGGTTGGGGTTGGTCAGGTTGTTCCATGCCTGCACGTCGCGCGGTGCCTGGCCGGCCTCCAGTGCAATCCGGTACAGGGTGTCGCCGGGGCGCACGGTGTAGTAACCCGGTTTGCCCGCGTTCTCCGCACCTGGCAAGGGCTTGCCTTCGGACGGCCGCGCCGCGCCGGAACGGTCCTCGACCGGTGCGGGCTGGCTCAGTCGCCGCGTGGAGCATCCGGCCGTCAGCACCAGTCCCCCCATCAGGGTCCACAGGGCCACACCGCGCCACGAGATGCGCTGCGTGCGCACTGGCTGTCTATCGAAATCCCGCTTGTTCATTCCTGTTTCCTGCCTGATGTCAGGCCCGTTTCCACCCGGGCACTGCCTCTACGAAACACTCGCCAGCCACGTGTCGGCCGAAAGGTTTCACGAAACGCCTGATTTTAGGGGCACGAAGAGCACCGGTTCCAATACAGAACGTGTGAATCCGTGAGCATGGCGCTCAATGACGATCAGGTGCTGCTGGCCCGAGTCGGTCACCGCCGGAGCCACCAGGCGCCCCCCCACCGCGAGCTGTTCGATCCAGGCCTGCGGCACATCGTTCCCACCTGCGGCGGCCACAATGCCGGCGTATGGCGCGCCTTGCGCATAGCCCGCCATGCCATCGCCAAACAGGAGGTGGACATTGGCCAGCCGGAAGGCCCGCAGGTTGTCGCGCGCCTTCTCGTGCAGCGCCCGCAGCCGCTCGATGCTGTAGACCTCCTGCACCAGATGGCTCAGCACCGCAGCCTGGTAGCCACACCCGGTTCCGATGTCCAGCACCCGGCCAATGCGGCCCTCCCTGCCCTGGCACAGCAACTCCAGCATGCGCGCCACCACACTGGGCTTGGAGATGGTCTGCCCCAGGCCGATCGGCAGGCTGGTGTCTTCATATGCCTGGTTGGCCAGCGCGGTGTCCACGAAGCGGTGCCGCTCCACGACCTGCATGGCCCCCAGCACGCCTGGGTGGGAAATGCCCTGGGCCTGCAGCTTGCGCACCATGGCCTGACGAACTGCCAACGAATCCATGCCGACACCGCGGGGGGCCGTGGTCGCCGCCATGGGCGCCGGGCTGCGGCCCTGCACCGCCGACGGGACGCCCGGCCTGTTGACCGATACCACCGGCCCTGTGTCCAGGCGAGCGGGAAATGCCGGCCGGGGCCTTCCGGAGGCGGGGACAGTGGAAGCGCTCGTGGCCGGCGAAGTTGGAACTGTCCGTTTCATGGCGTCCCAGCGCCCAAGGCGGCCGCCGTCGGAACCCAATAAGAGAGGCGCTCGTGGTCGGTCAGGTCCACCTGCAGCGGCGTGATGCTGGCGAAGCCCTGCGCCGTGGCGTGAAAGTCGGTGCCTTCGGCATCGTCCTTGGCCGGACCGGCGCTGCCGATCCAATACATGGTTTCACCGCGGGGGTTGGTCTGCGTGATCACCTGCTCGGCCGCGTGGCGGCGCCCGAGGCGGGCGACCTTGAAGCCCCGGATCTGCTCGGCCGGGCGGCAAGGAATGTTGACATTCAGCAGCCACGGAGCCTGTCGCCGACCCGCGTCGCCACCGGACGGCAGCGTCGGCAGCAGGTGTCTGACCAGCTCGGCGGCCTTCTGTCCAGCCACGTCCAGATGTGCCCAGCCGCGCTCCGTCTGGGAGAACGCGATGGCAGGGATGCCGAACAGGTAGCCCTCCATGGCCGCTCCGACGGTGCCAGAGTAAATGGTGTCGTCCCCCATGTTGGCGCCGTTGTTGATGCCGGACACCACCAGATCGGGCCGGTAGCCCAGCAGCCCGGTCAGCGCGATGTGCACACAGTCGGCAGGGGTGCCGTTCACATAGCGGAAACCGTTGGACGCGCGGTGCACGTACAGCGGCGAGTGCAGGGTCAGCGCGTTGGACTTGGCACTGTTGTTGTGCTCCGGCGCCACCACCTCCACGTCGGCCAGGCCCTTGAGCGCCTCGTACAGGGCCACGATGCCGGGCGCCTGGTAACCATCGTCGTTGGAGATGAGAATTTTCATTGGCAGGATTTTAGGCGGCCCGCCCCGGGTCACGCCCGGGACATGGGGCCGCACAGGTGACGCCCATCGTGCGTGGCCCTGCCTATCATGCATCGACCCTGACAACTCCGGAGACGACCGATGCAAGCCTGGCTTTGCGAAAACCCCGTGGGCGTGGACGCCCTGACCTGGAAAGAACTGCCCACCCCCGAACCCGGAGCGGGCGAGGTGCTGATCGAGATCCAGGCAGCGAGCCTGAACTTTCCCGATCTGCTGATCGTCCAGAACAAGTACCAGATGAAGCCACCGCTGCCCTTCGTGCCTGGCTCGGAGTACGCCGGAGTGGTTCGCGCGGTGGGTGAAGGCGTGACGCATCTGCAGGTGGGCCAGAGCGTCGCCTGCCTGAGCGGCACCGGCGGTTTCGGCACCCACACGCTCGCGCCCGCAGCACTGTGCATGCCTCTGCCACCAGGCTTCCCGCCGGTGGATGCCGCCGCCTTCATCATGATCTACGCCACCTCGCAGCATGCGCTGGTGGATCGCGCCCAGCTCAAGGCCGGAGAAACGGTGCTGGTGCTGGGTGCCGCGGGAGGCGTCGGCACGGCCGCAATCCAGCTCGCCAAAGCCGCCGGGGCACGGGTGATCGCCGCCGCGTCGAGCGACGACAAGTGCGCCCTGTGCAGGCAGCTGGGGGCCGACGAAACCATCAACTACAGCGTGCACACACCGCAGACCACGCTGCGCGACGAAATCAAGCGGCTGACCGGAGGCAAAGGGCCCGATGTGATCTACGACCCCGTCGGCGGCGACTTCGCCGAGCCGGCCTTCCGCTCCATCGCCTGGCGCGGCCGCTATCTTGTGGTGGGCTTTGCCAGCGGCCCGATCCCCAGCCTGCCGCTGAACCTGTCGCTGCTCAAGGGCGCGAGCATTGTGGGCGTGTTCTGGGGCGACTTTGCCAAGCGCGAACCCAAGGCCAACGCCCAGATGATGCAGACGCTGGCCACGATGTACATGAAGGAACAGATCAAGCCGGTGATCGACCAGACGCTGCCGATGAAGGACCTGCCCAAGGCCTACGCCATCATGGGTTCGCGTTCGGTCAAAGGAAAGCTGGTGCTGGTGAACTGACCCAGCGGGTTCCACCAGGAGCCTGAAACGACAAAGCCCGGCAAACACCGGGCTTTGTTCATATATTTCTGGGGTGGCTGATGGGACTCGAACCCACGACGACAGGAATCACAATCCTGGACTCTACCAACTGAGCTACAGCCACCGCAAGCCTGCCATTATAGCGTGAACCTTTACTGCTTTGGCTCTGGCACCAGGATCTTGACCTTGAACCGTTGCTTGAGCAGCTCGTAGTGCGCCTGCGCCTCGGCGGCGTTCCACCACTGGGCATATTGCTGCACTTCCTGGTTCTGGGCCGAGGGCGTGGCGCGCGGCAGCACCTTCTCCACCTTCACGATTGCATAGCCCTGCTCGCCCAGGTCCACTCCGGCCCAGGACGGCAACTGTTTGGGATCGGTGCTGAGCGCCGCCCTCAGGACCTGTCCGGACACACCTTGCGGGTTGTCGCGAGAAACGACCACAGATGCAGGCAGCGCAGTGGTGTCGCTGCCCGACTTGAGTGCCTCCAGCTTGCGGGCACCCTCTTCCTTGGCCATCTGGGCGGACCGCTGGGCGATCAGGCGAGCGCGCACACTGTCGCGGACTTCGGCCAGCGGCAGCGTGCGGGCTGGCGCGTGGTTCACGACGCGCGCCGCCGTCAACTGGCCCGAGGCCGTTTCGATCGCCTCGGTGTTGCGCTTGTTCTGGACGGAGTCGGGCGCGAACAGGGCGGAGAGAAGGCGCTCGTTGGCCAGCACACCGGAGCCCGGTACCGGCTGGCGTGTCAGGCCCTTCGCGGTCTTGATCTCGAGCTTGAACTGGTCTGCCGCGGGCTTGAGGCTTTCCGCCTGCTCGTAGACCGTATTGCCGAAACCGTCCGCGCTCTCTGCGAAGCGCTTCTGCGCCTGCTGCTTCTTCAGATCGGCCTCGATCTGCGGACGCATTTCCTCGAACGTCTTCTGTTTGGGAGCCTTGATGTCGGTGAGCTGGATGATGTGGTAACCGAACTCGGTTTCCACCAGATCAGAAATCTCACCCTTCTTGAGCGAAAAGACCACGTCTTCGAACGGCTTGACCATCGCACCACGTCCGAAGAACTCCAGGTCGCCACCCTTGGCGGCAGACCCGGCGTCCTGCGAGTTGGCCTTGGCCACGGCGGCGAAGGTTTCGGGCGCCTTGCGCACCTGAGCCAGCAGGGCCTGCGCCTTGGCCTTGACCTTTTCGCGCTCCTCGGCGGGCGCGCCGGCCGCGGCATTGAGCAGGATGTGGCTGGCACGCCGCTCCTCGTCACCGGAGAGCTTGGCGACGTTCTCCTTGTAGTAGGCACGCAGGTCCTCTTCGTTGAGCGTCAGGCCCTTGGCGATCTCCGCGGCATCGAGCACGAGGTATTCGACGTCGATCTGTTCGGGCGCCTGGAACAGGGCCTGGTTGTCCTTGTAGAACTGCTCGATCTCGGCATCGGTCGGCGCCACTTTGGCCGCAAAGTCCTTGGCGGCCAGCGTCAGCACGCGCACTTCACGGCGTTCGAAAAATGCGTTGAGCGACACCTGGGCCACGGCCGATGGCGCGAACCCGGTGCCTTGCACACCACCGAGCACTTGGCGCATGGACAGGTCGGAGCGGATGCGGGCTTCGAAGCCCTCGGGCGTCAATCCCTGACGCGCCACCATCTGCGCATAGCGTTCGACATCCAGTGAGCCGTCGGGCTTGCGCAGCGCGGCGATGCCGGGGTCTTCCTGCAGCGCGCGCGCCAGGCGCTGGTCGCTGGTATAGAGGTGGTCCTTCTGCACGGCGGCGGCCAGCACGCGGTCGCGCACCAGCCGTTCCAGCGTCGCGTAGCGCGCGGCGTCGCTGTCGAGCAGTTTGGCATCGAGGTTGGGCATCTGCTCCCGCAGGCGCTGCGCCTCGTTGCGGTGCGCCTCGTCCCATTCGCTCTTGCGGATGTCGTGACCGTCCACCGTCGCCACGGCTTCACCGCGCTGGTTGAAGTCGGTGAAGCCCTGGACACCGAACAGCACGAAAGACGGAATGATCAGTATCAGCAGGAAGCCCATGAGGTACTTCTTGTGATTGCGGATGGAGTCGAACATGCCTGGAATCCTGCTACTTCAAACAAACGCCGACATCGGAATGTCGACAACAAAAAAGGCGAACCCGAGTTCGCCTTCTTGATGGTGGTGGGTGCTGACGGGGTCGAACCGCCGACCTACGCCTTGTAAGGGCGCCGCTCTACCGACTGAGCTAAGCACCCCACCGGGTACCTGGGTTTGCTCAGTTCAGAGCATCCTTGAGGGCCTTGCCCGGACGGAACTTCGGAACCTTGGCGGCCTTGATTTTAATCTCAGCGCCGGTGCGGGGATTGCGACCCTTGCGAGCGGGACGTTTGGTCACGGCGAACGAACCGAAACCCACCAGGGACACCGTGCCACCCTTCTTCAGGGTGGTGCGGATGGCGGTGATGGTGGAGTCCAGTGCGCGGGTGGCCGCAGCCTTGGAGATGTCGGCGTGCTTGGCGATGTGCTCGACGAGTTCTGTTTTGTTCACAAATAGCCCCTCTATAAGAAATAAAAGTTCGTCTCATCAGGCGAGTGCGTGATGGTTAAACACCGGCCGCCACTGCCTGCAGTTTCTGGTTGGGTCACAGGTCGCACCGGTGCGGGAAAGCCACCGCCCACGCGCGTCTTCATTAGACCCACGGGCCTGCTGCACTGTCAATACAGAGGCCATCGAAACCCCCGACGAACGCCAGAACCGCGAGATTCTATGCGGTTTGCATGGGCTCCCAGCGACACTCGCGCGACGAACACCATGCCGCGCGCCGCGTGCCGGATCACCCCGCCTGCACGCTGGCCGCGATCGCCTTGCCGAGATCGCTGGTGCTGGCCTGCCCCCCAAGGTCGCGGGTGCGCGGCGCATCGCTGCCGGGGGCCAGACAGGCTTCGATCGCCCGCATGATGGCGTCATGGGCCTCGCGATGCCCCAGGAAATCCAGCATCATCGCCCCGCACCAGATCTGCCCGATCGGGTTGGCAATGCCCTGCCCCGCGATGTCCGGCGCCGAACCATGAACGGGCTCGAACAGAGAGGGATGCTGGCGCGTGGGGTTGAGGTTGGCGCTCGGCGCGATGCCGATGGTGCCGGTGCAGGCCGGCCCCAGATCGGAGAGGATGTCGCCGAACAGGTTGCTGCCCACCACCACGTCGAAGAAGTCGGGTCGCTGCACGAAGTGCGCGGTGAGGATGTCGATGTGGAACTTGTCGACCTTCACATCCGGATACTCCTTGGCCATCGCTTCCACGCGCTCGTCCCAGTAGGGCATGGTGATGGCGATGCCGTTGGACTTGGTGGCACTGGTCAGGTGCTTCTTCGGGCGGGAGCGCGCAACCTCGAAGGCATAACGCAGCACGCGGTCCACACCGACGCGGGACATCACCGTCTCCTGCACCACGATCTCGCGCTCGGTGCCGGCGTACATGCGGCCACCGATGCTGCTGTACTCGCCCTCGGTGTTCTCGCGCACGATCACCATGTCGATCTCGCCCGGTTCGCGCGGGCTGCCATCGCGCCGCACCACCGGTGCCCGCACGCCGGGCATCAACCGGGCCGGCCGCACATTGACGTACTGGTCGAACTCGCGGCGGAACATCAGCAGCGACCCCCAGAGCGAAATGTGGTCGGGCACCTTGTCGGGCCAGCCCACCGCACCGAAGTAGATCGCATCGTGTCCGCCGATCTGCTCCTTCCAGTCGTCCGGCAGCATCTTGCCGTGGCGCTCGTAGTAGTCGCAGCTGGAGAAGTCGAAGTGGTCGAACTGCAGGCCGATGCCGAACTTCGTTGCCGCCGCTTCGAGGACGCGCAACCCCTCGGGCATGACTTCGGTACCGATGCCGTCTCCGGCGATGACAGCGATGCGATGGACTGATGACATGGAAAGCTCCTGTGGTGGCAATGTGGTGTCGAGCTTACGGCTGTTTATGACAATAATTCATTCATTCATTATTTCCATGAAAGAAAGAATTGGACCGTCCTGATCTGGAACTGGTGCTGGCCGTCCGGCGCCACGGCAGCCTTGTCACCGCCGCTCGGGCGCTGAAGGTGGCGCCCTCCGTGGTGACCAAACGACTCGCGGCACTGGAGGTCCGGCTGGGCACACGGCTGTTCCAGCGCACGACCCGCCGCGTGAGCCCGACCGCCGACGGCGACACGCTGTGCGAACGCGCGCAGGAACTGCTGCGCGCCTTTGAATCGGCCGAAGCGGAACTGCGCGAGCGCCAAGCCGAGCCGTCCGGGCCGGTCCGGCTGGCGGCCACCTTCGGCTTTGGCCGCACCTGGCTGGGGCCGGCACTGGCATCGTTCCAGTCCCTCCATCCCAAGGTGAGCGTGCAGGTGCAGTTGACGGAACAACTGCCCGACCTCACGTTGGACGGGCTGGACGGGGCAATCTGGCTTTGGAGCGCGCCGGCACAGCGCGCGGGCGAGTGGGTTGCACGGCGGCTCGCCACCAACCAGCGTGTGCTGGTCGCCGCGCCAGCCTACCTGCGCCGGCGCGGAGAACCCCGTTCGCTGGACGAGCTGTCACAGCACGACTGCCTGGTGGTGTGCGAGAACGGTGGCAGCCCCGACCTGCGCTTCGACCACTGGCGCCTTCAGCGAATCGGCGAACGCCAGTGGGTCCATACGCCGGTGCGGGGTCCGCTGTCGAGCAACTCGGGCGAGCTGGTGCGCGACTGGTGCCTGGCGGGCCACGGCATCATGCTGCGCAGCCTGTGGGACGTGGCGCCGCTGCTGGAGCGCGGCGATCTGGTGCGTGTGCTGAACGAATGGAGCATGCCCGACGCGGACGTTCACTGGATCGCACCCTACCGGGCGCAGGTGCCGCGCCGCATCCGGCTGCTGGTGGACTTCCTGGCCGAGCGCTTCCGGGACGAGCCCTGGCGCCAGCAGGCCGCCAGCCCGGTCAGCGCGAAGGACGCACCACCAGGCTCACGCCGAAAGCGGTGAGCGCGGTGCCGGCGATCGTGGTCGCCGTAATCGGTTCGGCGAACAGCACCCAGGCGATCAGCGCGGTGCAGGGTGGCACCAGGTACATCAGGCTGGTCACCGAGGCCGCCGCACCTCGCTGGATCAGCATGTACAGCAGCGAACTGCCCCCCAGCGTCAGCCCGAGCACGGACCACGCCATGGCACCCACCAGTTCGGCGTTCCAGTGCATGGTTTCGGCCTCCAGCAGCGCCAGCGGCAGCGTCACCACCAGCGCCGCCGCCAGCTGGACGGTGTTCGCGGTGCGCACGTCACAAGGCTGGACGAAGCGCTTCTGATACAGCGTGCCGGCGGTGATCGCGAACAGGGCCATCACCGCAAACGACAGGTTCAGCCAGTTGGCCGAATCGCCCGGCCCACCGGCGCCGAACTTGCGGGAGACCACCAGCACCAGGCCGGCAAAACCCAGCAGCAGGCCCAGCCACTGGCGGCGCGACACATGGTGCCCGCCCACGCTCGTGAGCCAGATCGCGGTGAGCACCGGCTGGATGCCGACGATCAGCGAGGACAGGCCGGAGCCCATGCCGGCCTTGACCGCGGCCCAGACGCCGCCCAGGTAGCCCGCATGCATGAGCACGCCGGTGACGGCCAGGTGGAGGGCCTGCCGGCGGTCGGACGGCCACTTCACCCCGGCCAGCACGATCCAGGGCAGGAAACAGAGGATGGACAGCGCATAGCGCACCGCCAGAAAGGACATCGGCGGTGCATGCGGCATGCCGTAGCGCGCGACGATGAAACCGGTGCTCCAGATCAGCACGAACACCCAGGGCATGGCCCTGAGCCACGCGTTGTCGCTGGTGCCCATCAGCGCGAGCGGGCGCGTATCTCGGGCAGCGCCTTCTGCAGGTAATACACCATGGACCACACGGTCAGCACCGCGGAAATCCAGATCAGCCAGGTGCCCCAGACATGGGTGTCGATCACGCCGAACAGCGTACCGTGGTACAGCAGAAACGGAATTGCGATCATCTGCACCGTGGTCTTGACCTTGCCGATCATGTGCACCGCCACGCTCTTGGTGGCACCGATGATGGCCATCCATTCGCGCAGCGACGAGATGGCGATTTCGCGGCCGATGATGATCAGCGCCACGAACACATCGGCCCGTTCCAGGTGCACCAGCACCAGCAGGCAGGCACAGACCAGGAACTTGTCGGCCACCGGATCAAGGAAGGCACCGAAGGCAGAGGTCTGGTTGAGCTTGCGGGCCAGATAGCCGTCGGCCCAGTCGGTGGCGGCGAACACGATGAACATCACCGTGGCGATCAGGTTCTGCTGCGCCGGGCTCACACCTTCCAGGTAGAACACGCCGATGATCAGGGGAATGGCGACGATGCGCGCCCAGGTCAGCAGGGTGGGAAGGTTGAAGAACATGGACGAGATTATGGGGGTGGTTTTGTACACTGGCCCTCCATGTCGCCCCCTCCCTCTCTCCCCGCGGCGCCTCGGAGCTTGGGCACCTTCACCCTGCGGTTCACGCTCGTGGCGGCGTTCACCGGCATCACGCTGCTGGTCAGCCTGGTCATCGGGCTGGCCACCGCCACCCTGGTGGGCGACTTCATGCGCGACGAATTCCGCCTACGCATGTCGGACCTGGTGGCCGTCGCCGCCACGCAGATCAATGTGCAGGCCCACCACCGCCTGCAGACACCGAAGGACCAGGACAGCCCGGACTACCGTGCCCTGCGCGACCACCTGCGGGAAATCAGGGACCACGGCACCCACATCCGCTTCATCTACACCACCCGCCTGCGACAGGACGGCCAGGTGGTCTTCGTGGTGGACGCCGAGGAGAAACCGGAAGATTTCAGCGCACTCGGCGACGTCTACGCCGACGTGAGCCCTGAACTGCGGGTCGCCTTGTCGGCGCCCCGGGGCACCGCCAAGGCCTTTGTCACGCAGCGCTTCTACACCGATGATTGGGGCACCTGGATGTCGGCCTACGCGCCGCTGTACCTGCCCGACGGTCGCCTTGACGCGGTGCTCGTGCTGGACATGTCGGCGGACCGCATCCTCCAGCAGGAGCGGCAATACCAGTACACCCTCTGGGGCGCCTGCGCCCTGCTCGCGCTGCTGATGATGCCGCTGGCCTACTGGATGGCCCACCGCATCCGACGCCCGCTGTCGCGGCTCGAGGGTGACATGCGCAAGGTGCGCCAGTTCGACCTGGAAAGCACGCCACCCATCCACTCACGGGTGATCGAGATCAACCGCATGGTGGAGCAACTGGAGAGCATGCGTTCCGGCCTGCGGTCGTTCCAGAAATACGTGCCGGCCGAGCTCGTGCGGCGGCTCGTCGCGCGGGGGGTGGATGCCGAGCTGGGCGGCACGCAGCAGGAGATGACCTTCTTCATGTCCGACGTCGAGGGCTTCACAACGCTCAGCGAGCGGCTTGCGCCGGACGAGCTGGTGCACCACCTCGGCGAGTACCTGACCGCGGTCTCCGGCCGCCTGCTGAGTGCCGGTGCCACCGTCGACCAGTACATCGGTGACGCGGTGCTGGCCTTCTGGAACGCGCCCGAACCCGCGGCCGACCATCCGCAACGCGCCTGCGACGCGGCCCTGGCGGTGCAGGAGGCTGTTGCCCAGCTCAATCTCGCCTGGGAGGCGCAGGGCCGCCGCGTGGCGTTCAGGACGCGGATCGGGATCAACACCGGAGAGGCCATCGTCGGCAACATCGGCTCCAACGACCGCATGAGCTACACCGTGATCGGCGACGAGGTGAACCTGGTCAGCCGGCTGGAAGCGACCAACAAGTTCTATGGCACCTCGATCCTGCTGTCCGAACACACGCAGCAGCGAGTGCGGGCGCAGTTCGTGACCCGCCTGGTGGACCAGCTGGTGGCGTATGGCAAGAGCCGGCCGATCCGGGTGTACGAGCTGCTGGGTCGCCAGGGCGCGGTGGCGCCGGAGCCGCTGGCGGTGGTGGCCGACTACGAGACCGCGTTTGCCCACTACCAGCAGCGCGACTTCGGCACGGCGATGGCCCTGCTGGAACGCCACCCCGACGACCCGCCGTCGCGGGTGCTGCTGAGCCGCTGCCGCCGCTACCTGGACCACCCACCGCTGGCGGAATGGGACGGCAGCTTTCTCTTCACCAGCAAGTAGGCCAGCTCCGCCCCTCAGTGCAGCGCCCGGTAGATGGCGTCGGCCAGCTCGGCCGAAATGCCCTCGACGGTGCTCAGTTCCTCGACGCTGGCAGCCGCCACGCCACGCACGCCACCGAAGCGCTGCAGCAGGCGTGCCCGCTTCTTGGGCCCGACGCCCGGGATGTCTTCCAGCTTGCTGCCACCGGTGCGCACCTTGGCGCGCTGCGCCCGCATGCCGGTGATGGCAAAGCGGTGCGCCTCGTCGCGGATCTGCGCCACCAGCATCAGCGCCGCCGAATCGTGGCCCAGGTACACCTTTTCGCGCCCGTCGGCGAACACCAGTTCCTCCAGCCCGACCTTGCGGCCCTCGCCTTTCTCGACGCCGACGATCAGCGACAGGTCCAGCCCCAGTTGCTGGAACACCTCGCGCGCCATGCTGACCTGGCCCTTGCCGCCATCGACCAGCACCAGGTCGGGCATGCGCGGGCCCTTGGGCGCCTCGCCCGCCACCTCGGCCGCGGGTTCCGGCGTGTCCGCCGCACCCGCCGGAACATCCACCGCCCCGGCCGTGGCCTCCGGTGCCACACCCTGCTCGGCCCGCAGCGCCTCGGCGATCTTGCCGTAGCGCCGCAGCAGCACCTGGCGCATGGCCGCGAAGTCGTCGCCGGGCGTGATGCCGTCGATGTTGTAGCGGCGGTACTGGCTGTTCTGCATCTTGTGCGCCTCGAACACCACGCAAGACGCCTGGGTCGATTCACCCGCCGTGTGCGAGATGTCGAAGCACTCGATGCGCAACTCGTCCAGGTTGTCGTCGGGCAACCCCAGCGCCTCGGCCAACGCGCGCGTGCGCGCCTGCTGAGAGCCTTCTTCGGCCAGCAGGCGCGCCAGCGCGATCTCGGCGTTCTTCTGCGCCATGTCCAGCCAGGCGCGCCGGTGTTCGCGCGGCTGGTGCACCGTGTGCACCTTGGCCCCGTTCTGCTCGGTGAGGGCCTCCATCAGCGTCCGGCTCACGGGATGGCTGGTCACCAGGGTGTGCGGCAGCGCCGCCCCGAGGTAGTGCTGCGCGATGAAGGCCTCCAACACCCGCACGTGCACCCGTTCCATCGGGTCGGTGGCCGGCGATGACTCGGCTTCGGATTCCAGCGCCTCGTCGATCTGGGTCGCGTCCTCCACATGGGCCGGAAAGTACGGCCGGTCGCCCAGGTGCCGGCCACCGCGCACCATGGCCAGGTTCACGCAGGCCCGTCCGCCCAGCACCTTCACCGCCAGCACGTCGACGTCCTTGTCCGAGAGGTTGTCCATCGCCTGCTGCTGCAGCACGCGGGACAGTGCGCTCATCTGGTTGCGGATCTCGGCCGCCTGCTCGAACTCCAGCTTCTCGGCGTGGGCCATCATGCGCGCCTGCAGCGCGTCGAGCACCTCCTGGGTCTCACCGCGCAGGAAGCGCTCGGCGTCGGCCACGTCCCGCCCGTAGGCTTCGGTGTCGATCAGGTCCACGCAGGGGCCGGTGCAGCGCTTGATCTGGTAGAGCAGGCAGGGGCGTGTGCGGTTGGCGAACACCGTGTCCTCGCAGGTGCGCAGGCGGAACACCTTCTGCAGCAGGGTGATGGTTTCCTTGACCGCCCAGGCGCTGGGGTAGGGGCCGTAGTAGCTGTGCCGCCGGTCGACCACCCCGCGGTAATAGGCCATGCGCGGGAACGCGAGCATCGGCAGCGGTTTGGTCCCGGCGGTCCGGAAGGTCTCGCGCGTGCCGGTGATCTTGAGGTAGGGGTAGCTCTTGTCGTCCCGGAACAGGATGTTGAACTTGGGGTTCAGCGTCTTGATCAGGTTGTTTTCCAGCAGCAGCGCCTCCGCCTCGGTGCGCACCACCGTGGTCTCCATGCGCACGATGCGGCTGACCATGTGGCCGATGCGGGTGCCGTCGTGGTTCTTCTGGAAGTAGCTGCTGACGCGCTTCTTCAGGTTGCGCGCCTTGCCCACATAGAGCAGCTGGTCCTGGGCATCGAAATACCGGTACACCCCCGGCAGGCCAGGCAGGGCCGCCACTTCGGCCAGCAGTTGTTCGGAGTGCGGTGCGTCGGGTGCGGGACTGGACATGGGGCCGTATTGTGAATCCGCCGCCATGGACAATCGGCGCATGCAATGGGACATCTTCTGCCGGGTCATCGACAACCTGGGCGACATCGGCGTGTGCTGGCGGTTGTGCGCGGGACTGGCGGCGCGCCAGCAGCGTGTGCGTCTGTGGATCGACGTGCCCGACGATCTGGACTGGATGGTGCCCGGCGCCCGGGAGGGTCACATCCCCGGGGTCGAAGTGATCCACTGGACGGAGCCGCTGAAGGTTGCCCACGCCGGCCCCGCCGCCGACGTCTGGATCGAGGCCTTCGGCTGCGATCCGGCGCAGGAATGCCTGGATGAGCTGGCCTTGCGCGTGCGACAGGGCGCTGCGGCGCCGGTCTGGCTGAACCTGGAATACATGAGCGCCGAGGCCTATGTCGAGCGCTGCCACCGCCTGCCCTCGCCCATCATGACCGGGCCGCTGCAGGGCCTGACCAAGTGGTTCTTCTACCCGGGCTTCACCCCCCGGACGGGGGGGCTGCTGCGCGAAACGGACCTGCCTGCGCGGCAGTCGGCCTTCGACGCGCCCGCCTGGCTGGCGTCGCAGTCGCTGCCGGTCGGCGGGCTCCCCAGGGCCAGCCTGTTCTGCTACGAGCCCCCTGCCCTGCGCGCCGTGCTCCAAGAGGCGGGTGCGCAGGCGCCCAGCGACTGGCTGGTCACCACCGGCCGCGCCGCCGACGCCGTGGCAGCCGAGCGCGGCCGGGGTCTGGACACCGGTCTGGCCCGGCTGCACACCGTGCCCCGCCTGACCCAGCACGACTACGACCACCTGCTCTGGTCCTGCGACCTGAATTTCGTGCGCGGCGAGGATTCGCTGGTGCGCGCGCTGTGGGCAGGCAAGCCCTTCGTCTGGCACATCTACCCGCAGCACGACAACGCCCACCACGCCAAGCTGGAGGCTTTCCTGGACTGGCTGGCGGCACCACCCTCGCTGCGCGATTTCCACCGCGCCTGGAACGGCGTTACGCGCCCCGGCACCGTCTGGCCGGGCTGGGACGTGGTGAACACCTGGCAGCCCTGTGCGCTGGCGGCGCGGCAGCGCCTGCAAGCCCAGCCCGACCTGATCGGCCAGCTGATCGGGTTCGTCACTGGAAAGCGTTAAAATTCAAGGCTTTGCTAGAAGCGTCGCCGCACAAGGAACCGCGGCCCAACTGTTGGAAACCCTATGAAAATCGCCCAAGAAATCCGCGCCGGCAACGTGATCATGCACGGCAAGGACCCCATGATCGTCCTGCGCACCGAGTACGCCCGCGGCGGCCGCGGCGCCGCCACCGTCCGCATGAAGCTCAAGGGCCTGCTGGGCAACATCGGCACCGAAGTTGTCTTCAAGGCCGACGACAAGATGGACCAGATCATTCTGGACAAGAAGGAGTGCACCTACTCCTACTTCGCCGACCCGATGTACGTCTGCATGGACACCGAGTACAACCAGTACGAAGTCGAAGCCGAGAACATGGGCGACGCCCTGAACTACCTGGAAGACGGCATGGCCGTTGAAGTGGTGTTCTACGAAGGCAAGGCCATCTCCGTCGAACTGCCCACCAGCATCGTGCGCGAGATCACCTGGACCGAACCCGCCGTCAAGGGCGACACGTCCGGCAAGGTGCTCAAGCCCGCCAAGATCGCCACCGGCTTCGAAATCGCTGTGCCGCTGTTCGTGGAACAGGGCGACAAGATCGAAATCGACACCCGCACCGGCGAATACCGCAAGCGTGTCTGATCCGGTCCCCGCTCCACAGAAAGGCTCCCGCAAGGGAGCCTTTTTTGTTGTTGCTACCCTTGCACCATGGACCTTCTCTCCCGCATCGCCGACGTCATCATCCCGGTCTTCCTGATCGTGGCCATCGGCTACGGCTACGCGCGCCGCAAGGTGCCGGACCTGTCCACCTTCAACCGCATCGCGCTGGACGTGCTGGCGCCGGTGCTGGTGTATTCGGCTCTGGCAGCCAAGGACTTCCACCTGGCCGATCATGTGCCGCTGCTGATCGGCGGCACGGTGCTGATCCTGGGCAGCGGCCTGCTGGCCTGGCCGCTGGCGCGCTGGTTCGGTGCACAGCCGCGCACCCTGGTGCCGGTGGTGATGTTCAACAACTGCGGCAACATGGGCCTGCCGCTGGCCCTGCTGGCCTTTGGCCCGGCGCACTTCGGTGCGGCGGTCGCGCTGTTCTCGGTCAGCAACCTGTTCCACTTTTCGATCGGCGCGCGCATCACCAGCGCCTCGGCCCGCACGCGCGACCTGCTGACCAGCCCGCTGATGATCGCCACCGTGCTCGGGTTCGCCAGCGCGCTCACCGACCTCCGTCCGCCCGACGTGCTGCTGGGGGGCCTGAGGCTGCTGGGCGATGCGATGCTGCCCATGATGCTGTTTGCCCTGGGCGTGCGACTGACCTCGCTCACCCGTTCCGGTCTGGCACTGGGTCTGCTGGGTGCACTGGCCAGACCCCTGCTCGGCCTGGCCATCGGCATCCCTCTTGCTTGGGCCCTGGGACTGGAGGGCGCGGCGCGCGGACAGCTGCTGCTGTTTGCCGCCCTGCCCCCGGCCGTGATGCAGTTCATGCTGGCCGAGCGCTACCACCAGGAGCCCGACAAGGTCGCCGCCATGATCATGCTGGGCAACGCCCTGGCAGTGGTCTTCGTGCCGCTGGCCCTGGCCATCGGGCTCTGATCCGTTTTTGTCTGTCACCGAGGATTTCGCATGGAAACCACCCAACACCTGAGCGAACAGCGCATCGCCGACGCCTGGGCCGACCTGCAGGCCCATTCCAACAGCGGCAACGCCCTGCAGGCGGATGCCTACCGGCTGGCCTTTGCCGACCCCGAGTTCCTGCTGCGACGCGAGACCCGCGGCATCCGTTTCCAGCTGGAAATGCTCAAACCCGACCTCGCGCAGCAGCAGCTGGGCATCGAGAACACCATCGTGGTCTTCGGCAGTGCGCGCTTCCGTGAGCCAGACGAGGCCAGAGCCAACCTGGAGAAGGCCATCCAGGGCGGTGACGCCGAAACCATCCGCAAGGCCGAGGCGCAGCTGCGCAACGCCCACTACTACGACGAGGCGCGGGAGTTCGCCCGCATCGTGGCGCGCTACAGCCGCGGCTGCCCGCGGCACGACCAGCTGTTCATCTGCACCGGCGGCGGCCCGGGCATCATGGAAGCGGCCAACCGCGGGGCACACGACGAGGGCGCACTCAACGTCGGTCTGAACATCTCACTGCCGCACGAGCAGTCGGGCAACCGCTTCATCTCGCCCGAGCTGAGCTTCAAGTTCCACTACTTCGCACTGCGCAAGATGCATTTCATGATGCGCGCGAAGGCGCTGGTGGCCTTTCCGGGCGGCTTTGGCACGCTCGACGAGCTGTTCGAAGTGATCACCCTGGTGCAGTGCAAGAAGGCCAAGCCGGTGCCCATCGTGCTGTTCGGCAGCCACTACTGGAAGCGCCTGCTGAACCTGGAGGTGCTGGTCGAGGAAGGCACGATATCGCCCGAGGACCTGAGCCTGTTCAAGCTGGTCGACGACCCGCAGTCGGCCTGGGACCACATCGTGCGCTTCTACGACTTGAGGACTTAATACCCTCCGCCGAGGGCTTTGTACAAAGCCACCTGGTTCTGCTGCTGCGCCAGCCGGGTCTGTGCCAGCGCCTGCTGGGTGGCGAACAGCGAGCGCTGCGCGTCCAGCACATCGAGGTAGCTTGCCACGCCGTTGCGGTAGCGCAGTTCGGCCAGGCGGAAGCGATCGGTCTCTGCCTGGGCCTGCGCTTCCTGGGCCGCGAGCTGTTCGCCCAGTGTGGCGCGCCCGGCGAGCGCGTCGGCCACCTCGCGGAACGCGACCTGGATGGCCTTTTCGTACTGGGCCATGGCGATGTCGCGCGCAGCCTTGGCCGCGTCCAGGTTGGCCTGGTTGCGCCCCATGTCGAAGATCGGCAGCAGGGCCTGCGGCGCCAGCGTGAAGCCCCAGGACCCGTCCTTGAACAGGCCCGAGAGCTCGGTGCTGACGGTGCCGATACCAGCGGTCAGCGAGATGCGCGGGAAGAACGCGGCCCGCGCGGCACCAATGTTGGCGTTGGCCGCGACCATCTGCTGTTCGGCCTGCCGGATGTCGGCGCGGCGGGTCAGCAGTTCCGACGGCAGACCTTCGGGCACCGGCTGGAACGGCGCCACGTCGCCCGCGCCGGGCAGCAGGTTCGCCGGCACCTCCTGCCCCACCAGCAAGGTCAGGGCATTGAGGTCGAGCGCGATGGTCCGGCGCTGTTGCGCCAGCGTGGCGCGCGCCGCCGCGGTCAGGGACTCCGCCTGGCGCAGGTCCAGCGCGGACGCGGCACCGTTGTCAAAGCGCAGCTTGGTCAGCCGCAGCGAATCCTCGCGCGTGGCCAGGGTGCGCTGGGTCAGCGCCAGCAGCGCCTCGTCGGTCTGCAGGCTGAGCCAGCTGCTGGCCACCGAGGCGACCAGGCTGGTCTGCACCGCGCGCTGCGCTTCCTCGCTGGCGAGGAACTGGGCCAGCGCGGCGTCCTTGAGGCTGGCCACGCGGCCGAAGAAATCCAGCTCCCAGCTGGCCATGGCCAGACCCGCCGTGTAGGTGCTGCTGATGTCGCCGCTGGGGGTGGGCTGGCGGTTGCCGGCCACCGTGGCGTTGACGGTCGGCACCTGGTCGGCGCGGCGCACCTGGTACTGCGCGCGCACCTGTTCGATGTTGAGTGTCGCCACGCGCAGGTCGCGGTTGTTCTTCAGCGCCAGCGCCACCAGCTCGCGCAGGCGGGCGTCGGTGATGAAGCTCTCCCACGCCTGCACCGGGCCGCTGGCCGTGACCGAGGCCGGCTGCCCTGGGAAAGTGGCCGGCACGGGGGCCGCGGGACGCTCCAGCGTGGGCGTCATCGAGCAGCCGGCGATCAGGGCCGCTGCCGCCAGCGCGCCAAGAGAGAAGAAACGGGTGTCAGGCATGGTGTACCCCATGGTGTTGGGCCTCGGACTCGTGCAGGCGCTGCTGGCGCTCGCTGTCCTTGAAGAATGTGCGCACGAGGACGAAGAAGATCGGAACGAAGACCACCGCCAGCACGGTGCCGGTCAGCATGCCGCCGATCACGCCGGTGCCGATGGCGCGCTGGCTGGCCGAGCCGGCCCCGCTGGCCAGGAACAGCGGCAGCACGCCCAGGGTGAAGGCCATCGAGGTCATCACGATCGGACGGAAGCGCATGTGCGCCGCCGCCAGCGCGGCCTGGATCACGTTGTGGCCCTGGGCCTGCATGTCCTTGGCGAACTCGATGATCAGGATCGCGTTCTTGGCCGACAGGCCAATGATGGTGATCAGACCCACCTGGAAGTAGACGTCGTTGGCGTAGCCGCGCAGCAGCGTCGCCAGCAGCACGCCGAGCACGCCCAGCGGCACCACCAGGATCACGGCCATCGGGATCGACCAGCTTTCGTACAGCGCGGCCAGGCAGAGGAACACGGCCAGGATGGCGAAGGCGTAGAGGATCATGGCCTGCGAGCCGGCGAGTTTTTCCTCGCGCGACTGGCCGGTCCATTCGAAGCCGAAGCCCTGCGGCAGCTTGGCCGCCAGCGCCTCCATCTCGGCCATGGCCTGGCCGGTGCTCACGCCCGGCGCGGCGCTGCCGCTGATGCGCATGGCCGGGTAGCCGTTGTAGCGCACGGTCTGCATCGGGCCGGTGATCCAGTGGGTGCTGGCAAAGGCCGACAGCGGCACCGCCTGCCCCTTGTTGTTGAGCACGTTGATGCGCAGCAGGTCTTCGGGCTGCATGCGGGCCGTGGCATCGGCCTGCACCACCACGCGCTGCAGGCGCCCGGCGTTGGGGAAGTCGTTGACGTAGCTGGAGCCCAGCGCGGTGCCGATAGCGGCGCTGATGCTGTCGAAGCCCACGCCCAGCGCGTTGGCGCGGTCGCGGTCGATGTCGATCTGCAGCTGCGGCGCGTCTTCCAAACCATCCGGCCGCACCTGGGTCAGCAGCTTGCTCTGCGAGGCCATGCCCAGCATCTGGTTGCGCGCGGCCACCAGCGCGTCGCGGCCCAGACCGGCGCGGTCCTGCAGGCGGAAGCTGAAGCCAGACGACGCACCCAGTTCAGGGATGGGGGGTGGGCTCAGCGGGAAGATGAAGGCATCCCGGATGCCCGACAGCGCACCGAAGGCCCGGCCGGCGATGGACTGCGCGTCGCTGCCCGGCGCCGTGCGCTCGGCCCAGTCCTTGAGCGTCACGAAGGCGAGCGCCGCGTTCTGGCCCTGGCCCGAGAAGCTGAAGCCCAGCACGCTGACCATGCTCTGCACTTCCGGTTGCTGCAGCACGAAGCCTTCGACCTGCTTCATCACGTCCAGCGTGCGTTCCTGGGTCGCGCCCGGCGGCAGCTGCACGTTCACCAGCATCGTGCCCTGGTCTTCATTGGGCAGGAAGGAACCGGGCAGGCGCTGGTAGACCAGTGCCACGGCCGCCACGATGGCGACATAGATCAGCATGGTGCGGCCCGCGCGCGGCAGCAGGCGCGACACGCCTGCCTCGTAGCGCTTGGCGGTGCGAGAGAAGGTGCGGTTGAACCAGCCGAAGAAGCCCTTCTTCTCGTGGTGGTGCCCGGCCTCGACCGGTTTGAGCAGCGTGGCGCACAAGGCGGGCGTGAGCGACAGCGCCATGAAGGCCGAGAAGGCGATGGACACGCCCATCACCGCCGCGAACTGGCGGTAGATGTTGCCCACCGAGCCACTGAAGAAGGCCAGCGGCACGAACACCGAGATCAGCACCACGGTCACGCCGATGATGGCGCCCGAGATCTGGCCCATGGCCTTGCGCGTGGCCTCCAGCGGCGGCAGGCCCTCCTCGCTCATGATGCGCTCGACGTTCTCCACCACCACGATGGCGTCGTCCACCACGATGCCGATCACCAGCACCATGCCGAACATGGTCAGCACGTTGATCGAGAAGCCCATGGTCAGCAGCGCGGCGAAGGTTCCCAGCAGCGCCACCGGCACCACCACCGTGGGAATCAGCGTGTAGCGCCAGTTCTGCAGGAACAGCAGCATCACCAGGAACACCAGGGCCACGGCTTCGGCCAGGGTCTTGGCCACTTCCTGGATCGAGATCTTCACGAACTTGGAGCTGTCGTAGGGAATCGTCCAGCTCATGCCCTTGGGGAAGAACTTCTCCAGCTCGGTCATGCGGGCACGCACGGCTTCCGCGGTGGCCAGCGCGTTGCCGCTGGGCGCCAGCTGCACGCCGATGCCAGTGGACGGCTTGCCGTTCAGGCGCGCCGAGGTGGCGTAGCCCTGGGCGCCGAGCTCGATGCGGGCCACGTCCTTCAGGCGCACGGTGGCGCCGTCGCTGCTGGCGCGCAGCACGATGTTGCCGAACTGCTCGACGCTGGCGAGCTGGCCATTGACCACCACGGTGGCCGAGATGCTCTGCCCTGCCACGTTGGGCAGTGCGCCGATTTCACCGGCCGAGACCTGGGCGTTCTGCGCGCGGATCGCGTTGGTGACGTCGGCCGCGCTGAGGTTGAAGCCCAGCAGCTTGGCCGGGTCGATCCAGATGCGCATCGCACGCTCGGTGCCGAACAGCTGGGCCTGGCCCACGCCGGGCAGGCGCTGGATTTCAGGCACGACGCTGCGCGAGGCGTAGTCGCCCAGGGCCACCGGGTCCAGGGCGGGGTCGTCGCTGGTCAGGATCGCGAACAGCAGGAAGTTGTTGCGCGACTTGTCGACGCGCACACCCTGCTGCGTCACGGCCGCGGGCAGGCGGGGCGTGGCGCGCGCGAGCCGGTTCTGCACATCCACCTGCGCCAGGTCGGCGTTGGTACCGGGCTCGAAGCTCAGCGTGATACTGCCGGTGCCGTTGGCCTGGGCCACGGCTTCCATGTAGATCAGACCCGGCGATCCGTTCATCTCCTGTTCGATGACGGACAGCACGCTGTCCTCCAGCGTCTTGGCCGACGCCCCCGGGTAGGTGGCGTTGATGATGATGGATGGCGGCGCCACCGGCGGGTACTGCGCGATCGGCAGCTGGGTGATGGACACCGCGCCCGCCACCATGATGAAGAGCGCGATCACCCACGCGAAGATGGGGCGCTCGATGAAGAATTTCGCCATGTCGGGCGCTCCTTACTTGGCGGGTTCCGCAGCGGGCTTGGCTTCGGCAGCCGGCTTGGCAGTCTCGGCAGGCTTGGCGTCCGCCGCGGCAGCGGCCGGAGCTGCGGGCTGGCTGCCCGGTGGCGCCCAGGGCACGGCCTTGACCGGGGTGCCCGGGGGCATCATCTGCAGCTTCTGGAAGCCGTCGACCATCACCTGTTCGCCGGCCTTCAGGCCATCGAGCACGACCCAGCGGCCGCCCTGCTGCCCGCCCACCTTGACCGGGCGTTGTTCGATCTTGCCGTCCGCGCCCACCACCGACACCGTGTCGCCCTGGGCCGTGCGCGTCACCGCCTGCTGCGGCAGCGTGATGGCGTTGCTCGCCACGGCCTGCTCCAGCCGCACGCGCACGTACAGCCCCGGCAGCAGCATGCCGCCCGGATTGGGCACCTCGGCGCGCAGCGTCACCTGGCCGGTGGTGGCGTCGACCGTCAGATCGGAGAACAGCAGCTTGCCCGGCTTGGCGTGTTCGCTGCCATCGTCGAGCACCACGCGGACCGCGGCAGCGCCGTCACCGGCGCCCTTGAGCTGGCCGGCCTCCATCGCGCGCTTCAGGCGCATGGCCTCGGTGGCCGACTGGGTGAAGTTGACATACAGCGGGTCGACCTGCTGGATCACGGCCAGCGCGGTCGCCTCGCCCTGCCCGACCAGCGCGCCCTCGGTCACCAGCGCCCGGCCGATGCGGCCCGAGATGGGTGCGGTCACGCTGGCATAGTTGAGATTGATGCCCGCGGTTTGCACAGCGGCCTTGGCGGCGGCCACATCCGCCTCGGCGGCCTTCTGGGCCGCCACCGCGTTGGTGTACTCCTGCTGGCTGATCGCGTTCTCGGCCACCAGCGGCTTGTAGCGCTCGGCCACCGCGGTGGTGCTGGCCAGGTTCGCCTGGGCACGGGCCAGGCTGGCCTGGGCACTCTGCAACGTGGCCTGGTAGGGCGCGGCGTCGATGCGGAACAGCGCCTGACCGGCCTTCACATCGCTGCCTTCCTTGAACAGGCGCTGCTGCAGGATGCCGGCCGCGCGGGCCCGCACCTGTGCCACGCGAGAGGCCTCCAGCCGGCCCGGCAGTTCGGTCTGCAGACCGACATCGCCCGGCTGAACGGTCACCACGCCCACTTCCGGCGCGGGCATGCCCCCACCCGGTGCGCCGCCACCGGCAGGCGGTGCATCGGCCTTGCCGCAGGCGGCCAGCGCCGCCACCAGGGGCAGCAGCAGGAAGGTCTGGCGCAGACGAGCGCCAGAGGATGTGCGCGCCGCGGGCGGCGTCGGGGAAACGGGGGATGAAGCGGGCATGAAGAACCTCATGGGCGACGGATGAAGACGGAACCTGGACGGACACGCCATCCTGCGCAAAGCGCATGCCAGCGTTACCGAAGGGGTCGCAGTATACATACAGACACGAATGTATGTATATTCGCAGGGTTGTTTTTTATACCAACAGATCACCATGGTCCGACGCACCAAGGCCGACGCCGAAGCCACACGCACCGCCCTGCTCGACGCCGCCGAACAGCTGTTCCAGGCCAACGGGGTCTCACGCACCTCGCTGCAGGACATCGCGAGCGCGGCAGGCACCACGCGCGGAGCGATCTACTGGCACTTCAAGGACAAGGCCGATCTTTTCAACGCCATGATGGACCGGGTGACACTGCCTCTGGAACAGTCGACCTATGCCGCGCAGGTCGAGGAAACGCCGCTGCAGCAGATGCGCATGTCGGTGCTGACGGCCCTGCACAAGACCGCCACCGACGAACAGGCGCGCCGCGTGTTCGAAATCGCCACCCAGCAGGTCGAGTACAACGGCGAGATGCTGGCCGTTCGCGAACGCAAGCTGCGCTGGCGCGACGAGTACCTGCTCTATCTCACCCAGCAGTTCGAGGCCGCAGCCGCCGACGCGGGCATCCGCCTGTCCATCCCTACCCGCAGCGCGGCATTGGGCCTCAAGGCCATCCTCACCGGCGTGCTCGACAACTGGCTGCTCGACACCAGCGACTTCGACCTGGTCCAGGTTGGCGCCCAGGTGATGGACAGCTACCTGGCGGGTCTGGGCTTCAGCGCCCCGGAGGCGCCGAAGGCGGCAGCGCCTCGGGCTGCGGCGCGCGCGAAGGCAGCCGCAGATGCAGTGCCGCCTGCGCCAGCAGGTTCGCCGACACCGGCGCGGTCACGAAAACGAACAGCGTGATCAGCAACTCGGCAAGGCCGGGCCGCCCCTGCGCCCAGCCCAGCAGCAGCGAAGCCAGCAGCACCCCACCCACGCCCAGGGTGGACGACTTGGTGGGCGCGTGCAGTCGCATGTAGAAGTCGGGCAGGCGCACCATGCCGATGGCACCCACCAGCAGGAAGAAGGCCCCGACCACGATCAGGATCGCGGCCGCCCATTCGATCACCGGGTTCAGTTCCATCGTTTCACTCCACCACATCGCCGCGGCTGAGGTAGCGCGCCAGCGCCACCGTGCCGACAAAGCCCAGCAGCGCCACGATCAGCGCAGCCTCGAACAGCAGCGGGGTCTGCCAGCGCAGACCGAGCAGCACCACCAGCGCCACCAGACTCAGGTAGAGCGTGTCCAGCGCCAGCACGCGGTCGGCGATGGTCGGGCCACGCAGCAGGCGCCAGCCGCAGAGCAGCAGGGTCAGGGTGACGGCGCCAATGCCCAGGGTCAGCGCGATATCCAGCACGCTCATGTGGCGCCCTCCCCGTCGAGCCGGAAGATGGCCATCAGCGGTGCCTCATAGCGCGCCTTCATCTCGGCCACCATGCCGGGCGCGTCGTCGCAATTGAGCGCGTGCACCCAGATGCAGGGTGCCACCTCGTCCACCACGGCCGAGACCGTCCCTGGCGTCATGGTGATGATGCTGGCGAACAGCGCGTTGACCCGGTGGTGTTCGCAGGCCAGCGGCACGCGCAGCCAGGCCGGCTGCGGACGGCTCATGGGGCCGAGCACCAGCCGGGCCACGGTGATGTTGGACAGCACGATGTCCCACAGCACCACGAAGGTCAGACGGAACGCGGCTCCCCAGCGGATCGGGCTGCCCGCGTGCAGCAGGCCACGCAGCAACCGAGGGACGATCAGGCCGAGCAGCGCGGCCGAGAGCAGGTGCACCGGCTCCAGGCTGCGCGAGAGCGCCAGCCAGCTGGCCGCCAGCAGCAGGGACAGCACCGGGTGGTCGAACCAGCCACCGCGGCGGTCGAGGGTGTCGGATTTCATGGTTGCTTCTCCTGGGCGGGGGCGGCGCGCTGGCCGTCGTAGGGGCGCATGCTGGGCGGTGCGTCCGGCCCGAGCACGGCGCGCACGTAGTCGGCGTTGACCGAGAGCTGCGCCGCGGCGGCGTCGGTGTAGCGTTTGACCGGCGCGGCCAGCACGGCCAGCGCCACCGTCAACGCCATGAAAGCCCACACAGGGGCCCGCAGGTGGGCACTGCTGCCGGGAGCGCCCTGGTCCACCGCGGGCTGCACATGCCAGAACACGATCACGCCGGCACGCGCCAGGCCGATGATGGTGAGGAAGCCCACCCCCAGCACCACACTCCAGACCCAGGCCTGCACCACCAGACCGCTGCTGGCCTGCAACACCATGAGCTTGCCCAGGAAGCCCGGCAGCGGCGGCAGGCCCGCAGCCGAGGCGGCGCCGAACAGCAGCATCACGCCCAGCAGCACCGGCTCGCGCACCGCGTGCGCCGGCTGCAGCCGGTCCATGGTCTCGCCGCGCTGCGCCGCGATCAGCTCCACCAGCAGGAACAGGCCCGCGATCACGATCGTGCTGTGCAGCGTGTAGTAGAGCGCGGCCGAGAGCGTCTCGGGTGTGAACAGGCCGATGCCGGCCAGGATGGTGCCCACCGACGACACGGTGAGGTAGCCCACCAGCCGGCCCAGGCTGTGCGCCGCCAGCGCGCCCAGCACACCGAGCGCACTGGTGGCCAGGGCCAGCGGCAGCAGCCAGTCGGCCACCGCCAGCGCGGCACCACCGGCCTCGGAGCCGAAGATCTGCCAGTGCACCCGCACGATGCTGTAGACGCCCACCTTGGTCATGATGGCGAACAGCGCCGCCACCGGCGCGCAGGCCGCCGCGTAGGTGCCCGGCAGCCAGAAGTACAGCGGCAGCATGGCGGCCTTGAGGCCAAACACCACCATCAGCACCAGCGCGGCGGCCTGCGCGAACAGCAGGGTGTCGCCCTGCAGCAGCGCCAGGCGCCGGCCCACATCGGCCATGTTCAGCGTGCCGGTGGCGGCGTAGACCAGCGACAGGCCGATCAGAAACAGGCCCGAGGCCACCAGGTTGAGCACCACATAGTGCACGCCCATGCGGAAGCGCTCGCGCCCCTGCCCGTGCACCAGCAGCACGTAGGAGGCGATCAGCAGCACCTCGAAGAACACGAAGAGGTTGAACAGGTCGCCGGTGAGGAAAGCGCCGCACAGGCCCATGAGCTGGAACTGGAAGATGGCATGGAAGTAGCGGCCGCGGGTGTCCCAGCCGCTGGCGGCATACCAGAGCACCGGCAAGGCCACCAGATAGGTCAGCAGCACCATCAGCGCCGAGAGGCGGTCCACCACCATGACGATGCCGAACGGCGCCGGCCATTCGCCCAGGCGGTAGACCAGCAGCTCGCCGCCGGCCGCGTGCCGCACCAGCCCCGCGGCCATGAACAGGCCGAGCGCGGTGGACAGCAGCGCGATGCGGCGGCGCCAGCGCAGCGGCGCGTCGTCGTGCGCCCCGCCCTGCCCGGCCATGCCGCCCGCATCGCCGACCAGCAGCAGCACCACGGCCGTCAGCATGGGCAGCACCACCGACAGCACCGGGGCGTGCTGCAGCCAGAGGTCGTGGAGCGAGCCCGTCATGCGCGCGGCCCTCCGGGCTCGTGGCCGTCCACGTGGTCGTTGCCGCTTTCATGGCGGCTGCGCAGCGCCAGTTCCACCACGAAGCCGGTGGTCGCAAAGCCGATCACGATGGCGGTGAGCACCAGCGCCTGCGGCAGAGGGTCGGCCACCGGACCCTCGCCCACCAGCACCGGCGCGGCGTTGCTCCACAACCGGCCCATCAGGAAGATGAACACGTTGACCGCATACCCGAACAGCGACAGCCCCAGCACCACCGGGAAGCTGCGACCGCGCAGCATGAGGTAGATGCCGGTGGCGGTGACCATGCCCACGCCGGTGGCGAGAAGGAATTCCATGCTCATGCGGCACTCCTTGGGGTGGGGGTGGCGGTGGCGGGCAACTCGCGCGAGGACTGACCCAGCACCGAGATCGTCAGCAGCGTGCTGCCCACCACAGTGAGGTAGACGCCCAGGTCAAAAATGGCAGCGGTGGCCAGCGGCAGTTCGCCCAGCATCGGCACATGCGGGTGGCCGTGGGCGCTGGTCAGGAACGGACGGCCCAGCGCGAACGCGCCCACGCCGGTCAGGCCCGCAATGCCCAGGCCGCTGCCGATCCAGCGCACGAAGCGGCGCCCGCCGCCCGCGCGCAGGAACTGCTCGGCCCGCGCCTGACCCAGCGACATGAACTGCAGCACCAGCGCCACGGCCGTGATCAGCCCGGCGATGAAACCACCACCGGGCAGGTTGTGGCCGCGCATGAAGATGTAGAGGCTGAACACCAGGGCCAGCGGCAGCACCACCGACGCGGCCACGCGCAGCAGCAACGGCTGTTGTGCGAAGGTCCAGGCGCGGCCCTCGGGGTCCATGCCCGGGCGGCGCGTGCGCAGGCCGTCCATGAGCGCCAGCACGCCGACGGCGGCGATGCCCAGCACGGTGATCTCGCCCATGGTGTCGTAGCCGCGGAAGTCCACCAGGATCACGTTGACCACGTTGGTGCCGCCGCCCTTGGGCAGCGACTCCTGCAGGAAATACCACGAGATGGATTCGTGGTCGCGCGTGAGCACCAGCCAGGTGATGACCGACATGGCCGCGCCGCCACCCAGCGCCAGCAGCGCGTGCAGGCCCTTGCGCAGCGCCGGGGTTTCTTTCGGGCTGGTCTGAGGCAGCAGAGCCAGGCCCATCAGCAGCAGCACGGTGGAGACGATGTCCACCGACAGCTGCGTCAGCGCCAGGTCGGGCGCCGAGAAGCCCAGGAAGGTGAGCGAGGCCGCCACACCGACCACACCCACCAGCACCACGGTCTGGAAGCGCTGGTGGTGCGTGCGCGCGATGGCGATGCAGGTCAGCAGCAGCAGCGCCCACATGGCCCAGGCCAGCGGCGTTGCCGGCATCTGGGGCCGGGTCCCGGTGCCGATGCCGCTGCCCAGAAACGGCAGCGCACCCAGCACCAGCGCGGTCAGCAGCAGCCAGCCCACGTAGCGTTGCAGCGAACCGGTTTCCAGCCGCGCCGTCAGCCGGCCCGAGAGGCCGAACAGGCGGTCGATCAGCCATTCGAAAATGCTGCGGCCCGTGGCCACACCGAACCAGTTTTCCGACGCGATGTGGTGCAGGCGTCGGCCCTTCGCAAGCCACAGGTACAAGCCCACGCCCACCGCCAGCGCAATGGCGCTCATCAGCAGCGGCAGGTTGAAGCCGTGCCAGATCGCCAGGTGGTACTCGGGCAGTGCCTGGCCCAACAGCGCGGTCGCGGCCACGTGCACCAGCGGCCCGAAGGTGAGCGCGGGCGCCAGGCCGACCGCGATGCAGATGATCACCAGCAGCATCGCAGGCAGCTTCATGCCCAGCGGGGGCTCGTGCGGGTGATCGTTCGGCACATCGCCCAACTCGCCGTTGAAGTAGGTGTCGTGCACGAAGCGCAGCGAGTAGGCCACGCTGAAGACGCCGGCGAGGGTCACCAGCGCGGGCACCAGCCAGGCATAGATGCCGCTGGTGCCGACCACGGCTTCGGTGAAGAACATTTCCTTGGACAGGAAACCGTTGGTCAGCGGCACGCCGGCCATGGACGCGGCCGCCACCATGGACAAGGTGGCCGTCCAGGGCATGAACTTCCACAGCCCACCGAGCTGGCGCATGTCGCGCGAATGGGTCTCGTGGTCCACGATGCCGGCGATCATGAACAGCGAGGCCTTGAACGCCGCGTGGTTGAGCACGTGGAACACGGCGGCCACGGCCGCCAGCGGCGAGCCCAGACCGATCAGGAACACGATCAGCCCCAGGTGGCTGACGGTGGAGTACGCCAGCAGGCCCTTGAGGTCGTGCTTGAAGATGGCAATGAAGGCCGCGAACAGCACCGTGGCCAGTCCGGCCGCACTCACGATGACCTCGAAATGACCCGTGCCGGCCAGCACCGGGTACAGGCGCATGAGCAGGAACACGCCGGCCTTGACCATGGTGGCCGAGTGCAGGTAGGCGGACACCGGCGTGGGCGCGGCCATGGCGTCGGGCAGCCAGAAATGAAACGGGAACTGTGCGCTCTTGGTGAAGGCGCCCAGCAGGATCAGCAGCAGCGCGGGCACAAAGCGCGGGTCGGCCTGGATGGTGGCGACCTGGGCCGCCAGGGCGCTGATCTCGTAGGTGCCGGCGATCTGCCCCAGCAGCACGAAACCACCCAGCATGGCCAGACCACCGCCACCGGTGACGGCCAGGGCCTGCCGCGCCCCGGCGCGCGCGTCGGCACGGTGGCTCCAGAAGCCGATCAGCAGGAAGGACGAGATGCTGGTCAGCTCCCAGAACACCACCAGCAGCAACAGGTTGTCCGACAGCACCACGCCCAGCATGGCCGCCATGAACAGCATCATGAAGCTGTAGAACTTGCCGGCCGAGTCCTCGGGCGCGAGGTAGTAGGCTGCGTACAGCACGATGAGCAGGCCGATGAACAGGATCAGCCCGGCGAACATGAGCGAAAGGCCATCGAGCCGGAAGCTCAGCTGCAGGCCGATCTCGGGCACCCAGGGCCAGGCGTTGATCACCGTCTGGCCGGCGAACACCGCCGGTGCCTGCGCCAGCAGCAGCGCGAGCGCCGACGCGGTGACCAGGCCGGCGGCCAGGGCGGTGAGAGGGCGGGACTTTGAACCGAGCCAGGCGGTGGCCACGGTCCCGAGCAGCAGAGGCAGCAAGACAATCAACAAGAGCACGGTGCTTCCTTCGGGTGAGCGGGCATTCTAGGGAGCACCACCCACCCCGCGAGTTCCCGGGGGCTTAACCGGAATCAGTCGAGCCGCTGCGGTGGGGGGGCGGACCCGCGCATGCGCCAGGCCAGCCGGGACCCGGTCCCCACCGCGAAGCCCACTGTCCAGAACACGCCGCTCACGCCCACCAGCACCCCGGCCGACCCGAACAGCAACGGCATCACCACGCTGGAACCGTTGATGGCCATGGAGCGCAGGCCCAGTGCCTCGCCGTGCCGGTGTTTCGGTGTGATCTGGTGCAGGGTGCTCATCACCATGGGCTGCACCGAGCCCAGGGCCAGTCCCAGCAGCACCGACAGCAGCCCCATCAGCCAGGCCGTGTGCACCAGCGGGTAGAGCGCGAACAGTGCGGCCGTGCTGACCATGGCGGTGCCGATCACCGTGCCTTCGTGCAGCCGCGAGGCCAGCCAGGGCATGATCAGCCGGATGGCCGTGGCCGCCAGCGCGAAGGAGCCAAGGATGGCGCCGATCACCGTGGCCGAGAGCCCGCGCTCGTGACC
Source organism: Hydrogenophaga sp. H7 (assembly GCF_002025745.1). Lineage (NCBI taxonomy): Bacteria > Pseudomonadati > Pseudomonadota > Betaproteobacteria > Burkholderiales > Comamonadaceae > Hydrogenophaga > Hydrogenophaga sp. H7. The sequence goes on along the minus strand of NZ_MCIC01000015.1, from coordinate 224,748 downwards.
CAGCACCGGCACGAGGAAGGTGTGCACGTCCCAGCACGAGGCCAGCAACCAGTTCATCAGCATCAGGTTGCGGAACGGTTTGTCCCGCAGCAGATCCCAGGACGACTGCCGGCGCGGCGCTTCGCCCGTGTCGGGCGCGGGATGGTCGGGCACGCGCCGCACCCACCACCAGGCCAGCGAAGGCAGCAAGGCCATCAGCAAGTAGGCGGCACGAAAACCGCTGGCGTCGATCAGCAGGCCCGCCAGAAACGGTCCGAGAAAGTTTGAAATGGACGGCCCGACGGCGACCCAGCTGAACACCTGGCGCAGTTCGGTGGCGTCGCTCGCCATGTGGCCCACGTGGCGCTGCAGCGCGATCATGGCCAGGCAGACGGCGGCGCCGCTGGTGATCGCCGTCAGGCAGAGCACACCAAACTGCGGCCATGCGACCGAGCACAGCCCCCCGGCCGTCGCCACCACGCTGGCCAGCACGAACGGGCGCTGCAGACCATGGCGCTCGGCGTACCGGCCAGCGGGCAGGGCCAGGACCACCTGGGCCAGCGCGAACAGGGCCAGCAGCACGCCGACCGCGGCGGCGCTGTGACCTTCGCGCAGCGCCATCAGCGGCGCAGCCATGCGAAAACCGGTCATGCAGGCGTGCACGCAGATCTGCGCGCCGATCAGGCGGACCAGGGCGGTGCGGGTGCCGGGTCTCAAGCCGGATCGCCGTCGGCAGCGTCCAGCGGCAGCAGCGACTGCGCGCGGTCCTGCGGCAGGGCCTCGACGGTCTTGAGGGCCCGGCCCATGGCGCGGCTGCGCACCTCGGCCGCGTCCAGCGTGTTGAGCACGGTCTGGGTCTGGTTCTTCACCTTGGCCAGCACGTCGCCGAACTTGGAAAACTCGGTCTTGACCGCACCGAGCACCTGCCAGACCTCGCTGCTGCGCTTTTCCAGCGCCAGCGTGCGAAAGCCCATCTGCAGCGCATTGAGCATGGCCATGAGCGTGGTCGGACCGGTGAGCGTGACGCGGTGATCGCGCTGCAGCGCCTCCATCAGGCCCGGGCGGCGCAGCACCTCGGCGTACAGACCTTCGGTGGGCAGGAACAGGATGGCGAAATCGGTGGTGTGCGGCGGCTCCAGGTACTTCTCGGCCATGGACTTCGCTTCCAGCCGGATGCGCTGCTCCAGCCCGCGCGCGGCCAGTTCGGCGCCCTCGGCGTCGGCGCGCTGCTGCGCGTCCAGCAGGCGTTCGTAGTCCTCGTTCGGGAACTTGGCGTCGATCGGCAGCCAGCAGGGCGCACCGTCATCGCCCCGCCCCGGCAGGCGGATCGCGAAGTCCACCATGTTGCGGCTGCCCGGCCGCGTCGCCACCTGTGCCGCGTACTGCTCGGGGGAAAACACCTGCTCCAGCAGCGCCCCCAGCTGGGCCTCGCCAAACATCCCGCGGGTCTTCACATTGCTCAGCAAATGCTTGAGGTCGCCCACGCCCTGCGCCAGGGTCTGCATCTCGCCCAGGCCCTTGTGCACCTGCTCCAGCCGCTCGGCCACCTGCTTGAAGCTCTCGCCCAGGCGCTGCTCCAGCGTGGCGTGCAGCTTTTCGTCCACCGTGGCGCGCATCTCGTCGAGCTTGGCGGCGTTGCTGGTCTGCAGCTGGGCCAGCTGGGCTTCCAGCGTGGCGCGCACCTCGGCCAGGCGGCGCGCGTTGGCTTCACTCAGGTCCTGCAGCTGGCGCGTCAGCGTGTCGCCCAGGGTGCCGCGCAGTTGCACCAGCTGCTGCGCGAAGGCGTCGATCTGCGCGTTCTGCGTGCGGGTGGTTTCCGCGCCCTGGCGCACCAGCGTGTCCTGGAAGGTGGCCAGGGTTTGCTGGATCTCCAGCCGGCCGGTGCGGGCGCTGTCGCCCACCTCGCGGCGCAGCTCGCCCTCGACACGGTCGATGCGCTGTTCGGTGGCCTGGCCCTGCTGCTGCAGCACGGCCAGCAGCTGCGCGCGCTGCGCCGCCTCATCGGCGTTGGCCGGCGGACGGCGCAACAGCAACCACAACAGACACAGGGCGTTGAGCACGCCCAGCGCCACCACGATCCAGATCAGCAGTCCATCGGTCATCCGCGCATCGTACCGTTCCTCAGACGAAGAACAGCCAGGTCATCAGCGCGAACAGCGGCACCAGGATGCCCGTCGACCACACCATGTAGCCGAAGAAGCTGGGCATCTTCACGCCGCGGTCTTCGGCGATGGCCTTGACCATCAGGTTGGGCGCATTGCCGATGTAGCTGTTGGCGCCCATGAACACCGCGCCGGCCGAAATCGCCACCAGCGTGGGCGCCAGCGTGGTCATCAGCACCTGCGCATCGCCGCCGGCGGTGTTGAAGAACACCAGGTAGGTCGGTGCGTTGTCCAGGAAGGAACTCAGGATGCCCGTGGCCCAGAAGTACATGGCCGGGTTCGGCGAGCCGTCGGGGTTGGTCACCGCCCGCACGATGGCGCCGAAAGGCCCGTCCACGCCCGCCTTGAGCATGGCGATCACCGGGATGATGGTCAGGAAGATGCCGGCGAACAGCTTGGCCACCTCCTGCATCGGACCCCAGCTGAACTGGTTGTCGGCGTGCACACTGCCGGGCGTGAGCTGCAGCGAGGCCACGGTGATCGCGATCAGTCCCAGGTCGCGCACGATGCCGGGCAGGCCGACCTCGGTGCCGGCGATGTCGAACACCACGTCGGACTTCCACAGGCCGCTCATCAGCACCAGGCCGACCACGCCGGCCAACAGCAGGAAGTTGACGCCGCCGTCGAAGCCGAACTGGCGGTCATCGGGCGTAGGGTCGGCGGGGCGGATCTCCTCCCGCGTGTGGTAGTACCACCAGTCCAGCGCGTAGAACAGCACCAGCAGGGTGCCGACGAGGAACAGCGTTTCCGGAAAGATGTGGGTCAGGGTCCAGCTGAACTCGACGCCCTTGAGGAAGCCGAGGAACAGCGGCGGATCGCCCAGCGGCGTGAGCGAACCGCCGGCGTTGGAGACGATGAAAATGAAGAACACCACCACGTGCACCACGTGCTTGCGGTTGTCGTTGGCACGGATCAGCGGGCGGATCAGCAGCATCGACGCGCCCGTGGTGCCCATGAAGCTGGCCAGCACCGCACCGATGGCGAGGATGCCGGTGTTGAGCGCCGGGCTGCCACGCAGGTTGCCCTTGATGTAGATGCCGCCGGCCACGGTGAACAGCGCGGTCAGCAGGATGATGAAGGGGATGTACTCGGCCAGCAGCGCATGCACCACGCCCGCGCCTGCTGCGCCGGGGCCAAACACCAGGGCGAACGGCAGCAGGAACGCCAGCGCCCAGGCCGCCGAGACCTTGCCGAAATGGTGGTGCCAGAAGATGGGCGCCACCAGTGGAATGATGGCAATCGACAGCAGGATGCCCGCAAACGGCACACCCCACAGCACCGACAGCTGAGCGCCGTCCATATCGGCCGCCAGGGCCAGCGAAGGCAACAGTGACAGGACAGCAGCGCCCCAACGCGCGGTTCGGAATTTCATGGTGTTTGTCTCCTCGTAGCCCTCGATTATTTCCTGTGCGCCTGAAGAACGCCTGACACCCCCTCGATAGAATGCCCTGCTACCTCCCGACAACACCTTCCGGAGCCTTCAATGAGCGTCTACGACAAGCTGAACCAGCTCGCCATCACACTCCCCCCCGTGGCCATCCCTGCAGCCGCCTATGTGCCGTTCGTGCAGACCGGCAACCTGGTCTTTCTCAGCGGCCACATTGCCAAGAAGGACGGCAAGCCGTGGGTGGGTCAGCTGGGCCTGACCATGACCACCGAGGAAGGCAAGGCGGCCGCACGCGCCATCGCCGTCGACCTCATGGGCACCCTCGCCGCGGCCTGTCTGGCCGCCGGCAAGACGCTGGACGACGTCAAGCGCATCGTCAAGGTCATGAGTCTGGTCAACAGCACCGGCAGCTTCACCGAACAGCACCTGGTCACCAACGGCTGCAGCGAGCTGCTGGGCGAGGTCTTCGGCCCCCAGGTGGGCGCGCACGCACGCAGCGCGTTCGGCGTCGCCCAGATCCCTCTGGGTGCCTGTGTCGAGATCGAGCTGATCGCCGAGCTGGCGTAAAACACCGCACGCCGCGTCGCCTGCCCGGCGGCGCCGTGCTTACGCGGGATGCGGACTCAGTGCTTGTCCAGCACCAGGAGCCAGTGCCCGTACCAAAGCGTGTTGAAGCGGTCGCGCCGGCTCACCTGCATGCCGCTGCGCGCAGCCCAGGCTTCCACCTGGTCAGAGTCGACGTGCTCGACCCACTGGCGCGCCATCACGAGGTCGTGTATCTGGTTGGCGGCAGCCCGCCAGCGCGGCCGGACCACCATGTCCTTGACGATCAGACGCCCTCCCGCCGGCACCACCTCACACAGGGCGGCCACAAACGCCGCCTTGTGCTGGTCCGGCACATGGTGAAGCACATCGACGACCGTCACCACCTCGTGCCCCAGGTGCGGGATTCCCTGTTCGATGGAGCGGTGCTCGAAAGCGACGACCGAGGAAAGCTGGTGATCGTTGGCGACCTGATTGGCCACGGCCACGGCCGGCCCTGCCACATCGAACCCATGCCCCTGGCGAATCCGGCCAAGGCTGGCCAGCAGGTTCAGCAGCAGTCCGTTTCCGCACCCCACATCCAGCACCGCAGACTGGGGCGGAACTTCGTGGATCACCTCGTGCAAGGGACAGATGTGCGAGCGGTACTCCTGCATCAAACGCACCTTGGCGCTGGGCACGCCCGCATACAGAGGGGCGGCCATCCGCTGGATGGCTGTGGGGGTCAGGGTGTTCTGGATGGACATGGGTCGGATGCTCGCGCGGGTCACTGGGGAGACGGGCGGGTCGCGGTTGCTGCCCATCCCTGTCGCCAGGCGGCCAGTTGCAGAAGACCCAAGGCGGCCAGAATGGCCCACTGCCCGGCAAACGCCAGGTGATATCGCTCCTGGGAGACCACGACCATGTGGATGGCGGTGAAATACAGAATGCTCAGCGTGATCGGTGAGAACAGGGTCGACACGAAACCGGCTCTGCGCAGCGACGACCACAGGCCCACCACCACCAGCAGACAGATCAGCCCCCAAGTCGCCTGCGTGAGGCGCTTGAGCCGCGGCTCCCATGCCTCACCGAATGCTTCGCGGACGCCTGGCGAGTTCCAGCCCACACCCACCGACTCGTTGGTGTAGAGGATCAGCAGCTTCTTGACCGCTCGTTCCGCAAAGGCCGCCGGGTCCTGAAGGATGTAGGCCTTGGCCTCCTGTCCGAGCACCTGCGCCCGCTCATTTTCAGGCAGGTGGCTGTACTTCTTTGGCGTCACCATGTAGCGACCGTCGGTGCCCGGTGTGTTGCCCATCCAGAGCGTGATACCGCCATTGCTGGAGATGAGCACGGTTTCCCCATAGAGCTGGTAGTTGCGCCAAGTCCAGGGCGCCACCACCACGGCCATGGCGATGCCGGCCAGAACCACGGACCGGATCTGCTCAAGAAACACACCCCGTCCTCCACGATTCATCAGCACCAGTCCGCCGCCATACACCAGCGGCAGCAGAAGCGCCTGCGGACGGACGAGTGCGGCAAAGCCCAGCACCAGTCCGGCCAGCAGCGCCCTGGCGGTCCGTCCTGCCCATGGAACGGTCCACAGGTCCAGCGCGAGCAAAGTCAGGAACAGGAAGGGCAGCTCGCTCGCCAGGATGGTCGGGTACATGACCAGCGTCGGCCAGGCGGCCAGCACCAGCGCGCTCAGCACGGCCACGTTCTGCCCCCAGAAACGGGCGGCCAGTCTCGCCGTCACCCAGACGATGCCCAGGGACAGCGCAATGTTCATGGCAACGATGGGTTCATAGCGGATGCCAAACAGCGCAAACAGCGAGGCATGCAGGAACGTGGTGCCCGGCGGCCAGAACGACGTGGGGTGGTCAGGCTCCCAGCCGAAGGTGCCGTGCTGCACCAGGGTGCGGGCAAACGCGTCGTACGCCTCGCCATCCGAGCTGGGAATGACCGGCACCCACCAGGCCCAGATCAGGCGCAGCGACAACGCCAGAAAGGTCACAAGCCACAGAGACCTCGTCCATTGCAGCTCTGCGGGCCCGGCATCGGTTGGACGGTTGTTCATGTTGAGGTGAAGCAAAGGAAGGTTCGATGAACCGAGTGGGTCAGGCTCAGAGCTGCAACAGCGTGGCGCCCGTCAGAATCAAGGCCACCACGGCACCGGTGGCCCAGGTTTCCGGATCCGTGGCGGCGAAAAAGATGGGGTCTTCATCCATGTACCCCCGGGCCGTGACCACCCACAGGCGGGTGACCCACAGCAGCATCAGGGGAGCGATCAGCCACAGGATCTCGGGGGAGCGGTACAGCTGCGACACCTCGGTGCTGTGGATGTACAGGGCCAGCACCAGCACCGCCAGGTAGCCGCTGGCTGCGCCCAGGCTCTGCAGCACGACCACATCTTCCGTCGCATACTCCCTGCCACGCAGCTTTCCCTGGGTCACGCCGGAGGCGATCTCCTTCTTTCGCACTTCCACCAGCTCCGCCACCCGCTTGACCAGCGCCAGGGAGAGAAAGATGAACATCGAGAATGCGAGCAACCAGAAAGACAGGCTGATGCCGGTCGCCAGGGCGCCCGCGATGATCCGCAGGGTGTACAGGCCTGCGAGCACGATCACATCCAGGCTGGCCACCCGCTTGAGCCACAGGGAATACAGCAGGGTGGTCACCAGGTAGGTGCCCAGGGCCAGCTGGAAACCCACGGGGAGCAGCCACGCCAGCCCCAGGCCGGATGCCATCAGGACGACGACGGCGACCAGACCGGCACGCACATCCAGGGTTCCCGCGGCAAAGGGCCGGTTCTTCTTCTTTTGGTGGTACCGGTCGGCCTCCAGGTCCAGCAGGTCGTTGATGAGGTAGGTTGCCGATGCACAGGCACCAAAGCAGAGGAACGCGAGCGTCGCGGCCCCCAGCGCCTGCGTGTTCAGCACCTCGTGGGCAGTGATGATGGGCACCAGCAGCAACAGGTTCTTGAGCCATTGCTGCAGGCGGATGGCCCGCAGCCAGGTCCTCCATCGGCCTGAGGTGTTCGGAATGTCCCGGTGCGGGATGCCCATGCCGGCCACTTGACGCACGATCGAACGGGGGGCATTGACAGTGACCGCCGCACCTGATTTTTGCCAGACGGCCAGGTCCACCCTCCCGTTGGCGACGTATTCAAACCGGCCCGGACCGAACCGATCCTCCAGCACCGCCGCCTTGTTCGCACCGATCAGATTGACAGTCTCGGAGGTCGCCAGCACCGAATCAAACAAGGAAAGATGCTCAGCCACCTGACTGGCCAGTGACTCGTGACTACCCGTCACCAGCACCACAGGCCTTCCTTGCCGTCTGGCCTTGTCGATCAGATCGAGCACATCGGCGTGGTAGGGCAGCACCGTCACATCAAGCTGCCCCGCCTGCACGAGGCGGTGTTTCAGGTAGCTCCGACCCCGCAGCAACCAGAGGGGGAGGCAGAAGATCAGCAAGGGCTGCCGCTTCAGTGCGGCCAGCAGCGATTCGAACGTCAGATCCGTACGAATCAGCGTTCCATCCAGGTCGACACACAGGGGATGAGCGACCGACGTACCTGCCGGATTGAGCGTCATGGCGGGAGTATATTCGGCGATTCTTGATTCTTTTTGGTTATTCCACAGCAGGATGACTCCTCCGTGAACCGTTCAACGCTGCTGCTCATTGTGGCCAACGTGGCCATGACCTCCCTGGCGCAAATTGTGCTCAAGAGCGGCATGAGTGCGCCCGAAGTGGCCCGTGCGCTGGCCGGAGGCATTCGTCTGCCGGCCCTGGTGACGGTGCTGTTCCATCCCTGGGTGGTTGTGGGGCTGGGCCTGTATGCGGGTGCGGCCCTGGTCTGGCTCCTGGTCCTGTCCAGGGTCGATGTGAGCCTGGCATACCCGTTTGTAGGCTTGGGGTTTGTGGTGACGATGGTGTTGGCCTGGGCCTTCCTGGGCGAAGCCGTCACCCCCATGCGCATGGCGGGCACCTTGCTGATCGCTGCCGGCATCGTGGTGCTGGCAAGAACCTGAGCCCCCACCTGCAGATGCCATGAAAAAGAGGCTCACCAGGGAGCCTCTTTCTGCTTCATGACCGCGGCCCAAGGCCGTTCCGATCAGGGTCCGGTCAGACCTTGGCGGCCTTCTTGGCCAGATCGGTGGCCTGCTTGGAAGCGGCGGCGAAGTTGGCCTGGGCCTGGGTCGTGGCCTTCTTGATCGCGGCCTGGGTCTGTTCAACCGCCTTTTGGCCGTTGCTCAGGGCGCTCTGGAAAGCGGCCACAGCGGCTTCGGAACCGGCCGGTGCGTTCTTCACCAGCTGGTCCACCGAGGCGCCAACGGCCTTCTGGGCTTCGGCCAGGTTGGCTTCGAACTGCTTGACGAACTCGGCACTGCCTTCGGTGGCGATGCTCTGCACGTGCTGGAAGTAGGCGGCGGACTTCTCGGCCAAAGGCTGGAAGAAGCCGGTCTGCACGGTCACGAATTCCTGGGGGCTCTTGACGGCCAGAACGGCCTGGGCGTAGCCGAAGGACTCGCCCAGCGCGGCCTTGGAAGCGGCCAGGTTGAGTTCAACCAGCTTCTCCACGCCGGCGAAGGCCTTGGTGGTGGCGCCTTCAAGGGCTTCCAGGTTGGCTTTGTTGGCGGAGATGATCTGTTCTGCAGCGTTGTTCATGTCGGTTCCTTGAGATGAAGGGTTGAAACAGCCGCCGGGAAAACATTCATCGGGTTGACAAATGTTGCAGTGCAGCATGACGCAATTCTATGTGAAAACCTTGGACTGGCAAGCATTTTTGCTGCATTGCAGCAAAAATAGGGAGACATGCCAAAACCGGCGGCCAGCCGATGGCTGCGGGCCGTCAGAACCAGGTGGTGACGGCGTCCACGACACCGTAGGTCTCGTCCACCACCGGCAGCCAGCGCCACTTGTCAAAGGTGGTGCAGGGGTGGGAGATGCCGCTGCCGACTGTCTCGCCCAGGCTGGGCCACTCGTCCGGGGGAGCGGAGGCGTCAAAGCGCAGGTAGGCGTGCTGGTCGTTGAGCGCGTCGATGCGCCAGTGGGCTGGCACCGCTTGCAGCGCACCGCCCTGCCCCAGGGCCTGAGGATGCGAGCGCCAAACCGGCACTGGCAGGTCGAGGTCGTAGGCCACGTCGCGCTTGCCCATCGACAGCAGCGCCAGGCCCGGCTCGGGCTGGCTCTGCACACAGGCCAGCACTTCCAGCGCGGGCTTCAAGGTCTCGCGCAGGTTCAGGCGCTCGCCCACGCAGCACAGGTAGCGCGTGTAGCGCTGGTGGTCGTGCGTCAGGTAACACCCCGAGCGCAACACGCCGCGCACCGGACGGCCCAGATCGGGCAGCAGCCGCTCGGCGACCAGGTCGAAGATGGCCGAGCCGCCGGCCGTGAGGATGATTTCCTCGTGCGCGAACCAGCCCTGAGCGATGGCTTCGCGCGCGATGGCGTCCACGCGGTCCATCAGGCCCTGCACCGTCGCCCGGTCTTTCACGTGGTCGCAATAGGCGGTCGTGCCCTCGTAGCACTCGATGCCCACGAGCTGCAGCACCGGGCTGGCGGCAATGCGTATGGCGGTCTGCTGCGCCTCCTCGGCCGTACGGGTGCCGGTGCGTTGACCGACGATGCCCAGCTCCAGCAGCACCTCGAAGCGGCCGTTGAACGAACGGTCCTTGGCCCAGACCTCGATGGCGTCCACCTGCCCGACCGAGTCGACCAGGAACATCGAACGCAGGCCCGGGCGCTCGGCGTGCAGCAGCGCGAGCGCGTCCAGCTCGGCGCGCTGGATGATCTGGTTGGCGATCAGCAGCACCGGCACGCCGTGGCGCGCGCCGACGGCCGCCTGGAACACGGTGGCGAAGCTGATGCCCCAGGCCCCGGCGTCCAGCTGCAGTTGCCACAGCTCGGGCGACATGCTGGTCTTGCCGTGCGGTGCCAGGTGCAGGCCGCGCTGCGCGCAGAAGTCATGCATCCAGTGCAGGTTGTGCTGCAGCGCAGACTGTTTGAGCACCGCCAGCGGCAGCGCCAGATCGCCTCGCAACAGGTTCCAGCCCTGGGCCGGGATCTGCGCCCGCGTGAGCGGTGCACCGCCCGCGGGGAAGCCTTTGAGGTGGGGGCCGAAGACGGCGTCAGGCGTTGTCATGGGTGGTTCAGTCCAGTGGCCACTGCAAGGCTTTGGGCAGGTTCTTGGGCGGCTGGTCGGGCTCGACCACGGACGCAGGACCGACCTGGGTCTCGACGCGCCGCCACCACGGATCGGTGCGATCCACATGGGCGGGCTCCACCGGCTTGCCCAGCTCGGGCATCAGCAGTGGCACACCGCTCTTGTCGGCCAGCGCGTGCTGCACCTCGGCCGGCTGGTCCCAGGCGTGCATGGCCAGGCTGAAGGTGCCCCAGTGCACCGGCAGCAGCACGCCACCACCCAGCAGTTGGTGCGCCTTCATGGCGTTCTCGGGCCCCAGGTGGATGTCGCCCCAGGCCGGATGGAAGGCGCCGATCTCCAGCATCACCAGATCGAACGGCCCCAGGCGTTCGCGGATCTCGGTGTAGGCATCGGTCAAACCGGTGTCGCCGCTGAAAAACACACTGTGCTTCTCCGACCGGATCACCAGAGAGGACCAGAGCGTGGCGTTGCGGTCCTTCAGTCCGCGGCCCGAGAAGTGCTGCGAGGGCGCTGCGGTGACGGTGACCCCGCTGCCCGGCAGGCGGTGCGTTTCCCACCAGTCCAGCTCGGTGATGCGCTCGGCCGGCACGCCCCAGGCCTGCAGGTGCGCACCCACGCCGAGCGACGCCACAAACGATACGCCGCGCTTGTTGAGTTCGCGCACCGTGGGGTAGTCGAGGTGGTCGTAGTGGTCGTGCGAGACCAGGGCCGCATCCACCTCGGGCAACTCCTTGACCTTCAGCGGCACCGGCTGGAAGCGCTTGGGGCCGACCAGGGTGGACGGCGAAGCCCGCGGACCCCAGACCGGGTCGGTCAGCAGGCGCTTGCCGCCGATCTCAATCAGCACCGTCGAATGCCCCAGCCACGTGGCGCGCAGGCCGCTCTGCGGTACCCGGCGCCAGCCCTCGCGCGGATCGGTCGTCGGCAACGGCGCAGTCGGCACGCGGCGCTCGCCGCCAAAAAGAAAGTCCTTGAGACCGGGAAACGAGGCGTTCGGGTCGCGCAGCCCCGGCGCCACCGGGTAGACGTTGTGGAAACCCTGACCGCGCCACTGGGACGAGGCCTGCATGCGCTCCAACCGCAGGCCTTCGGCCCGTTTGCCCATCGACTTCATGGCCATCCTTTCCAAGAAACGCCATTCTGGCGACGGCGCGCCGCCCCGCGAAGTCCAGGGTGATTGCCCCTCAGGATTGTTTCTTGCGCTGCGCCGCACGCCGCACCTGGCGGCTCTGCCGGGCCAGGTCGCGCTCGGCCTGCTTCGCACGCTCGGCCTCGCGCCTGGCTTTCAGGCGCTTGCCCAGCATTCGTGCAAAAAAGAAGGTGAGCGCGAAGCTCGCCAGCATCAGAAACAGGCCGATACCGTCGGTGCTCATCATTCCACCCGGGTGATGCGGTTGGGCTTGAAGCCCAGGTCGGCCGCCTTGCCCTTGCGGCCGCGCGCGGCCCGGGCGTTGTTGAGGCTGCGGATCTCCAGCGTCTCGTCGCGCTCCTTGCCACCGCGACCAATGCCTTCGATCTTCACGCTGCGCGTGTAGGCGCAGGCGCCCGCCAACGTGTCCTTGTCTTCCAGGTCGATCAGCATCAAGCCGCGACCGCCCTTCTCCATCGACTTGAGTTCGCCGATCTCGAAGGTGAGGATGCGCCCGCCGGTCGACGCGCAGGCCACGTGCGTGGCAGCGGCCAGTGGCTGGCCGCCGGACGTGTTGGCCACGTGCGAGGGCGCGCAGATGGCTTCGCCCTCGCCCACGCTGATGAAGGCCTTGCCCGCCTTCTGGCGCGAGACGAGGTTCTCGACCGTGGCCAGGAAGCCGTAGCCGCCCGTGCCGGACAGCAGCAGCGTGGCATTGGCCGGACCGGCGAAGTAGTGCAGCGGCTGCGTGCCGGACTCCAACTCGATCAGCGTGGTGATCGGCTGGCCGTCGCCGCGCGCGCCCGGCAGGCTGGCCACCGGCACGCTGTAGACGCGGCCGTTGTTGCCGAACACGATGAGCGTGTCCACCGTGCGGCATTCAAAGGTGCCGTACAGGCCGTCGCCGGCCTTGAAGGCGAAGCTGGCGGCCTCGTGGCCGTGACCGGTGCGCGCACGCACCCATCCCTTGCTGGAGATGACCACCGTGACCGGCTCGTCCACCACCTTGATTTCGGCGACGGCCTTCTTCTCGGCCTGGATCAGCGTGCGGCGCGGGTCGGCGAAGGTCTTGGCGTCGGCTTCGATCTCCTTGACCATCAGGCGCTTGAGGCTCGCCGGGTTGGCCAGGATGTCTTCGAGCTTGCCCTGCTCTTCGCGCAGCTCCTTGAGTTCCTGCTCGATCTTGATCGCTTCGAGTTTGGCCAGCTGGCGCAGGCGGATTTCGAGGATGTCCTCGGCCTGGCGCTCGCTGAGCCTGAAGGCCTCGATCAGCGCGGCCTTGGGCTCATCGCTGTGGCGGATGATGCGGATCACCTCGTCGATGTTCAGCAGCACCAGCTGCCGGCCTTCGAGGATGTGGATGCGGTCCAGCACCTTGTTCAGGCGGTGCTGGCTGCGGCGCGTGATCGTGGTCTGGCGGAAGGCGATCCACTCTTCCAGCATCAGGCGCAGGCTTTTCTGCGTCGGCCGGCCGTCGAGCCCGATCATGGTCAGGTTGATCGGCGCCGAGGTCTCCAGGCTGGTGTGGGCCAGCAGCGCGGTGATGAGTTCCTGCTGTTCGATGCGGCTGCTCTTGGGCTCGAACACCAGGCGCACCGGCGCGTCCTTGCTCGACTCGTCGCGCACCGCGTCCAGCACCATCAGCATGCTGGCCTTGAGCTGGGTCTGTTCCTGCGTCAGCGCCTTCTTGCCGGCCTTGACCTTGGGGTTGGTGATTTCCTCGATCTCTTCCAGCACCTTCTGGCTGCTCACGCCGGGCGGCAGTTCGTTCACCACCAGCTGCCACTGGCCGCGCGCCAGGTCTTCGATCTTCCAGCGCGCGCGCACCTTCAGGCTGCCGCGGCCGGTGCGATAGGCATCGGCAATGTCGCCCGCCGGGCTGATGATCTGGCCGCCACCCGGGTAGTCCGGGCCGGGCAGGATGGTCAGCAGCTCCTCGTCGCTCAGCTTGGGGTTCTTGACCAGGGCCACACAGGCGTCGGCCACTTCGCGCAGGTTGTGGCTGGGGATTTCGGTCGCCAGGCCCACAGCAATGCCGCTGGCGCCGTTGAGCAGGTTGAACGGCAGGCGTGCGGGCAGCTGCTTGGGCTCCTCGAACGAGCCGTCGTAGGTGGGGATGAAGTCCACCGTGCCCTGGTCGATTTCGTCGAGCAGCAGGCCGGAAATCTTGGCCAGACGCGCTTCGGTGTAGCGCATGGCGGCGGCGCCATCGCCGTCGCGGCTGCCGAAATTGCCCTGGCCGTCGATCAGCGGGTAGCGCTGGGAAAAGTCCTGCGCCATGCGCACCAGCGCGTCATACGCCGCGCTGTCACCGTGCGGGTGGTATTTGCCCAGCACGTCGCCCACCACGCGGGCGCTCTTGACCGGCTTGGCCGCCGTGTTGCCGGAAAAGCCCAGCCCCATGCGGTCCATGGCGTAGAGGATGCGCCGCTGCACCGGCTTCTGGCCGTCGGACACGTCGGGCAGGGCACGGCCCTTGACGACCGAGAGGGCGTACTCGAGGTAGGCACGTTGCGCGTAGGCGGCCAGGTTGTCGTCGCCGGGTTCGGCCACAGGTTCGGGAGTGATCAGGTCTTGGGTCATGGGGTCACAAACTGGAAGAACGGGTGCCATCACGGCACACCTGCACCGGCGTGGTCAGCCGCGGCCGGGCGGGCGCAGCGGCATGGGTGTGGCCGCGGGAATCGCCTCGGCCCGCGCCTCGCTGACGGTGCGCGGAGGTTTGAGGCTGTGGTGCAGGTCGGTGACCTTGCGCACGTAGTTGATGGTCTCAGGGTAGTTGGGAATGCGGCGACCGGCCTTGAGCACGGCACCCTCGCCCGCGTTGTACGCCGCCACCGCCAGCCGCACATCGCCGTTGAAGTAGTTGATCAGCCAGGCCAGGTAGCGCGCGCCGGTCTGGATGTTGGTGCGCGGGTCGGTCAGGCGCTCGCTCACACTCTGCCGCCCGGTGGCGCGGACACCGAAACGCTCCGCGGTGTCGGGAATCACCTGCATGAGGCCCACTGCGCCCTTGGGGCTGACAGCACCGGGATCGAAGCCCGACTCGGTGGCGATCACCGCCTGCAGGAGTTCGAACTCCAGCCCGTGCTGGCTCGCCGCCTCGCGGATCAGATGCCGCACCGCCTTGAATCGCGTCGACAGCTCCATGCGCGTCACGGCCGACGCCGAGGACCTGGTGGGGCGGCTGCCACCGCCCGTCCTGGCGTTGCCGGAACCGGGGTAGAGCAGCTCATAGCGGGCGTGGAGCGGGCGGTCGGCATAGTGGGTGACGCCGTTCTTGTCGCGGTACGCCCAGACTTCGGCATGCGCAGTCCCCGCCAGCACCACCGCCAGCAGGACACCACCGAATATCAGGGCCAGACGGGGCATCACACATCCACCTCCACGGAGTCACCGTGGAGTTCCATCAGTTCACGGCGCGCGGCGGCCTCGCCTTTTCCCATCAGCCGCGTGATCAGGGCCTCGGTGGCGGCAAAGTCCATCGAACCCAGCGTCACCTGCAGCAGGCGGCGGGTGTCGGGGTTGAGCGTGGTGTCCCAGAGCTGCTCGGCGTTCATCTCGCCCAGGCCCTTGAAGCGGCTGATCTGGCACTTCTCGCGGTTCACGCCGTCCTTCTCGGCCTTGTCCAGGATGGCGTGCAGCTCGCCCTCGTCCAGCGCGTACTGCTTGGCCGCGGGCTTCTTGCCACGCGCCGGCACGTCCACACGGAACAGCGGCGGGCGCGCCACGTATACATGACCAGCCTCGATCAGCTTGGGGAAGTGGCGGAAGAACAGGGTGAGCAGCAGCACCTGGATGTGCGAACCGTCCACATCGGCGTCCGACAGGATGCAGACCTTGCCGTAGCGCAGGCCACTCAGGTCGGGCGTGTCGTTCGGCCCGTGCGGATCGACACCGATGGCAACCGAGATGTCGTGGATCTCGGTGTTGGCGAACAGGCGGTCGCGCTCGACCTCCCAGGTGTTGAGCACCTTGCCGCGCAGCGGGAGCACGGCCTGGCACTCCTTGTCTCGACCCATCTTGGCGCTGCCGCCGGCCGAGTCGCCCTCCACCAGGAAGAGTTCGTTGTGCGCGGTGTCGCGGCTCTCGCAATCGGTCAGCTTGCCGGGCAGCACAGCCACGCCTGAGCCCTTGCGCTTCTCGACCTTCTGGCCAGCCTTCTGGCGGCTCTGCGCGGCCTTGATCGCCAGCTCGGCCAGCTTCTTGCCATAGTCCACGTGCTGGTTGAGCCAGAGCTCCAGCGCCGGGCGCACGAAACCGCCGACCAGGCGAACGGCGTCGCGCGAGTTCAGACGCTCCTTCACCTGGCCCTGGAACTGCGGGTCCAGCACCTTGGCACTCAGCACATAACTGGCGCGCGCGAACACATCTTCGGGCAGCAGCTTGACGCCCTTGGGCAGCAGCGCATGCAGCTCGATGAAGCTCTTGACCGCCTGAAACAGACCGTCTCGCAGGCCGCTGTCGTGCGTGCCGCCGGCGCTGGTGGGAATCAGGTTGACGTAGCTCTCACGCAATGGCGCGCCGTCTTCGGTGAAGGCCACGGCCCAGGCCGCACCTTCGCCATCGGCGAAGCTGTCGTCCCTGGCGTCGGCGTAGCCCTCGCCCTCGAACAGCGGGATCACCGGGTCGGTGGTCAGGGTCTGCTGCAGGTAGTCGCGCAAACCGCCCTTGTACTGCCAGGTCTGGGTGTCCCTGGTTTTTTCGTTCACCAGCGTGACCTGCACGCCGGGCATCAGCACCGCTTTGCTGCGCAGCAGGTGGGTCAGTTCGCCCAGCGGCAGCGCGGGCGAGTCGAAGTACCTGGCGTCGGGCCAGGCGCGCACCGTGGTGCCCTGCTTGCGGTCGCCCTCGCCCTTGGGCGTCACCACCAGCGGCTCGATCACGTCGCCGGCACCGAAGGCCAGTTTCGCCACCTGTCCGTCGCGGAAGCAGGTGACTTCCAGACGGGTCGAGAGCGCGTTGGTCACGCTCACGCCCACCCCGTGCAGACCGCCGGAGAAGCTGTAAGCACCACCCTTGCCCTTGTCGAACTTGCCGCCGGCGTGCAGGCGGGTGAACACCAGCTCGACCACGGGTGCCTTTTCTTCGGGGTGCAGGCCGAAGGGAATGCCGCGGCCGTCGTCTTCCACGCTCACCGACCCGTCGGTGTGCAGCGTGACCTTGATCTTCTTGCCGAACCCAGCGAGCGCCTCGTCGGCCGCGTTGTCCAGCACCTCTTGAATGATGTGCAGCGGGTTGTCGGTGCGGGTGTACATGCCCGGCCGCTGCTTGACCGGCTCCAGTCCCTTGAGGACGCGGATGGAGCCTTCGGAATACTCGTTCGATTGGGTTGCCATCGGGAAATTGTAAGGTGAGGCCCTTCAAAAGCCTGTATGCAAACACAGATACCGACCGCCGCCTGTCCAGCAATGCCAGGCGCTCATCAATCTGCGCGAGAAATTTCACCACCGCGCGTCCACCCTGCTACGCCTTCGGGAAAGCCGGATTCGCTACAGTGCCGGGATGTCTTCAGCTTCTCCCATCTCCGTATCACCAGCGCGCCTGTCGGCCGCACAGGTGCTGCTCTGCGGCGCCGCCATCGTCACCCTTTCCATGGGGGTGCGCCATGGTTTCGGTCTCTGGCTGCAGCCGATCACCCAGGACATGGGCTGGACCCGGGAAAATTTTTCCTTCGCGCTGGCCATCCAGAACCTGGCCTGGGGCCTGTTCGGCATCTTCGCCGGCATGGCGGCCGACCGCTTCGGCGCCTTCCGGGTTCTGGTCGGCGGAGCGGTGCTGTACGCGGCAGGCCTCGCAGGCATGGCGCTCTCGCCCACGCCGTTCGTGTTCATGCTGACCGCCGGCCTGCTGATCGGCGCGGCCCAGGCCGGCACCACCTATGCCGTGGTCTATGGCGTGATCGGTCGCCAGATCCCTGCGGAGCGTCGCTCCTGGGCCATGGGCGTGGCGGCGGCGGCCGGCTCCTTCGGCCAGTTCCTGATGGTGCCTGTGGAAGGCTGGCTGATCTCGGGCTTTGGCTGGCAGCAGGCGCTGCTCATCCTCGGGGCAGCGGTGCTGCTGATCATGCCGCTGGCACTGTTCCTGCGCGAGCCTGGTTTCAGGGGCGGGGCGGCACCAAAGCGCGAACAGACCATCGGGCAGGCCCTGCGCGAGGCCTTCGGCTACCGCAGCTTCCAGCTGCTGATGGCGGGCTACTTCGTGTGCGGCTTCCAGGTGGTGTTCATCGGCGTGCACATGCCCAGCTACCTCAAGGACCACGGCCTCTCGCCGCAGGTGGCCAGCTACGCGCTGGCCATCATCGGCCTGTTCAACGTGATCGGCACCTACGCCGCCGGCGCGCTGGGACAGCGCCTGGCCAAGCGCCACATCCTGGCCTTCATCTACCTGGCGCGCTCGGTCGCCATCGTGGTCTTCCTCTGGGCACCGCTCACGCCCACAAGCGTCTATGTCTTCTCCGCCGTGATGGGCGTGCTCTGGCTCTCGACGGTGCCACCGACCAACGCGATGCTGGCCCAGATTTTCGGCGTGGCCCACATGTCCATGCTGGGCGGCTTCGTGTTCTTCAGCCACCAGATCGGCAGTTTCATGGGCGTCTGGCTGGGCGGCGTGCTCTACGACCGGACCGGCAGCTACGACGTTGTCTGGTACATCTCGATCGCCCTGGGCGTGTTCGCGGCCCTGGTGAACTTGCCGGTCCGCGAGTCGGCCATCGAACGCGGCCCGCAGCGTGTGGGGGCCGCCGCGTGAGGCCGCTGGCCGTCAGGGCGCTGGTCTGGGCCGCCGTAGCCCTGGCCCTGCTGGGCACGCTGATGCTCTACCAGCGCCCGGACTTCCTGGTGAATCTGGCCGACCAGCTCTGGAGCTGTTTCTGATGCACGGCACGGAGTCACCCTCCCCCTGGGTGCAACGCTGGTCGCACCTGGTACCGGTCGGCGGCACCGTACTGGACGTGGCCTGCGGACAGGGACGGCACCTGCGCTGGTTCGCCGGCCGCGGTCATTCGGTGACCGGCGTGGACCGGGACCCCACCGCTGTGGCAGCAGCGGCCAGCGCCGGGCGGGTGGTGCAGGCCGACATCGAGAACGGCCCCTGGCCCTTCGAAGGACAACGCTTCGACGCCGTGGTGGTGACCAACTACCTCTGGCGCGCGCTGCTGCCCGTGATCGTGGACAGCGTGGCCGAGGGTGGCGTGCTGATCTACGAGACCTTTGCAACCGGCAACGAATCGGTCGGCAGACCGTCCCGGCCCGACTTCCTGCTGCAGCCCGGCGAGCTGCTGCAGGCCTGCGCCGGCCTGCACGTGGTCGCCTATGAAAACGGCTTCTGCGACCACCCGGAGCGCTTCGTGCAGCGCATCACCGCCCTGCGAAAACGTCCGTCAGACGCCTCCGTGCCGGCGCGCCACCTGCTCCCTGACTGAGCGACTGCGCTGGGTAGAATGCACGATTCGCGCGCGAGCCGCCGGATCGATTTCCTCAACGTGTCCGGCGCACAGGCCGGCGCCTCTGACTTGAGCCCGAGAACATGAAGACCATCACCGGCAGCATCGTTGCCCTCGTCACCCCGTTCCACCCCGACGGCAGCGTCGACTACCCCACCCTGCGCAAGCTGATCGACTGGCACATCGCCGAAGGCACCGACTGCATCGGCGTCGTCGGCACCACGGGCGAGTCGCCCACGGTGAGCGTCGAAGAGCACTGCGAGATCATCCGCGTCTCCGTCGAACAGGCCGCCAAGCGCGTGCCGATCATGGCCGGCTGCGGCGCCAACTCCACCGCCGAAGCCATCGAGCTGGCGAAATTTGCCCGTGGCGTCGGTGCCGACTGCCAGCTGCAGGTCGTGCCCTACTACAACAAACCGACGCAAGAAGGCCAGTACCAGCACTTCAAGGCGATTGCCGAAGCCACCGGCGACCTGCCCATCGTGCTGTACAACGTGCCCGGCCGTTCCGTCGCCGATATGAGCGTGGACACCGCGCTGCGCCTGGCGGCGGTGCCCGGCATCGTCGGGATCAAGGAAGCCACCGGCAACATCGAGCGCGCCCAGTGGCTGATCCGCGAGGCGCCGGAAGGCTTTGCAATCTACTCGGGCGACGACCCGACGGCGGTCGCCCTGATGCTGTGTGGTGGCCAGGGCAATGTCAGCGTGACCGCCAACATCGCGCCCCGACTGATGCACGAACTGTGTATGGCCGCCATCGCCGGTGACGCCCGCAAGGCGATGGAGATCCAGCGCCGCCTGATGCCCGTGCACAAGAACCTCTTTGTCGAAGCCAATCCGATCCCCTTGAAGTGGGCGATGGAACGCATGGGCCTGTGTGGTGGCACCATGCGCCTGCCCCTCACGCCCATGAGCTCCCCGCTGGAACCGGCGGTCGAGGCGGCACTCAAAGAGAGCGGCCTGATCTGATCACGCCGCTGCCAGGTCCCACCAAGACGTCATCCAAGCTGCCCATGTCCATCACCTCACGCTCTCTGTCTTCGCGCATCCGCCCCACCGTGTCGCTCCGCTGGGGCGCCGTGGCCATGGCAGCCTTTCTCGCCACGGGCTGCTCCGTGCTCGAGGAAGACAAGATCGACTACCGCAGCGCCCGCCAGGTCAACTCCCTCGAAGTGCCGCCGGACCTGACCCAGCTCAGCCGCGAGTCGCGCTACCAGGTGCCTGGCGCCACCGTGACGGCCAGCGGCTACCAGACGGCCCAGCCAGTTGCGGGCTCCTCCGACACCGCCGCCAGCAAGATCGGCGATGTCCGCATCGAGCGCGCGGGCAGCCAGCGCTGGCTGGTGGTGGACCGCCCTGCCGACAAGGTGTGGGGCCCCGTCAAGGACTTCTGGCAGGAGAACGGCTTTGTGCTCACCCTGGACCAGGAAACCCTGGGGGTGATGGAGACCGACTGGGCCGAGAACCGCGCCAAGCTGCCGCAGGACGTCATCCGATCCACACTGGGCAAAGTGTTCGACAGCCTCTATTCAACGGGGGAGAAGGACAAGTTCCGCACCCGGCTGGAGCGCAACCCGTCGGGCGCTACCGAGATCTACATCAGCCACCGCGGCATGATCGAGGTCTACACCGATGCCCGCAAGGACCAGACCGTCTGGCAGCCGCGCGCGGCCGACCCCGAGCTTGAAACGGAGTTCATGCGCCGGCTGATGGTCAAGCTCGGCGTGACCGAGGCCCAGGCCAAAGCGGTCACCGCATCGGCGCCGGCTCCTTCTGCGACCCGTGTGGTCACCGTCAACAACCAGCCCACCGTGCAGCTGGAGGACGACTTTGATCGTGCCTGGCGCAGGGTCGGCCTGTCGCTGGACCGCACCGGTTTCACCGTCGAAGACCGTGATCGCAGCCAAGGCGTGTATTTCGTTCGCTACGTGCCCGCAGACGCCACCGCCGAGTCGGCCAAGCCCGGCTTCTTCAGCCGTCTTTTCAGCAGTTCGCCCGCCCAGGCCAAGCCGGTGCAATACCGGATTGCCGTGCGCAGCAGCGGCACGAGCACCACGGTGTCCGTGCTGAACGCCCAGGGACAACCCGACACCACGGCCGACGGCCAGCGCATCGTCGAGTTGCTGGCCGCTGATCTGAAGTAAGGGCCACGCAGCCAAAAGAAATGCCGCCCGAGGGCGGCATTTCTTTTGGCCGGACGATTCGGACCTGGGCCCGAACCGGCTGGGCAATTACTGAGCGGGCTTGGCGGCAGCCTTGGCAGCTTCGGCGGCCTTGTCTGCAGCTTCCTTGGCAGCGTCGGCGCCAGCCTTGGCGGCGTCGGCGGCGGCACCAGCGGCGTCCTTGGCGGCATCGGCAGCAGCGCCAGCGGCGTCGGCAGCAGCCGCACCGGCAGCGGCGCCAGCGGCGGCACCTGCGTTGGCAGCGGCAGCGCCAGCATCCTTGGCGGCATCGACAGCGGCGCCAGCGGCGTCCTTGGCAGCTTCAACGGCGGGGGCTGCAGCGGGAGCAGCAGCTTCCTCCTTCTTGCCACAAGCGGTCAGGGCGATGGCGGCGAGCAGGCTGGCCAGCAGAACGGTCTTTTTCATGGTGATTCCTCAGGATGTGGATGAAAACAAAAAAATGAATCAACCACAAAAAAACCCGAATCGATGATCCGGGCTTGGTTGACCCAGTCGCTTACCGCTATTAACGATTGCGATCTGGAACGAAATCATACGCCGGAACTGCAAATCCGTATTTACCCTTGTCAACTTTTTCTTTTGTTGACAGTTGGCGTTGCAAAAACACACGCCGTTGGGATTCTTGTCACAAACCGAGGACCGTCGCAGGAAACGAAGGGCAGCCCTGCTGCCAGCAGGCCTGCAACCGTTCCTGGAGCAGCGTTCGGCGCTCGGGTCGGCGACTGGCGACCATCAGACAACGGCCGATGTCCAGCCGCTCCATGGTCCAGTCGGGTGACCAGATGGCACTGGGCAGTTCACCCCCCGCCACCGCGCGGCATGCGTGGGCTTCGACGATGTGCGACCAGGTCGTGCGCCACTGCACGAGCCTGGGATGCAACTCGCGCAGCCGGTCAAAGTCCATGGCCATGAACTGGATCTTTCTGCCGCGACAGGCCCAGTCATTGAGGGCGTCAATGACGGACCTCTCGCCCAGAGGCCAGTCGGCGAAATCAGGATCACTGAGCACAATCTGGGTCCAGCCATCGCGGGCGGCGGTTTGCAATGCCAGCCGCACCAGATCCGCAAACTCGCGGCGCCCCTGAATACGCCCTTCCGGCAATGCCGGGAGATCGTCCGGTATCGGCTGTTGCGTCATCTCTCAGTCCTTTTCACCACCCGCCGTGGACTCCGCATGGAGCCAGCCGGCCTCGAACCAGTCCTTCAACAGGGCCTGAGCGTCGGCGCTGGCACGGCGCACCTGCGCCGCACCCAGGCGACGTTGATCTGCCAGGACGCGCATGAGGCGAGCGTCGGCTCCGCCGGCCCGAAAACTCTCTCCGTTGATGAACAGGTGCCTTGCGTCGTACATCATTCGGGTGCGCCGGTCCAGGCGCAACGCCGTCCCAGGCTGCCATGGGCCCACAGGCTCTTCGAACCACACACGGGGCTTGGGCTCGGTCATCACTTCGCCGAGGGCGCAGGCCAGCGAAGTGCGCTCGGCGAGCATGCGCTGCAGGGCATCGGCCGCGAATGCCTCCAGTGAGGCCGGCATCGCGGCCGGGTGGTCGGTGGCCTCCTGCCCGGGGTCGCGGTACAGCGTGCTGTCCTCGAACTCGTCGGCCATGCGTTGGAGCAGTTCGCCGGCGAGCCCTCCGCGCTGGGGCACGCGGAATCCCGCCGAGTAGGTCATGCAGTCGTCGCCGACGGCAATGCCGTCGTGTGCCCAGCGCGGCGGCAGGTACAGCATGTCGCCGGGGTTGAGCAGGTGCTCCTGCTCGGGCTCGAAGTTGCTCAGTATCTTGAGCGGAACATCAGGCTCCAGCGAGAGGTCCTTTTGCCGCCCGATGCGCCACAGACGCTGGCCGCTGGCCTGCAGCAGGAATACGTCGTAACTGTCGAAATGGGGCCCTACACCACCGCCATCGCTGGCCCAGGAAATCATCAGGTCGTCCAGGCGCGCGTCGGGCACAAAACGGAACCGGCCCAGCAGATCGTGCGCCGCGTCCAGGTGAAGGTCCACCCCCTGCACCAGCAGGGTCCAGCGCTTCTGTTTCAGAGGCGGAAAGGCCGTGCGGGCAAAGGGACCGTGCCGGAGCTGCCACCCGGCCGGCTTGTGCACGATCAGGCGGGACTCGACCGATTCCTGCGCGGCCAGCGCAAACAGCTCGGGACGTGTGAGCAGGGGCTGGAAACCGGGGAAGGCATTGCGGATCAGCAGGGGCTTTTTCTGCCAGTAGCGCTGCATGAACCGGGCCGGCGACATGCCGCCCAGCATCTGCGCCGGCAGGTCCACAGAAGGAGCGCCTGCGATGGAATCGGTGTGTGGTGTCATGGGACAATTGTCGGATGAAAATCACCGAACAATGTGTGGTCGCGCTGACCTGGACACTCAAGGACACGCTGGGCGAAGAACTCGATGCACTGGACGAGCCCGTCGAGTTCCTGGTGGGTGGCAATGATCTGCTGGCCAGCCTGGAGAAGGCGCTCCAGGGCCACGAGGCCGGCGATTCGCTGGAACTGCAGCTGGAGCCGCACGACGCCTTCGGTGACTACGACGACCGGCTGCTGTTCCTGGAGCCGCGCCACCTGTTTCCCGAGCACCTGGAAGAAGGCATGGGCTTCGAGGGACTGCCGGAGGGTTGCAGCGCCGCTGCCCCCAAAGACCGTCTGTTCTTCGTCAGCGACATCTACCCGGACCACGTGGTCATGGACGGCAACCACCCGCTGGCGGGCATCGCACTGCGCATCCGGCTGAAAGTGCACGAGGTGCGCGAGGCCGAGGTCAGCGAAATCGGCCGGGGCACGCTGGGCACCGGCTTTTTCCGGATGCAGGTGGACCCCTCAGGTCCCGGCGACGAACCGCCTCAGGCTCCCACCCTGCACTGACGCAGCGCGCGGGCAGCGCCGGTCAGCCGCGCCCGGTCGATCCGTAACCGCCCGCGCCGCGTTCGCTGGCCTGGGCGAAATCACTCACCACATTGAAGCGGGCCTGCACCACGGGCACGATGACCATCTGCGCAATGCGCTCCATGGGTTCGATGGTGAAGGCCACATCGCTGCGATTCCAGGCGCTCACCATCAGCTGGCCCTGGTAGTCGCTGTCGATCAGACCGACCAGGTTGCCCAGCACGATGCCGTGCTTGTGGCCCAGCCCCGACCGGGGCAGGATCATGGCGGCGTAGCCCGGGTCGGCGAGGTGGATCGCCAGCCCGGTCGGCACCAGTTGCCAGGCGTTGGGCGCCAGGGTCAGCGGCGCGTCCAGGCAGGCACGCAGATCCAGGCCCGCGCTGCCGGCCGTCGCGTAGGAGGGAAGCTGGCCCGCCATGCGAGGATCCAGCACCTTGACATCAATCTGCATGTTTCGGGTTCCGCAGAAGGGGCTCACTGCCCCGTCTTCTCGCTCTTGAGTTCGTCTTCCAGCGCCTTGGCAGGATCGACCTCCTCTTCATCAGCGGGTTCGGCCGCATCGCCTTCGGCGGGCTGCTCGGCCCCCTCCATGCCCTGGGTCGGGTCCTGCTCCTCTTCCTGTTCGAGGCCCGGCATGTTGTTGAGCATGTCGGTCACAGTGGCGTCGTCCACCTTGGCGGCGGCCTCGATATTGCCGATCACCAGCTTCGGGTAGGCAATGACGACGGACACCATGATCAGCTGCAGGATGATGAAGGCGATGGAGCCCTTGTAGATCTGCGCCGTGGTCACCGCAGGGATGCGCTGCTTGGTCACCTGGTCGGTGTAGTCGTTGCGGGCAGCCACCGAGCGCAGGTAGAACAGAGCGAAGCCGAAGGGTGGTGTGAGGAACGAGGTCTGCAGGTTCATCGCAAGGATGATGCCGAACCAGATCAGAGCCATCTCCGGCGGCGCGCCTTCAGGCAGCAGCTCCGGCAGCACCTTGGCCGCCACTGGCGCGAGCATCGGCACCACGATGAAGGCGATCTCGAAGAAGTCGATGAACATGCCCAGCACGAAGACCAGCAGGTTCACAATGATCAGGAAGCCCAGCGCACCGCCCGGCAGCTTGTCGAACAGGTGCTCGACCCAGATGTGACCGTCGGCGGCGTTGAAAGTGAAGCTGAACACGGTGGAGCCGATCAGGATCGACAGCACGAAGATGGCCAGCTTGGTCGTGTTCTCGCCGGCCTGCCTCATCAGGTCGAGGCTCAGGCGCTTGCGCGAGGCCGCCATGATCAGCGCGCCCAGGGCGCCCATGGCGCCGCCTTCGGTGGGCGTTGCAATGCCCAGGAAGATGGTGCCCAGCACCAGGAAGATCAGGACCAGCGGCGGGATCAGCACGAAGGTGACCTGCTCGGCCAGGCGGGACAGCAGGCCCATGCGGGTGATGCGGTTGACGATGGCCAGTGCCAGCGCCAGCAGCGAGGCCACGGTGATGGACATGATGACCACCTCGTCGCCTGCGGCGTCCATCTCGCGGCCGATCATCGGGTTGATGATGGCGTTGTGGTTCTGGGCCCAGATGTACCCGGCCACGCCGCAGATCGCCAGCAGCAGCAACAGCGAACGGTGGCCGCTCGCGCCGTTGGGTTCGCGGTAGATGCGCGCCTCCTGGGGCAGCGCCGGCACCCAGTCGGGCTTGAAGATGGCCACGGCCGCGATGAAGGCCAGATACAGGCCCACCAGCATCAGGCCGGGCAGCAGGCCACCGGCGTACATGTCGCCCACCGAACGGCCGAGCTGGTCGGCCAGCACGATCAGCACCAGCGACGGCGGAATCGCCTGCGCCAGCGTGCCCGATGCGGTGATGGTGCCGGTGGCGATCGTCCGGTTGTAGCCGTAGCGCAGCATGATGGGCAGCGAGATCAGGCCCATCGAGATCACGGCCGCAGCGACCACGCCGGTGGTGGCGGCCAGCAGCGCGCCCACCAGGATCACGGCCACGGCCAGGCCACCGCGCACCGGGCCGAACACCTGGGCCACGGTCTCCAGCAGGTCCTCGGCCATCCGGCTTCGCTCCAGGATGATGCCCATGAAGGTGAAGAACGGGATGGCCAGCAGGGTGTCGTTCTGCATGATGCCGAACACCCGCAGCGGCAGGGCCTGGAACAGGTTGGACGGAAACAGCCCGACCTCCATGCCGATGAAACCGAAAAAGAGGCCAGTGGCGGCCAGAGAAAACGCCACCGGGAAGCCCATGAGCAGGAACACCAGCAAGCCGGTGAACATGATGGGCACGAAATTGGATGCAATGAATTCCATGATGGTTCTCTCGCCTCTTATTGCGCGGCCTTGAGGCGCTGCTGCTCTTCTTCCAGCAGTTGCTGGGCCAGGAGTTCTTCTTCGCTCGGACCTTCATGGGCCAGCACGTCCGGACCGTTGCCGGTCAGGAAGGCGATGCGCTTGATGAGCTCGCTCAGGCTCTGCAGCGCGAGCAGCGCAAAACCGGCGGGAATCAGCGCATACACCGGCCAGCGGATCAGGCCGCCCGCGTTGGACGACATTTCGCCGGATTCGTAGGCGTTCACGAACAGCGGCCAGCCCAGCGTGGCCATCATGTAGCACAGCGGAAACACGAAGACGAGGATGCCGATCACGTCCACCCAGTTGCGGCCGCGCGCGCTGAACTTCGACGAGATGAAGTCGATGCGCACATGGGCATTGCGCAGGAAGGCGTAGCCGCTGCCCAGCATGAACACCGCCGCGAACAGGTACCACTGGATTTCCAGGAAGGCGTTGGAGCTGGTGTCGAAGAGCTTGCGCACGATGGCGTTGCCGGCACTGATCATGGTGGTCGCCAGGATGAACCACATGGCGAGCTTGCCGATGCGCTCGGTCAGCGCGTCGATCAGGCGGGAGAGCGTGAGGAGGAATGACATGAAGGTCCCCTTGTGTTGAAGGGTGCAGGCGCGAGGGATTCAGAAAAATGTCAGGGTACCTTCCACGCAAAAAAACCCCGTGGGGACGGGGTTCTTTTGCGGAAGGCCGTGAAGCTTACAGCTTCTGGCGCTGCATGAAGTTGTCGAAGTTGGCTTCGGTGAAGCGGAACCAGACGTTGGCGTCCTTGCGGAAGGCCGAGTAGTCGGTGTAGATCTTCTTCCAGGCCGGGTTGGTGTCGTTCAGCTCGGTGTAGAGGGCCATCGATTGCTTGAAGGCCTCGTCCATGACGGCCTTGGGGAACGGCAGCACCTTGGCGCCGTTGGCCACCAGGCGCTTGATCGCCTGCGGATTGCGGGCGTCGTAGCGGGCCTGCATCTCGGTGTGGGCGTAGGCCGTTGCAGCTTCAACAATGGCCTGGTATTCCTTCGACAGGGCGTTGAAGGCGGCCTTGTTGATGTAGAAGTCGAGTTGGGCACCGCCTTCCCACCAGCCGGGGTAGTAGTAGTTCTTGGCAACCTTGAAGAAGCCCAGCTTCTCATCGTCGTACGGACCGACCCATTCGGTCGCGTCGATGGTGCCCTTTTCCAGCGCCTGGTAGATCTCGCCGCCAGGAATGTTCTGCGGCACACCACCCATGCGGGTCAGCACCTTGCCGGCAAAACCGCCAATGCGCATCTTCAGGCCCTTGATGTCGGCCACGGTCTTGACTTCCTTTCGGTACCAGCCGCCCATCTGGGACCCGGTGTTGCCGCCAGGGAAGTTGATGATGTTGTACTTGTCGTAGAACTCGCGGAACAGCTTCATGCCGTTGCCGTCGAAGTACCAGGCGGTCAGCTGGCGGCTGTTCAGGCCGAAAGGAATGGCCGTACCCATGGCGAAGGTGTCGTCCTTGCCGAAGTAGTAGTAGGGGGCGGTGTGACCAGCTTCAACGGTGCCTTGCTGCACACCGTCCACGATGCCGAACGCGGGCATCAGTTCACCGGCGGGGTGCACGGAGACGACGAACTTGCCGCCGGACATCGCATTGACTTTTTCCGCGAACACTTCGGCGGCACCGTAGATGGTGTCCAGCGCCTTGGGGAAGCTGGAGGCCAGGCGCCAGCGGATGGCGGCCTGTGCATGCACAGCGGGGGCTGCTCCTGCGGCCAGCACACCGGCGATGCCGGCGTGCTTGAGGATGGAACGACGATCCATGTTGTATGACTCCGTGGTTGGTATTTCATGCCCGCCCGGAAGGGTCGGGGACTTCTGCAGTCCGGGCCATTGTAGGAACGCACCCCCCCCCTTCCGTGGGGGTTTTCCCTCGAAATCAGAGCAAGATCGTGAACGCTTTCAGGCTTTTGCAAGCTTGCTGCACTCAAACCGTGCAGGCTTTCGAAACGCCTCAAACAGGCCGTGAAATTTCTTCAACGCGGTCGTTCAGGCGGCCGCCTTGAGACCACCGGAGCCACCCAGCACGTCGGCAAAACGTTGCCTGATGGACGACTCGATGCCGCTGGCATCCAGCCCCACGTTGGCCAGCAGCCTGGCGGGATCACCGTGCTCGATGAACTCGTCGGGCAACCCGAGCTGCAGCACGGGCATCGACAGACCCTCGGCCTGCAGGGCCTCCAGCACGGCACTGCCGGCGCCACCCATGACGCAGCCCTCTTCCACCGTGACGAGCGCCTGGTGGCTGTGCGCCATCTCGCGCAGCAGGTCCATGTCAAGCGGTTTGGCCCAGCGCATGTTGGCGACGCTGGCACCGAGCGCCTCGGCGGCCGCCAGCGCCGGATGCAGCAGGGTTCCAAAGGCCAGGATGGCCACGCCATGGCCACGCCGCCGCACTTCGCCCTTGCCGAACGGCAGCCCATCCAGACTGGCCGGCACCGCCGCGCCCACACCGGCACCGCGCGGATAGCGCACCGCCACCGGGTGGTCCTGGTGGTGGGCCGTCGACAGCAACTGGCGCGTTTCCGCCTCGTCCGACGGACAGGCGATCGACATGTTGGGGATGCAGCGCAGGTAGGCGATGTCGTAGGCACCGGCGTGGGTCGCGCCATCGGCACCCACCAGGCCCGCGCGGTCCAGTGCGAACACCATGGGCAGCCTCTGCAGCGCCACATCGTGAATCAGCTGGTCGTAGCCCCGCTGAAGGAAGGTGGAGTAGATCGCGACCACCGGCTTCATGCCTTCGCAAGCCAGCCCGGCGGCAAAGGTCACCGCATGCTGTTCGGCGATGCCGACGTCGAAATAACGGCCCGGGAACCTCTGGTGGAACTCCACCATGCCCGAGCCCTCGCGCATGGCTGGGGTGATGCCGACCAGCTTGGGGTCGGCGGCAGCCATGTCGCACAGCCACTGTCCGAACACCTGGGTGAACGTGGGTTTGGGGGGCGTGGCCGGTTTGACCAGACCCACGGCGGGATCGAACTTGCCGGGGCCGTGGTAGGCCACGGGGTCCGCCTCGGCCAGCTTGTAGCCCTGCCCCTTCTTCGTGACCACGTGGAGGAACTGCGGCCCCGCACCGTTGTCCAGCAGGTGGCGCACGTTCTCCAGCGTGGGGATGAGCGAGTCGAGGTCGTGCCCGTCGATGGGGCCGACGTAGTTGAAGCCGAACTTCTCGAACAGCGTGGCCGGCACCACCATGCCTTTGGCGTGCTCTTCCAGCCGCTTGGCCAGTTCGAACAGCGGCGGCGCGCCCTTGAGCACAGTCTTGCCGACGTTCTTGGCGGCGGCGTAGAACTGGCCGCTCATGAGCTGGGCCAGGTAGCGGTTGAGCGCGCCCACCGGGGGCGAGATCGACATGTCGTTGTCGTTGAGGATCACCAGCAGGCGGCCGTGTTCGACACCGGCGTTGTTCAGCGCCTCGAAGGCCATGCCCGCGGTCATGGCGCCGTCACCGATGATGGCCACCGCGTGGCGGCTCTCGCCTTTCATCTTGGCGGCCAGTGCCATGCCCAGCGCCGCCGAGATGCTGGTGGACGAGTGGGCGGTGCCAAAGGTGTCGTACTCGCTCTCGTCGCGGCGCGGAAAACCGCTGATGCCACCGAGCTGGCGCAGCGTGGACATGCGGTCGCGGCGGCCGGTCAGGATCTTGTGCGGGTAGGTCTGGTGACCCACGTCCCAGACCAGCCGGTCTTCGGGCGTGTTGAAGACATAGTGCAGCGCCACCGTGAGTTCCACCGTGCCGAGGTTGGAACTGAGGTGCCCGCCGGTTTTCGAGACGCTCTGCAGCACATGGTCGCGCAGCTCGTCGGCCAGGGGGCGCAGCTGCGTGCGGGACAGGCGCCGCAGGTCGGCCGGGGATTCGATGGTGGACAGCAGGTTGCTCATGGGGCAGGTATTTCGCTTGAGGGCGGCTTTCCGGGTTCAGGACGCGCGGCGGCCAACCCAGTCGGCCAGCGCATGCAGGGTGTCGGTGTGGGGCAAGGCGCTGGCGGACAGCGCCTGGTGCGCCTGGTCCAGCACCGTGTCGGCGTAGGACTGGGCCGCCTCCAGACCCATGAGCGACACAAAGGTGGGCTTGTCGGCGGCGGCGTCCTTGCCCGCGGTCTTGCCCAGCGTGGCGGAGTCGGTGGTGACGTCCAGAATGTCGTCGACCACCTGGAAGGCCAGGCCGATGCAGGCGCCGTAGGTGGACAACTGCCGCAGCACGGCCGCGTCCAGGGCGGCGGTGGAAGCGCCCATCATGACGCTGGCCTGCAGCAGCGCGCCGGTCTTGAGGCGGTGCATGCCCTCCAGGGCCTTCTGGTCCAGCGCCACGCCGACGCTGGCGAGGTCGACGGCTTGCCCCCCGGCCATGCCGGATGCACCGGCCGCCACGGCCAGCTGACGGCACAGGCGGGCCGACAGCGCCGCAGGCACCGAACCGTCGTCGGGCACCAGCAACTCGAACGCCAGGGCCTGCAGGGCGTCACCGGCCAGCAGCGCCTGCGCCTCGCCGTACTTCACATGCACTGTGGGCTTGCCCCGCCGCAACACATCGTTGTCCATGCAAGGCATGTCGTCGTGGACCAAGGAATACGCATGGATGAGCTCCACCGCACAGGCCGCCCGCATGGCCACTGCAGGGTCGCCCTGCACGGCCTCGCAAGCCGCCAGCGCCAGCAGCGGGCGCAGGCGCTTGCCGCCGTCCAGTACCGCATAGCGCATGACCAGCCCCAGACCCGCCGGCGCATCGGCCAGCACCCAGTTCGACAGGGCCTGCTCCACGTGCTCCTGCTGGCGCACCCGCCAGGCTACGAACGCGGTGTTGTCCGACAGGCCCGCGCTCATTGGCCGTCCCAGGGTTTGGGCTCGCCGTTTTCGAGCACCTTGATCTGCTGCTCCACCGCCTCCAGCCGGGTGCGGCAGTAGGCCAGCAGCTCGGCGCCGCGCTGGTAGCGACCCAGCAGCTGGTCCAGCGGCAACTGCCCCGCATCCAGCTGGGCGACCAGCTGCTCCAGCTCCTCCAGCGCGGCCTCGTAGCTGGCCGGGGTGGCAGACGCTTCGGCCGAGCGGCTTGATCGGGTGGACTTTGTGGGGGTCGGAGAGGTCATTCGCTGAAGTCGATTGCGGGTGGCAAACACCCGACGGACACCCTGCGGACGGCAGGGCCAGCGCGCGATTTTATCCCCCGGCCCGCTCAATCTCCAGCCACCGCAGGGGCCTGGAAGGGGCGGGGTACAATCCCGCCTCTTTTTTGTTCAACTGACGGGCCTCGCACGCCCGGAGGGACGCAGCACTTCACCCATCCCGCGCAGATCGTTCACTCGCTCGAGCGCTTCACCCTGCCCCTTCATAGGGGGAGTCTTTAGGTCAAGACCACCATGTCTGATTTGAGTCTTCAATTGCAGCAGGCCGCAAGCCAATTGCCGGTTTCCAGCTACTTCGACGAGGCATTGTTCCGCAGGGAACTTGAAACGATCTTTCAGCACGGGCCCCGCTACGTGGGGCACGTGAACGCGGTTCCCGAGCTGGGCGACTACTTCGCCCTGCCACAGGAGGGTGAAGGACGCGCGCTGGTTCGCACCGCCAACGGCGTCGAACTCGTCTCCAACATCTGCCGCCACCGACAGGCCGTGATGCTCAAGGGCCGCGGCAACCTGAACCAGAACGCCAAAGGTCACAGCGGTGGCCACATCGTCTGCCCCCTGCACCGCTGGACCTACAGCGGTGGCCAGTCGGCCAACAGCAAGCTGGGCAACCTGCTGGGCGCCCCGCATTTCTCGCACGACCCCTGCGCCGATCTCAAGCGCTATTCGCTGCGCGAATGGAACGGCCTGCTGTTCGAAGACAACGGCCGCGACATCGCCGCCGATCTGGCGAACATGGGTCCGGCGTCCACGCTGAGCTTCGAGGGCATGGTGCTGGGCCACGTCGAACTGCACACCTGCAACTACAACTGGAAGACCTTCATCGAGGTCTATCTGGAGGACTACCACGTCGTGCCCTTCCACCCCGGACTGGGCAACTTCGTCACCTGCGACGACCTGCAGTGGGAGTTCAAGCCCGAGTACTCGGTGCAGACCGTGGGCATCCAGAACCTGCTCAAGTCCGGCAGCGCCACGTACCAGAAGTGGCACGAGGTGCTGATGCAGTACCGCAACGGCGAGCTGCCCGCACAGGGCGCGGTGTGGCTGACCTACTACCCGCACATCATGGTGGAGTGGTACCCGCACGTGCTGACGGTCTCGACCCTGCACCCGCTGGGGGTCGACAAGACACTCAACATGGTGGAGTTCTACTACCCCGAGGAGATCGCTGCCTTCGAGCCCGGCTTCATGGAGGCGCAGCGCGCCGCCTACATGGAGACCTGCATCGAGGACGACGAGATCGCCGAGCGCATGGACGCGGGCCGCAAGGCCCTGTACGAGCGCGGCGACAACGAGGTCGGTCCCTACCAGAGCCCGATGGAAGACGGCATGCAGCACTTCCACGAGTGGTACCGCGGCCGCCTCGGCGATGCGCTGAAAGGCTGAGACCCCATGCAGGCCCTCTGGATGCTGCTGGCGTCCCTGTTTTTCGCCAGCATGGGGGTCTGCATCAAGTTCGCATCCGCGCACTTCAACAGCTTCGAGATCGTCACCTACCGCGGTCTGGTGGGGGTGGTGTTTCTCTACGGGTTCACCCGGTTCAGCGGCGTCTCGCTGCGCACCACGGTGCCCATGATGCATGTCTGGCGCAGCGTGGTGGGCACCATCTCGCTGACCGCCTGGTTCTACGCCATTGCCATCCTCCCGCTGGCGACGGCGATGACGCTCAACTACATGAGCAGCGTCTGGATCGCCACCTTCTTGCTCGGCGGTGCCCTGCTGACCCAGGGCCGCAATGCGCCGGTCCGGCAACAGGCTCCCCTGTTCCTGACCGTGCTGGCGGGCTTCGGCGGCGTGGCGATGATGCTGCGCCCCACCCTGGCTCCCGACCAGATGCTGGGCGCACTGGTTGGCCTGATGTCCGGCATCTTCGCGGCCTTTGCCTACCTGCAGGTGTCGGCGCTGAGCCGGGCGGGTGAGCCCGAGAGCCGCACGGTGTTCTATTTCTCCATCGGGGCTGTGGTCGCCGGCCTGATCGGCATGCTGTTCGTCGGTGCCACGCCATGGAGCTGGCCTTCCGCGCTCTGGCTGCTGCCCATCGGGCTGCTGGCGCTGGGCGGCCAGCTGTGCATGACCCGTGCCTACGCCAGCGGTGCCACCATGGTCGTGGCCAACCTGCAGTATTCGGGCATCGTGTTCGCCGGCATCTTCGGACTGACCGTGTTCGGCGACCGGCTGCCCCTGATCGGCTGGGCCGGCATGGGCCTGATCATCGTCAGCGGCATCGCGGCCACCGTGCTGCGCGCGCGCGCCGTGCCCCACGCGCCGGCAGAAGAGCATTGAATCCGTGCGCGTCTGCATGCGGTGGGCGGGTCTTTAGGACTTTGGTGTGATCGTCAGCGGTCCCTCCGTACTTGAAAATCAGCCACATGTACACAACCCTCATTTCTGCCGCGCAGCTGCGGCAAGTCCTGGACGACCGCCAGCCGGTGCTGGTGATGGACTGCAGCTTCGACCTGATGAACCCCGCCGCCGGGCGCCAGCAGTTCGAAGCCGCCCACATCCCCGGCGCGGTGCATGTGGATCTTGACGAGCACCTGAGCGACAAGACCGGGCCCGACCGCGCCAGTGGCGGAAGGCATCCCCTGCCCTCCCGCGAAACGTTTGCCAGGCGTCTGCAGGCGCTGGGTCTGAACCCGGGCCAGCAGGTGGTGGCGATGGACCGGCAGGGCGCGAACTACTGTGGCCGGCTCTGGTGGATGCTCAAGTGGTGCGGCCACGAGGCCGTGGCGGTGCTCGACGGCGGACTGGCCGCCTGGCAGGCGGCCGGCGGCGAGGTCGCCGAAGGTCCGTCGCAGCCGGCCGCCGCGGGCCGGTTCGAACTGCAGCCCGCCCGCGCCGAAACCCTGGCCGCGCCCGACATCGCACGCCGGCTGGGCCAGCCCGACCTCACACTGGTCGACGCACGCGCCGCGGCCCGCTTCCGTGGCGAGGTCGAACCACTGGACCCGGTGGCGGGCCACATCCCGGGGGCGCTCAACCGGCCGTTCACCGAGAACATCGGACCGGACGGCCGCTTCAAGCCGGCCACCGAACTGCGGGCCGAATTCGAGCGCCTGCTGGGGTCGCGCGACCCGGCTGCGGTGGTGCACCACTGCGGCAGTGGCGTGAGCGCCATCCCCAACCTGCTGGCCATGGAAATCGCCGGCTTCGGACGCACAGCCCTCTTTCCAGGCAGCTGGAGCGAATGGTGCAACACGCCAGGCCTGCCCTGTGCCCGGAGTCAAGTTCCCGGCTGACGGGACGATAGGTCAGACACGCGCCCATGCGCCAACCGATGCCTGAAGCCCTGTCCCGCGTGTCCAGCCCGTCCTCCGAACCCTCTTCCAGTCCACTGCGGGCCATCGGTCTGCTGGTGGCCATTGCTGCCACCGTCCAGGCACCCCTGGTGTATCTGAGTACCTCCAACCTGTCGGAGGTGATCGCGCCCGCGCTGATCGCGCTGTCGGCCTGGACGGTCCTGCTGTTGCTGAGCAAGGGATTCCAGCGACTCGTAGCACCGCTGCTGGTGACCGCGGTCCTGATCTCGACGGTGATCGCCATCGTGGCTTTCGGCTCGGTGCGCACCGCCGCGGGCTTCCTGTTCGTGGCAGTGGTGGCCGGTGCCGGCATCTTCCTGCCCCGGCGCGCGCTGTTCGTCACCGTGACCCTGAGCGTGGTCATCCTGGGCATCCTCACCTGGATGGAGTGGAATGGCTGGTTCAAGCCGGCCAACTTCAAGGTCGGGTTCACGGTGTGGCTGACCCAGTCCATGACCATGGTCGTGGTGGCGATCATGGTCTACCACAGCCGCAGCCGGGCCCAGCAGGCGCTGGATCTTCAGCGCCGCGAGCTGGAGCGGCGCATCCGCAGCGAGCAGGAACGGGACCAGAGCCTGGAGCGGTTCACCCGGATCTTCCGCAACAGCCCCAGCCCGATGATTGCGCAGTCGGCCCGCAGCGGCCTGATCCTGGACGTCAACCCGGCCTTCGAGCGCTGCTACGGACACACCCGCGAGGACGTGCTCGGCTGCACCGACGCCATGCTCTGGGCCGAACCGGAGCAGCGCGCCCTCTACCTGGAACAACTGTTCGCCCTGCGCCGCGCAGACCAGGTCCATGTCCAGGGACTGCGGGCCGACGGCAGCCGCTTCGAGGCGCTGATCAGCAGCGAGATGGGTGACGATCCGCAGGACCGGCTGATCATCACCACGGTCACCGACATCACCGAGCAGAACGCCACCATCGAACGCCTGCGGCGCTCGGAGGAGCGCTTCGCCAAGGCCTTCAACTTCAGTCCGATGAACCTCGCGATCACGCGCCTGTCCGACGGCCGGATCCTGGAGGTCAACCGGGCGGGGCTCATCCACGACAACGTCGGCGCGGACGGCCTGCGCGGCAGGACCACTCTGGAAACCGGCGCCTGGCTCACACCAGCCCACCGGCAGGCCTACGTCGACAAACTCAAGCACGACGGGCGGGTGCTGGCCTACGAGAGCCAGATGCGCGGCAGGGACGGCAAGCCGGTCGACGTGAGGCTGTGGGCGGTGCTGATCGACATCGAGGGCGAAGAGTGCATTCTGTCGTCCACAGTGAACGTGTCGGAAGAGAAGCGGCGCGAGGCCTTGCTGCTGAGCGTGGCGCAGGGCATGACGGGCGAAACGGGCGCGGCCTTTTTCACCGCGCTGGCCCGCCACGCAGCCCCCGCCCTGAAGGCCGACGTGGTGATGGTCAGCGAGCTGATGCCCGACCAGGAGGTGCAGACACTGGCGATGTCCATGGACGGCGCCCTGGTACCCAACATCGTCTATGCCCCCGAGGGCACCCCCTGCGGCGAGGCCCTTTCGCGCAGCGACCTGTGCGTCCACGAGCAAGGCCTCGCCCACACCTACCCATCGCTGTCGGCGATGACCGGGATGCAGGCCAGCGCCTACATCGGCCAGAGCCTGCGCGACCAGGACGGCACCGCCATTGGCTTGCTCTCGGCCATGTGGCGCCAGCCCATCACACTCACCGCCGAGATGCGCGCGCTGATGTCGATCTTTGCGAGCCGGGCCACGGCCGAACTGATGCGGCTGCGGCGCGAGCGCGAAATCCAGCAACTCAACGCGACGCTGGAGCAACGGGTGCAGTCGCGCACCGCCGAATTGCAGAAGCTCAACGCGGAACTCGACTCGTTCGCCTACTCGGTGTCGCACGACCTGAAGTCGCCATTGCGTGCGATCGACGGCTTCACGAGCCTGCTGAGCGA
The DNA here is from genome assembly GCF_002025745.1 of Hydrogenophaga sp. H7. Classification (NCBI taxonomy): domain Bacteria; kingdom Pseudomonadati; phylum Pseudomonadota; class Betaproteobacteria; order Burkholderiales; family Comamonadaceae; genus Hydrogenophaga; species Hydrogenophaga sp. H7. Next base: position 188,181 of record NZ_MCIC01000015.1, on the reverse strand, counting down.
ACAGTTGCAGGGACGGCTGACCGCCGATGAGGAGCAGCTGCTGCAGCGCGTGCTGGCGTCGACCCACCGCATGAGCACCCTGATCGCCGACATGCTGGCACTGGCCCGCGTGAGCCAGGGCAAGATGGCGCTGAGCCCGACCAATCTGAGCGAGATCGCCGAACAGGTGATGCGCGCGGAACAGGCCAAGCACCCGGGCAGACCTCTCGCGTGGCGCATCGAGCCGGACCTGGTCAGCGTCTGCGACGCCCGGCTGGCGCGCATCGCGCTGGAGAACCTGCTGGGCAACGCCATCAAGTACACCCGGGACCAGCCACAGCCGCTGATCGAGATGGGGCGCTGCAAGGACGGTGGCCCGGGCCGCGCGAGCTTTTTCGTGCGGGACAACGGCGTAGGCTTCAATATGGCCTATGCCGACAAGCTGTTCAAGCCATTCCAGCGCCTGCACGGACCGAGCGAGTTCGAAGGCACGGGCATCGGCCTGGCCACGGTGCGCCGTATCGTGGACCGGCACGGTGGCCAGATCCAGGGTGTCGGCAAGCCCGGGGAAGGCGCCGAGTTCCGCTTCTCCCTGACACCCGCGCCAACATCCCGATGAACGCGCCAGCCCCCCTCCCCGCCGCTGAGGCGACCGGCCAGCCGCCCAGTCTGCAGCGCTACCAGGAGCGATCCCTGCTGGCATTGCTGCTGTGCATCGGAATCGCCGGTCCGCTGGTGGCGTTCGGCGTGCATCTGAGGGACGGGCTGGTGGCGCTGACCTGGGTGGCCCTCGCCTTCTCGCTCACCGACTACCTGCTGCTGGTCCTGTACGCCACGCGCCTGCGCCCACTGGTGGCGCCACTGCTGGTGTACACGCTGATCTTCACATCGGGTGCCGCCATCGTGGCCCATGGCACGGTGCGCAGCATGGCCGCGCTGGTCATGATCGCGGCGGTGGTCGCTGCGGGAGTCTTTCTCTCACGCAGGAACATGCTGGTCAGCGGCGTGCTGGGCATCACCATCCTCGGGGTGCTCAACATCGCCGAGAACCTGCAGCTGATGCAGACGCCGGAGACGCGCACCGGCTGGACCGTGTGGATTGTGCAGACCACCATCCTCATCAGCCTGATGATCACGGTCAACCTGGGCCGGCGGCGCATGCTGGACGCGTACCGCAGCCAGAACCTGGCACTGGAGCACAGCCGCGAGGTCGAGCGCCTGCTGCGCCAGAGCCAGGATCGCTTTCAGGCCCTGTTCCGCAGCACGCCGGCCGCCTGCCTGGTGCAGTCGCTGGACACGCTGGACGTGCTCGACGCCAACCAGGCCTTCCAGTCGCTGTTCGGATACACGAACGAGGAGCTGGTGGGTCATCCTCCACCCAGGGTGTGGGCCAGCGACGAGGAACAGACCGAGTTCCGCCGGCTCATCGACACCCAGGGGCGGGTCGGTGGCCTCCGTGGACTGGCCCAGCGCAAGGACGGGTGTGCGTTCCCGGCCATGGTGCATGCCGAGGTCACGCAGAGCGCCACCGAACGGCTGCTGATCGCGGTGGTGTTCGACCTGTCGGCCGATGTGGCCTCGCGCCGCGAACTGGAGATCTCGCGCGAGCGCTTCTCGAAGGCGTTCAACTTCAGCCCGCTGGGCATGACCATCACCCGCCTGAGCGACGGCCGCTTCGTCGAGGTCAACCCCGCCAACGAGCGGGTGCTGGGCTGGACACAGTCGGAATTCGAAGGCAAGACGTCGATGGAGGTGGGCGTCTGGGTCTCCGAGACCGACCGCAACCACTATGTGGCCACCCTTCGGCGCGACGGCCGGCTGCAGGGATACGAGACCCGGATGCGGACCAAGGCGGGCGCCATCGTGCCTGTGAGGGTGTGGGCAGAGATCATCGAGATCGACAACGAGCCCTGCGCCCTTTCCTTCACCATGAACGTGGACGAAGAGAAACGGCACGAAGCCATGCTGCTGAACGTGGCCGAGGGCGTCTCTGGCGACACGGGCGAGGCCTTCTTCCGCTCGCTGGTCGAGCATCTGGCCGACGCCATCGGCGCCGACGGCGTCGTGGTGGGCGAGGTGGATCCTCTGAAACAGATGAACACCCTGGCCCTGGTGTGGGACGGCCGGTTGCTCCCCAACAGCACCCATTCGCTGCACCGGACCCTTTGCGAACAGGCCCTGCTGCAGCCTGCACTGCTGCGCTTCGAGAGTCCCCGCCCTGCCCACCTGAACCTGGTGCCGCCGTTTTCGGAAGCCCCGCTCCAGTCCGTGCTGGGCCTGCCGCTGCGCGATGGGGACGGCTCGGTGGTGGGCCTGCTCATCGCCGTCTGGCGCCAGCGGCCGCCACCGAACGCCCAGCTGGACGCCCTGCTGACCATCTTCGCCAGCCGCTGCAACGCCGAGCTGCAGCGGCTGCGCCGCGACCGTGAAATCCACAAGCTGCACGACACGCTGGAGCACCGTGTGGCGGCGCGCACCGCCCAGCTGCAGTACCTCAACCGCGAGCTGGACTCTTTCGCCTACTCCGTCTCGCACGACCTCAAGTCGCCGCTGCGCTCCATCGACGGCTTCAGCCACCTGCTGCGCGAGCAGATGGCCGGGCGCATGACCGCGGAGGACATCGACCTGTTCGAGCGCATCGAGGCTTCGGTCCATCGCATGAACAGCCTCATCACCGATCTGCTGGCACTGGCGCGCGTGAGCCAGGGCACCCTGCAGCGCATGAACACCAACCTCAGCGAGCTCGCGCACGATGTGATCCGCCAGGAGCGCCACCGCGATCCGACGCGCGAGGTCGAGGTGGCGATCGAAGAAGGGCTGTATGCCGACTGCGACCCGCGCATGGCGCAGATCGTGCTGGAGAACCTGCTGGGCAACGCCTGGAAATACACCCGCCAGACCACCAACGCCCGCATCAGCTTCACCCGCGCCGAGCAGACGGCCCCGGGTGCGCCGGTGTTCTGCATCCGCGACAACGGTGCGGGCTTCGACATGGCGCGTGCCGAGCGTCTGTTCAAGGCCTTCAACCGTCTGCACACCGCCAGCGAGTTCGAGGGCTCCGGCATCGGGCTGGCCACGGTGCGGCGCATCCTGGAGCGCCACGGCGGTCACATACGGGGCGAAGGCGCCGTGGGCCAGGGTGCCCGCTTCGAGTTTTGTTTCGGCAGCGAGGCGACCAGCTGAAGCCGCTGTCTGCGACTCAGTGGGAATGCGCCATCCCGCTGACCAGGGTCACCAGGGCAATGCCCGCCAGCAGCCAGGCGATCTGGGCGATCGTCGCGCGCAGGCCCAGCCGCTTCTGCAACTGGGGAATCAGGTCGGCCAGCGCCACATAGACGAAGCTGCTGGAGGCCGCGACCAGGAAGTACGGCAGCCAGTCTTCGAGCTGTCCCAGCAGCGCGTAGCCCACCAGGCCGCCCAGCGCGGTCACCGTGCCCGCCAGCGACACCTTGACCAGCGCCGCGCGGCGCGTGCCCGAGGTCTGCTGCAGCACGACCAGATCGCCCATGTGGTGCGGCACCTCGTGGGCCAGCACCGCCAGCGCGGTCACCACACCCAGCCGCAGGTCGGCCACAAACGCCGAAGCGATCAGGATGCCGTCGCCGAACGCATGCACGCTGTCGCCGGCCAGCACCGTCCAGCCGCCGGAACGAGCGCCGTGCCCGTGGTCGTGGTTGTGACCGTGCGCATGGTCATGACCGTGGGCGTGCGCATGCCCGTGTCCATGGTGCCCACCGCCGTGATGGTGTTCATGGCCGTGATGCCACAGCTCGGCCTTGTCCAGCAGGAAGAAGAACACCAGACCACCCAGCAGCAGGGAAAACAGCTCGTGCGCGCCCGCCTGGCTCTCGAACGCCTCGGGCAGCAGGTGCATGAAGGCGGTGGCCAGCAGTGCACCCGCGGCCAGGCTCAGCATGTGCTGCGTGAACCGCGCCAGCACCCCCATGCCCAGCGCCGCGGCCAGCCACACGCTGCCCACACCCGCCGCCACGGTGCCCAACAGGATCGCAATCAGGGTCATGAAATGTCTTCAACCAAAAGAAAGGGCCGCACAGGCGGCCCGGGGGTGGGGTCTGCAGGGCAGCGTCAGGCGACGCCGTGCTGCTGGAACCAGGCCTGTGCCCGCTTCCAGCCGTCTTCGGCCGGCTCCTTGCGGAAGCTCGGCCGGTAATCGGCGTGGAATGCGTGCGGCGCGTCCGGGTACACCACAAAGCTCGACACCTTGGCCGCCGCATTGCCGGCCGCCAAAGCGGCTTTCATCTTATCAACCGTGTCAAGCGGAATGCCGGTGTCGGCCGCGCCGTAAAGACCCAGCACCGGACCGTGCAGGCCGGCCGCCACATCCACCGGGTGCTTCGGATTGAGGTCGCTGGTCTGACCGACCAGCCGGCCGTACCAGGCCACACCGGCCTTCACCGCCGGGTTGTGCGCCGCATACAGCCAGACCTGGCGCCCGCCCCAGCAGAAGCCGGTCACGCCCAGCTTCTTGGCATCGCCGCCGTTGGCCGCGGCCCACTTCACCGTCGCGTCCAGATCGGCCATCACCTGGGCATCCGGCACCTTGGAGATCACCTCGGCGATCAGCTTGGCCATCTCGCCATAGCTCTGCGCATCGCCCTGGCGCACGAACAGCTCGGGTGCGATGGCCAGGTAGCCTGCCTTGGCAAACCGGCGCGCGGTGTCAGCGATGTACTCGTGCACGCCAAAGATCTCCGACAGCACCAGCACCACCGGCAGCCCGGTCTTGCCGGCCGGCGCCGCGCGGTAGGCGGGCATCTTGAAGCCGTTGACATCGATCATCACCTCGCCCGCGGTCAGCCCGTCGGTGGACGTCTTGATCGCCGTCTGCGCCATCACCGGCAGCACCGAGGCGGCGTAGCCCACTCCCAGGGCGGCCTTGAGTGCGGTGCGGCGGGTGGCATGGCCGTGCGACGCCTTCGCGTCGAGCAGGGCCTGGCTGTCGGTGATCAGGTCGGTGTTGAGCATCGGTGTCTCCTTGTGGGTGGTTGAAAAGGGGATGCGGCGCGCACGGGTCGGGCACACAATGGCGCGCATCGGAGGACAGCGCCATGACCCTGACCGGACCCATTCTGCAGTTTCTCGGATGCCAGGGTGGCGTCTGGGGTTTGAGCCTGATGATCGTCTGCGACGCCACCGATCCGCAGCCGGCGCTGCGCCTGAATGTGCCGGCCGAGCTGGTCAACGGCGCCAGCGGACCGGTGCCCGGCCTGGACGCCACCGCCTGGCGCTTCGACATCGCGGTGCGCCAGACGGCGATGCCCCAGCGCATCGGCTACCGGCTGGCCGGCCGCAGCCACAGCTTCCAGGTGCCGGCCCTGGGCGCCACGCCAAGCATGGCCTACGTCTCATGCAACGGCTTTTCCGACGCGCGCACCCGCAAAACCATGAAAGACGCCAACGCCCTCTGGGCCCGCATGGGCCGCCTGCATGACCAGCAGGAACGGGTCGACGGCATCCCGGCCGGGCCGCTGGAACTGCTGCTCATGGGCGGCGACCAGATCTACAGCGACGACATCTGGGCCACCGTGCCCGAGCTGCGGGCATGGACCGAGGTCGAGTGGTTCACCCGCACCCACATGCCCTTGAGCGACAGCCTGCGCGCCGCGCTGCAGACCCGTTTCGCCGGGTTCTACCTGGAACGCTGGAACCAGCCCGAGACCGCCGCGCTGCTGGCCTCGGTGCCCAGCGTGATGATGTGGGACGACCACGACATCATCGACGGCTGGGGCTCACACCCGTGCGAGTTGCACGGCAGCCCCGTGTTCCAGGGCCTGTTCGAGGTCGCCCGCTCTGCGTTCGAACTGTTCCAGCGCCAGATGCTGGGCGCACCGCCGCCCGCCACCCTGAACGCCCAGACCGCGCACAACAGCGCCTACCGCTTCGGCAGCACCGGCCTGCTGGTGCTCGACCTGCGCAGCGAGCGCCGGCCGCGCAGCGAAACCACCGACGCCGCCGGACGCAGGACCGTGCTCGCCGACCAGGTGATGAGCCCGGCCAGCTGGAGCGCCGTCTACGCCTGGCTCGACGCCCAGCTGGCCGCCGGCGACCTGCGGCACCTGCTGGTGATGAGCAGCATCCCGGTGATGCACCCCAGCTTCGAGCAGCTGGAGACGATGCTCGGCGCCCTGCCGGCCATCGAGGAACTGGAGGACGACCTGCGCGACCACTGGACCAGCCACCCCCACCAGGCCGAGCGCCTGCGCCTGGTGCGCCGCCTGCTGGACGCCAGTGCGCGCGGCCTGCGGGTGACCGTGCTCTCAGGCGACGTGCACGTGGCCGCCATCGGCGTGATCGAATCGGACCGCAGCGACCTTTCGCCCGAGGCGCGCAGCCTGACCCAGCTCACCAGCAGCGGCGTGACCCACCCGCCGCCGGCCGGCGTGGCGCGCTACTTCCTCGAAGAGGCCTGCAAGCAGACCGAGACCCTGGAGCCGGGGCTCACCGGCCAGATGGTGGAATTCCCGACCGCCCGGCGCCGGCTGATCGGCTGCCGCAATTTCATGACCCTGCAGGCCGACGCGCCGGGCGGCGCGAACCGGCTGTGGGCGAACTGGTGGGCAGAAGGCGTCGACCACCCGTACACGAAGGTGGTGCTGCCGGTGGGTTGAGACCGCGGGCGCTCAGTGCGCCTGGTCCCAGTTCGCCCCCACGCCCACCTCGGCCAGCAGCGGCACCTTCAGCTGCGCCACCCCCGCCATCAGGCGCGGGATCTCGGTGCGCAGCCAGTCCAGTTCGGCTTCGGGCACCTCGAACACCAGTTCGTCGTGCACCTGCATGATCATCTTCGTGCCCTTGCCCTGCTCGTCCAGCGCCTTCTGCACCGCCACCATGGCCAGCTTGATCAGGTCGGCTGCCGTGCCCTGCATGGGCGCATTGATGGCCTGCCGCTCCAGCGCGGCCAGCTTGGCACCCTTGGCGTTCTTGATGTCCGGCAGCACCAGCTTGCGGCCGAACACGGTTTCCACGTAGCCCTGCTCCTTGGCGAGCGCGCGGGTGTCGTCCATGTACTGCTTGACGCCGGCGAAGCGCGCGAAGTAGCGGTCGATGTAGGTCTTGGCGGCCGCGTTCTCGATGCCCAGCGACTTGGCCAGGCCGAAGGTGCCCATGCCGTAGATCAGGCCGAAGTTGATGGTCTTGGCGTAGCGGCGCTGCTCGCTGCTGACCTCCTCGGGCTTGATGCCGAACACCTCGGCCGCGGTGGCGCGGTGCACGTCGTGCCCTTCGTGGAAGGCGCGCAGCAGGGCCGCATCGTCGCTCAGGTGGGCCATGATGCGCAGCTCGATCTGCGAGTAGTCCGCGCTGGCGATCACGTGGCCGGGCGCGGCCACGAACGCCTCTCGAACCCGGCGGCCCTCGGGCGTGCGGATGGGAATGTTCTGCAGGTTGGGGTCGTTGCTGGAGAGCCGCCCCGTGACCGCCACGGCCTGTGCGTAGTGTGTGTGCACGCGACCGGTGCGTGGGAGTGCGAGCTGGGCCAGTTTGTCGGTGTAGGTGCCCTTGAGCTTGGACAGGCTACGGTGCTCCAGGATCTTGGCGGGCAGCGGGTAGTCCTCGGCGAGTTTTTCCAGCACCTCCTCGTCGGTGCTGCGCGCGCCGGTGGCGGTCTTCTTGATGACCGGCAGGCCCAGCTTGTCGAAGAAGATCTCGCCCAGCTGCTTGGGGCTGCTGAGGTTGAAGGGCTGGCCCGCGATTTCATACGCCTCCTGCTCCAGCGCGAAGATGCGCTGGCCCAGCTCATGGCTCTGTTTGGCCAGCGTGGGCGCGTCGATCAGCACGCCGTTGCGTTCGATGCGGTAGAGCGTTTCGCTGCTGGCGATCTCCAGCTCGTAGATGAACTTCAGCTTCGCGTCGGCTTCGATCTGCGGCCACAGCACTCGGTGCACGTCCAGCGTCTGGTCGCTGTCCTCGCACGAGTATTCGGCGGCTTTCGCCACGTCCACCTGGGCAAACGGGATCTGGTGCGCGCCTTTGCCACACAGGTCTTCGTAGCTGATGCCGCCGCGGCCCAGGTGGCGCTCGGCCAAGCTCGACAGACCGTGCGGCTTGTGCACTTCGAGCACGTAGCTCTGCAGCATGGTGTCGTGCGCGTAGCCCTGCACCTCGATGCCGTGGTTGGCGAAGACGTGGCGGTCGTACTTGATGTGCTGGCCGAGCTTTTGCCTGGCCGGGTTTTCCAGCCAGGGCTTGAGCCGGGCCAGCACCTCGTCCAGTGGCAGCTGTCCGGGCGCGTCCGGCCCTTCGTGCTTGAGCGGGATGTAGGCGGCTTCGCCCGGCCTCACGCTGAAGCTGATGCCCACGATCTGCGCGACCATTTCATCCAGCGAGGTGGTCTCGGTGTCGATGGCGGTCAGCTCGGCGGCCTCCAGCTTGTTCAGCCAGGCGTCGAAGGCCTCCCAGGTGAGGATGGTGTCGTAGGCGAGGTTCGACGCCCTCGGAATGTCGGACGCCGGATCGCTGAACAGGTCGTTGGTGGCGCCGGGCACAGGGGCGGACGCAGCCGCGGGCACAGCCGCCTCGCCGCCCCCCAGCGCCTTGGCCAGGCCCTTGAAGCCATAGGTCTCGTAGAACGCGCGCAGCGGCTCCTTCTGCGGTTCGCCCATGCGCACCGCATCCAGCGCCGGCAGGCCGGGCACCCAGCCGTTGAGGTCGCAGTCGGTTTTGATGGTCAGCAGCTGGCGGCCGGTGGGCAGCCAGTCCAGCGCCTGGCGGAGGTTCTCGCCCACGGCGCCTTTCACTTGGTCCGCCTGCGCGATCAGGTTGTCGATGGAGCCGTACTCCTGCAGCAGCTTCACGGCCGTCTTGGGGCCGACCTTGTTCACCCCGGGCACGTTGTCGATGGAGTCGCCCACCAGCATCTGGTAGTCCAGCATCAGGCGCGCGGGCACGCCAAACTCCGCCTCCACCCCGGCCAGGTCGCGCACCTTGCCGCTCATGGTGTCGATGATGGTGATGTGCTCGTTCACCAGCTGCGCCAGGTCCTTGTCGCCGCTGCTGATCAGCACCTCGATGCCCTGACTGGCCGCCGCGACCGCCAGGGTGCCGATCACGTCGTCGGCCTCGACGCCCGGCACGTCCAGCACCGGCCAACCCGAGAGGCGCACCACCTCGTGGATCGGTGCGATCTGGCTGCGCAGGTCGTCGGGCATGGGGCTGCGGTGCTGCTTGTACTCGGGGTAGAGCGCGTCGCGGAAGGTCGGGCCCGAGGCGTCGAACACGCAGGCGGCCCAGGTGGACGGGTGGTCCTTGAGCAGCTTCTGCATCATGTTGATCATGATGCGGATGGCGCCCGTCTTCTGCACCGTGCCGTCGGGCAGGGTGGTACTCATGGCGTCGCCGCCAGCGAAGAAGGCGCGGTAGAGGTAGCTGGAGCCGTCGACCAGCAGCAGGCGCGGGGTGGATTGTTCGGACATGGGGACGATTGTCGGGGATGCCAGGGTGCGGCGCAGGCGCTCCGTGCCTACAATGCGGCATGCGCGCCCCAACCCTGCTCCGATCCCTCCTGCTGGCCCTCGCCATTGCCGCGTCCCTGCCCGTGCTGGCACAGACCGGCACCCCGGCGCCCACCCCGGTCGAACAGCCCCGGCTGCCGGCGGGCGAGGCCAAGGTGATCGAACGCATCACGCACGAAGACGCTGGCTCCCGCATCGACGAGGTGCGCATCGGCGGCCAGACCCGCAGCATCGACGTGCAGCCCAAGAACGGCGCCCCGGCCTACGAGATTGCCCCCCAGAACGGCGCGGAGCTTCCCTCCGAAGGCCAGGGCGGCAGCAGCGGCCGCAGCCGCTGGCGCCTTCTGAGCTTCTGATCCTTTCCCGTTTCCATGGCCGTTTACACCGAAGTCCCGCAGGACGAAGCCGCTGCGCTGCTGCGCGAACTCCAACTGGGTGAGCTCACCGCCTTGCGCGGCATCCAGGGAGGCATCGAAAACACCAACTACTTCGCCACCACGGTGCTGGACGGCGTCGAGACCGAGCACGTGCTCACGGTGTTCGAACGCCTGGGCTTCGAACAGCTGCCGTACTACCTGCGGCTGATGAAGCACCTGGCGCAAAAGGGCATCCCGGTGCCCGAACCCGCCGCCAACACCAGGGGCGAGATCCTGCACCGGCTGCAGGGCAAGCCCGCGGCCGTGGTCAACAAGCTGGCCGGGCACAGCGAGCTGCGACCCTCGGTGGTGCACTGCGAGGCCGTGGGCGCCATGCTCGCGCGCATGCACCTGGCCGGCCAGGACTTCGCCATGCAACAGCCCAACCTGCGCGGCCTGGCCTGGTGGAACGAAACCGTGCCGGTGGTGCTGCCGCACCTGAGCGACGACCAGGCCACCCTGATCCGCAGCGAACTGGCCTACCAGAACCACGTGGCCGCGCAGCCCGCCTTCAAGGCGCTGCCCCATGGCCCGGTGCACGCCGACCTGTTCCGCGACAACGTGATGTTCGACGGCGACCGCCTCTGCGGCTTCTTCGACTTCTACTTTGCCGGCAACGACAGCTGGCTGTTCGACCTGGCCGTCACCCTCAACGACTGGTGCATCTTCCACGGCGACGAGGCGGCCGACGGCCTGCACGACGAGCGCCGCGCGCACGCCATGCTGGCGTCCTACCAGTCGGTGCGACCGCTGACGGCGGCCGAGCGCCAGCTGCTGCCCGCCATGCTGCGCGCCGGCGCGCTGCGCTTCTGGCTCTCGCGCCTGTGGGACTGGCACCTGCCGCGCGAGGCGGCCATGCTCAAGCCGCACGACCCGGGCCATTTCGAGCGTGTGCTGCGCGAGCGCGTGCGCCAGGCCCGCGACCTGGCGGACTCGCTGCGCGACGCCGGCGGCGTGCCCGCCTGAGGGCCGTGCCATGAAGCTGCGCACCGTGCCCGCATCCACCGGCCTGCAATGGGTCCGGCTGGGCGTAAAGACCTTTCTGCGGCAACCCCTGGCCATGTCGGGCCTGTTCTTCATGTTCATGGCGGTGGTGTCGGTGCTGGCCCTGGTGCCGTTTCTTGGCACCGCCCTGGCCACCCTGCTGACCCCGGCGGTCAACCTGGGCCTGATGTCGGCCTCGCGCGAGGCCGAGGCCGGGCGGTTCCCGATGCCCAAGCAGCTGGTCACCGCCTTCCGTGGCGGCCCCGCCAAAACCCGGGGCATGCTCACCCTGGGCGGTCTGTATGGCCTGGGGCTGCTGGTGATCCTGCTGCTGGTGGGCCTGCTGGAAGGCAACCCCGAGGGCGCCGCCACCATGACCGCCGAAGAGGCCATGCGCAGCATGGTCACCAGCCCTGCCCTCTGGTTCGGGCTGGTTGCCATGATGCCGCTGCAGATGCTGTTCTGGCACGCGCCCGCCCTGCTCTTCTGGCACGGCGTGCCACCGGTCAAGAGCCTGTTCTTCAGCCTGATGGCCTGCTGGGCCAACAAGGGCGCGCTGCTGGTGTTCCTGCTGGGCTGGACCGGGCTGTTCGTGGCCTTCAGCGTGTCCCTCAGCCTGCTCAGCGCCCTGCTCGGTGGCGCGCAGGCCGCAGGCCTGATCGTCTACCCGGCGGTGCTCTTCATGGCCTCGATGTTCTTCACATCGATCTGGTTCACGTTCCGCGACAGCTTCGACGACAGCGAGCCCGCAGGGGTGGTGGCGACGGACGACTTCGCGCCCCACTGAGCGGCCTCCAGGCCCCGACGGCCGTTGCGGTGCAACTCCATCGCCCGCAGGAACAGCGCTTCCACCTGCAAGGTGATCTGCGGCCAGTCCAGCGGCTCCACCGAGGCGCGGGCCTGCCCGGCGGCCCGGGCCACCCGTCCCGGCTCCCGCGCCAGCGCCACCGCCATCTGCACAAAAGCCTGCGGGTCGCCAGCCGGCACCGTCCAGCCGTTGTGGTCGGTCTGCACCCATTCGGCCGCGGCGGCGCAGGCACAGGCCAGCACCGGCAGCCCGCTGGCCAGGGCCTCCAGGGTCACGTTGCCAAAGGTCTCGGTGAGGCTGGGAAACAGCAGCAGGTCGGCCGAGGCGTAGCTGCGCGCCAGCTCGGCCTGGGTCTGCGAGCCCATGAACCGCGCCTGCGGGCAGCGCCGCTCCAGGGCATCGCGCATCGGCCCGTCGCCCACGAACACCAGGCGCACGCCCTCGTGGACCGCCTGCATGGCTTCGAAAGTCTCCAGCACCAGATCGAGGTTCTTCTCGGGCGCCAGGCGCCCGACCACCAGCAGCACCAGGTCGCCGGGGCCAGCGCCCCAGTGCGCCCGCAGCGTGTTGTCGTGAAGGCCGGGGTCGAACAGCCGGGTGTCGACGCCGCGCGCCACCACCTGCAAACGCTCGAAACCTTGTGACAGCAGCTCGGCGCACAGGGCGCGGGTGGGCACCATGGTGCACAGGGTCTGGTTGTGGAACTTGCGCAGGTAGGCCGCAATTGGCCGCCGCAGCCAGCCCAGGCCGTAGTGCTGGCTGTAGCTGTGGAAGTTGGTGCGGAAGTCGGAGGTGACCGGGATGCGCAGCTGGCGCGCCGCCTTCAGCGCCGACCAGCCCAGCGGCCCTTCGGTGGCGATGTGGATCAGGTCGGGGCGCTGAAGCGACCACGACGCCATCAGCGCCTTGCGGCCCGGCAGCCCGAGCTTGAGCTGGGGATAGCGCGGGATCGGCATGCCGCGCATCAGCTTTTCTTCGAACCCGATGTCCCGCGCGCCGCGATCGCCCGTGGTCTGCCGGGGCCGCACCAGCTGCACCTGGTGGTTGCGTTCGCACAGGCCCTGCACCAGCCGCGACAGCGTGAGGGCCACGCCATTGACTTCGGGCGGCCAGGTTTCCGTGACCACGGCCAGGCGCAGCGAGGGATGCGCTGCGGGAAAGTCCTGCAGCAGGATGTCCAGGGTGTCGGGTGTCTTCATGCACCGATGGTCCGCCTGGGGCGCAACAGATTTGTGACAGCGCGCCCGCCGATGTGACCGAGGCAAGACCAAACCGTGAAGTCCCGGTGTTGTCACCGCAATTTCACGCAAGCGCGACACGATGCGCGCACCCCAAACCCCTTGCAGGAGCCCGCATGACCGCGTTTTTCGACGCCCTGAAGACCCAGCGCTGGGACGACCACCGCTACTACCACCACAACCGCATCAACCAGACGCTGCACTTCATCAGCGCGGTCAGTTTCGTGGTGGCCTACGGGTGGCTGTTCATCGACCCGGTGGTCTCGGCGCTGATCGGCTGGCTGGTATCGATGACGACGCGACAGTCCGGCCACTTCTTCTTCGAACCCCTGGGCTACGACCATGTGAACCAGGTCACCAACGAATACAAGGAGGAGATCAAGGTGGGCTACAACCTGCGCCGCAAGGTGGTGCTGATCGCCATCTGGGCCGCGGTGCCGCTGGCGCTGCTGGCCAGCCCCGACCTGATGGGCCTGATCGAGCCGCACACCGACTGGACGGGCTACGTGCGCGACGTCGGTGCCGCCTGGCTGGCGCTCGGCGTGGCCGGGCTGCTGTTCCGCACGGTGCACCTGTTCTTCCTCCGCGACGTGCAGACCGGCCTGGTGTGGATGACCAAGATCCTCACCGACCCGTTCCACGACATCAAGCTCTACCACCGGGCCCCGCTGCAGCTGCTGCGCGGCGAGCTGTACGACCCCGCGCACGGCCGCGCCTGACGCCGTTCAAGGGCGTGCGGTCCTCCTCGTCATGCGCCCGGTCGGCGCCCCAGGGCGGTGGCGATCACCTCGCGCAGGATGCCGCGGCGGATGCCCCGGTTGCTCTGCCCCGCCACCGGTGCCCACCAGCCCTGCTCGCGCATGTCGCGCCCGGCGCGCACGAACTTCTCCAGCACGGCGTCGAAGTCGGGGTCGCTGAAGTTCAGGCTGAAGATCAGCCGGCCCGTGCCCACCCAGCTCAGCGCCACGCCGTGCCAGCGCAGCAGGTACTGCAGCATCCAGTTGTAGCGCGAGGGCTCGGTGTAGTTGATGGTCCAGATGCTGTGCAGGTTGGCGGCGCGCATCGGCAGGCCTTCGCGCTCCATGGTCTCGTTGAAGCGCCGGGCGCGCTCGTTCCAGCGCTCGTCCTGCCCGTCGTACACCGCCTGCACCTCGGGGGTCTGCAGGCGCTCCAGGAACACCGACATGCCGCCCATCACCTGCGGGTGCGCGTTGAAGGTGCCGCGCGCCAGGCAGAGGTCGGCCGGCCGGTCGGCGCGGAAGCGCTGCATCAGCGCGTGGCGGCCGCAGACCACGCCCACCGGGTAGCCTCCGGCCAGCGTCTTGCCGTAGGTGACCATGTCGGCCTTAACGCCGAAGTACTCCTGCGCGCCGCCCGGCGCGAGCCGGAAGCCGAGGAACACCTCGTCGAAGATCAGCACGATGCCGCGCTCGGTGCAGACCTCGCGCAGGCGCTGCAGCCAGGCGGTGTAGGCGGCGCGGTCGAAGTGGGCCTGCCGGCCACTGTCGACCAGGGCGGAGTCGGCGGGCGGCACGCGGTTGGTGTGCAGCGCCTGCAGCGGGTTGACCAGCACGCAGGCGATGTCGCGGCGCGTGCGCAGCACCCGCAGGCTGCGTTCGCTCATGTCGGCCAGGGTGTAGGTCTCGCGCGGTGGCAGCGGGTTGCCGGGGCCGGGCTGCACGTCCTCCCACCAACCGTGGTAGGCGCCGGGGAAGCGCACCAGGTGGCGCTTGCGGGTGTGGAAGCGCGCCAGCCGAACCGCCTGCATCACGGCCTCGGTGCCGGACATGTGGAACGAGACCTCGTCCATGCCCGAGATCTCGCGCAGGCGCTGGACGTTGCCCGCCACGCAGGGGTGGTAGGCGCCGAGCACCAGCCCGAGGTCCTGCACGCGGGCCGCACCTTCGGCCATGCAGGCCTTGTAGAAGTCCACGCCGAACACGTTGACGCCGTAGGAGCCGGTGAGGTCGTGAAAGCGGTAGCCGTCCAGGTCGGTCAGCGTCACGCCGTCGGCCGACTGCACGAAGGCGCCGACCTTGAGCCGCTCGCTCACGATGGGGCTGAACTGGAAGGGCACGCGGTAGCGGCCGGTGAACTGCAGATCGGCCAGGCCTTCGCGGGCCTGCGCCGTCATCGCCAGCGTCTTCGGGTGGCGGCTGGCCAGGCCCTCGGCGAGTGCCGCGAACGCAACGCGACGCCGCGCCACCACGTCCGGCGGCGCGCCGTCGCAGGCAAAGAACCCGGTTTCGTCGTAGGCGTACCCGGGCAGCCAGCGTGCCAGCCGCTTGGCCATGCGCGAGTGCCCGGCCAGGGAGCGGTGCTTGGCGCGCGAGAGGTCGATCCGGCGCTTGATCAGGGGCGCCGCGAGGGCGAGCGCACCCGCCGGCAGGGCAATTTCCAACAGGGACATGGGTACGGGCTCCAGTGGGGACGTCGGCCCTGTTTCTATTTCAGCCGCGTGTCATCTCCATGAATCTCGTTGCCACCCTGCGCCGCATCGCGCAGCACGAAGACCTCAACTTCCTGCTGACCAACCGCGTGCCCCGCATCGCGCTCACCCACGCCATGGGCTGGTGGAGCCGCATCCGCCACCCCTGGGTGCGCGATCTGTCGCTGGCGGTCTGGAAGGCCTTCAGCGACCTGGACCTGAGCGACGCGAAACAGCAGCGCTTCGCCAGCCTGCACGACTGCTTCGTCCGCGAGCTGCGGCCGGGTGCGCGCCCTGTGGACCCGCGCCCCGAGGTGGTCACCAGCCCCAGCGACGGCATCGTCGGTGCCTGTGGCCGCATCGAGACGGTGGACGGCGAGCCCCAGGTGTTCCAGGCCAAGGGCTTTCCGTACAAGCTGGCCGAGCTGCTGGGCGACTCGGCCCACACCGCCGCGCTGTGTCGCGAACTGCAGGGCGGCAGCTATGTGACCCTGCGGCTCACGTCCAGCATGTACCACCGCTTCCACGCACCCTGCGACGCGCGGCTCGAACACGTCACCTACATCAGCGGGGACACCTGGAACGTGAACCCGATCGCGCTGCAGCGCGTGGAGCGCCTGTTCTGCCGCAACGAGCGCGCGGTGCTGCACCTGCGCCAGCCCGATGGCGCGCGCCTGCTGCTGGTGCCGGTGGCGGCGATCCTGGTGGCGAGCATGCGCCTGCACGCGCTGGACGTGCCGCTGAACCTGCGCTACCGCGGCCCCAACGAGCTGCCCTGCGACGCGCCCTGCACCAAGGGCCAGGAGCTGGGCTGGTTCGAGCACGGTTCGACCATCCTGGTGTTTGCACCGCCAGGGCACGTGCTGGCGCCGGGGCTGGCCACCGGGCAGACGCTGCGCATGGGGCAGCCGTTGCTGGTGCGCGAGGACAGGCGGCGTTCAAGCTGACGTCAGCTTTCTTTCACAAAACCGTCATCAAAAGCCGCTGGCCGGCCGGTAAGCTCGGTTGAACGGTTGTCTGACGCCACGTCCGCACCGAACCACCAACGTTGGAAGAAAGGCCTCATGTGAAAGCCCTGAAGAAAGCCCGCAAGCTGATCGAAAACGCGCCCGAGTCCAGTGAAGCGCGCATCCTGTCGGCCCTGGTCGTCGCCCTTGAGTCGGAGGCGGCCTACCCGGTCAACGACCTCTACAAGCTCAACTTCGACAACTTCGAACTCGCGCTGGACCTGCTCAAGGAATGGCGCCTGGACCGCTACTACATGAGCAAGGTGCGCCTGCTGGACCTGTCGGTGCAGCTCGGCGACATGGAGAAGGCCGCAGCCGCCCCGGCCGCCCGGGAGGCGACGGCCAAGGCGGACTGAACCGGCCCGGGCTAGCGCCACCAGGGCGGCGGCGCCCCGCGCTGGCGCACCTGCACGCGCCAGCGCTGCAAGGCCAGGAACTCCACCAGCCCACCCGCCAGACCACACACCACCACCCCCGCCTGCACGCACCGGCACAACAGGGTCGGACGCGCGGGGCGGCGGGAAGGATCGCTGAAGCTGGCGGTCATGTTCTCTTCATTGCACAGGTCGGGCCCCCACGGTAGGGCCGGTCTGTGACAACCCTGTGTCAACCCCCATGAGCACCGCCCACCCGCTGCCCGAGTTGCAGACGCTCGAACGGCTGATCGAGCTGGGCGGCCAGCACCTGCAGGCGCGGCCGGTGCGCCATGTCGCCATTCCCGGCGGACCCCGCTTTCCGGTCTGGGCCATCACCCTGGGCAACCCCGATCCGTGCTGCCCGGGCGTCGGTTACGTCGGCGGCGTGCACGGGCTGGAGCGCATCGGCGCGGAAGTGGTGATCGCCTTCCTGCAGAACATCGTCACCCGGCTGGGCTGGGACCGTTCGCTGCACCGCCTGCTGGAGGAGGTGCGGCTGGTGTTCATGCCCGTCGTGAACCCCGGCGGCATGTGGGCCGCGACCCGAGCCAACCCGCGCGGTGTGGATCTGATGCGCAACGCCCCGGTGGAGGCGCACGAGAAGGTGCCCTGGCTGATGGGCGGCCAGCGGCTGAGCGCCGGCCTGCCCTGGTACCGCGGCCGCCTGGGCGATCCGCTGGAAACCGAGAGCGCGGCGCTGTGCGAGGTGGTGCAGGCCGAGCTGCTGGCGCGCCCGTTCTCGCTGGCGCTGGACTGCCATTCGGGCTTCGGCATCAGCGACCGGCTGTGGTTCCCCTTCGCCCACACGCGCAAGCCCATCCCCCACCTGGCCGAGGTGCGGGCGCTCAGGACCATCTTCGAGCAGGCACACCACCACCACCCCTACATCATCGAACCGCAGAGCGCCCAGTACCTGACCCACGGCGACCTCTGGGACCACCTCTACCTGCAGGCCTGCGCCGACCCCGCGCGCACCTTCTTGCCGCTGACGCTGGAGATGGGCTCGTGGCTGTGGGTCAAGAAGAACCCGCGCCAGCTGTTCTCGCGCAAGGGCATCTTCAACCCGCTCATCGGCCACCGGCAGCAGCGTGTGCTGCGGCGCCACCTGGCGCTGCTGGACTTCCTGGCGCGCGCCGCCGGCAGCCATGCGCAGTGGACACCCGCGCCGCACGAGCGCGCCGATGGCCACGCCCAGGCGCTGGCCGACTGGTTCTGAAAGGATGGCAGCCATGAGCAACTGGGTGTTCCTGCGCGGACTGACCCGCGAATCGGCGCACTGGGGAGATTTCCCGCAGCGCTTCGCATCGGCCCTGCCCGGCGCCCGCGTGCACCTGATCGATCTGGCCGGCAACGGCCTGCGCTGCCACGAGCGCAGCCCGGGCACGGTGGCCGCCATGGTGGCCGACGGCCGGGCGCAGTGCCAGCGCCTGGGCCTCACCGGCCCGGTGCACCTGCTGGCCCTGTCGCTGGGTGGGATGGTGGCCACAGAGTGGCTGCACAGCGCGCCCCAGGACATCGCGTCGGCGGTGCTGGTCAACACCAGCATGCGGCCCTTCAGCCCGATGCACCGGCGGCTGCGGCCGCACAACCTGCCGACGCTGTTGCGGCTGGTGGTCGGCCGCCCGTCGCCGGACACCGCCGAGCGGCTGATCTGGCACATGACCAGCGCGCGCCCCGATGTGGACGACGCGGTGCTGGCCACCTGGGTCGCCGCGCGGCGGCAGCGCCCGGTGCAGGCGGCCAACGCGCTGCGGCAGTTGCTGGCCGCGGCCCGCTTCCGGGCCCCCGCCCAGGCGCCGCAGCGGCCAGTGCTGGTGCTGACCAGCCAAGGGGACCGGCTGGTCAGCACCAGTTGCTCGGAAGCGCTCGCGCGGGCCTGGGGCAGCCCGCTGGCGCGGCACCCCGGCGCGGGGCACGACCTGGCACTGGACGACCCCGTGTGGGTGATCGAACAGGTGCGCGACTGGGTGGAGCGGCGGTCGTCACGGCCATGACACACGAAGCGCCTAGGCTGCGGCGCTTTGTGTCCATCCCTTCCATCGCCACCATGTCCTTGTTCCGCCTGACCGCGCCGGCCTTTGCATCCGCGCTCACCTTCGTCGCCGCATTCGCCACCACCACACCCGCCCTCGCCGTCCCGCCCACGGGCCGCTTCGCCATGGTCCACCACCTGCCGGTGGACGGCGTGGCCGAGATCATCACCGCCACCCCCGACGGCCGGACCCTGCTCTACACCAGCGCCGACGCTGGCGCCCTGGGCCTGGTGGACATCCGCGACCCGGCCCGCCCGGCCCACCTGCCGCGCGTGGACGTGCGCCTGGGCGGCGTGGGTGAGCCCACCTCGGTGGCGGTCAGCCCCGACGGTCGCTACGCCGTGGTGGCCATGCGCATGGACGACGACGTGGCCAACGCGCGCCGCGGCTTCCTGCGCGTCTACGACGTGCGCAACCCGCAAGCGGTCCGGCATGTGAAAGACATCACCGTGGGCGTCGGCCCCGACTCGCTGGCCCTGGCCGGCCGCGGCAAGACCCTGCGTGCCATCGTTGCCATCGAGGACGAAGAGACCGACGCCAAGGGCGACGCCACGCTGGACGGCAAGCGCCCCGGCCGCATCGACGTGGTGGGTCTGCAGGACCTGTACGGGACCACCTCCAGCGGCCTGCAGAGCATCGAGCTGGTGGAGGCGCTGAAGTCCCTGCCCGGCGCGATCTACCCGCAAGACCCACAGCCGGAGTTCGTGTCCATCTCGCCGGACGGCCGCACCGCCGCCGTGACGCTGCAGGAGAACAACGCCGTGGCCCTGCTCGACCTGCGCCACCCGCGCCAGGCCCGCCTGCTGCGCGTGCTCTCCGCCGGCACGGTGGAACGCAAGGGCAGCGCCGACCTGCAGCGCGACAAGGAGATCGGCTTCAAGGACAGCTTCAGCGGCCGGCGCGAACCCGACGCCGTCACCTGGGTGTCCAACGACGTGTTCGCCCTGGCCAACGAGGGCGACGGCAAGAAGGGCGCGGACGGCAGCCTGCCCGGTGGCCGCGGCTTCACGCTCATGAACACCCGCGGCGCCGTGGTGTACGAAACCGGCGAGCGCACCGAGCAGCAGGCGGTGCTGCACGGCCACTACCCCGACAGCCGCTCGGCCGCCAAGGGCGTGGAGATCGAGGGCATCACCAGCGCCCGCTTCGGCGGCCGGCCGTACCTGCTGGTGGGCTCGGAGCGCGGCGCCTTCCTGGAGGTGCACGAGGTCAGCGACCCGCAGCAGCCGCGCTTCGTGCAGCTGCTGCCCACCGGAATGTCGCCCGAGGGCATCACCACCATCACGCGCCGCGCCGACGGCCAGCAGCTGGCGGTGACGGCCAACGAAGGCGACGGCTCGATCAACCTCTACCGCTTCCACGCCCAGGGCGCGCCAGCGGGCGAACCGCAGATCGTCGCGCGCGATGGCTCCATGCCCTGGGGCGCGCTCTCGGGCCTCACCACCGACGGCAGCCACCTCTACGCCGTGCCGGACAACGCGTTCGGACAGTCGCGCATCTGGCGCCTGAACATGGCCGAGGCCGCGCGGGGCCGCGTGGTGATCGACCAGGTGGTGCCGCTGACCGACCAGGGCCAGCCGCTGAAGGTGGACCCCGAGGGCATCGCCCGCGTGGCCGATGGTTTCTGGATCGCCTCCGAAGGCGCCACGGTCGACGGCAACGAGCTGATCAAGGTGAACGCGGCCGGCGTGGTGCAGCAGCGCATCAAGCCGCCCGCCAGCGTACAGGCGAAGTTCGCGAATGCGAAGACCAGCACCGGCTACGAGGGCGTGACCGCCAGCGCCGACGGGCAGACCCTGTACATGGCCATCCAGCGTGGCTATGACCTTGGCAAACCGCAGGCGGCCATCCTCAAGCTGCACCTGCCCACCATGGCCTGGACCAGCGCGTTCTACCCGCTGGAGCAGCACAGCAAGGACGCGAAGACCTACTGGATGGGGCTGTCGGAAATCCAGCTCATGGAAGGCGGCCCCGGCGGTCAGGACGGCCGTCTGCTGCTGCTCGAACGCGACAAGGGCGGCGGTGAAGGCCGCGCCATCCACGCCGAGGTCAAGCGGGTCTACAGCGTGAACGCGGCCGACGTGGTCGAGGGCGCGGTGCTGCAGAAGACCCTGGTGAAGGACCTGCGCCAGGACTTCCACTGGCTGCACGAGAAGGCCGAAGGCATGGTGCTCTTCCAGGGCGAGCTCTGGGTGGTGAACGACAACGACGGTGCCGGCTGGACCCGCCTGTTCAACGCTGGCAAGCCTTGATGAAAGCCCTGTGACAGCGTTGTCTGCTGCGTGTTTTGTAGCAACAGAGACACACTGTCACGAAGTTTTTATACCCGCCGGTTGCAATGGCACCACCTGAATGTCTTTTGCATCAGGTGGGCATCCGCCCCACACGTTCCAACGAATCCAACAAGGAAACATCATGAAGAAGAGCCTGATCGCTCTGGCCGTGCTGGCCGCTTCCGGCGCCGCCATGGCCCAATCCTCCGTCACCGTGTACGGCCGCGTCGACCTGTCGGTCGGCAGCCTCAAGGAACTCGACAAGGGCAGCCAGACCAAACTGTTCAACGGCGGTGACGGCGGTCTGACGACCTCGCGTCTGGGCTTCCGCGGCTCCGAAGACCTCGGCGGCGGCCTCAAGGCCAAGTTCAAGCTGGAACACCGCCTGAACGCCGACGACGGCACCTCGCAGGACCCGATGTGGAAGGGCGAGTCGACCGTGGCACTGGAAGGTGGCTTCGGTGAAGTCAAGCTGGGCCGCAGCTCCACCATCTACGACGAAGTGCGTGGCCTGGCGATGAGCTCCAACGTGTTCGATTCCGCCTTCACCCCCGCCTCCAACGGCGTCTGGGGCTCGGGTGGTGACTACAGCAGCCGCTTCAACAACAAGATCACCTACGCCCTGCCCAAGCTGGGCGGCGTGTACGGCGGCCTCGAGTACGCACTCGACGAAGACGCCACGGTGGACGCCAACATGCTGGGCGCCAAGATCGGCTACAAGGCCGGCCCGCTGGACGTGGCCCTGGGCCTGCAGCAGGAAAAGGGCAAGGACAACGACTACATGCTGATCGCCGCCGCCTACGACCTGGGCGCCGTGAGCCTCTCGGGTGGCTACAACACCCGCCGCGGCAACGACGAAAAGGGCGACGACAACGAACTGACCGTGGGCCTGAACGTGCCGATGGGCAACGTCAACCTGTCGTTCGGCTTCGCCACCAGCAAGACTGAAATCGGTGGTTCCACCGCCGCCAAGTCCTCGGGCTTCGGCGTCGGCGCCACCTACGCCCTGTCCAAGCGCACCAAGGTGTACGGCGGCTTCCGCTCGCACAACGTGAAGGACGGCGCCGGCAGCAAGACGGCCGACACCCGCCTGTTCGCCCTGGGCCTGCGTCACGACTTCTAAGCACCGTTTCCGGGGAAAGTTGCGCAGGGGGAACTTCCGAATCCGCAATCAGAGTCTGCGCAACGTTTTGATGCCACCGGCGGTCACACGCCGGTGGCATTTTTTCATTCGTCGACCGGGGTGAGCTTGGCCACCGACAGCGCCAGCCACTTGACACCGTGGCGGCTGAAGTTCACCTGCGCCCGGGCATCGGCGCCGGCGCCTTCGAGCGCCAGCACCTTGCCTTCACCGAACTTGTTGTGGAACACCTTCTGGCCGGTGCGGATGTCCACACCGCGGTCGGGTTCGCTGGCCTTGGGCGGCGGCGTGCCGCTGCCGGTGGACAGGAAACCCGGCGACCAGGCCGGGTTCGCGGCCGGTGATCCGCCGGTGGCGTACAGACCCCGGCGCCCGCCCTGCCACCCGCCCACCGACGGCGCCGCGGCGGCCCAGGCCGGTTGTGGCGGCGTGAGCCACTTCAGGCAGGCCTCGGGCAGCTCGTCAAAGAAGCGGCTCTTCATGTTGTAGCGCGTCTGGCCGTGCAGCATGCGCGTCTGCGAATGGCTCAGGTACAGGCGCTTGCGCGCACGCGTGATGGCCACGTACATCAGGCGGCGCTCTTCCTCCAGCCCGTCGCGGTCGCTCATCGAGTTCTCGTGCGGGAACAGGCCCTCTTCCAGGCCCGTGATGAACACGCAGTCGAACTCCAGGCCCTTGGCGGCGTGCACCGTCATCAGCTGCACCGCGTCCTGCCCGGCCTGGGCCTGGTTGTCGCCGGACTCCAGCGCAGCGTGGGTGAGGAAGGCGGCCAGCGGGCTGAGCGTCTCGCCGGTTTCCGCATCGGGGGCCAGCGATTCGTTCAGCACCGGCGCATCCGGGTCCAGGCCCTGGCTCACCGGGCTTTGGGACAACGAAGACCCGTGCTCGTCCACCGGCAAAGCCACCGCGTCGCGGCCAAAGCCTTCCTGCATCACGAAGCTTTCGGCAGCGTTGACCAGTTCCTCCAGGTTCTCCACCCGGTCCTCGCCTTCGCGCTCGTTGCGGAAGTGTTCGATCAGGCCGCTCTTGTCGAGCACCAGCTCGATGATCTCCTTGAGAGTCATGGCCTCCGTCTTCTCGCGCATCACGTCCAGCAGAGCGACGAAGTTGGCGATGGCGGTGCCAGCACGGCCGGTCACGCCGCTCACCGCGTCGTGCAGCGAACAGCCGCTGCTGCGCGCCACGTCCTGCAGCTGCTCCACGCTGCGTGCGCCGATGCCGCGCGGCGGGAAGTTCACCACGCGCAGGAAGCTGGTGTCGTCGTGCGGGTTCTCCAACAGGCGCAGGTAGGCCAGCGCGTGCTTGATCTCGGCGCGCTCGAAGAAGCGCAGCCCGCCATAGACGCGGTAGGGAATCGCGGCGTTGAAGAGCGCCGTCTCGACCACGCGGCTCTGCGCGTTGCTGCGGTAGAGCACCGCCATTTCGCTGCGCGGCGTGCCCTCGCGTTCGAGCTGCTTCATCTCGTCCACCATCCACTGCGCTTCGGCAAAGTCGCTCACCGATTCGTAGACGCGCACCGGCTCGCCCGCACCGGCGTCGGTGCGCAGGTTCTTGCCCAGGCGGCGGCTGTTGTGGCTGATGAGCTCGTTGGCGGTGTTGAGGATGTTGCTGGCGCTGCGGTAGTTCTGCTCCAGCTTGATCTGGTGCTTCACCTGGAACTCGCGCACGAAATCGGCCATGTTGCCCACGCGCGCGCCGCGGAAGGCGTAGATGCTCTGGTCGTCGTCGCCCACGGCGAACACGGCGTTGCCCGAGGCCGGCAGGCCTTCGAGCGGCGGCGAGGAGAACATCTTGATCCAGGCGTACTGCAGGCGGTTGGTGTCCTGGAACTCGTCGATCAGGATGTGCTTGAAACGCCGCTGGTAGTGCACGCGGATCGGGTCGTTGTCGCGCAGCACCTCGTAGCTGCGCAGCATCAGCTCGCCAAAGTCCACCACGCCTTCGCGCTGGCACTGCTCTTCGTAGAGCTGGTAGATCTCGACCTTGCGCCGCGTCTCGTCGTCGCGCACCACCACGTCGCGCGGGCGCTGGCCATCTTCCTTGCAGCCGCTGATGAACCACTGCAGTTGCTTCGGGGGAAAGCGTTCGTCGTCCACGTTGTGCTGCTTGCACAGGCGCTTGATGGCCGAGAGCTGGTCCTGCGTGTCCAGGATCTGGAAGGTCTGCGGCAGACCGGCCGCCTGGTGGTGCGCACGCAGGAAGCGGTTGCACAGGCCGTGGAAGGTGCCGATCCACATGCCGCGCACATTCACCGGCAGCATGGCGGTCAGGCGGGTCATCATTTCCTTGGCCGCCTTGTTGGTGAAGGTCACGGCCATGATGCCGCCCGGCCCCGCCTGACCGCTCTGCAGCAGCCAGGCGATGCGGGTGGTCAGCACCCGGGTCTTGCCCGATCCGGCACCGGCCAGGATGAGCGCGTGTTCGGGCGGCAGGGTGACGGCCGCCGCCTGCTCGGGGTTCAGGCCCGCGACCAGCGGGGTGGGATCTTCAAACAGCATCCGGGGATTGTAGGAAGCGGCCCGCCATACAGCCCTTCGTATAGCCCTCATATGCGCACGGCGCCACCCACGCCGGGTGGCATCGGCCTAGAATCAATCACCGGGCCCAAGCAATTGCGCCCGGTTTCTTTTTTCCGGCTCCGGAAACAAGGCACCGGCCAGTTCCAAGCGCCTTTTCACCAACCCACCCCACCAAGGGGTGACTGAAAGGCCCACATGGAAATCTTCGACTACGACAACATCCTGCTGCTGCCGCGCAAATGCCGCGTGGAAAGCCGCAGCGAATGCGACCCCTCCATCGAGTTCGGCGGCCGGCGCTTCAAGCTGCCGGTGGTGCCCGCCAACATGAAGACGGTGCTGGACGAGTCCATCAGCGAGTGGCTGGCCGCCAACGGCTACTTCTACGTGATGCACCGCTTCGACCTGGACAACGTGGCCTATGCGAAGCGCATGCGCGAGAAGGGCCTGTTCGTCTCGATCAGCTCGGGTGTGAAGGCGCCGGACTACGAGGTGATCGACCGCCTGGCCGCCGACGGCGTGGGCGCCGACTACATCACCATCGACATCGCCCACGGCCACGCGGAAAGCGTGCGCAAGATGATCGAGCACATCAAGCAGAAGCTGCCGCAGGCCTTCGTGATCGCCGGCAACGTGGCCACGCCCGAAGCCGTGATCGACCTGGAGAACTGGGGCGCGGACGCCACCAAGGTGGGCGTGGGCCCGGGCAAGGTCTGCATCACCAAGCTCAAGACCGGCTTTGGCACCGGCGGTTGGCAACTCTCCGCGCTCAAGTGGTGCGCACGCGTGGCGACCAAACCCATCATCGCGGACGGCGGCATCCGCCACCACGGCGACATTGCCAAAAGCGTGCGCTTCGGCGCCACCATGGTGATGATCGGCTCGCTGTTCGCCGGCCACGAGGAGTCACCGGGCCAGACGGTCGAGGTCGACGGCAAGCTCTACAAGGAGTACTACGGCTCGGCCAGCGACTTCAACAAGGGAGAGTACAAGCACGTCGAGGGCAAGCGCATCCTCGAGCCCATCAAGGGCAAGCTGGCCGACACGCTGCGCGAGATGCAGGAAGACGTGCAGAGCTCGATCAGCTACGCCGGCGGCACGCAGCTGACCGATCTGAAGAAAGTGAACTACGTGATCCTCGGCGGCGAGAACGCCGGCGAGCACCTGTTCATGTGAGGTCCAGCAGCTGGCGCGCCAGGTGGTTCAGCCGGTGGCGCGGCTGCACCAGCGCGTCCAGCACGCTGAAATGGTTGAGGCCCGGCAGGGTCTCACAGATCGGCACCACGGCCTCGCCCCAGGTCTCGCGGATCAGGCGGGCCTGGCGCTGGAACTCGGCGCTCTCGTCGCCGCCGGCCACGCTCAGCAGCACCCCCCGCTCCTCCTCGGTGTCGGGCTGCGCCTTGGGCAGCCAGGCCGGGCTCGCCATGCGCACCTGTTCGGGCGTCAGGCGCAGCGAGTCCTTGAGGAAGGGTGTGTGGCGCAGCGGCTCCAGGTCGAACACGCCGGAGATCGACAGCGCGTTGTAGACCAGGTCCTCGGGCAGATCGGGCGCAAAGCGCGACCATTCGCAGGCCAGCAGCATCGCCGCCAGGTGCCCGCCCGCCGAGTGGCCGACGACGGAAATGCGGCGCGGGTCGCCGCCGTGCACCGCGATGTGGCGGTAGGTCCAGGCCAGGGCCTGCACCATCTGCATCGTGATGTCTGGAATCGTGACCGCCGGGCACAGCGCGTAGTTCGGAATCACCACGCAGGCGCCCCGCTTCACGAAGGCCGGCGCCAGGAAGCTGTGGTCCGACTTGTCCAGGCTGCGCCAGTAGCCACCGTGAATGAACACCAGCACCGGCGCCAGCGGGTCGCTGTCGCGGTGCTGCGCCGGGAACAGGTCCAGCGTTTCGCCCGGTCCGTGCCCGTAGGCCAGGTCGGGCAGGCAGACCAGCTGTTCGCGCGCTGCCTTCGAATCACGCGCCCAGCGCTCGAAGTACTGCGCATGGTCGGGTACCAGGGCGCGGTTGTTGTACTGGGCATCGAGCCAGGCCGGGTCGGGTGGGAGGGGCGTGTTCATGGCTGGAAATTGTGTCACGGGGGAAGCGTCAGGCCATTGACAGCCTGCTGGCGATCGAATTGACGTATTCTGTATACAGAGTACAGAATACACACCATGACTGCCCAGCTCCTGCAACTCGAAACCGCGCCCGACCTGGTCGACCAGGTCTACCGCGCCCTGCTGGACGCCATCAGCGCGGGCGCGCTGGCGCCCGGGCAACGGATCACGCAGGAAGAGCTGGCAGAGCGCCTGGCGGTCTCGCGCCAGCCGGTGATGCAGGCGCTGCGCCTGCTCAAGCGCGACGGTTTCGTGCAAGACGCGCCGCTGGCGGGCAACGCCGGCCGCTGCCGCGGCCTGCAGGTGGCGCCGCTGGACCCGGCCTGGATCGCGCAGGTGTATGAGGTGCGCGGCGCGCTGGACACCCTGGCCGCCCGGCTGGCCGCCGAGCGCCGTGCGCACCTCGATCCGGCGCTGATCGAACAAGGCCGCCAGGCCGTGGAAGCCGGCGACATCAAGGCCATGATCGACGCCGATCTGGCCTTTCACCGCGCGCTCTACCAGGCCTCGGCCAACCCGCTGATCGAACAGAGTGCCCTGCTGCACTGGCACCACATCCGCCGCGCCATGGGCGAGGCCCTGCAGCACGATGGCCTGCGCGACCCGGTCTGGGACGAACACACCGCCATCGCACAGGCCGTGGCGCAGGGCGATGCGGAGCATGCCGAAGCCCTGATGCGCGAGCACAGCCATCAGGCCAGCCTGTACCTGGGTGCCCAGGCAGCCCCCGCTGCCAGCGCGCCCAGCCCCGACAACTCCGTGGTTCGTTGAACCACTTCAAGCGGTTTCCGGGACACTCCCGGAAACCGCTTTTTTTTATTCCCCCGGACTCATGACCTCCGCATCCGCCACCGCGCCCCTGTCCATTGCCGTGCTGGGCATCGGCATGATGGGCTTCCCCATGGCCCGCCGCCTGTGCGAAGCCGGCCACCGCATCAGCGCCTGGAACCGCTCGCGCGCCAAGGCCGAGCGCCTGCTGCCTTTCGGCGCCCAGGTGTTCGACCGCCCGGCCGACGCCGTGGCCCAGGCCGACATCGTGGTCTGCCTGCTCGAAGACGGCCGCGTGGTCGAAGAGGTGCTGTTCGGCCTGGGCACGACCGATGGCCTGCGCCCCGGCAGCCTGGTGATCGACATGTCGTCCATCCAGCCGCGCCAGGCACGCGACCACGCCGCGCGCCTGGCCGCGTTGGGCGTTCACCACCTGGACGCCCCGGTCTCGGGCGGCACGGTGGGTGCCGAGGCTGGCACGCTGGCCATCATGGCGGGCGGCAAGCCGGCCGATTTCGAGCGCGCCCTGCCCGTCTTTGCTTCGCTCGGCCGCGCCACCCATGTGGGCCCGCACGGCTCGGGACAACTGGCCAAGCTGGCCAATCAGATGATCGTCGGCATCACCATCGGAGCCGTGGCCGAGGCCCTGCTGCTGTGCGAGAAGGGTGGCGCCGACATGGGCAAGGTGAAGCAGGCCATCAGCGGTGGCTTTGCCGACAGCCGCATCCTGCAGGTGCACGGCCAGCGCATGGTCGAGCGCGATTTCGCCAAGCGAGCCTCCGTCACGGTGCAGCTCAAGGACATGCGCAATGCGCTCACCACCGCCAGCGAAGTCGGGTTCGATGCACCGATCACCGACCTGTTCGAGCAGTTGTTCGCCCAGGCCGCCGAGCACGGCCTGGCCGATCTGGACCACTCGGCCCTGTTCATGGAGCTGGCCAGCCGCAACGGGATGAACTGAATCAGGAGGGGAAATCCCCCCCTTATCTCCCGGTCCGCAGGCGCTGGCCTGCCGAGAATCTCCAGGGTATGCACCGCAATCCCAAGGAGCCCCTGGCGTGAACCCGTCCACCCTGATCGGCATGGTGGCCAGCGTGGCGCTGATGGCCGTCATCCTGCTGTTCGGCTCCGACAAGCCGGGCAACTTTATCGACGCCCCAAGCATCGCCATCGTGCTCGGCGGCACGCTGGCGGCCACTTTCCTGAGCTACCCGCTGCGCGAGGTGCTGCGCGTGTTCCACCTGGTCTCGCAGGTGATGCGCGAGGAAAAGCTCAACACCAAACAGGACATCGAGGAGCTGGTGGGCCTGTCCAAGCTCTGGGTGCAGGGCGACCTGCAGGCGGTGGAGAAGGCGCTGACCCACGTGACCAACCCCTTCCTGCGCACCGGCGTGCAGCTGGTGATCGACCGCACGCCCGAGGAAGAGATCATCGACCTGCTGCAGTGGCGCATCGCCCACCTGCGCCAGCGCGAGGCGGCGGAGGCGCAGCTGTTCCGCGTCATGGCCAGCTACGCGCCGGCCTTCGGCATGCTGGGCACGCTGCTGGGCCTGATCAACCTGATGGACCTGGTCGGCAGCGGTGACATGGGCGCCATCGGCTCCCAGCTGGCCATCGCCCTGGTCACCACCTTCTACGGCGTGCTGCTGGCCAACCTCGTGTTCAAGCCCATCGCTGTGAAGCTGGAGCGCCGCACCGAGCAGCGCCTGGTGCTGATGAACATGGTGCTCGAAGGCATCTCGATGATGTGTGTGGGCCGCAGCCCCTCGCTGATGCGCGAGACGCTCAAGGCCTTTGTCGCCCAGTACGACGACGAAATCGATGACCGTCGGCGCCCCGCACGCCCGGCCACCCGCTGAGCCATGGCCGTCGTTTCACAGACAGGCCCTTCCCCTGCACGGCAGCCCCGCGTATCGACTGCGGTCGGCCGCTACCGGCGCTGGCACGTCGATTCCCGCGTGGAGGTGGAGGAAGAAGGCTGGCTCATCACCTACCTGGACGTGATCACGCTGATCCTGGTGCTGATGGTGGTGCTGCTCGCCTTCGCGGGCCCGGGCAAAGGCAAGGACAGCCAGCAGGCCAAGGCAGACAGTGCGCCCACACAGGCCAGTGGACCGGTGCCCGGAGCCCCCTACCCCAGCGGCAGCATCGTGCCGCCCGCGGTGCCACCGACCTCGCCCGAGCCACCGGCAGCGCCAGCCGCCCCTCCCCTGCCCAAGACGCTCAACGGCCTGCCGCTGGACCAGCTGGGTGCGGACGTGGAAATCATCATGACGGACGACGCGGTGCGCTTCCGGATCAGCAGCGAGATCCTGTTCGAGTCTGGCGCGGCCCACCTGGCCGCAGAAGGCCAGCCCGTGCTGGACCGGTTGATCCCCCTGCTCAACAGCGATCCGAACCTCCGCCTGGTGGTCGAAGGCCACACCGACAGTGTCCCGATCCAGACCGAGCGCTTCCCCTCCAACTGGGAGCTGTCCACAGGACGCGCCGCCGCTGTGGCGCGCTACCTGATCGAACGGGGCGTGGCGCCGCAACGCGTCCAGGCCAGCGGCTTCGCCGACACACGGCCTCTGGGCTCGCGCGACAACCCGGTCGACCGGGTGCACAACCGGCGCGTGGAGCTGACGATGGAGCGGGCACCGACTTCCGCCAGCAAGACGCGCTGAAGCCGTCCCGGTTTGATAAAATTTTTATCAATTCGTGGGGACGTAGCTCAGCTGGGAGAGCGTCGCGTTCGCAATGCGAAGGTCGGGAGTTCGATCCTCCTCGTCTCCACCACACCATCACCAAGATCGGCCCACGGCCGATGTCCCGCCTCACATCCGCCAGCGCCCCAGACCTTCTGTGGCCTTCGACTGGCCGCCACGTGGTGCCACGCTTTCCGCAAAAACACACCTCGCCAATCAGTGAAAACCCGAAGGCTGATAAAATAGTATGCATACACACCATATGTGTGCTTTTTTGTTGCCCATCCAAAGGAAGTCCTGTCCATGAACACCGAACTGAAACTGGCCGTGTTGGCCGCCGCTGTTGCGCTGGCCGCCTGTGGCAAGAAAGAAGAGGCCGCTGCCCCGGCCGCTGAAGCCACCGCACCCGCTGCGGGCGAGCTGGTGGTCCGGATCGGCCATGTGGGCGCCACCAGTGGCGCGGT
The DNA here is from genome assembly GCF_002025745.1 of Hydrogenophaga sp. H7. Taxonomy (NCBI): domain Bacteria; kingdom Pseudomonadati; phylum Pseudomonadota; class Betaproteobacteria; order Burkholderiales; family Comamonadaceae; genus Hydrogenophaga; species Hydrogenophaga sp. H7. Next base: position 157,452 of record NZ_MCIC01000015.1, on the reverse strand, counting down.
GGCCCATCTGGGCAAGGACAACGAAAACGGCGCCCGCCTGGCCATCGAAGAACTCAACGCCGCGGGCGTGAAGATCGGCAACCAGACCGCCCGCTTCGAACTGCTGGCCGAAGACGACGCCGCCGATCCCAAGCAGGCCACCGCGGCCGCGCAGAAGCTGGTCGACACCAACGTCAATGGCGTGGTCGGTCACCTCACCTCCGGCGCCACGCTGCCGGCCTCGCTCATCTACCACGAGGCCGGCATTCCGCAGATCACGCCCTCGTCCACCAACCCCAAGTTCACCCGCCAGGGCTTTCCCGGCGCGTTCCGTCTGGTGGCCGACGACACCCAGCAAGGCGGTGCCATGGGTCGCTACACGGTGCAGGGCCTGAAAGCCAGGACCGTCGCCGTCATCGATGACCGCACCGCCTATGGCCAGGGCCTGGCCGACGAGTTCGAGAAGGCCGCCAAGGCCGCCGGCGCCGAGGTGGTGGGCCGCGAATACACCAACGACAAGGCCACCGACTTCAACGCCATCCTCACCTCGCTCAAGGACAAGAAGCCGGACGTCATCTTCTTCGGTGGCATGGACGCCGTGGGCGGCCCGATGCTGCGCCAGATGAAGACGCTGGGCTACACCTCCAAGCTGGTGGGCGGCGACGGCCTGTGCACCGCCGAGATGATCACCCTCTCGGCCGAGGCCCTGGGCGACGGTCAGGTGTACTGCGTGGAGGCCGGTGGCGTGGACGGGGATGAAGTCGCAGCCAACGACAAGTTCCGCGCCGACTTCAAGGCCAAGTACGGTGTGGACGTGCAGGCCTACGCCGGCTACGCCTACGACGGCGTGAAGCTGCTGGCCAGCGCCATGCAGGCCGCCGGTTCGGCCGACCCGAAGCAGTACCTACCCGCGCTCAAGGCCATCCAGTACCAGGGCGCGTCCGGCAAGGTGGTGTTCGACGACAAGGGCGACCGCCAGAACGCCGCACTCACCCTCTACACCTTCAAGGCAGGCCAGCGCGAGAAGCTCGCCGTGATCCGCTGACCGTCCCCCGCGGGTGGCCGGGCAACGGCCCGGGCACCCGCACACCACCCTGATCAGGGTTTTCCCTTTATCGCCAAGTCCTATAGAGGACTAGAGTTCATACCCATGAACTCTTCCCTCCGACTGGTGACATCCCCGGAACCCGGCGTCAGCCGCTACGCCACGCTGGCACAGGCGCTGCGGGCCCGCGTGGTGGCGGGCGAGTGGTCGCCCGGCTCCGCCCTGCCCGCCGAAAGCCAGCTGGCCAAAGAACACGGCGTGGCCCTGGGCACCATGCGCCGCGCCCTGGAACTGTTGGTGGAACAGGGCTTCATCGAACGCATCCACGGCCGCGGCACCTTCGTGCGCCAGGGGTTGGCCGGCGCGTCCATGCTGCGCTTCTTCCGCTTCGACAGCGGCACCGGCGAGGTGCCCGTCTCCCGCATCCTGCAGCGCAGCCGTGTCAACGCGCCAGCGATGGTCTCGCGTGCGCTGGGCATCGGCGCCGGCGAGCCGGTGCTGCGTGTCCACCGCCTGCGCCTCATGGCCGAGCAGCCGCGCCTGTTCGAGGAACTCTGGCTGCCGCTGGACCTCTTCGAGCCGCTGGCCGACGACAACCTGGCCACCTGGGACGACCTGCTCTACCCGATGTTCGCGCGCAAGCTGCAGGTGCACATCCACCGCGCGCTCGACGACATCGGCTTCGGCCAGCTCAGCGCCGCGCAGGCGCGCCACCTGGGTCTGCCCGCCGGCCACCCCTGCGCGCAGGTGCAGCGCTCGGCCTACGACCTCTCGGGCCGCTGTGTGGAGCTGCGCATCACGCGCGGCGACGCCCACGCCTTCCACTACACCGTCAACATCACCTGAAGGAGACACCATGGTCCACCCGAACCCGCCCGCTCAAGGCTGGATGCCCTCGCGCCGCCACGTCATCGCCTCGGCCGGCGCTGCTCTGGCCGCCCCCTGGATCGGCGCACACGCGCAAGGCAAGGTCGCCGGCGGCAAGCCGATCACCCTGGTCGTGTCCTACCCGCCCGGTGGCGGCGCCGACCTCATGGCCCGCACCATTGCACCCAAGCTGGAGGCCGCGCTGGGCCAGACCGTGGTGGTGGAGAACAAGGCCGGTGCCAGCGGCCAGCTGGCGGCGAGTCACGTGGCCCGCGCCGCGGCCGACGGCAGCGTGCTGCTGCTCGACGCCTCGTCCTTCGCGGTGAACCCCTCGCTGTTTCCCAGGCTTCCCTATGACACGGCCACCGCCTTCACGCCGCTGGCCGTGCTGGCCACCTTCCCCAACGTGCTGGTGTGCACGCCGAGCTTCGAGGCGAAAGACGTGAAGGACGTGATCCGCCTGGCCAAGGCCAAACCGCTGAACTACGCATCCTCCGGCAACGGTTCGGCCCAGCACCTGGCCGGTGCCCTGTTCGAGCAGCGCGCGGGCGTGGACCTGACCCACGTGGCTTACCGCGGCGGCGGCCCGGCCATGAACGACGTGATGGGCGGCCAGGTGCCGCTGTTCTTCGCCAACGTGGCCTCGTCGCTCGGCCACATCAAGGCCGGCAAGCTGCGCCCGCTGGCCGTCACCAGCCGGCTCCGCGCGCGGTCGCTGCCCGATGTGCCGACCATGGCCGAGGCCGGCGTCAGCGGCTACGAGGTGCTGGAGTGGAACCCCATCCTGGCGCCCGCCGGTCTGCCGGCCGACGCCAAGGCCACGCTCGTGGCCGGCATCCGCAAGGCGCTGGACGACGCCGAGGTGCTGGGCCGCATCCGCCAGCTGGGCGGCGACGTGTTCGCCGACGCCAGCCAGCAGAGCGCCGGTCAGTTCATTGCGGCCCAGCAGGCGCTGTGGGCCAAGGTGATCAGGGACCGCAACATCACCACCGGATGAGCGCAAGCAACAACGCCATCCCCTCCGGCTGGGACTGCCATGTGCACGTGTTCGACCCCGCGCACCCGGCGCAGGCCGGCCACTACCGGCCGGTGCTGCGCGACCTGACCGAGATCGAGCACACCGCAGCCCCGCTGGGCATAGGGCACCTCGTGCTGGTACAGCCCAGTGTCTACGGCACCGACAACGCCCTGATCCTGCGCGCGCTGGCCCGTGAACCGGGCCGCCACCGCGGCGTGGCCGTGGTGGACACCAGCGTGACCGACGCCGAGCTCGACGCCATGCACGCGCTCGGCGTGCGCGGCATGCGCTTCAACCTGGTCTCGCCGGTGGGCAACGGGCCCGAGGCCTTCCGCGCGCTCGCCCCGCGGCTGAGGGCGCGCGGCTGGCACGTGCAGTGGTACGCGCGGCACGACCAGCTCGACACCATCGCCGAGCTGCACGCGGGCAGCGGCCTCACCGCCGTGCTCGACCATCTGGCCGGCCTGCACGCCGGCGTCGCTGAAGACGACCCCGCGTGGATGGCACTGCAGCAACTGGCCGACCAGGGCGCCTGGGTCAAGCTCTCGGGCTGGTACCGGCTGCAGGCACAGGCGCCGTACGACGCACTGGATGACCACATCCGCCGCGTGGCGCAGACCCTGGGCGAGCGCCTGGTCTGGGGCTCCGACTGGCCACACACCGCCTTCGCCCCCGAGGCCCTGCCGCACTACGACAGCGTCTGGCAGCCCGTGGTGCGGGCACTGGGCGAGGCGAGCGCCGCCCGCGTGCGTGCGGCCGGCGCCTTGCTCTACGCCTGATCCGCAGCGAGACTCGCGCCATGCGCATCCTGCTCGCCGAAGACGAAACCGAACTGGGCACCTGGCTGGTCAAGGCCCTGGGACAGAACGACTTCCAGGTCGACTGGGTGAACGACGGCCGCCTGGTGCGCCGCAGCCTCAAGGCCACCAAGTACGACGCGCTCATCCTCGACCTGGGCCTGCCCGGCCTGGGCGGGCACGATGTGCTGACCGACCTGCGCGAGGCCGACGAACGCCTGCCGGTGCTCATCCTCACCGCACGCGACTCGCTGATGGAGCGCGTGAGCTGCCTGCACGGCGGGGCCGACGATTTCCTGGCCAAACCCTTCGACATGGCCGAGCTCGAAGCGAGGCTGGTCGCCCTGATCCGCCGCTCGCGCGGGCAGGAGCATCCGCGTTTTGCCTGCGGGCCGCTGAGCTACGACAGCGTGGCCAGGCAGTTCCGGCTGCAGCACGAGGTGCTCAGCCTCACGCCGCGCGAACACGCGGTGCTGCGCGCCCTCATCCAGCACCCGGGCGAGCCGCTGTCCAAGCGCGAGCTGCTGGAGCGCGTGTTCTCCGACGAGCAGGACGTGAACCCCGAGGCCATCGAGGTGCTGATCCACCGCCTGCGCAAGCGGCTGGAGGCATCAAAGGTGCGCATCGCCACCCTGCGCGGGCTGGGCTACCAGCTCGAAAGCACACCGTGACGGCGCTGGGCTGGGCCCGCGCCAGCGTGCGCCGCTTCCTGCTGGTGCTGCTGCTGCCGGGCCTGGGTGCGGTGATCGCGGGCGAACTCTGGCTGGGCTGGCGCACCGCCAGCGACGCCGCCGATGCGGCCTACGACCGTTCGCTGCTGGGCGCGGTGAAGTCCATCGACTCCAGCATCTCCACCGCCAGCGGCGGCATCGGCGTGGAGCTGCCCTACCGCATGCTCGAATTCTTCGAGCTGACCGCGCAGGGCCAGGTGTTCTACCGCGTCGCCACCGAGGACGGGCTGGTCGAGATCGGCAGCGCGGATCTGCCCGCGCCGCCCCGGCCGCTGAAGACCGAGCAGCCCCAGTTCCACGAGGGCGAGTACCTCGGGCAGGCGGTGCGCGTGGGCAGCTACGCGCGTGAGCTGAGCCCGCCACTGGCCGGGCACGCGGGGCCGCAGCGCGTGGTGATCCAGGTGGCCGAAACGCTGGAGGCGCGCAACGACTTCCGCCGCGCGCTGGTGCTGCAGTCGCTGGCGCGCGACGTGCTGCTGATGCTGGCCGCCACCGGCCTGCTGGCGCTGGCCATCGCCTGGGCCATGCGCCCGCTGGACCGGCTGCGGCAGGAAGTGGACGCGCGCGACCCGCAGGACCTGACCCCGGTGGACGACACCGGCGCGCCGGCCGAGGTGCGGCCGCTGGTGCAGGCCATCAACCACCACATCGAGCGCCACCGCGAGCAGACCGAGGCACGCCGCCGCTTCATCGACGACGCCTCGCACCAGCTGCGCACGCCGCTGACCACGCTGGCCACCCAGGTGGCCTACGCCCAGCGCGAGGCCGACCCGGCCGCGCAGCGCGAGGTGCTGGAGACCATCCGCGAGCAGCTGGACGAGACCATCCGCCAGACCAACCAGATGCTCTCGCTGGCGCGCGCCGACAGCGCGCCGCCGCAGCGCCAGCCCTTCGACGCCGTGGCCCTGGCCGAGGCCCTGGTGCGCCAGTGGTGGGGTCTGGCGCGCGAACAGGGCGTGGACCTGGGCCTGGACGCGCCCGACGGCGCGCTGCCCCTGCAGGGCGAGCCCGACCTGCTGCGCGAAGCCCTGGCCAACCTGCTGCACAACGCCATCCGCCACGGCGGCGCGGGCTGCCACGTCACGCTGGTGGTGCGCGGCGAAGCGGACGGCGCTGTGCAGCTGGCCGTGGTGGACGATGGCCCGGGTCTGCCGCCCGACGAGCTGGCCCGCGCCGGCGAGCGCTTCTTCCGCGGCCGTGGCGGCGCCCTGCCCGGTTCCGGCCTGGGCCTGGCCATCGTGCGCACCGTGGCCCAGCGCCATGGCGGGCAGATGCGGGTGGACGGGGGGCCCGAGGGCCGCGGGCTGGCTGTCACGATCACGCTGCCCGCAGCGCGGGCGTCCGAAACCACCTCGGGTTAACCCGGGGTTTTGGGCCGGTTTTCTGAAAGCACGTTGAAAGTGCCCGGTTTCTACAGTGCCCTCACCGCAGCGCCTGTGCTGCGTGGCTTCCACCCCATCGAGGAGACACCTTCATGAACTTCGCCTTCAAGCTCGCAGCCACCACCCTTGCTGCCTCCGCCCTCACCGCCTTCGCCAACCCGCTCGACAAGACCGAGTGCATCGCCCCGGCCAAGCCCGGCGGCGGTTTCGACCTGACCTGCAAGCTGGTGCAGAGCGCGCTGCAGGAAGGCAAGTTCATCACCGACCCGATGCGTGTGACCTACATGCCCGGCGGCATTGGCGCCGTGGCCTACAACACCGTCATCGCGCAGAAGCCCGACGCGGCCAACGCCATCGTCGCGTTCTCCGGCGGCTCGCTGCTGAACCTGGCCCAGGGCAAGTTCGGCCGCTACACCGAGAACGACGTGCGCTGGCTCGCCGCCATCGGTACCGACTACGGCGCGGTGGTGGTGGCCGAGAACTCGCCCTACAAGACCCTGAAGGACGTGATGGCCGCCATGAAGGCCGACCCGACCAAGGTGGTGCTGGGTGCGGGCGGCACCGTGGGCAGCCAGGACTGGATGAAGGCCGCACTGACCGCGCGTGCCGGCGGCGTGAACCCCAAGACCATGCGCTACGTGGCGTTTGAAGGCGGCGGCGAGGCGCTGACCGCACTGCAGGGCGGCCACATCCACGTCTTCACCGGCGACGCGGCCGAAGCGATGCAGCAGATCAAGGCCGGCGCCAAGGTCCGCATCCTGGCGGTGATGAACGACAAGCGTCTGCCCGGCGACATGGCCAACATCCCGACCGCCACCGAACAGGGCTACGACGTGGACTGGCCCATCGTGCGCGGCTTCTACGTCGGCCCCAAGGTCAGCGACGCCGACTACAAGGTCTGGGCCGACACCTTCACCAAGCTGATGGCCACGCCCGCCTACGACAAGCTGCGCAACGAGCGCGGCCTGTTCCCCATGGCCCTGACCGGCGCGCCGCTGGACGCCTACGTCAAGAAGCAGGTGGCCGGCTACCGCAAGCTGGCCGAAGAGTTCGGCCTGAACGTCGTCCCCGCCAAGTAAGCCCGGAGCCCCGCCATGAGTGACCGCGTCCTCGGCGCGGTGTGTGTTGTCGCGTCCGCCGCCATGGCCTGGGCCGCGCAAGACTACGCCGCCGCCATCTCCTACGAACCCGTCGGCCCGCGCGCCTTTCCGCTGCTGCTGGCCTGTGGTCTGGGCCTCTCGGGCCTGTGGCTGGTGCTGCGGCCCAGCGCCGGCGCCGAGGCCTTCCGCGGCGTGCCCTGGGGCCCGACCGCGCTGTGCGCGGCCGCCGTGCTCGCCTATGCACTGCTGTTCCAGTGGCTGGGCTTTCCGCTGGCCACGGCGCTGATGGCCGTGCCCGTGGGCATGTCCTTCGGCGGCAGCTGGAAGCAGTCGCTCATCGGCGGCGCCGCGCTGGGCGGGGTGTTGTACCTGCTGTTCGACAAGGTGCTGGACGTGGTGCTGCCCGCCGGCCCGCTGGCATCGCTGCTCGGGGGGAGCTGACATGGACATCCTGCAACACCTGGTCGCCGGTTTCGGCGTGGCATTGAGCCCCACCAACCTGCTGATCGCCGCCATCGGCTGCTTCATCGGCACCATCGTCGGTCTGCTGCCCGGCCTGGGTCCCATCAACGGCGTGGCCATCCTGATGCCGCTGGCCTTCGCCATGAAGCTGCCGGCCGAGACCTCGCTGATCCTGCTGGCCGCGGTCTACATCGGCTGCGAGTACGGCGGGCGCATCTCGTCCATCCTGCTCAACGTGCCGGGCGATGCGGGCGCCATCATGACCGCGCTCGACGGCTACCCGATGGCGCGCAAGGGCCTGGGCGGCGTGGCGCTGTCCATCTCGGCCTGGAGCTCCTTCGTGGGCTCGCTGATCGCCACCCTCGGCATCGTGCTGTTCGCACCGCTGCTGGCCAGCTGGGCGCTGTCCTTCGGGCCGGCCGAGTACTTCGCGCTCATGTGCTTCGCCTTCGCCTGCATCGCGGGCCTGATGGGCGATGCGCCGGTCAAGGCCGGGCTGGCGGCCATCATCGGCCTGTCCATGTCCTGCGTCGGACTGGATTCGAACTCGGGCGTCTACCGCTTCACCGGCGGCGACATCCACCTCTCCGACGGCATCCAGTTCGTGGTGGTGGTCATCGGCGTGTTCTCCATCAGCGAGCTGCTGCTGATGCTGCAGGAGCACCACAGCAGCACCGGCCTGGTCACGCAGACCGGCCGCATGCTGTTCAACCTGAAAGAGCTGGCCCACACCTGGTGGGGCACCGTGCGCTCCAGCGTGGTGGGCTTCGTGGTCGGCGTGCTGCCGGGGGCCGGCGCAACCATCGCCAGCGCCATGACCTACTCCATGGAAAAGCGCCTGACCGACAAGGAAGGCACGTTCGGCAAGGGCGACATCCGCGGCGTGGCCGCACCCGAAGCGGCCAACAACTCGGCCGCCACCGGCTCCTTCGTGCCCATGCTCACGCTGGGCGTGCCTGGCTCGGGCACCACGGCGGTGATGGTGGGCGCGCTCTCGCTCTACAACATCACGCCCGGCCCGGCGCTGTTTACCCAGCAGCCCGACCTGGTGTGGGGCCTGATCGCCTCGCTGTTCCTGGCCAACGTCATCCTGCTGGTGATGAACATCCCGCTGGTGGGCGTGTTCACCAAGGTGCTGAGCGTGCCCAACTGGCTGCTGGTGCCCGGCATCGTGGCCGTGAGCAGCGTGGGCGTGTACGCGGTGCACGCCACCACCTTCGACCTGGTGCTGATGACCGCGCTGGGCTTTGCCGCCTACCTGCTGCGCAAGCAGGGCGTGCCCATGGCACCGTTGATCCTGGGCTTCGTGCTGGGCGACATGATGGAACAGAACCTGCGCCGCGCCCTGTCCATCAGCAACGGCGATGCGGGCATCCTGGTGGGCAGCCCGATCACCATCGGCCTGTGGACCGCGGCGGTGCTGATGCTGGTGGTGCCGGCGGGCATGCGGATGCTGTCCAGGCACCGCCAAGAGGAAGCTTTTGCAGCCTGATCCGCGCGCGGCGTGCACGCCTCATGCTGCGGCCAGGCCCTGTCGCATCAGCAGGGCGGTGGCGGCGGGACGTTCGTGCATGAGCCAGTGTCCCGCGCCGCCCACCACCCGCTGCCTGCGCAGGGCGCCCTGTGGTGCCACGCCATCGGCCATGTCGCGCGGCACAGCGGTGACATCGTGCTCGCCCCAGATGGTCAGCACTTCCCCCGGGTAGCGGTCCAGCGCCGGCGCGAGCGCCGCCGAGCGGGAGAACGGCTTGCTGCGAAACCGGGTGTTCAGGCAGCCGCGCCACTGGATCTCAAGGGCCAGCGCGTCCACGGCGTTCTCGCTGTGGAGCATCTGCGCGAGCAGGTTGTGCCGCATGCGGCTCGCCCAGCCCACGGGGTCGGCATCGGGGTCCAGGTCCCGCCACGGCAAGGGCGTCACGGTCTGCCGGCGGGGACCGCCGTGTCCGGCCGGACCGATCAGCACCAGGCGCTGCACATGGTCACGCTGTGCGGCCAGTTGGGCGCTGACCAGGCCTCCGAAAGAAAACCCGCCCAGCAGGATCGGGGTGCGCGCACCCAGCAAAGCATCCAGCCCCTGACGCAACTGCGCAACGAGCTCATCGAGCCCCTGCGTGGGCGTCAAGGTCGATTCGCCGTAGCCCGGCATGTCGGGCATCCACAGAGTGAAGCTGGCGGAAAGCGCAGGTATCACGCGGGCCCAGTGCAGCCAGCTGCCATGGCCGCCGTGCAGCAGCACCAGGGGCGGGCCGCTCCCCACCCGGCGCCAGACCACCAGGTGCCCAAGCACCGGCTGCGCAATGCGCTCGCAGGCCGATCCCAGCGCCGCGATCTGCGCGCAGGCGGCGGCCCGGCCAGGACCACATCCCTCCATGCTCAGTCCGCCCTGATGGACTGCGCCTGGATCACCTGCTTCCACTTGGCGATGTCGGCACGGTAGAGGGCGTCGGCCGCGGCCGGCGGGTCCAGCGTGAGCGTCAGCCCTTCGGCCCGGACGCGCCTGCGGAACTCTTCGCTGTCGGCGGCGCGCTGGATCGACTGGTACAGCTGCTGCACCAGCGGCGCCGGTGTGCCACCGGCCACGAAGATGCCGTACCAGACCGGCGCGGCGTACCCGGTGAGCCCCGATTCGGCAAAGGTGGGCACATCGGGCAGCAGGGCCGTGCGCGTCGCGCTGGTGACGGCGAGCGCGCGCAGCTTGCCGTTGGCCAGGTAGGGCGCGACGCTGGGCAAGGTGCCGAAGGCCAGGTCGATCTGCCCGCCCATGAGGTCGGTCATGGCCGGGGTGGCGCCGCGGTAGGGCACATGGACCATGAACACCATGGCCGTGGTCTTGAGCAGCTCGGCGGCCAGGTGGGTGGAGGTGCCGTTGCCGGCCGAACCGTAGGTGAAGCTCCCGGGCCGGGCGCGCACCTGCGCCAGAAGGTCGGAGGCCGAGCGGATCGGGCTGTCGGGCCGCACCACCGCCACATTGGGTGCATGGCCGAGCGTGGTCACCGCGCTCAGCCCGGTCTCGGCGGGGTACGGCAGCCTGGAGTTCAGACCCGGCACGATGGCGACGGCGCTGGTGTTGAGCAGCAAGGTCAGGCCGTCGGGCGCGCTCTTGGACACGAAGTCGTTGCCCACCACGGTGCCGGCCCCTGCCTTGTTGTCCACGACGACCGTCTGCCCCCACATCTTCGACAGGCTGTCGGCCAGGGCCCGGGCCATGTTGTCGGTGCCGCCGCCGGCGGGAAACGGCACCACCAGGCGCACCGGCTTGGCGGGGACGTTGGAGGTCGTTTGTGCCAGCGCGGGCACGGATGTGCAGGCCAGGCCGGCGGCCAGGATCAGTTCGCGGCGCCGAAAGGAAGCGGGTCGTGAGAGTGGGTTCATTGGGGGTTTCGGCATTCGGGTTGTGGGGGCCGCCCGCTCAGGCGATCACGCCCTGGGCGCGCAGGGCGTCGATGTCGGCAGGCGGGTAACCCAGGGCCGTGAGCAGCTCCTGGTTCTGCGCGCCCACGGCTTGTGGCGGTGAGGTGACCTGCACCGGGCTGCGCGAGAGCTGAAAGCCGGACACCGGCACGGTCAGCCCCGCCAGCGCACCGGCCTCGTCGGCGAACCGGTGCAGCACCTTGCGGCCTTGCACGTGTTCGTCCGCCAGCATGGCCTCCATGCGCTGCACCCGCGACACCGGTACGCGGTGTTCCCGCAGCAGCGCCTCCCAGTGGTCAAGCGAAGCGGTGACCAGGATCTCGGTCAGTGCCTGGGCCTCTTCGGCATAGCCCTTGATCCGGTCCCGGTTGTTGTCTTTGACCAGATCGGTGCGCCCCAGCGCTTCCCACAGCCGCCGCTGCTGCCGCAGGTTGGAGGCCGAGACCATCAGCGGTGCGTCGCTGGCCTGGTAGCAGCCGATGGTGGCAAACGGGTAGCGGTTGCCCTTTTGCTCCGGGTGCGCCCCGTTCCAGAGGTAGCCGGTCAGGTGCGAGCTGGCGAGGATCATGGCCACGTCCGACATCGCCACCTCGACGAACTGGCCCAGGCCGTCGTCCTGGCCGCGCTGCAGCAGTGCCGCAAGGATGGCCATGGCCGCGGTGGTGCCGGTGGCGTAGTCCACCACGGGGGCGCCGCATTTCACGGGCGCCGTGCCCGGCTCGCCGGTCATGGCCATCATGCCGGCGTAGGCCTGCACCACACCGTCGTAGGCGGTCAGCTCGCGCTTGGGGCCGGTGCTGCCGAAGGCCGAGATGGAGCAGTAGACCAGCCGCGGGTTGAGGGCCGACAGGTCCGCATAGCCCAGACCCAATGCCTCGAAGGCGCCGGGGCGGTAGTTCTCGATCAGCACATCGGCGGTCTGCACCAATTGCCGCAGCACCTGGCGCCCCGCTTCGGTCTTGAGGTTGAGCGCCAGGGCCTTCTTGTTCGACGCCTGCGACAGGAAGGCCGTGCCCATGCCGGCGTCGTTGAGCGCGGCGTCCGAGCCCTGGTAACGTGCCTGGTCGGGTTCCTCGGGCGACTCGATCTTGATGACCTCGGCGCCCATCACCGCCAGCTGGTAGCCCGCGAACGGGCCGGCCAGCACATGGGTCAGGTCGAGCACCCGGACACCGTGGAGAACGGGCTTCATGGCAGCCGCCTCACTTGGCGAGCACATCGGCCTTGACAATCTTGGACCAGCGCACGATTTCGGCGCGCACGAAGGCGTCGAACTCGGCCGGCGTGCCGGTCTGCACGACCATGCCCTCGTTCACCACCTTGGACCTGAAGATCTCGCTCGCGGCGGCCTTGCGCGTCGCGGCGTTGAGCTTGTCGATCACGGCCGCGGGCGTGCCAGCCGGCGCGTAGAAGCCATACCAGCCTTCGGTGGCGTAGCCGGGCACGCCAGCCTCGGCCACGGTCGGCACACCGGGATAGGCCGTGGAGCGCTCGGCCGAGGTGATGGCCAGTGCCCGCAGCTTGCCGCTGTCGATGAAGCCGCCGACCGAGCCGGAAGTGGCAAAGATCATGTCGGTCTGACCGCCCAGCAGGTCGGTGAGCGCGGGGCCCGAACCCTTGTAGGCCACGTGCTTGATCTGGACCTTGGCCATGTCGGCGAACAGCGCACCGGCCAGGTGGGACGAGGTGCCGTTGCCGGGCGAGGCGTAGGTCAGCTTGTCCGGATCGGCTTTCGCGGCGGCGACGATGTCCTTGACCGACTTGAACGGGCTGTCGGCGCGCACCACCAGCACGTTGGGCGAGCGCACGATCATGGACACGGGCGTGAAGTCCTTCTCGGTCGAGTAGGGCATCTTCGCCATCAGGCTGGGGTTGACCGCGTGCGCGATCGACGAGACCACCAGCGTGTAGCCATCGGGTGCACTCTTGGCCACCAGGTCGGTTCCGATAATGGTGCTGGCGCCCGGCTTGTTGTCCACCACGACGGGTTGCCCCAGCTCCTTGGCCATCTCCACCGCCAGCGTGCGGGCGATCAGGTCGGTGCCACCGGCGGGAGCGAAGGGCACCACCAGCCTGATGGGTTTGTCGGGGAAGGCGTGGGCACTGGACAGGCCCACGACCAGTGCGACGGTCAAGCCTGTCGCGGCCTTGGCAAAGGCCTTGAAGCCCTGAGTGAAGGAAGGTTGCATGAATGTCTCCGGTGTTGTGCAAAGCGATGTCTGTCAAGCCCCACCGGGTCGGCCACAGACGAACCGGGGAAGCTGGGAAGACTCTAGGCGCCCAGGCGATTCAGCACATCATTCCAATTCCACTGAATGGAAATGAATGGCCGCTCAGATCAGGGTTTCCACTGCCTCTGGGCGACCTCACTTCTGTGCCGTGCAGTGCCCGCATCTCGTGGATCGAGTCCGACGCCACGGCCCCTCACCAGCGACCGGCCGGCGCACCGCCAGGCAGGCGGTGGCAACACCTGGCCCCCTGTCACCCTCCACCCAGCTCCCGCCAGCCGCTCACCAGCAAGGCCAGCGGTGCCAGGGCGGCAAACCCCAGCACGATGCGGTGAAACACCGCACCGGCCCGGTGCGATTCGAGGAAGTGCCGGATCAGCAGCAGCCCCTTGCCCCAGGCGATGAGTGCCACCGCGGCCGTCATCCAGGCGCGGCTGGCACCTGTGTGCGCCTCATGCGCGGCCAGCACGCTCAGGCAGGTCAACACCACCATCAGCAGCCAGGCAATGAACGGGGCTCTCAGTTTCATCCGGGCACCTCAGGCGAAGGCGTAGAACAGCGCAAAAATCATCAGCCACACCAGGTCGGTGGCGTGCCAGTAGGTGGCCAGCGACTCCAAGCCGCGCACATCACCACCCGAGTACGCGCCGGCACGCGCACGCGCCAGACACCAGACCATGCCGCCCAAGCCCCAGCAGGCGTGCACGAAGTGGTTGATGGTCAGGTAGTAATACACAACGACGAAGATGCCGCTGCCCGCGTCGATGCCGTGGGCCTGGTTCCACTGCCATTCCAGCAGCTTGAGGACCGGATAGCACAGCCCGATGACCAGGGCGGCCAGCTGCCACTGCAGGGCGCGCCGCACGTCGTGGTGGCGATGGGCATCGAGCGCCTGGGTCAGCGCATAGCCGCTGGTGACCATGACCAGGGTGACGCAGACACCGCCCAGAGTCCACAGGCGCGCGGCCCCTTCCTGAAACGCCTGCGGGTTGAACCAGCGCGAGACGAAGTACACGCTGAAAAACACCGCGAACTCCAGGTACTCCAGGCACACCGCGACCCACATGCCTTTGAAGCCGGGCACCGTGGGCTTCTCTGCGGCAGCGGCAACCTCATCCGAGTCCAGCACGGTGGGGGCCGGGGCGACTTGATTCATGTGGTGCATCACCTCGGTGGTGTTCAATCCCCGGCCGCAGCGATCTGCTCTCTGGCCATGCTGCCCAGCCGCTTCAGGGCGGCCCTGACCGGCGGGCCGACCGGGTGCCCGACGTTCAGGCGCAGGTGCCGCGTGAAGCGCCGGTCGGCCGAGAACAGCACCCCGGGCGCCGTGCTGATGGACTGCGCCATGGCCTGGTGGTGCAGGGCCAGGGCGTCCACGCCCGGCGGCAGTTCCAGCCACACGAAGTAGCCACCCTGCGGCTCGGTCATGCGGGTGCCCTTCGGAAAACAGCGCTCGATCAGCGACCGGGCGGCCGTGTGCTGGGTTTTGAGGGCTTCGCGCAGATGGCGCAGGTGGCGCTCGAAACCGCCCTGCACCAGGTATTCGGCCACGGCCAGTTGCGGCGGTATGGGCGAGGCCAGCGAGGTCATCATCTTCAGGCGCTCGACGTCGCGGGCGTAGCGCCCGGCGGCGGCCCAGCCGACCCGGTAACCCGGCGCCAGCGATTTGGAGAACGACGAGCAGTGCAGCACCAGACCTTCCTGGTCGAAGGCCTTGGCGGGCAGGGGCCGGCGCGCGCCGAAGTGCAGCTCGGCGTACACGTCGTCCTCGATGAGGGGCACCCCGTGGCGCGCCAGCAGCTGCACCAGGGCCTGTTTTTTGGCGTTGGACATCAGCGCACCCAGCGGGTTCTGGAAGGTCGGCATGAACCAGCACGCGGCCACTTTCTGGCGCTGGAGCAGGGTTTCGAGCGCGTCCAGCCGCACGCCCTCGACCGGGTCGGTCTCGACCTCCACCGCCTTCAGGTGCAGGCGCTCCAGTGCCTGCAGCGCCGCGTAGAAGGTGGGCGACTCGACCACCACCACATCCCCCGGCTGCGTCACCGCCTGCAGGCACAGGTTGAGCGCTTCCATGGCACCGTTGGTCACGATGAGTTCGTCGGGCAGCAGGGACACGCCGTTGAGCGCGTAGCGCCGCCCGACCTGGGCCCGCAGGGTTTCGTCGCCCGCGGTCAGCGCGCCCGAAATCTGCGCCGGCCGCAGGCGACGCATGGCCCGCGCCCCGCCCCGGGCCAAAGCCTCGAACGGGAACAGCTCGGGCGCCGGGAAGGCCGAGCCCAGCGGCACCACGTCCACATCGCGCGTGGAACCCAGCAACTCGAACACCAGTTCGCTGATCGCCACCGGGGTGATCCGCCCGCTGGGTTGGGCCGCTTCCGGCGGCTGGCCGGTGAGCGGTCGCCGTGCGCGCACGAAGTAGCCGGACCGCAACCGCGCCTCGACCAGCCCGTCGGATTCCAGCTGTGCATAGGCCTGGAAGATGGTGGAAGGACTGATGCCCCGCTGGCGGCGCAGCTCGCGCACCGAGGGCAGGCGGTCGCCCGGGCGCAGCACCCCCGCACGGATGCTGCCCGCCAGTTCATCGGCGAGTTGCTGGTAACGCGTCAAGGTGCCGGACGACATGTCTTCGAGGACCTCCAGGGGAAGGCTCGATGGTAGGGCGGTCGAAGGCACGCGGCTCATCTGCCGCAGTGTCCGACCTTTTCCTGAAGAAGGGTCGTATCAGAAGCAGGCATATCCATGGGGAGCAGAGCACGGCTGATACGGTCGGTTTTCAATCCATCTGAATCCTGCGCATCAGAGCCCCCGGCGGCACCATGGGCGCATGTCTGCACACACCGCCCTCCCCCGCGTTCAGCCGCGCGCGGCCCTGCCTTGTGCCCAGGTGCGACTGGCCGACATGGCCGCCAGCGGATGCCTCGGCGTGGGCGTGCCCCGCCGCCTGGGTGGACAGGGCGGCCAACTGGAAGACCTGTTCCGCGACCCGGGTGCCCGCCACTGGCTGCAGGGCCTGCATCCCGCGGACCGGCTGGTATTCCTGTCCCAGCGCCTGGTGGTCGAGGCCCTGGTCAGGACCGACAACATCGGCCTGAGGGAACTGCACCTGCCCGACCTGCTCGGCGGCGCGACAGCAGGCGCTTCGGCGCTGGAGTCGCCACCCCTGGAGGCCAGGACCATGGGACTGGGCTGGCAGTTTCATGGGCTGCTGCGCGGGGTGCCCAACCTGCAATGGGATGGTTTCTCGTTGTTGCTGCCAGTGCAGACCGCAGGCCAGATCGAAGGCATGCTGCTCGTCCGCTCCGAGGAGAACGGACTCACCGTGCACCCTGGCGAGAACCCGGACCTGTGGTCGTCGGCCGCCTGCGGCGACGTGCAGTTCCAACAGACTTTTCTGCGCGCCGACGAATGGCTGGGCGACCAGCCGCTGTGGTCATCGCTGGTCCAGACCCATCAGATGCTGCGCGCCGGCTTGCACCACCTTCCACACCCGTAAACACCCACGAGGCACCCCATGCCCAAAGTCATCCCGATCCAGCCCGTTGAAGCCTGGACACCCGTTGACAAGATCCACGCCCGCTCCACCCAGGGCCTCTTCAACCGCTGGCGCTGGACCTTCGTGTGGCTGACGCAGGCTTTCTTTTACGGCGTGCCATGGCTGACCTGGAACGCGCGGCAGGCCGTGCTGTTCGACCTCGAAGCCAAGCGCTTCTACCTGTTCGGTGCCGTGCTCTTTCCTCAGGACCTCATCTACCTCGCGGCCCTGCTGGTCATCAGCGCCCTGCTGCTGTTCTTTGCCACCGCGGTGGTCGGGCGGGTCTGGTGTGGCTTCGCCTGTCCCCAGACCGTCTACACGTCCCTCTTCATGTGGATCGAACACCGGTTTGAAGGCAGCCCGCAGAACCGCAAGCGCCTGGACCAGGCGGGCTGGGGCCCGGAGAAGCTGCTGCGCCGGGGCGGCAAGCACCTGGCCTGGGCGGCGTTTGGCCTGTGGACGGGCTTCACCTTCGTGGGTTATTTCACCGCCATCCGGCCGCTGGCGGCCGACATCCTGTCACTGTCCGTGGGGCCCTGGACCAGTTTCTGGGTCCTGTTCTACGGCCTGTTCACCTACCTCAACGCCGGCCTGGTGCGCGAGAAGGTCTGCCTGCACATGTGCCCCTACGGACGCTTCCAGGGCTCGCTGATGGACGAGCGCACCCTCAACGTGGCCTACGACCATCGGCGGGGTGAACCCCGGCGCGGCCGTCTCGAAGACGACGACCGAACTGTGAACCAGGGTCACTGCATCGACTGCACCCTGTGTGTGCAGGTCTGCCCCACGGGCATCGACATCCGCAACGGCCTGCAGGCCGCATGCATCGGCTGCGGCCTGTGCATCGACGCCTGCGACGACGTGATGGGCAAGGTGCACGCCCCCAAGGGCCTGATCCGCATGGCCTCCCTGCACGAACTGGGTGGTGCCGCCAGCAGCCAGCGCCCCTTCCTGCGGCGCGTGTGGCGCACCCGGGTCTGGGTCTATGGCGGTCTTCTGGCCCTGGTCATCGCGGCCACCGTGGCGGCATTCGCCAACCGACCGGACGTGCGCATGAACGTCATCCGCGACCGCACGGTCATGGCGCGCCAGGTGGAACAGGGGGCGGTGGAGAACGTCTACACGCTGCAGCTGATGAACGCGTCGGACCACACCCGCACGGTGGTGGTGGCCGTGGAGCCGCCTCATCTGGTGAGCCTTCACCAACCCGTCACCGCAGAGCTGGGGCCGGCACAGGCCACCACCATCACGGCCACCGTCCGCATGCCCAGCGTCGAGGCGGCGCAACACGCCGGCGAGGTGGTGCCCATCCGCTTCGTGGTGGCTTCGCCCGAACGGGCAGGCCAGGCAGAAGTGGACGAGCCATCCACCTTCCTGGTTCCACGCTAGCCCACGAAACAAAACGGGTCAGGTCACACCCGCTCCAGCACCACCGCAATGCCCTGCCCCACCCCGATGCACATGGTGCACAGCGCGTAGCGGCCACCGCTGCGGTGCAGCTGGTTGACGGCGGTGGTGGCCAGGCGGGCGCCGCTGGCACCCAGCGGGTGGCCCAGGGCGATGGCGCCGCCGTTGGGATTGACGCGCGCGTCGTCGTCGGCCAGCCCCAGGTCGCGCAGCACGGCCAGGCCCTGGGCGGCGAACGCCTCGTTGAGTTCGATCACGTCCATCTGCGCCAGCGAGAGCCCGGTGAGCGCCAGCACCTTGCGCGTGGCCGGCGCGGGGCCCATGCCCATGATGCGCGGCGGCACGCCGGCGGTGGCCATGCCGACCACGCGGGCGCGCGGCGCGAGGCCATGTCGCGCAGCGGCGGCTTCGCTGGCCAGCAGCAGCGCGGCGGCGCCGTCGTTCACACCCGAGGCGTTGCCGGCGGTCACGCTGCCGTCGGGGCGCACCACCCCTTTGAGCTTGGTCAGCGCCTCCAGCGTGGTGGCGCGTGGGTGCTCGTCGCGGTTCACCACCAGGACCTCGCCCTTCTTCTGCGGCACATGGACCGGCACGATCTCGGCGTCGAACACGCCCGTCTGCTGCGCGGCCAGGGCCTTGGTCTGCGAGGCCAGGGCCATGCGGTCCTGGTCGGCGCGCGAGATGTGGAACTCGGCCGCCACGTTCTCGGCCGTCTCGGGCATGCTGTCCACGCCGTACTGCGCCTTCATCAGCTTGTTGACGAAGCGCCAGCCGATGGTGGTGTCCTCGACGCTGTTGGCGCGCGAAAAAGCGCTGGTCGCTTTCGGCATCACGAACGGCGCGCGGCTCATGCTCTCCACGCCACCGGCGATCATCAGCTCCACCTCGCCACTCTTAATCGCCCGCGCCGCCGTGCCCAGCGCGTCCAGGCCCGAGCCGCAGAGGCGGTTGACCGTGGAACCGGGCAGCGCCATCGGCAGGCCGGCCAGCAGCGCGCTCATGCGCGCCACGTTGCGGTTGTCTTCACCGGCCTGGTTGGCGCAGCCGTAGACCACGTCGGCCACCGCTTCCCAGTCCAGGTGCGCATGGCGCTCCATCAGGGCCCGCAGCGGGACCGCGCCCAGGTCGTCGGCGCGCACACTGGAGAGGGCACCGCCGTAGCGGCCGAAGGGGGTGCGCACGGCGTCGCAGATGAAGGCGTGGGTCATGTTGTCTCCGTTCAGGGAAGTTGGGCGCTCTGGTGCAGTTGCCAGATGCGCGCGAGCAGCGCGCGGGCTTGCGCCTCGCCGATCACCGGCGTGGCCAGCTCCATCAGCTTGCCTTCGAGGTCGGCGTCGGACAGCGGCAGTTCCGGGTCGCCCTTGCGGTCGGGCTGCAGCAACGTGAGCTGGCGGCCATCGCGCAGGGTGATGGTCACGTGCGCACCGCGCCGGCCCGGGAAGGCGGCGTCCACGGCGAGGTCCAGCGCTTTGTGGATGCGCTGCATCAGCGCGCGCGTGGCCGGGTCGTTCAGCCGCTCCGGCTCGAAGGCTGAGAGGCGCACGCTGCCATGCACCAGCGCGCTGGCCACCATGTAGTGCAGGCTGAAGCGGGCCTGGTCGGCGTTCTGCGGGTCCACATGCGGCGCGATGTCCAGCGTGGGCTGGTAGACGCCGAGCGCCACGCGCTCGATGTCCGCGTGGCGGAAGCCGTGCTGGCGCTGCAGTTCCAGCGCGCCGTCGATGGCGGCGAAGGTGTGACCGCAACCGATGTGGTTCTTGAAGGTCAGGCGGGTGATGTGGAAGTCCTGACCCAGCGTGGCGCCCACGGCGGACCAGTCCGGCCCTTCGCTCATGGCCTGACCCAGGCCCGACTCACCTTCGAGCACGTCGAGCGAGCTGCGCATG
This sequence comes from Hydrogenophaga sp. H7, assembly GCF_002025745.1. Lineage (NCBI taxonomy): Bacteria > Pseudomonadati > Pseudomonadota > Betaproteobacteria > Burkholderiales > Comamonadaceae > Hydrogenophaga > Hydrogenophaga sp. H7. The sequence continues at coordinate 137,607 of NZ_MCIC01000015.1, read as the reverse complement.
CCGCCCGCGGCCAGCTGCGCGGCCAGCACGCCGGCCTCGGCCGCTCGCCCCGCGTGCAACGGTTTGGCCATGGCTTCCCCGCGGAAGGCCTGCTGCAAACCGGCGGTGAAGGTGGCGGCGATGGCCAGCACGTGGGCAAACGCGGTCTCGTCCAGTTTCAGCAGGCTCGCCGCGGCGGCGGCCGCGCCAAAGCTGCCCATGGTGCCGGTGTTGTGCCAGTACCTGTAGTGCGGGCGGCCCATCACCACGCCGATGCGGGTGGAGATTTCGTAGCCCAGCACCACGGCTCGCAGGAACTCGGGGCCGCTCGCTCCCACCGTCTGGGCCAGGGCCAGCGCGGCGGCGATGGTGGCAGCACCGGGGTGGTACATCGCATCGCGGAAGCTGTCGTCCACCTCTGCGGCGTGCGCGGCGGTGCCCTGGATCAAGGCGGCGGCACGCGTGGTGGCTGGTCGCCCCTGCACCAGCCGGGCCGCGCCCCGGTCCAGGTCGTCGGCCATGGTCTGCATCAGCACCTGCACCGCCGGGGTGTCGAGGCCCGGGTAGATCGAGGCGTACCAGTCGATCACCGCGCGCTGGGCGTGGTGCGCCACCTCGGCGGGCAAGGGTGTGCGGGCAAAGCCAGTGGCAAAGCGTGCGAAGGTTTCAACGGCGTGCATGTTCAGTTCTCCGTGGTGAGCAGGTGGCGCAGGTCGCCGGCCACAAAGCCTGGTCCGCTGAGCCCGGCCAGCCACCGCAGGTCGTCCTGCAGCGCGGCCGCACCGCGTTCGCGCGCCCAGAACACGGCGCCGCCTTCCCAGCGCGGGAAACCATAGCCGTTGACCAGCACCACGTCCACGTCGGTGGCACGCTCGGCCACGCCTTCGGCCAGCAGCAGCGCGGCCTCGTTGACGATGGCCAGCAGCGCGCGGCGCACGATCTCGTCGTCGCCGAGCTCGCGGGGCTGCAGACCCTTGTCCGCGCGGGCCTGCGCGATGAGTGCGTGCACGGCCTCATCCACCTGCGGGCCCTTGCTACCGTCGGGGTAGCCGTAGTAGCCCGCGCCGGTCTTGCGGCCCAGGCGACCGGCTTCGCACAGGCGGTCGGGAATGTGCACGTAGCGCGCACGCGGGTCGCGCGTGGCGGCCTGGGACTGGCGCATGCGCCAAGCGATGTCCAGCCCGGACAGGTCGGCCACCGCGAACGGCCCCATGGCAAAGCCGAAGGCCTGCAGCGCAGCGTCGACCTGCTCGGGCCAGGCGCCCTCTTCCACCATGAACTCGCACTGGCGCCGGTAGGCCGCGTACAGGCGGTTGCCGATGAAGCCGAAGGCGTTGCCGGTCAGCACCGGCCGCTTCTTCAGCCGCTTGCCCAGCGCCAGGCCGGTGGCCAGCGCGTCGGGCGCAGACGCCTGGCCGCGCACCACTTCCATCAGCTTCATGACGTGGGCGGGGCTGAAGAAGTGCAGGCCGATCACGTCCTGCGGCCTGGAGGTGGCCGCCGCGATGGCATCCAGATCCAGGTACGAGGTGTTGGACGCCAGCACGGCGCCCGGACGTGCCACGGCGTCGATGCGCTGGAACACCTGCTGCTTCACGCCCAGGTCTTCGAACACCGCCTCGATGACCAGGTCGGCACTGACCAGCTCGGCCCAGTCCAGGCTGGTCTGCAGGCGGGCCTCGCAGGCCGCGGCGGCACTGGCGCTGAGCTTGCCACCCTGCACCCGCGAGGCGTAGTGCGCGTGGATGCGACCGGTGCCGCGCTCCAGCGCAGCGGCGTCCTGCTCCAGCAGCAGCACGCGGTAGCCGGCGTCGAGTGCGGCGATGGCGATGCCCGAGCCCATGGTGCCGGAGCCGATCACGGCCACGAGCTCCACGGCGCATGGAACGGCGCCGTCCAGTGAAGGGTGCTTGCCGCTGTCGCGTTCGGCAAAGAACTGGTGCCGCAACGCAAAGGCCTCGCGCGAGACACGCAGTTGCTGGAACACGGCGCGTTCGTTGGCCAGGCCGTCGTCGATGCCCACATGGGCGGTGGCGGTGATGGCATCGATGGCGGCCAGCACCGCGGGTCGGCGCTTGCCGGCCTTGAGCGCAGCGGTAGTGGCCTCCGCCACGTCTGCGGTCGCGGCCGGCGGCACCATCCGTTCGCGCACCAGCCGCTTCTCTCCCTTGAGCTGCCTGGCGTGCGCCACCGCAGCGCTGCGCAGATCGTCGGTGGCGATCTGGTCCACCAGGCCCGCCTCCAAAGCCGCCGCAGCGGGCACCCGTTCACCCGAACAGATCATGCGGATCGCACGTGGAATGCCCACGATGCGCGGCAGCCGCTGCGTTCCGCCCGCGCCGGGAATGATGCCCAGCGTCACCTCGGGCAAGCCGACCACCGCGCCCGGCGCGGCGACCCGCGCGTCGCAACCGAGCGCCAGCTCGAAGCCGCCGCCCAGCGCAGCGCCATGCAACGCAGCGACCACAGGCTTGCCACAGGTCTCGATGGCCGCAATCACGGCCGGCAGCTGCGGCTCGGTCAGCGGCTGGCCGAACTCGCGCAGATCCGATCCGGCGATGAAGGTGCTGCCCGCGCCGATGAGCACCGCGCCTTCCAGCGTGTCGTCGTTGCGCAGGGTCTCGATGGCGGCCATCAGCCCCTGCCGCACGGCGGCCGATCCGGCGTTGATGGGCGGGTTGTGAATCACGATGACGGCGATCCCGCCGTCCCGTTCCAGGTGCACGCGTGGCGTCATGCGGGTTCCTCAGGCCAGCACGACCACGCCGTCGGCGGCGCTCACGCCCAGGCCTTGTGCGCGCACGAACACCGGGTTGATCTCGGCCTCCACCAGGCGGTCGCCCAGTTGGGCCGCCATGCGGGAGAACGCCACGATGGCGTCCACCAGCGCCTCCACGTCTGCCTTGGGCCGGCCCCGGAAGCCATCGAGCAGCGGCCAGGTCTTGAGGTCTTTCGCCATCGACAAGGCATCGGCGCGGCTCAGCGCCTTGAGACCCTGCGCGTCCTGCGTCAGCAGGCGCATGGTGGTGTCCTTGAACAGCTCGGCCGTCACGCCGCCCATGCCCAGCAGCACGGCCGTGCCCAGTGCATCGCGGTGCATGCCCAGGATCAGCTCGGTGCCGCCGCCCACCATCTCCTGCACGAGGAAGCGGTCCGGGCGCACGCCGGCCTTGGCGTGCACGTCCGCGGTCATGGTGATCAGGCGCTCGCCCACGGTCTCGGGCGTGAGGCCGATGGCCACGCCCCCGACATCGCTCTTGTGCGTGATCTGCGACGACAGGATCTTGAGCACCACGCGGCCACCCAGCTCGCGCGCCGCGGCCTCGGCCTCGGCCGGCGTGGTGACGATGCGCTCGGCCGCACAGGGCACCTGGAAGCGCGCGAACAGCTGCTTGGCCTGGGCCTCGTCCAGCGAGCCCGAAGGCAGATCGCCCGTGTCGACGACACCCACCGTGTCCTTCTCTTCGACCGGTGCCACAAAGCTGCCCACCCTGAACATGGCGGCCAGCGCGGCGGTGCAGCTTTCGGCCGCCGCAAAGGCGGGCACGCCGTGGCGCGTGAGCAGGGCCCCCACGTCGGGCGCGTGCGGGCTCACATAGGCCATCACCGGTTTGTCCGAATCGGGCAGGCAGTCGCGGATGGCGTTGGCCATCAGCTCGGGCATGGCCAGGCTGGACGAGCCGACGATGATCACCAGTGCGTCGTAGCTCGGGCTGGCCAGCAGGGCGCGGATCGCGCCGCGCAGCAGGTCGGGCCGCAGCCCGGCCAGGGTCACGTCGATCGGGTTGCGGTCCAGCACGGCTTCGCTGCCGGTCTGCAGCGCGCGCAGGGCCTCGGCCGTGGCCGCGTCGGGTGCCGGGGTCTCGAAGCCCGCCACGCCCAGGTCGTCGGACACCAGCGTGCCGGCGCCGCCGGTGCTGGTGAGGATGGCCACGCGCTGCCCGCGCATGTGGCGGCCCGTGGCCAGGGCCACGGGGATGTCCAGCAGGTCGTTGAAGGTCCGCGCGCGGATCACGCCCACCTGCCGGAACAGCGCGTCGTACATGCGGTCGGCGCCCGCCATGGCGCCGGTGTGCGACACGGCGGCCTGGGCGCCCGCCTCCGAACGGCCGATCTTGAACGCCACCACCGGCTTGCCCTTGCCCGCCGCCTTCAGGCAGGCGGCACGGAACCTGGCCGGATCGCGCACGGTTTCGACGTACAGCGCAATCACCTGGGTGGCCGGGTCGTCGGCCAGGTGGTCGATGAAATCGGCCAGCTCCAGGTCCACCTCGTTGCTGGTGGAGATCAGCTTGGACAGGCCGATGCCCCGGGCCGCCGCCCGCGACAGCAGCGAGCCCAGGATGCCGCCACTCTGCGACACCACGCCGATGCCACCCACCGGGAACTCATCCATCTCCAGCGCGCCGGTGGCCGAGAGCACGATGCTGTCGGTGAGGTTCACCAGCCCGATGGTGTTGGGCCCCAGGATGCGCATGGGCCCGGCGGCCTGCACCAGCTGCTTCTGGCGGCGCGCCCCGTCTTCACCGGTCTCGGTGTAGCCGCTGGCCAGCACGATGGCCGCCGCGCAACCGCGCGCCGAGAGATCTTTCACCGCAAGGTGCGCACGCTCGGCACCCAGCAGCACGATGGCCACATCGGGCGTTTCCGGCAACGAGGCGATGTCGGCGTAACACGGCAGGTCGCCGATGCGGTCGGCCTTGGGGTTCACCGGCAGGATGCGGCCGGCATAGCCGTGCTTCTGCAGGTAGGCCACCGGGCGGCCGGCGGTTTTGGCCGGGTCGGCCGAGGCGCCGATGATGGCGACGCTGCGCGGGCGCAGCAGCCGGTCGATGGCGTTCGTGGGGGCAAAGACGGATGCGTCCATGGGTTCACTCCTTGCTGGCGGCCTTGGCCAGAAACGCTTCCACCGAGGCGCGGTGCTCGCTGCTGGTGTAGCAGATGCCCTGCGCCTGGCTGCCCTGCGCGAACACATCGTGCGAGCTGAGTTCGAAGCTCTGGTTGAGGATGGTCTTGGTCAGCGCGATGGCCGTGCTGGAGGCCTGGCTCAGCTCGGCGGCCCAGGCCTGGGCGTCGGCCAGCAGCGTGTCGGCGCCGGTCTTGCGGTCCACGATGCCCAGCGCCAGCGCTTCGTCCACCTTGACCTGGCGGCCAGTGAAGATGAGTTCCTTGGCCCTGGCCAGGCCCACGCGGCGCGGCAGGAAATACATGCCACCACCGTCCGGGACGATGCCGCGCAGCACATACGACCAGGCGAAACTCGCCCACTCGCTGGCGATGATGAAGTCGCAGGCCAGCGCGGTGTCGGCCCCCAGGCCGGAGGCCGCGCCATTGACCGCGGCGATCACGGGCTTGGGGCAGGTGTGCAGCAGGGCCTGCGTGTGGTGCACGCGCTGCTGGCGGTGCCAGCCGTTGAAGCCCACCTCGCCGGCCGGGGCGTTCATGCGCTTTTGCATGCCCGCAATGTCACCCCCGGCGCAGAAGCCCTTGCCGGCGCCGGTGAGCACCAGGGCGCGGATCGCCTTGTCGGCGGTCACCGACTCCAGTGCGTGGATGAATTCCGAGCGCATGCCGTCGCTCATGGCGTTGCGCTTATCGGGGCGGTTGAGGGTGAGCGTGGCAATGCCTTCGCTCACGGTCAGTTCAATCAGGGTGTAGTCCATGTCGGGCATCCGCGGCTCAGTCGGCCTTGATGTTGTTTTCCTTGACGATCTTTCTCCAGCGCGCCTCTTCGGTCTTCACATAACGGTCGAACTCCGCGGGATCGGACGCGTTGACGACCAGGCCTTCGTGCTCCACCTTCTTCACGAACTCGGGGCTTTGCGCGGCCTTCTTGATGGCGGCATTGAGCTTGGCGATCACGGGGGCCGGCGTGCCGGCGGGGACGAAGAAGCCGTACCAGCTCTCCACCGAGTAGCCGGGCACCGTGGCCGCCACGGTGGGCACCCCCTTGAACGCGGGCGACGGCTCGGGTGTGGTCACCGCCAGGGCGCGCAGCTTGCCCTGTTCCACCATGCTGGACACCGCGGCGGCGGTGCCGAAGAACAGGTCCACCTGGCCACCGAGCAGGTCGTTCATGGCCGGACCGGCGCCGCGGTAGGGGATGTGCAGCAGATCGGCCTTGGTGAGGTTGACGAACATTTCACCGGCCAGGTGGGCCGAGGTGCCGTTGCCCTGGGAGGCGTAGGTCAGCTTCTTGCCCGACTTCACGGCGTCCAGGATGTCCTTCACCGACTTGTACGGGCTTTCGGTGCGCACCACCAGCACGTTCGGGCCTTTGCCCACCAGGCTCACCGGCGCGAATGCGGTGTCGTTGTTGTAGGGCAGCTTGCTGAGCAGGCTGGGGTTCACCGCGTGCGCCATGGTGGCGATCACCAGGGTGTAGCCATCGGGCGCACTCTTGGCCACCAGGTCGGTGCCGATCACGGTGCCCGCACCGGGCTTGTTTTCGACGATCACCGTCTGCCCCAGCGCCTGCGACATGCCCAGGCCCAGGGTGCGGGCAATCAGGTCGGTGCCACCGCCAGGGGCGAACGGCACGACGATGCGCACCGGCTTGTCCGCCGGGTACTCGGCATGGGCCGCACCGGCGAACGCCGCCAGACTCAGGCACAGGCCGGTGGCCAGGCCGCGCAGGGAAATGGGAAAGAACTTCATGGGGTGTCTCCTGGGTGGAAAGGGGTCGGGAGCTGCCTCTGGTTCGGCGCCGCATCGACCGGTTGGGCGAGTCCTGAGCTTAGGACCGTGGGTCCTTTTTGAGACCCACGCAATTCCATTCAGTGGAATTTAGAATGACCCTCTGAACGAGTGAAATGCCACCCAGACACCTGGGCAAACCCTCGAAAGGCGCGCCATGAATCCGCTCGAAGAACACCCCGGCCGATCGGCTTCCAACCGCTCCCTCCTGCGTGGCGCCGACATCCTGCGCGCCTTCCGGCCGGGGTCGGACCTGCTGGGCAACAGCGAGATCGCGGAGCGCACCGGCCTGTCCAACTCCACGGTGAGCCGCCTGACCCAGACCCTGGTCGCGGCCGGCCTGCTGCAGCAGGACCGCGCCCGCCGCGCCTACCGGCTCGCGCCGCTGGTGCTCAGCCTGGGGCATGCGATGCGATCGGGCTCGCAGGTGCTGGCCATCGCCGCGCCGCGCATGCGCGCGCTGGCCGAGCGCGAACGCATCAACGTCGGTCTGGCCTACCCCGACCGGGACGAGATGGTCTACCTGGAGTCGATCCGCTACAACCGGCGCGTGGCTTTGCGCAATGTCGTGTCCGGCCAGCGCGTGCCCATGGAACTCACCTCGCTGGGCCGGGCGTACCTGGCGGCGGCGCCTGCGGGCCGCTACCGGCTGCTGGAGCCCATCTTCAAAAAGCGCAACGGCCGGCACTGGCCGGAGGTCAAAAAGGCCATCGAGGCGTCGATGGAGAGCATGAAGTCCAAGGGCTATTGCTGGGCCAGCTGGCAGCCCGAGGTCCTGGCGCTGGCCACGGCGTTCCCGTCCTCGGAAGGCCTCTGCGTCGTCAACGTCAGCATGTCCACACAGGAACCGCCCGAGCGCTGGATCAAGACCCTCGCCCCCCACCTGCTGCGCCTGAAAGAGGAGATCTGCCTGGAGCTGTCGAAGCTGCCCGAACCGTAAGGGTGTTCGGCGCGGCCTCCAGTCCACCAGACAGCCCGCAGTCGACCTCTCATTGGGCAGGGCCCCGTGCGCCGCCGCGCGGCGCCTCGCTCGCTGGACCGGTGCACCGGGGCGCCCTGCGCCGCTCATGTCCCCCGACGGCCTGCGGCCGTCTCCTCCTTTACTTCGCTCTGCAGGACACCCCGGCGCGCCGGTCCGGGGGTTGGCGCGCGTGGCGGCGGTCATTCACCTTTCGGATTGACCTGTTTCGGCCAGGAGCAGGCATTGGGAGATGACTGCTCCTGGGCGGTTCAATGCTCCGGCGTGCGGCCCAGTGCAAATCCGATCAGCCGCCGGCGCGCAACTCCCGCACGCCGCGGCCCAGCTTGCGTCGCAACAAGGCGCGCAGGGTCACGCCGTCGGAGTAGCCGATCTGCGCGGCGATCTGGTCGACGCTGTCGGTGCTGGTGCGCAGCAGATGAACAGCACGCTCGACGCGCAGATCCTGGAAATACGACAGTGGTGACCTACCCAACACGCCCTGCAGGCGTCGCGCCAAGGTGCGCTCGCTGGTCCCTGTTGCGACGGCCGCTTGTGCAAGAGAGAACCCGTGCGCGAGCCGCTGGCGGGCCCAGCTTTCGAAGCGCTCGACTACCGGGTCGGCGTGGGCAAGGTGATCGGGGATCACGAACTCCGCTTGCGAGCCGCGTGCCTCGACCAGCAGGTAACGCGCCGCCAGCGCCGCCAGCGTCGGGCTGCAGCTGCGCACGATGCTCAACGCCAGATCAAGGTGGGCCAAGGCGGCACCGGCCGTGGTGAAGCCGGCCGAGTTCACGAGCATGCGGGAATCATCGAGCAGCACGCGCGGATAGCGCTGCCGGAACATCGGCGCCAGCCACCATGAGGTCGTGGCGCGTTGACCGTCGAGCAGCGCGCTCTCCGCCAGCAAGAAGGTGCCGGTGCAGGCGGCACCGACCGCCGCTCCGGCGCCGGACCACTGCTGCAACGCGACGACCGCGTCGGCCACGTCCGCACATGCCAGCCGCGCCGCGAGCGTGTCCGGCATCTTGGCGCCAAGCGCGGGCATGAGCACGACGTCGGGGTTCTGCACACCGTGCACGGGCACCACGGGCACTGTCAGACCTTGCGCCGTGCGCACGCGGCGCTGCACGCCGACCAGCGTGACCTCGATAGGCGCTGGCGGCTGTTCGAGCGAGCCCGCCAGTGCGTTGGCCGTGCTGAGTGTGTCGGTCAGGGCCGCCAAGCCCAGGTCGAACACGCCATCCAAGACAAGCAGGTGAATTCGCATGGCAGAAATGATATCAATATTGTCTTTCCTGCCCCTCGTGGAAATTGCCGACACCGCTTAAGCTGCGGGCTCCCTGAAACACCCACCCGTAAAGACCAAGGATCACGCCATGACCAAGTTCGCCCTGTTCGTCCGTCTCGAAGCCAAACCCGGCCAGGAGGCCGCGGTTGCCGAATTCCTGGCCGGCGCGCTGCCGCTCGCCAACGCGGAGTCGGGCACCACCGCCTGGTTCGCCTTGAAGTTCGGCCCCTCGACCTTCGGCGTGTTTGACGCCTTTGCCGACGAGGCCGGGCGCGAGGCTCACCTGCAAGGCGCCATCGCCGCCGCATTGATGGCCAACGCCGCTGCGCTGCTGAGCACGCCGCCAGTCATCGAGAAAATCGATCTGCTGGCGGCGAAGTTGCCGGGCTGATAAGTCGCACCCATCACCGCACGCACCGCCGCACCGACACAGGCTTCGTCCTGACTCGACTGCGCAGCAGCCCAGGCGGAAACCCACATTCTCCCGGCTGACCGGGCGATGCCGGCTGGCCCCGGCAAGTTCCCGGTGATGCTGGTGGTGCAGGAGATCTTCGGCGTGCACGAGCACATCAAGGACATGTGCCGCCGCTACGCCAAGATGGGTGACTTCGCCATCGCGCCCGAGATGTTCGCCCGCCAGGGCGATGTGTCGAGGATGACCGACATCCCGGCCATCCTGTCGCAGGCGGTGTCCAAGGTGCCCGACGCCCAGGTCTGCGCCGACCTCGACGCCACCCTTGGCTTTGCACGCGCCAGCGGCCACGCCGACGCCAAGCGCACCGGCCTAGTGGGCTACTCCCGGGGCGGCCGCACGGCCTGGGTCTACGCCCGCCACAACGGCAACCTGAACGCCGCCGTGGCGTACGACGGCCTGCTCGAAGGCCTGAAGACGCCCGAGCTGCGCCCGCAGGACCCGATCGACTTCGCCGACGAGATCAGGGTGCCGGTGCTGGGCCTGTAATCCGGCATCGACGCCTTCGTCAAGCAGGAGACCATCGCCAAGATGCGCGGCCTGATCAACCAGGGCGGCAGCGGCTCGGAGATCGTGGTGTTCCCAAACGTCGACCACGGCTTCAACGCCGATTACCGGCCCACCTACGACAAGGCCGCCGCCACCTACGCGCAAAAGCTGGCGGGCGACTGGTTCAAGAAGTACCGCGTCTGACGCCAGGATGCACAGCCCCGCCGCCGGCAGTGCATCAACCCGCGCACACGGCAAGTAAAGATCGTGGCAGTGCCGCTGCGGCTTGCACCGACTTGCCTGGAGGGGCGTTCAGCCGGCAGCTTCAAGGTGGCGAGATCAGGACAGCGAATGTCCCCTCAGGGTCGAAACGAGACCCTGACCCCGCCATCCCGAGAAGACTCGACAAGCACGCGATCCCCGGTGGGCGCACCAACGCGAATCCAGGTCTGAGCTGGGATGGAGGGCGAAGCGAAGTAAAGGAGGAGGACCGGGCAAAGCCCGGTCCGGGGGGACATGAGCGCAGCCCTCCGCCCCAGCTCAGACCCGCCGCAGAAGCAGCCAAAGAAAAAAGCCTCGCCACGCCAAAGCGCAACGAGGCCATCCAGACAGTCAAAAAAGATTACTTGGCCGTCGGCATCACGAACTCGGCGCCCTTGCCAATCGATTCCGGCCAGCGCTGCATGATCGACTTCTGCTTGGTGTAGAAGCGCACGCCCTCTTCGCCATAGGCGTGCATGTCGCCAAACAGGCTCTTCTTCCAGCCACCAAAGCCCTGCCACGCCATCGGCACCGGGATCGGCACGTTGATGCCCACCATGCCCACCTGGATGCGGCGCGCGAACTCACGGGCCACGTTGCCATCACGGGTGAAGCAGCTCGTGCCGTTGCCGAACTCGTGGTCGTTGATGAGCTGCACGGCTTCACCGAAGTCGGCCACGCGCACGCAGCTGAGCACCGGGCCGAAGATCTCTTCCTTGTAGATCTTCATGTCGGTCGTCACGTGGTCGAACAGCGTGCCGCCCATCCAGAAACCGTTGTCGCAACCCTCCCCGGCCTGCTTGCCGTCGAAGCCGCGGCCATCGACCAGCAGCTGCGCGCCTTCGGCCTGGCCGGCGTCGATGTAGCCGCTGATGCGGGCATGCGCGGCGGCGGTGACGATGGGGCCCATCTCGGCAGCCAGGTTGGTGCCGTTGAGCACCTTCAGCGTCTTCGTGCGCTCGATCAGCTTGGGCATGATCTTCTCGGCCACGTCGCCCACCAGCACCGCCACGCTGATGGCCATGCAGCGCTCGCCGGCCGAGCCGTAGGCCGCGCCGACCAGGGCGTCCACCGCCTGGTCCAGGTCGGCATCGGGCATCACCACCATGTGGTTCTTGGCGCCGCCCAGGGCCTGCACGCGCTTGCCGTGGTGGGCGCCGGTTTCGTAGATGTAGTTGGCGATGGGGGTGGAGCCGACGAAGCTGATGGCCTTCACGTCCGGGTGCACCAGCAGCGCGTCCACGGCCTCCTTGTCACCGTGCACGACGTTGAACACACCATCGGGCAGACCGGCCTGCTTGAGCAGGTCGGCGATCAACAGCGACGGGGTCGGATCGGTCGGGCTGGGCTTGAGCACGAAGGTGTTGCCAGCGGCAATCGCCACCGGGAACATCCACATGGGCACCATGACCGGGAAGTTGAACGGCGTGATGCCGGCCACCACGCCCAGGGGCTGGCGGATGGTCCAGTTGTCCATGCCGGTGGAGACCTGGTCGGTGAAGTCGCCCTTGAGCAGCTGCGGGATGCCACAGGCGAACTCGATGATGTCGATGCCGCGGGCCACTTCGCCCTGCGCGTCGGTGAAGACCTTGCCGTGCTCGGCGGTGATGGCGTGGGCCAGCTCGTCCTTGTGCTGGTTGACCAGCTCCAGGAACTTGAACATCACGCGGGCGCGGCGGATCGGCGGCGTGTCGGACCAGGCGGGGAACGCGGCCTGCGCGGCGGCCACCGCGGCATCCACGTCCGCGGCGTTGGCCAGCGGCACCTGGCCGGTGACGGCGCCGGTGGCGGGGTTGGTCACGGTCTGGCTGCGCGTGGCGCTGCCGGCGAAGCGGGCGCCCGCGACGTAGTGCGGAATGTCGGTGACGGCGGGGTGGCGTGCGTTCATGAATGTGTCTCCGGTGGATGAATGCCCGCAGTCTAGGAACCGGACCTCGTCGATACAAGACCGAAACCTTGAATTGATTGTTCACATTGGTGAACAATCGGACCATGAACGAACAGAAGATCCATGAGCTGTGGGGCCACGTGCACTGGCTCACCGTGCTGGACCAGCAGGGCAGCTACACGGCCGCTGCCGCGCGGCTGGGTGTGAGCAAGGCGGCCATGAGCCAGCGCATCGCCGAGCTGGAGCGGTTGGCCGGCGTGGCCCTGGTGCAGCGCACCACGCGCAGCGTGCGCCTGACCGAGGCCGGCCAGCGGCTGGCCGACCAGGCCCGCCCGGCTTTCGACCAGATCGCGCAGAGCGTGGCCCAGGTGCGCGATCTGGCCGGTGCGCCGCGCGGCCTGATCCGGCTGACCGCGCCGGTGGCGCTGGCGCGGCAGCAGCTGGTGCCGCGGCTGGCCGAGTTCTTGCGCCAGCACCCGGAGGTGCGCATCGAGCTGAACCTGTCGGACCGGCTGTCCTCGCTGGCCACCGAGGGCTTCGACCTCGCGATCCGCCACACCGCCCACCCGCCGGACACGCACGTGGCCTGGACGCTGTGCGCCACGCACTCGGTGCTGGTGGCCAACCGCGCCTACCTGCGGCGCCAGGGCACGCCGAAACACCCGGCCGATCTGGTGGAACACAACTGCCTGCACTACCCGCGCTCGCAGGACAACCCGGCCTGGACGCTGGAGCCGCGCGATGCTCGCCTGGGCGAGCGCGTGACGGTGCAGGTGCGCGGCTCGCTGGCCGCCAACAACAGCGAGGCGCTGCGCGACGCGGCCCTGGACGGGCTGGGCATCGCGCTGCTGCCGGACTTCAGCGCGCAGGCGGCCCTGAAAGCCGGCAAGCTGGTGGAGGTGCTGCCCGGCTGGACGCCGGTGGGCTCGTTCGCCGACCGGCTTTACGCGATCCGCCCATATTCGGCCCACGTGCCGCTGGCGGTGTCGGCGCTGGTGAACTTCCTGCGCGAGGCGCTGGCGGACGGGTTCGGCGATCTGGAGAGCGCTCCCCAAAACACCGGACATACATCACGACACAAAACCTAGGGTTTACCCTATACTGCAGTGCAGCAAATCCGCTGTTGTCATCAGGAGCGTGTCATGAGCACTGCAACCTTTTCCCATTCCGCCCACTTTCTGAGCACCGTCCGCGAAATGTTCGCCGGCTGGTTCGACTCGCGCACGGCCAAGACGGCCCGCCCCCTGACCCGCTTCGAAGAAGCCGAGCAGCTGCGCGCCATGGCCGACGACGTGGCCCAGAGCGATCCGGCGTTCGCGCAAGACCTTTACGCGGCAGCCGATCGCCATGAACTGGCCTGACACCTCGACGGAGTGCGTGTCTGCACTCCAGGGGTATCGCGGAACCGGCTTTGCCGGGCCGCAGATGCCGTTCCCCCCTCCCCGCCCCGCAGGCGCGCCAGAGAGGGGGAAGCCGCGTCAGCGGCGCAGGGGGGAGAGCACGCTCCCTACGTCAACAGCCATTCGTGCGCCGGGTCGTTCTTGAAGCCCCAGAAGCGGTTCGGCCCTGCCATCACGTTGGGGTAGTCGAGGGCGGGCAGCGCGTGGTGTTCTATGCCAGCCGCACCATGTCGCACGGCCACGAGACCACCACCGGAGTCATCAGCACCGCCGGCACGCGGCAGGTGGGCATGGGCACGCACCTCAGCCGTGTGCAATAACGCGTTGCGGGCGGTGAGCGCCTAGCACCGCTGAGGCTCACCGAGGCCACGCGCATCGGCCAGGCGATCACGCAGTCGCTGCGGACCGGTCTGCCGGTGACGTGCTGAAGCGCCACGCCACCACCAGTGCCATGGACTGGCCTGGCGCCACCTCGGTCCAGCCGGGCTGGCCGGGCAAATGCGCGGCGTCGATGGGGTGGCTGATCGGCTCGAAGCAGAACACCGGCGGTTCGGCCGGCGCGTAGAGCAGGCAGTCCGGGCGCGCCTGCGAACCGTCGGGCAGCGTCAGCGTGCTGTGCATGCGCAGCGCCAGGTCGCGCTCGGGCCATTCGATCAGCGCCTCGCCGTCCCAGCCACCGAACCCGTTGTCGATCACGAGGCGGTCCACCAGCGCGCCCTGGCCCAGGTTCCAGCCTTCGGGGAAGTCGGTGGTGTAGCCGGTCGGGATCTTGTCGGGCCGGGCCAGCCACACGCCATCGACGCGGGCGCTCAGGCGGCACCCGGGCGTGCGCGTGAACCAGGGGTGCTGGGCCAGGCCGAAGGGCAGCGGATGTTCGCCCCGGTTGGTCACGCTCAGCGACTGCACCATGCCCCCGTCGACCAAGCTGAACGACTGGCTGGCCTCGTAGTGGTACGGGCTGCCGCCGTAGCCCGCGCTGCGCAGCTGCATCTGCACACCGTCGTCTTCGCTGGAACGGGTCAGCTGCCAGGGCTGCAGCCAGCCGTCGCCGTGGATCGGGTACGGGTCGTCGGGCGTGTTGGGCGCCAGCGCATGGAAGCGCCCGGCGTGCTCGAAGCCGCCGCCGCTGATGCGGTTGGACCAGGGCAGCAGCGGGTAGCTGGCCAGCGCCTGCATGCGCGGGGTGCGGCCATCCCACGCCCGCCAGAGGTCGACCGGCTCGCCACCGCGCACCCACTGCCAGGCCACGACTCCGCCGCCGGCCCCGGGCATCACGGCCAGCCGCTGCGCGTGCTGTTCGATCCAGTGCACGCCGCCAAAACTCTGTTCGCCCATGGTCTGCTCCTGTGGTGGGTGCGATGAAGATCAGCCCGCGAAGGGCGATGCGGGAAGGCCCGCCACACCCGGTCGCACGGCGAACAGGCCGCCGGCCAGCGGCTCGCGGGCCAGCGCCGCCTCGTCCAGGCTGAAGCGCGCGGAGGTGATGAACAGGGTCGAGAGGTCCGGCCCGCCGAAGGTGCACGAGGTCACCTGGCTCACCGGCAGGCGCACCCGCGCCAGCTCCTGCGCGGTGTCGGGGTCGTGGCAGGAGACGCAGCCGCCGCCCCAGTGGCAGATCCACACCCGCCCCAGCGCATCGGTGGTCATGCCATCGGGCACGCCGTCCTCCGGCGCGAACTGCAGCCAGAGGCGGCGCCCGCCGATCTCGCCGGTGTCGGGATCGCTGTCGTAGGCCAGCACCTGGCCGTTGACGGTGTCGTTGAACAGCATGGTCCGGCCCTGGGCGATCCAGGTCGGGCCATTGGTGACGGCGAAGCCTTCGTCCATGCGCGCCCAGGCGCCGTCGGCCCCGACGCGGTAGAGCGAGCCGGTGGGCAGCGCGCAGCCGAAGTCCATGCTGCCCATCCACCAGCGCCCTGCGGCGTCGCAGCGGGCGTCGTTGAAGCGGTTGTCGCTGCGTTCGGGTTCGGGCTTGCACAGGTAGCGCGGCGGCTGGCCCGGCTGGTCGGGGTTCCAGAACGCCGGCCCCCGGCGCAGCGCGATCGCCAGGCCCTCGCCGGTGCGACGCTCGGCCAGCGCCGACACCTCCTCGTCAAAGGTCCAGCTCTGCCGCGCGCCGGTGGCGGGATCGAGCCGGTGGATGTGGCGCGAGAGGATGTCTACCCAGAACAGGCACCGCCGCGACACCGACCAGAGCCCGCCCTCGCCCAGCACCGCCGCCGCCGGCCAGAGGCAGCGCACCTCGTCGGTCACCTGGAAGGGCTCGCGGTGGGCGGGTACGGAAGGCAGGCGCGGCATGGTGTCTCCAAGGGCGGGGCTTGACGTTCGGCGCATTATGCGTTCAGATTGATATCTGTTTGATTGCAATTTTGATTTTTCAGATATCTATTTATATATGTCACTCCACAACAACCCCGACGTCCCCGCCGCCAGCGCGCTGGCCGCCCGCTACCCCAGCCTGCAGGGCCGCCGGGTGTTCGTCACCGGCGGCGCCACCGGCATCGGTGCGGCGGTCGTGGCGGCCCTGGCCCGCCAGGGCGCCCAGGTCGCCTTTGTCGATGTGGCGGCGTCCGCCGCCGAAGCACTCTCGCAGCAACTGGCCGACGAGGGGCACGCCCGCCCCTGGTGGCGCGCGGTCGACGTCAAGGACATCGCCGCGCTGCAGGCCGCCATCGCGGACGCGGCGGCCGCCCTGGGCGACTTCGGCGTGCTGGTCAACAACGTGGCCAGCGACGACCGCCACCGCCTGGAAGACCTCACCCCCGCCTACTTCGACGAGCGCATGGCCATCAACCAGCGCCCCGCCCTGTTCGCGGTGCAGTCGGTGGTGCCCGGCATGCGCCGCCTGGGCGGCGGCTCGGTGATCAACTTCGGCTCCATCGGCTGGCAGACCAAGAACCCGGACTACCCCTGCTACGCCATCGCCAAGTCGTCGGTGAACGGGCTCACCCGCGGGCTGGCCGCCTCGCTGGGCAAGGACCACATCCGCGTCAACACCATCACCCCGGGCTGGGTGATGACCGAGCGGCAGGTGCGGCTGTGGCTGGACGCCGCGGGCGAACAGGAGATTGCGCGCAACCAGTGCCTGCCCGACCAGCTGCGGCCAGACCACGTGGCCAGCATGGTGCTGTTCCTGGCGGCCGACGATTCGGCGATGTGCACCGCGCAGGAGTTTGTCGTGGACGGCGGCTGGACCTGAAGCGATGCCCCCTTCCAGGGGCACCGAGGAACCGGCTCCGCCGGGCCTCTGGTGCCGTCCCCCTCCCGCCGAAGGCGAGAGAGGGGGAAGACGCGAAGCGGCGCAGGGGGTGCATCAGGCGGACAGCCTGATGCCATACTGCGTCAGACAGGTCTGCTTGAGCGCCTTCATCATCACCTTGGCGCCGGGCGAGAGCAGGCGGTCGGTGCGGGTGATGAGGCCGAAGGCGTCCATGTGGCAGGGCATGTCCATGGGCAGCACGCTCAGCAGCCCGTGCGAGGCGTAGTAGTTCGCCACCTCGCTCGCCACCACGCCCACCATGTCGCTCTGCTGCAGCATGCGCGTCATGAACAGCAGGGCCGAGGTCTCGATGGTGTTGATCGGCGGGCTCAGCCCCTCCTGCTGGAACATCAGGTCGAAGCGGTGGCGCAGCACGCTGCCGGCCGGCGGCACGATCCAGCCCGCGCCGTGCACGTCGCGCAGGCTCAGGTTGCTCACCCCCATCAGCGGATGCCCCGGGCGCGTCACGGCAGACACCAGCTCCCCGGTCAGCGGCTCGTAGGCCAGGTTGCCCTTGTCGTGTTCGGCGAACAGGCGCCCCACCACGATGTCCAGCTTGCCCTGCTCCAGCCGGTCCAGCAGCACCGGGCTGGTCTCGATCTCCAGCGAAATTCGCAGATTGGGGTGCTCCTGCTTGACCAGGGCCACCGCCGGCGGCAGCAGGCTCAGGCCGGGCGACGTGATGGCGCCGATGCCCACCTGGCCGAAATGACCGGTCTTGAGCGCCAACAGCTCATCGTGCGCCTGGTTCAGGCTGGCCAGCGCCATGCGCGCGTGGCGGATCATGGTCTCGCCGTACCAGGTGGGGCTCATGCCCCGGGGCAGGCGCTCGAACAGCGGCACGCCCAGCACCTCCTCCAGGTCCTTGAGCAGCTTGGACGCGGCCGGCTGGGTCATGCTCAGCACCTGGGCCGCGCGGTGGATGTTGCCCTCCTCGGCCAGGGCCACCAGCAGAAGCAGCTGGCGGGTCTTGAGCCGGGCGCGGATGAACCAGTGGTTGTAGTTGCTCATCGGGGGTTTTCGAGAATGCCAAGAAAGATATCAATTTTGTCTGAAAAACGATTGGATTGATATTAAAAACGCTCCTAGACTGCCGGCCAACGTCACCACTGGGCATCAGCAAGCACATGAAACTCGGCGAGATCCGGCACCAGCCGCGGCACCTGATCAATGGCCGCTGGGTCAGCGGTGCCACCACCGGCATCAGCGTCAACCCCTCGGACACGCGGGAGGTGGTGGCCGAGTTCGCCCGCGCCGACCGCAACCAGACCGAACTGGCGATCGCCGCCGCGGCCGACGCCCTGCCGCAGTGGAGCCTGAGCACCCCGCAGCGCCGCGCCGACGCGCTGGACCTGGCCGGCAGCGAGCTGCTGGCGCGCAAGGACGAACTGGGCGAGCTGCTGGCGCGCGAGGAAGGCAAGACCCTGCCCGAGGCCATCGCCGAGGTCGCGCGGGCCGGCAACATCTTCAAGTTCTTCGCCGGCGAGGCGCTGCGCATCGGCGGCGAGACCCTGGCCTCGGTGCGACCCGGGGTGCAGGTCGACATCACCCGCGAGCCGGTCGGCGTGGTCGCGGTGATCGCGCCCTGGAACTTTCCCTTCGCCATCCCCGCCTGGAAGATCGCGCCGGCCTTGGCCTACGGCAACACCGTGGTGTTCAAGCCGGCCGAGCTGGTGCCCACCTGCGGCTGGGCGCTGGCCGAAATCCTCAGCCGCTGCGGCCTGCCCGCCGGCACCTTCAACCTCATCATGGGCAGCGGCCGCGAGGTCGGCCAGACCCTGGTGGAGCACCCGCGGGTGAACGCGGTGAGCTTCACCGGCTCGGTGTCCACCGGGCGCCGCATCCTCGCCACCACCGCCGCGCGCCAGGCCAAGGTCCAGCTGGAAATGGGCGGCAAGAACCCGCTGATCGTGCTGGCCGACGCCGACCTGGACCAGGCGGTGGACTGCGCGCTGCAGGGCTCGTACTTCTCCACCGGCCAGCGCTGCACCGCGTCCAGCCGCCTGATCGTGGAGGCGCCGGTGCACGACGCCTTCGTCGCCCGGCTGACCCAGCGCCTGGCCGCGCTGAAGGTGGGCCACGCCCTCACCCGCGGCACCGAGATGGGCCCGGTGGTCGACGGCGCCCAGCTGGAGCAGAACCTGTCCTACATGGCCATCGGCGCGGACGAAGGCGCCGAGCACGTTTTCGGCGGCGAGCGCCTGGAGCGCGAGACCCCCGGCCACTACATGAGCCCTGCGCTGTGGCTGGCCGAACCCGGGCACCGCATCGCCCGCGAAGAGATCTTCGGTCCCATCGCCTGCGTGCTGCGGGCCGACGACTACGGGCACGCGCTCGAACTGGCGAACGACACGCCGTTCGGTCTGTGTGCCGGCCTCTGCACCACCTCGCTCAAGCACGCGACGCACTTCCGTCGCCACGCGCAGGTGGGCATGACCATGGTGAACCTGCCGACCGCCGGCGTGGATTTCCATGTTCCGTTCGGCGGACGCAAGGACTCCAGCCACGGATCCCGGGAACAAGGCCGCTACGCGGCGGAGTTCTATACCACCGTCAAGACCAGTTACATGCTGGCCTGACCTTTAGCTTCAACCAACCAGAGACAGGAGACAGACAACATGAAACAACTGCAACGCCGCACCCTGGTGACCGCGCTGGCCGCCGCCCCCGTGGCCCTGATGCTGCCGGGTGGTGCCTTCGCGCAGAAGCCCATCGTGCTGGGCTTCAGCCAGATCGGGGCCGAGTCGGAGTGGCGCACCGCCAACTCCGAGTCGATCAAGTCCTCGGCCAAGGAAGCCGGCATCGAACTGAAGTTCGCCGACGCCCAGCAGAAGCAGGAGAACCAGATCAAGGCCATCCGCTCCTTCATCGCCCAGAAGGTCGACGTGATCGCCTTCTCGCCGGTCGTGGAAAGCGGCTGGGGCGCCGTGCTGCGCGAAGCCAAGGCCGCCAAGATCCCGGTGATCCTGACCGACCGCGCCGTCAACGAGAAGGACGAGTCGCTGTGGGTGAGCTTCATGGGCTCGGACTTCGTGGAAGAAGGCCGCAAGGCCGGTCGCTGGCTGGTCGAGAAGATGAAGGACCAGAAGGGCGAGGTCAACATCGTCGAGCTGCAGGGCACCGTGGGCTCGGCGCCGGCCATCGACCGCAAGAAGGGCTTCGAGGAAATCATCAAGGCCGATCCGAAGTTCAAGATCATCCGCAGCCAGACCGGCGACTTCACCCGCGCCAAGGGCAAGGAAGTGATGGAAGCCTTCCTGAAGGCCGAGGGCAAGAAGATCAACGTGCTCTACGCGCACAACGACGACATGGCCATCGGCGCGATCCAGGCCATCGAAGAAGCCGGCATGAAGCCCGCCAAGGACATCGTGATCATCTCCATCGATGCGGTGAAGGGCGCCTTCGAAGCCATGATCGCCGGCAAGCTCAACGTCAGCGTCGAATGCAGCCCGCTGCTCGGCCCCCAGCTGATGCAGGCCGTCAAGGACCTCAAGGCCGGCAAGACGCTGCCGCGCCGCATCGTGACCGAAGAAGGCATCTTCCCCATGGAGACCGCCGCCGCCGAGTTCCCCAAGCGCAAGTACTGATCCCCCTACAACAACCAGACCGCCGCGCGGACGACCGCGCGGCACCACCCCCGAGGAGACCCACTTGAACATCCCCAACCGCCGCCACGTGCTTTGCGCCGTCGCGCTGGCCGCTGCGGCCTTCACCACCGGCGCTTTCGCGCAGGACAAAGGCACCATCGGCATCTCCATGCCCACCAAGTCGT
The DNA here is from genome assembly GCF_002025745.1 of Hydrogenophaga sp. H7. NCBI lineage: Bacteria > Pseudomonadati > Pseudomonadota > Betaproteobacteria > Burkholderiales > Comamonadaceae > Hydrogenophaga > Hydrogenophaga sp. H7. The sequence goes on along the minus strand of NZ_MCIC01000015.1, from coordinate 117,142 downwards.
CCGCGCGCTGGATTGCCGACGGCGACAACATGGTCAAGGTCCTCAAGGACCGCGGCTACAAGACCGACCTGCAGTACGCCGAGGACGACATCCCGAACCAGCTGGCGCAGATCGAGAACATGATCACCAAGGGCGTGAAGGTGCTGGTGATCGCCTCCATCGACGGCACCACGCTGTCCAAGGCGCTGCAGAACGCGGCCGACAAGGGCGTCAAGGTCATCGCCTACGACCGCCTGATCAAGGGCAGCAAGAACGTCGACTACTACGCCACCTTCGACAACTTCCAGGTCGGCGTGCAGCAGGCCACCTCCATCGTCGACAAGCTCGGCCTCAAGCAGGGCAAGGGCCCGTTCAACATCGAGCTGTTCGGCGGTTCGCCCGACGACAATAACGCCTTCTTCTTCTACGACGGCGCCATGAGCGTGCTCAAGCCCTACATCGACAGCGGCAAGCTGGTGGTGCGCAGCAAGCAGATGGGCATGGACAAGGTCGGCACGCTGCGCTGGGACGGCGCCGTGGCCCAGGCCCGCATGGACAACCTGCTCTCGGCCTTCTACGGCAAGGACAAGGTGCACGCGGTGCTGAGCCCGTACGACGGCCTGTCCATCGGCATCCTGTCCTCGCTCAAGGGCGTGGGCTACTGCACGGCGCAACAGCCCTGCCCCGTCGTCAGCGGCCAGGACGCCGAGATCCCCTCGGTCAAATCCATCCTGAAGGGCGAGCAGTACTCGACCATCTTCAAGGACACGCGGGAGCTGGCCAAGGTCACGGCCAACATGGTGGACGCCACGCTCTCGGGCAAGCAGCCTGAGATCAACGACACCAAGACCTACAACAACGGCGTGAAGGTGGTGCCCAGCTACCTGCTCAAGCCGGTGCCGGTCGACGCGGGCAACTGGAAGAAGGTGCTGGTGGACAGCGGCTACTACAAGGAATCGCAGCTCAAGTGAGCGGCCTGCTGCCGGGAGCCTGACCGACAGGGCTCCCGGCCCCCTGTGTACCGAGGAATCCGCCTTGCAAACCCTTCTGGAAATGCGGTCCATCCGCAAGACCTTCCCCGGCGTGGTCGCGCTCAACCAGGTCAACCTGCGCGTGCGCGCCGGCGAGATCCATGCCCTGGTGGGTGAAAACGGCGCCGGCAAGTCCACGCTCATGAAAGTGCTCTCGGGGGTCTACCCCTCGGGCAGCTACGCCGGCCAGATCCTGTTCGACGGCCAGGAGCACCACTTCGGCGGCATCCACGACAGCGAACAGCTGGGCATCATCATCATTCACCAGGAGCTGGCCCTGGTGCCGCTGCTGTCGATCACCGAGAACGTGTTCCTCGGCAACGAGATCGCGCACCGCGGCGTGATCGACTGGATGGCCGCGCACCGCCAGACACAGGAGCTGCTGCGCAAGGTGGGCCTGAAAGAGTCGCCCTCGACCCGCATCACCGATCTGGGCGTGGGCAAGCAGCAGCTGGTGGAGATCGCCAAGGCGCTGTCCAAGCAGGTCAAGCTGCTGATCCTGGACGAGCCCACCGCCAGCCTGAACGAAAACGACAGCCAGGCCCTGCTGGACCTGCTGCTCGAACTCAAGGCCCAGGGCATCACCTGCATCCTGATTTCCCACAAGCTCAACGAGATCGCCCGCGTGGCCGACTCGGTGACCATCCTGCGCGACGGCAGCACGGTGGAGACCATCGACTGCCAGGGCGCGCCCGTCAGCGAAGACCGCGTGATCCGCGGCATGGTGGGCCGCGAGATGGCCGACCGCTACCCGCGCCGCACGCCCGACATCGGCGAGACCGTGTTCGAGGTGCGCGACTGGCGGGTGCACCACCCGCAGCACGCCGACCGCGAGGTCATCAAGGGCGTGAACCTGCAGGTGCGGCGCGGCGAGATCGTCGGCATCGCCGGCCTCATGGGCGCCGGCCGCACCGAGTTCGCCATGAGCGTGTTCGGCCGCGCCTGGGGCCAGCGCATCAGCGGCGAGGTGCGGCTGCACGGCCAGCCCATCGACGTGAGCACCGTCGGCAAGGCGGTCGCGCACGGCCTGGCCTACGTGACCGAGGACCGCAAGGGCAACGGCCTGGTGCTGGCCGAAGACATCCAGTTCAACACCTCGCTGGCCCGCCTGGAGGCCGTCTCGCGCGCCGGCGTCATCGACGATGGCCGCGAGTACAGCGTGGCCCAGGGCTACCGCGAGAAGCTGCGCATCCGCTGCTCGGGTGTGGGCCAGAAGACGGTCAACCTCTCCGGCGGCAACCAGCAGAAGGTGGTGCTGAGCAAATGGCTCTTCACCGAACCCGAGGTGCTCATCCTCGACGAGCCCACGCGCGGCATCGACGTGGGCGCCAAGTACGAGATCTACACCCTCATCGCCCAGCTGGCGGCCGAGGGCAAGTGCGTGATCGTGATCTCTTCCGAAATGCCCGAACTGCTGGGCCTGTCCGACCGCATCTACGTGATGAACGAAGGCCGCTTCGTCGCCGAGATGCCGGTCGCCGAGGCCTCCCAGGAAAAGATCATGCGCGCCATCGTGACCAGCCACTGAACCCCATGGAACAACAACACTCCCCCGCGGCCCTTGCGGCGCCGTCCGACAGCCGCCCCGTGCTGGACTTCCTCAAGCACAACTTCCGCGAGTACGGCATGCTGATCTCGCTGGTCGCGATCATGGCCTTCTTCCAGGTCATGACCGAAGGCACGCTGATGCAGCCGCTGAACCTGACCAACCTGGTGCTGCAGAACAGCTACATCGTCATCATGGCGCTGGGCATGTTGCTGGTCATCGTGGCCGGCCACATCGACCTCTCGGTGGGCTCGGTCTGCGGCTTCATCGGGGCGCTGGCCGCCGTGCTGATGGTCAGCTACGAGTGGCACTTCGTGCCCGCCTCGCTGGTGTGCCTGCTGGTCGGTGGCGTGATCGGCGGTGCGCAGGGCTGGTTCGTGGCCTTCTTCCGCATCCCCTCCTTCATCGTCACCCTGGCCGGCATGCTGGTGTTCAAGGGCCTGGCGCTGGCGCTGCTGCAGGGCCAGTCCATCGGACCCTTCCCCGAGGAGTTCCAGATGCTCAGCTCCGGCTTCATCCCGGATCTGTTCAGCGGCGAAAGCCTGCGCCTGACCTCGCTGCTGATCGGCGTCGCCGCCGCCGTGCTGCTGGCCCTGTCCAGCCTGCGCGCGCGCAACAACCAGCTCAAGCACGGCATCGAGACCGAGCCCTTCGGCCTGTTCGCGCTCAAGCTGGCCGTGTTCGCCGGTCTGCTGGTGTTCTTCAGCTACATGCTGGCCTCGTACAAGGGCCTGCCCAATGTGCTGGTGGTGATGGCGCTGCTGATCGTGGCCTTCGACTTCCTCACGGCGCGCACCATCGTGGGCCGCCGCATCTACGCCCTGGGGGGCAACGAAAAGGCGGCCAAGCTCTCGGGCATCAAGACCGAGCGGCTGACGTTCGCCACCTTCGTCACCATGGGCGTGCTGGCCGCGCTGGCCGGCCTGGTGTTCGCGGCGCGCCTGAACACCGCAACCCCCAAGGCCGGCCTGGGCTTCGAGCTGGACGTGATCGCGGCCTGCTTCATCGGCGGTGCCTCGGCCTCGGGCGGCGTGGGCAAGGTGATGGGCGCGGTGATCGGCGCGTTCATCATGGGCGTGATGAACAACGGCATGTCCATCATGGGCATCGGCATCGACTACCAGCAGGTCATCAAGGGCCTGGTGCTGCTGGCCGCCGTGTTTGTCGACGTCTACAACAAGAACAAGTCATGAGCAGCGCCACCACTTCTCCTGTGCTGCAGCTCTCGGGCGTGGGCATGCGCTTCGGGCGCGTCCACGTGCTGCAGGACGCCCAGCTGCGCCTGTTCCCCGGCGAGGTCCATGCGCTGATGGGCCAGAACGGTGCCGGCAAGTCGACCCTGATCAAGGTGCTGACCGGCGTGGTCACACCCGTCGCCGGCCAGATGCGCCTGGGCAACGACACGGGCTGGCCCGCGTCGCCGCTGCACGCGCAGCAGCAGGGCATCAGCACGGTCTACCAGGAGGTCAACCTCTGCCCCAACCTCACGGTGGCCGAGAACATCTTCGCCGGCCGCTACCCGCGCCACCCGGCGTGGCAGTGCCGACGCATCGACTGGGCCGCCACGCGCGAAGGTGCCCGCCGCCTGCTGGCGCGTGTGGGCCTGGACATCGACGTCACCCGGCGGCTCTCGGACTACCCGGTGGCCATCCAGCAGCTGGTGGCGATTGCGCGCGCCCTGGGCATCGACGCCCGCGTGCTGATCCTGGACGAACCCACCTCCAGCCTGGACGACGACGAGGTCAAGGGCCTGTTCCAGGTGCTGCGGCGCCTGCGCGAGGAAGGCCTGGCCATCCTGTTCGTCACCCACTTCCTGGACCAGGTCTACGCCATCTCCGACCGGATCACCGTGCTGCGCAACGGCCGCTGGATCGGCGAATGGACAACCCGTGAACTGCCGGCACAGGCCTTGATCGAGGCCATGGTGGGCCGCGAGATGGGCCCGGCCACGGCGCCCGCCGCCGCCAGCGAAGCATCGGCCAGCGACACCCCGGCCCTGCTGCAGACCGAGGGTCTGGCGCGCGCGGGCAGCATCCAGCCCACCGACCTGGCGATCCGCCCCGGCGAGGTGCTGGGCATCGCCGGCCTGCTGGGAGCGGGCCGCACCGAGCTGGCGCGCCTGCTGTTCGGCCTGGACAGCCCCGACGCGGGGATGCTGCGCATCGACGGCGAGGTGGTGCGCTTTTCCAACCCGGTCGACGCCATCGCGCGCGGCCTGGCCATGTGCCCCGAAGAGCGCAAGACCGAAGGCATCTTTGCCGACCTCTCGGTGCGCGAGAACATCGCCATCGCGCTGCAGGCCATGCGCGGCCTGCGCCGCCCGCTGCCGCTGGCCGAGCAGCGCGAGATGGCCGATCGCTACATCGCGCTGCTGGGCATCCGCACACCGGGCGCCGAGACGCCGGTGGGCCAGCTCTCGGGCGGCAACCAGCAGAAGGTGGTGATCGCCCGCTGGCTGGCCACCGCGCCGCGCCTGCTGATCCTGGACGAGCCCACACGCGGCATCGACGTGGCGGCCAAGCAGGAAATCATGGACCAGATCCTGCGCCTGGCCGCGCAGGGCATGGCGGTGGTCTTCATCTCGTCCGAGATGAGCGAGGTGGTCCGGGTGTCGCAGCGCATCCTGGTCCTGCGCGACCGCCGCCCCATCGGCGAGCTGCCGGCCGGCAGCAGCGAAGACGCCGTGTACGAACTGATTGCCGACGAACATGTCTGAAACCCCCTCTCGTGTAAATGCCCTGCTGGGCCACCGCCTCACCTGGCCCCTGGTCACGCTGGCCCTGCTGCTGCTGGTCAACGTGGTCGCCAACGAACGCTTCCTGCACATCGAGTGGCGCGACGGCCACCTCTACGGCAGCCTGATCGACATCCTCAACCGCGCGGCGCCGCTGATCCTGGTCTCGCTGGGCATGACGCTGGTGATCGCGATGCGCGGCATCGACATCTCGGTCGGCGCCGTGGTCGCGATCTCGGCCGCCGTGGCCGCCTGGATGATCGGCGGCTCGGTCGACGGCGCCACCACCCGCCTGCCCCTGGGCGTGGCCATCACCGGTGCGCTCGCGGTGGCCATGCTGTGTGGTCTGTGGAACGGCGCGCTGGTGGCCGGCATCGGCATGCAGCCCATCATCGCGACGCTGATCCTGATGGTCGCGGGCCGGGGCATCGCCCAGCTCATCACCGACGGCCAGATCATCACCATCTACTACCAGCCCTACTTCTATATCGGGGGCGGTTACCTGCTGGGCCTGCCGTTCTCGCTCTACGTCTGGGTCGGTGTGCTGGCCCTGCTGGCCGGTCTGCTCTACAAGACGCCGCTGGGCGTGTTCGTGCAGGCGGTGGGCGTCAACCCCGCGGCGGCGCGTGTGGCCGGCATCCGCGCACGGCAGCTGACCGCGGCGGCCTATGTGTTCTGCGGCTTCTGCGCCGGCGTGGCGGGCCTGCTGATCAGCTCCAACGTCAAGAGCGCCGACGGCAACAACGCCGGCCAACTGATGGAGCTGGACGCCATCCTCGCCGTCACGCTGGGCGGCACCTCGCTGGCCGGCGGCCGCTTCAGCCTGCTGGGCACGCTGATCGGTGCCCTCATCATCCAGACCCTCACCTACGCGATCTACTCGCTGGGCGTTCCGCCCGAGATCAACCTGGTGGTCAAGGCCGCGGTGGTGTTCGTGGTGATGCTGCTGCAGTCGCCCGAGTTCCGCGCCCAGGTGTGGGCGCTGGCCCGCCGCCCCTCGCTGCCCGGAGGTGCCGCATGAGCGCCACACCCAACACCCTGGGCCGCCTGGACCTGCGCTTCCTGCCGCTGGCCGCCACGGTGGGCCTGTTCCTGCTGATGGGGCTGGCCGGTTCGCTGAGCTACACCGGTTTTTTCTCGGCGCAGGTGTTCCTCAACCTGCTGATCGACAACGCCTTCCTGCTTATCGTGGCGGTGGGCATGACCTTCGTCATCCTCAGCGGCGGCATCGACCTCTCGGTGGGTTCGGTGGTCGCGCTCTCGACCATGGTGCTGGCCACCCTGATCGAGCACCACGGCTGGTCGCCGCTGCCCGCCATCGGCGTGGTGCTGGTGATGGGCGTGTCCTTCGGCGCCTTCATGGGCTTCCTGATCGAGCGCTTCCGGCTGCAGCCCTTCATCGTCACGCTGGCGGGCATGTTCCTGGCGCGCGGCCTGTGCTACCTGATCAGCATCGACTCGATCAGCATCGGCAACGAGGCCTATTCGAACCTCGCCTACTGGCGGCTGGAACTGGCCGAGGGCGCCTCGATCAGCCTGGGCGCGCTGATCGCCATCGCCTGCCTGGCGCTGGCCCTGTTCGCGGCCCACAGCAGCACCTTCGGCCGCACGGTCTACGCCATCGGCGGCAGCGAACACTCGGCCATCCTCATGGGCCTGCCGGTGCGGCGCACCCTGGTCGGCGTCTACGCGGTCTCGGGCCTGTGCGCGGCGCTCGGCGGCGTGGTCTTCACCTTCTACACGCTCTCGGGCTACGGCCTGCACGCCGTCGGAATGGAGCTGGACGCGATCGCCGCCGTGGTCATCGGCGGCACGCTGCTGACCGGCGGCGTGGGCTACGTCTTCGGCACGCTGTTCGGCGTGCTCACCCTGGGCCTGATCCAGACCCTCATCACCTTCGACGGCACGCTCAGCTCCTGGTGGACGCGCATCGTCGTCGGCCTGCTGCTGTTCCTGTTCTGCCTGCTGCAGCGCCTCATGGTGCGCCGCCCCGGCGCAGGCTCCCACTAAACCCCCACCCCACCGCACACCACCATGTCCGACAAACCACGCAAGCTGCGCTCCACCGAATGGTTCGGCAGCGCCGACAAGAACGGCTTCATGTACCGCAGCTGGATGAAGAACCAGGGCATCCCGGACCACGCGTTCGACGGCCGCCCCATCATCGGCATCTGCAACACCTGGTCCGAGCTGACGCCCTGCAACGCGCACTTCCGCAAGCTGGCCGAACATGTCAAGAAGGGCGTGCTGGAAGCCGGCGGCTACCCGGTCGAATTCCCGGTGTTCTCCAACGGCGAGTCCAACCTGCGCCCCACCGCCATGCTCACGCGCAACCTGGCGTCGATGGACGTGGAGGAAGCGATTCGCGGCAACCCCATCGACGCGGTGGTGCTGCTGGTGGGCTGCGACAAGACCACACCCGCGCTGCTGATGGGCGCGGCCAGCTGCGACGTGCCGGCCATCGTGGTCACCGGCGGGCCCATGCTGAATGGCAAGCTCGAAGGCAAGAACATCGGCTCGGGCACGGCCGTGTGGCAACTGCACGAATCGCTCAAGGCCGGCGAGATCAACATGCACCAGTTCCTCGCGGCCGAGGGCGGCATGTCGCGTTCGGCCGGCACCTGCAACACCATGGGCACGGCGTCGACCATGGCCTGCATGGCCGAGGCGCTGGGCACCTCGCTGCCGCACAACGCGGCCATCCCCGCCGTGGACGCGCGCCGCTACGTGCTGGCCCACATGTCGGGCCGGCGCATCGTGGAGATGGCGCACGAAGACCTGCGCCTGTCCAAGATCCTCACGCGCGAGGCCTTCGAGAACGCGATCCGCACCAACGCCGCCATCGGCGGCTCGACCAACGCGGTGATCCACCTCAAGGCGATCGCCGGGCGCATCGGCGTGGAGCTGGAGCTGGACGACTGGACGCGCCTCGGCAAGGGCACGCCGACCGTGGTGGACCTGCAGCCCTCGGGCCGCTTCCTGATGGAGGAGTTCTACTACGCCGGCGGCCTGCCTGCCGTGCTGCGCCGCCTCGGTGAAAACAACCTGCTGCCCCACCCGAACGCGCTCACCGTCAACGGCAAGAGCCTGTGGGAGAACGTGGCCGACGCGCCGCAGTACAACGACGAGGTGATCCGCCCGCTGGACAACCCGCTGGTGCCCGACGGCGGCATCTGCGTGCTGCGCGGCAACCTGGCGCCGCGCGGGGCGGTGCTCAAGCCCTCGGCCGCCTCGCCGCACCTGCTGCAGCACCGCGGCCGCGCCGTGGTGTTCGAGAACCTGGAGCACTACAAGGAACGCATCGTCGACGAGGACCTGGACATCGACGAAACCTGCGTGATGGTGCTCAAGAACTGCGGCCCCATGGGCTACCCCGGCATGGCCGAGGTGGGCAACATGGGCCTGCCGCCCAAGCTGCTGCGCCGGGGCATCAAGGACATGGTGCGCATCTCCGACGCGCGCATGAGCGGCACCGCCTACGGCACCGTGGTGCTGCACGTGGCACCCGAGGCCGCCGCCGGTGGCCCGCTGGCCGCCGTGCGCGACGGCGACTTCATCGAACTCGACTGCACCACCGGCCGCCTGCACCTGGACATCAGCGACGAGGAACTGGCCGCGCGCCTGGCCCAGGTCACGCCGCCCGAACACCCCATGAACGGCGGCTACCAGCGCCTCTACGTCAACCACGTGCTGCAGGCCGACCAGGGCTGCGACTTCGAATTCCTCGTCGGCTGCCGCGGCTCGGCCGTGCCCCGCCATTCGCATTGAGAGAGACCATGACCGCTTCCGCCCGTGCGCCGCGCTACCGCGGCATCTTCCCGGTGGTGCCCACTACCTTCACCGAATCCGGCGAACTCGACCTGGCCAGCCAGAAACGCTGCCTCGATTTCATGATCGACGCCGGCGTCGACGGCCTGTGCATCCTGGCCAATTTCTCCGAGCAGTTCTCGCTCTCGGACGACGAGCGCGAAGTCCTCACGCGCACCTGCCTGGAACACGTGGCCGGCCGCGTGCCGGTGATCGTGACCACCACCCACTACGGCACCAGCGTCTGCGCGGCCCGCAGCCGCCGCGCGCAGGACATGGGCGCGGCCATGGTGATGATCATGCCGCCCTACCATGGCGCCACCTTCCGCGTGCCCGAAACACAGATCTTCGAGTTCTACGCCCGCGTGTCCGACGCCATCGGCATCCCGATCATGGTGCAGGACGCGCCGGCCAGCGGCACGGTGCTCTCGGCCCCGTTCCTCGCGCGCATGGCGGAACAGATCGAGCACCTGGCCTACTTCAAGATCGAGGTGCCGGGTGCGGCCAGCAAGCTGCGCGAGCTGATCCGCCTGGGCGGCGACGCCATCGAAGGACCGTGGGACGGCGAGGAAGCCATCACCCTGCTGGCCGACCTGGACGCGGGTGCCACCGGCGCCATGACCGGCGGCGCCTTTCCCGACGGCATCCGCCCCATCATCGAGGCGCACCGCAGCGGCGACATGGACCAGGCCTTCGCGCTCTACCAGCGCTGGCTGCCGCTGATCAACCACGAGAACCGCCAGGGCGGCATCCTGACCGCCAAGGCGCTGATGAAGGAAGGCGGCGTGATCGCCTGCGAGGCCGGGCGCCACCCCTTCCCGCCCATGCACCCCGAGGTGCGGCGCGGCCTGATCGACATCGCGCGCCGCCTTGATCCCCTCGTGCTCCGCTGGGGACGGTGAGATGCACGCCGCCCTGGCCAGCCCTCCTGCGCTGTTCGCTCTCGACTGGGGCACCAGCTCGCTGCGCGCCTACGCCCTGGGCCCAGGCGGCCAGGTGCTGGCTACCCGCCGCAGCGAACACGGTGTGATGAACCTGCCGGCCGGTGCCGGCATCGCCACGCCCGCGGAGGCCTTCGAGGCGGCGCTGCAGGGGTTGTGCGGCGACTGGCTGGCGGCCCATGCGGACACCCCGCTGATCGCCTGCGGCATGGTGGGCAGTGCCCAGGGCTGGCGCGAGGCGCGCTACCAGCCGTTGCCGGCCCGCGCCAGCGAGCTGGCCACGGCCATGACCGTGATCGCACGCCCTGGCGGCGAGCCCCTGCACGTGGTGCCCGGCCTGCTGCAGGCCGGCGAACTGCCCAATGTGATGCGCGGCGAAGAGACCCAGATCGCGGGCGTGCTGCAGAGCCTGGCCGACGAAGGCCGCACGCCGCCGCGCCTGCTGATCGGGCTGCCGGGCACCCACACCAAGTGGGCCTGGGTCGAGGACGGCGCCGTCGTGCGCTTCGAGACTTTCATGACCGGCGAGGTCTACGCCGCGCTGTCGCAGCACACCATCCTGGGCCGCACCATGGTGATGGGCGCGCCGCACGACGAACCCGCCTTCGCGCGCGGCCTGCGCGTGGCGCGCTCGCCCCTGGGCGCGCTGGGCGTGCTGTCCACCGTGTTCAGCGTGCGCACCCTGGGCCTCACCGGCCAGCTAACCGGCAGCGCCCAGCCCGACTACCTCTCGGGCCTGCTGATCGGGCACGAGGTGGCGGCGCTGGCACCCGGGCTGCAGGACCGCGCCCCGGTGGTGCTGTGCGGCGAGCCGCTGCTGTGCGTGCGCTACGCCACCGCGCTGGAAGCACAGGGCCATCCGGCACCCGAAATCCGCTCCGGCGTCACACCGCTGGGCCTGTGGCGCATCGCGCAGGCCGCCGGTCTGGCCGCCCCCTCCCCTGTCCGCCGTTGCGCATGAACCTTTCTTCCCTGTTCCACCAGACCCTGTCCACCCACGGGCTGATCGCCATCCTGCGCGGGCTGCGGCCCGACGAGGCGCGCGACATCGGCCTGGCCCTGCACGGCGCCGGCATCCGCCTGATCGAGGTGCCGTTGAACTCGCCCGAGCCGCTGCAGAGCATCCGCATCCTGCGCGACGCCTTGCCCGACGACACCCTGGTGGGCGCCGGCACGGTGCTGCAGCCCGAGGCCTGCGCCGACATCGCCGCCGCTGGCGGCCAGCTGGTGGTGATGCCGCACAGCGACCCGGCCGTCATCCGCGCGGCCAAGGCCCTGGACCTGGCCTGCGCACCCGGTGTGGCCACGCCCACCGAAGCCTTTGCCGCCCTCGCCGCGGGCGCCGACGTGCTCAAGATGTTCCCCGCCGAAACCCTCGGCCCCACGGGCCTGAAGGCCTGGCGTGCGGTGCTCACGCCGCCGGTGGCCATCGCGCCGGTGGGCGGCATCACGCCGGACGCGATCCAACCCTACCTCGCGGCCGGCGCCTCTGGCTTCGGCCTGGGCAGCGCGCTGTACCGGGCTGGTGACGACGCCGCCACCGTGGCGCAGCGGGCCACCGCCTTCGTCCGCGCCTGGCAGCAGGCCAGTGCCGCCGTTTGATCCACAGCCCCCATGAAAATCACCCGCCTCACCACCTTCATCGTCCCGCCGCGCTGGTGCTTCCTCAAGATCGAGACCGACGAGGGCATCGTCGGCTGGGGCGAGCCGGTGCTCGAAGGCCGCGCCCACACCGTCGCCGCCATGGTCGAAGAACTCGCCGACTACCTGATTGGCAAGGACCCGCGCCAGATCGAAGACCACTGGACCGTGATGTACCGCGCCGGCTTCTACCGCGGCGGCGGCATCCACATGAGCGCGCTCGCCGGCATCGACCAGGCCTTGTGGGACATCAAGGGCAAGGCGCTGGGCGTGAGCGTCTCGGACCTGCTGGGCGGCCAGGTGCGCGACCGCATTCGCGTCTACAGCTGGATCGGCGGCGACCGCCCGGCCGACACCGCCGCTGCCGCGCAGGCGGCCGTGGCGCGCGGCTTCACCGCGGTCAAGATGAACGGCACCGAAGAGCTGCAGTTCATCGACAGCCACGACAAGGTCGAGCGCTGCCTGGCCAACGTGGCCGCGGTGCGCGAGGCCGTGGGGCCGAACGTGGGCATCGGCGTGGACTTCCACGGCCGGGTGCACAAGCCCATGGCCAAGGTGCTGCTGCGCGAGCTGGCGCCCTACAACCTCATGTTCGTCGAGGAGCCGGTGCTCAGCGAACAACACGAGGCGCTCAAGGAACTGGCCCATGTGGCCACCATGCCCATCGCGCTGGGCGAGCGGCTGTACTCGCGCTGGGACTTCAAGCGCATCCTGTCCGAAGGCTATGTGGACATCGTCCAGCCCGACCCTTCACATGCCGGCGGCATCACCGAAACGCGCAAGATCGCGGCCATGGCCGAGGCCTACGACGTCGCGCTGGCACTGCACTGCCCGCTCGGCCCCATCGCCCTGGCGGCCAACCTGCAGATCGACGCGGGCTGCTACAACGCCTTCATCCAGGAGCAGAGCCTGGGCATTCACTACAACCAGGCCAACGACCTGCTGGACTACGTGAACAACCGCGAGGTGTTCGCCTACGAGGACGGCATGGTGAAGATTCCCACCGGCCCGGGCCTGGGCATCGAGGTCAACGAGGCCTATGTGCGCGAACGCGCGGCCGAGGGCCACCGCTGGCGCAACCCGGTCTGGCGCCACAAGGACGGCAGCTTCGCGGAGTGGTGAGACCGCGGCGCTGACAGGCGTTCAGGGCGCCAGCAGCTGGATGCGCCGCTGGATGCGCGCCGCCTCGTCCGCAGCGCCCGCGGTCTGGGCCTGTCGCAGCTGCACGCCCAGCCAGGCCAGCACCGGCCGGCGCCAGCCGCGCTGCGAAGCGGTTTCCACCGCGTCCGCCACCACCGCCGGTGACGCGGCCCCGCGCTGCAGCAGCACACCGGCCGCGATCAGGCGCGACAGCGGGTCCTCAATGTCGCCCAGGCTGGCCGGCGCGGTGCCCACCAGACCGCGGTGCGCGGGCGGCAGCAGCGCCGCATCGGCGGCCGTCGCCTGGCCGGCCAGGTAGCGCGCATAGGCCTGCTCGGCCGGCGCCGCGTCGGGTGCCAGCGCCTCGTAACCCGCGCAGGGCTCGAACACCAGCGCCGCCACGCGGGTGGCGCAGCGCGTCAGCTCCAGCCGCGCCAGCAGCGCCGGTTGCGCGGTGCGCGCCACCTCGCCGCGCGCGCGCAGGAACTCCACCTCTTCCACCTTGGTGTTGCCGCTGAGCCAGGCCTCGGCCGCGCGCTCGGCGCTGCTTTTGGCGTTCATCTGCCAGTCGGGCGGCGGCGGCGCGCTGCTGCAGGCCACCAGGAGCGAGGCACAGCAGAGCCAGAGGGCGCTTCGAAGTGTCATGTTCATTTGAGCTGGATTTCGGCGTCGCGCTTGAGCGGCCACAGGCGGTTGACCTCGTTGATCAGCGACTCCACCTTGCGCAGGCTGGCGTCGACCTCGGCGCGCAGCAGGTGCAGGTCGGTGGTGGCCTCACGGGTGTTGGCGGTGATGGCTTGCGCGTCGACCAGCAGCTGGTCCACCTTCTGAAGGCTGGTGCGGGCGTCCGCCAGCAGGCCGTCGAGCTGCTTCACCGTGCCGCGCGCGTCCTGCACCAGGCCACCCTGCGCGGTGCCGCCGGGGCCGGCACCCTGGCCGAACACCTGCTTGTCGGCGTTGGCCACCAGGCTGTCGAGCCGGCCGGTGAGCTGGTCCACCCGCGCCAGCAGCGTGTTGGCCCGGTCGATGGCCTCGACCACCTTCTTCGCGTCCGCCTCGTTGCCGAACAGCGCGCCCATCGCCCCCTGCGGCCCGTTGAGCTTCGCCGCCGTGCCCTGCAGATGCACCAGGCTCTGCGGCAGCGGCGCGTCGGCGTTCGTCAGGGCATTGAGGTTGCCAATCAACTCCTTGATGGACGCCACAATGCCCGGGATTTCGGCCGCCGCGTCGCCGCTGAGCACCTGGCGCACCGCGCCGTCTTCCAGCGGTGGATCGGTCAGCACGCCGCTGAAGGCCTTGATCTTGGTGCCACCCACCAGGGCCTTTTCCATGGTGAAGATGCTGGAGCTGCGCAGCCACTTCGCATCCTTCACCGGCACGTCCACCAGGATCTGCACATTGCCGTCCTCGGCCAGTTCGATGCGCCCCACGCGGCCGATGGCAAAGCCGGCGAAGGTGAGGTTCATGCCCACCGACACGCCCTCCGAGTCGGGCGCCACCAGCACCAGCCGCTGGGTGCGCTCAAAGGCGCCGCGCGCGTAGGCCACGTACAGCGCCGAGCCCACCACCAGCAACAGCAGGAAAGCGAGCAGCAGCGCCGCCTTGAACTCCAGGTTCTTCACCGGAGGCGGCGTGGGCTCCGGCGGCGGGACATGGTCGGCAGGGTTCATCGTTGAACGGTCCATGGATCAGTAGTAGTTGCCCAGCAGCGAGGTCACCTCCACCAGCAGCAGCACCGACAGCAGGCGCGCGAATTCGGAGATATCGCTCAGGCGGCCGAAACCGCCGGCCTCGTCGCGCCGCGCGCTGGCGGCCAGCGGCACGATGGCTACCGACAGGCTGAAGAACAGGGTCTTGAGGCTGAAGATGAGCACCACGGCCGGCTTGAACACCTGCCCGACCGCGAGTGTGTAGGCAGGCAGCGCCCAGTGCGAGAAGCCGTAGACATTGAAATAGGTGAGCACCAGGGCGATCACGCAGCTCACCGCCGCCAGCAGCAGCACCGAGAAGATGCCCCCCAGCGCGCGCGGCAGCAGCTCGGTGCGCAGCAGGGTCTGCTGCTCGTGCTGCACGCCGCTGCGGTGCTGTTGCGACAGCCGCCTGCGGATGCGCTGGGCCTCGGGCATGGTGTGGCGCAGCGCCACGAACATCGCGGCGTACAGCGGAATGATCTCCAGCACCAGGGTGCGCACCAGCACCTCCAGCGCGTACTGCGACAGCCCATAGCTGTAGGCGGTCGCGACCACGATACGGATCAGCACCAGGCTCAGCAGCGCCGACAGCGTGAGGAAGCCGGGCATCAGCGGTGTGGAGGCGCGGTAGATCTGCTGCAGCACCGCGCTGCGCTGCGCGCCCTGCGCGTAGCTCGACGGCGCCAGGGCCAGCACCATCACCTGCGCGCCCAGCAGCAGCACATGCCACCACGAAGCCCAGGAGGCCCGGACACGACGGCCCCAGCCGCCGAGCGAGCGGTCGAGGGCAGTGGAAACGAGCGGTGGACCGGACATTCGGGCGATGATAAAACGGGCCGCTGTAACTGGAGACAACAGGAGATTTCGCCCATGACCGCCAAGCCCCTGCCCCCGCTCGCTCCCGCCATCCGCCGCCAGACCATCGCCGACGCGCTGCACCGCACCGCCCGGCGCCTGCCGGCCAAGACCGCGATCACCTGCGGCGCCACCAGCTGGACCTACGCCGAATTCGACGCCCTGGTCACGCGGCTGGCGGCAGGTCTGCACCGGATCGGCGTGGGCGAAGGCGACAAGGTGGCGGTGCTGGCGCGCAACTCGCACGGCTTCGCGGCGCTGCGCTTCGCGCTGGCCCGCCGCGGCGCGGTGCTGGTGCCGATCAACTTCATGCTCAAGGCCGAAGAGGTGGCCTACATCCTGCGCCACGCCGGCGCCCGCACCCTGGCCACCGACAGCGGCCTGGCCGGCCTGGCGCGCGAAGCCTCGGCGCTGGAGACGCAGGTGCAGCAGTTCATCTGGCTGCCCAGCGAAGACCCCACCGAGCCGGCGCCGGGCATGCACCGCTTCGACGAGCTGACCGCCTGCACCGACCCGCTGCCGGCCGTGGGCACCAAGAGCCACGACCTGGCGCAGATCGTCTACACCAGCGGCACCGAGTCCATGCCCAAAGGAGCCATGCTCACGCACGACGCGGTGCTCTGGCAGTACGTCAGCTGCGTCATCAACGCCGAGGTGGCCGAAGCCGACCGCACGCTGCACGCCCTGCCCCTGTACCACTGCGCGCAGCTGGACGTGTTCTTCGGCCCCGCCATCTACATCGGCAGCCGCAACGTCATCACCGGCAAGCCCACGCCCGACCACCTGCTGGCGCTGCTGGAACAGCACCAGATCACCAGCTTCTTCGCACCGCCCACGGTCTGGATCGCGCTGCTGCGCTCACCGCTGTTCGACGCAGACAAGCTCAGGCACCTGGCCAAGGGCTACTACGGCGCGTCGATCATGCCGGTGGAAGTCTTGAAGGAACTGGCGGCGCGGCTGCCGAATGTTCGCCTGTGGAACCTCTACGGCCAGACCGAGATTGCGCCGCTGGCGACCATGCTGGCGCCCGAGGACCAGCTGCGCAAACCGGGCTCGTGCGGCAAGGCGGTGATCAACGTCGAAACCCGCGTGGTGAACGACGACATGCAGGACGTGGCCGTGGGCGAAGTCGGCGAGATCGTGCACCGCTCGCCGCACCTGATGCTCGGCTACTTCAACGACCCCGAAAAGACCGCCGCCAGCTTCAGCGGCGACTGGTTCCACAGCGGCGACCTGGCCACCATCGACGCCGAGGGCTACATCACCGTCGTCGACCGCAAGAAGGACATGATCAAGACCGGCGGCGAAAACGTCGCCAGCCGCGAGGTGGAAGAAATGATCTACCGCCTGCCCGCCGTGAGCGAAGTAGCGGTGATCGGACTGCCCGACCCGAAATGGGTGGAAGCGGTCACCGCCGTGATCGTGGTCAAGGCCGGACAGTCATTGACCGAGGATGAGGTGATGGCGCATTGCAGCGAACACATGGCGCATTTCAAATGCCCCAAGCGCGTGGTGTTCGCGGAGGCGCTGCCGAAGAATCCGAGCGGGAAGCTGTTGAAGCGGGAGTTGCGGCGGGCCTACACCAGCTGATCAATGCCCCCAATGGACGCCAACTGCAGCACTCGCGACCGCAGCCTTGTCATCGGACCGGTGATGCACAGGACCGTGTGAGTCGATCACCCATGTAGGCCGGTCAACACCCCGCGCAGAAACGAGGTCAGCGCGGCATCGGCCCGCAGCTCCTCCAGCAGACGCACCGCCTGCCGCAGGTCCCGCTCGGCCCCCAGCCGGGTCTGGACTTCGATGGCCGCCCGGGCGAGCCCCTTGGTGCGCCGGGCGGGCAGCAGGTCGCGCAGCATCTCGGCCGCATAGCGCGCCCGCTTGGCCTGGATGCGGACGCGGTGGCGCTCTTCCAGGTCTGCGGGCGCCTGGCGGCTGGCTTTCAGTGCGGCGTCCAGGCGGCGGCGCAGCTTGCGGATGCGCTTGCGCGCCCAGTGGGCGTCGCCTGCTTCCGCAGGGGTCTGCGCCGTGGCCAGTTGGAAGACCCCTTGCGCCAGTCCCAGCAGGGTCTGGCCGGTTTCCGGCGCGGCCAAGGCTTCCCGCAACCGTGCGCGCTGCGTCATGCGCGCTTCGTCGATGCGCTCAAGCGCGAGGTCGGCGATGTGCTGGCGCTCCGCATCTGCATCGACAAAGGCGGGCAGCCAGCGCCCCAGTGTGTCGACGCGCAGCACGTCCAGATCGCGCATGCGGCCCAGTTCCAGCAGCAGGGGCCGCAGACCGTCGGCTTCGGGCCGGGCGGGCAGCCAGGGCGCGAACAGCCGGACCCCACTGCGCCAGCGCCGCCAGCCGACGCGCGCCTGGTGCACCACCTCGGGGTCGTCCGACACCAGCACAGTCGCAAGGTTGCGGCTGAAGTGGTCGAAGCAGGCCGACAGCGCCTGGGCCCCCGCCTGCTGCGGCCCGGTGCCCGGCGACAGATGCAAAGCCTGGGCTGGAGAGGCTTCGCAGGGCAGGCCCTGCGCCAGCCGGTAGCCTCGCTCGGCCTTGCTCTGGTCAAAGGGCAAGACCGCCACCCCGGACGCGACCTGCTGCGCCAGATGGAACAGGGCCTCGGACGGCCCCTGCAGCAGCTCAAGTTCCAGCTCCAGAATCGGCTCGGAGCGGCCGCTGGCGACGATCTCGCCCACATCCAGCGCCACCTCGATGGTCGCGCCCTGGCAGCGGTGCAGGGTCCAGACGGTGCGTCGGCAGCGGGTCTCGAAGCACGGGGTCAACTGGCCGAACAGGCGGCCGTCGGGGTCCAGATCGGCCCAGGGCGTCTCGCGCAGCGCCGCCGGATCGAGCCGGCCGGAGGGCTGGCGGCTCTCCCACTCGCCACGGCGGCTCAAACCGCCCTGGGAAATGCCTGCCGACTTGAAGGTCTGCACCCATTCGCCGCGCACGGTCGCCGCGCTGGCGTTGGCGCGCCAGGGCGCGTCCGAGATGCAGCGCAGGCGCAGCGCGTGCCGTTGCTGGCGCAGTTGCCGGTCCGGCGTGTCGAAGTAGACGTTCCACAGCCAGTGTGTCGCCTGCCGCCGCCGCGCCAGCACACTGAGCCGGCGCAGCCGCTCTTCGATGGTCGAGGGCTGTGCCCCGGGCAGCAGCAGTTTGAGTTCGGTTTCTGCGTGGGACATGTGTGGGCACCTGAGAGATGTGGTGGACAGCCTACGCCGACAGGGCCCAGGCCACCGCGTCCCGCACCACCGCGTCGGCATGCGCTTGACGCCCGGCCAGGGCAGCCCGGATGACGGGGTCTTCGCCCTGCCGCAGCGCATTGCCCATCGCCACCGCGATGTTGCGCAACCAGCGCGCGTGCCCGACGCGGCGGATCGGGCTGCCCTCTGTGCGGTGCAGGAACTCCTCTTCGTTCCAGCCGAACAGCTCGACCAGCGTGGCGCCGCTGAGCCCTTCGCGCGGGTCGAAGTCGGGCAGCGGGCTGCGCTGGGCGAACTTGTTCCAGGGGCAGACGAGCTGGCAGTCGTCGCAGCCGTAGATGCGGTTGCCGATCAGCGGGCGCAGGTCTTCCGGAACCGGCCCTTCGTGTTCGATGGTGAGGTAAGAGATGCAACGGCGTGCGTCGAGACGGTACGGCGCGACGATGGCCTGCGTGGGGCAGGCGGCCATGCAGGCGCTGCAGGAGCCGCAGTGGTCGCTGACCGCTGCGGTGGGTGGCAGGGCGAGGTCGAGGTAGATCTCGCCGAGAAAAGCCATCGAGCCGCCCTCGCGGCTGAGGATCAGCGTGTGCTTGCCGCGCCAGCCCTGGCCGCTGCGGCGGGCAAGCTCGGCTTCGAGCACGGGCGCGGAGTCGGTGAACACACGGTGACCGAACGGGCCGACGGCGGTGGTGATGCGGTCGGCCAGCTGCTGCAGGCGGCTGCGCAGGACCTTGTGGTAGTCGCGCCCCCGGGCATAGACCGAGACGATGGCCTCGCCTGGGCGCTGCAGGCGGGCCAGTTCCTGTTCGGTCCAGTCCTCGGGCGTGTACCGTGGCAGGTAGTCCATGCGCGCGGTGATCACGCTCACGGTGCCGGGCACCAGCTCGGCCGGGCGCGCGCGCTTCATGCCGTGGCGCGCCATGTAGTCCATACCACCGTGAAATCCGGCCGACAACCAGGCCGAAAGGCCCGGTTCGGCGTCTGAAAGGTCGATACCGGCCACCCCGATTTGGGAGAATCCCAGTTCCCGGCCCCAGGCCTGTACCTGAGTGATCAGTTGAGCAGCATCGAATCCGGATCGCATCGTCCGCCCATTGTAGGAACGCCCTCCCCCGACGGCACGCGCTGGGAAGGCAGCTGGGTGGACGAAGCGGGCACCGCCGGCTTCGCGCAGCGGCTGGCCGCCAGCCCGGCGATCACCAACGCCACCCTCACCCTGGCCGGCGACCTCGGCGCCGGCAAGACCACCTTCGTGCGCCATCTGCTGCGGGCGCTGGGCGTGCAGGGCCGCATCAAGAGCCCGACCTATGCGGTGGTCGAGCCGCACCGCGCCGAGACCGGGCCGCACGGCCCTCTCAACGCCTGGCACTTCGACTTCTACCGCTTCGGCGACCCGCGCGAGTGGGAAGATGCCGGTTTCCGGGAACTGTTTGCGAGCACTGGCCTCAAGCTGGTGGAATGGCCCGAGCGCGCCGCCGGCCTCATGGGCGCGGTGGACGCGGCACTGACCATCGGGCCGGAGGAGGCGCCCGACGACGACACCGATTTCGCCGATGGCCTGCGCCTGGTGACGATGCAGGCCTTCACCGACACCGGCCGGCACCTGCTGGCCGCCCTGAACACATGACCCGACCGACGCCCCACCCCGACCGCCGCCGCCTGCTGCAGGCCGGCGCGCTGGTGCTGCTGATCGGCCCACCGCACCTGGCGCACGCGGGGCGCGTGGTGGCGGTGCGCATCTGGCCGGCGCAGGACTACACGCGCGTGACCATCGAGTCCGACGGCGAGCTCAAGGCGCAGAAGACCACGGTGGACCAGGCCCACCGCCTGGTGGTCGACATCGAGGGCATCGACCTCATTGAAGGCATGCGCGATCTGGTGGGCAAGCTGCAGAGCGACGACCCGAACATCGCGGCGATCCGCGTGACCCCGGTCAGCGCCAATGTCGCGCGGCTGACGGTGGACCTGAAAAAACCAATCAAGCCGCAGGTGTTCAACCTGGAACCGGTCGCCGCCTACGGCCACCGGCTGGTCCTCGACCTCTACCCGGTGCAGACGGTCGACCCCTTCGAGGAACTGATCCGCCAGCACACGGCCGCGGTCGACGAATCGGCTCAACGCGCCGCCGAGCTGCTGGGTGCCGAGCTGCGGGACATGCCAGCCACGCCAGCGGACGACCCGCTGGCCGACCTCATTGCCCGCCACGACAAACCGGCACCTCCCAAGGCACCCGGCGCCACCGCCGGCAAACCCGCCCCGGCCGGTGAGCCGAAGGCATCACCCGGCAAAAAAACCGAGCGACTCATCATCGTGGCGCTCGACCCCGGCCACGGCGGCGAAGACCCGGGCGCCATCGGCCCCGGTGGCACGCAGGAGAAGGACGTGGTGCTGCAGGTGGCCCACCGCCTGCGCGAGCGCATCAACGCGACCACGGTCAACGGCAACCCGATGCGGGCCTACATGACGCGCGACGCCGACTTCTTCGTGCCCCTGGGCACGCGGGTGAGAAAAGCGCAGCGGGTGCGCGCCGACCTGTTCATCAGCATCCACGCCGACGCCTTCATGACGCCACGGCCGCAGGGCGCGAGCATCTTTGCGCTCAGCACCAAGGGCGCCAGCAGCGCGGCCGCGCGCTGGATGGCGAACAAGGAAAACGCCGCCGACCTGGTGGGCGGCATCAACGTCAAGTCCAAGGACGTGACCGTAGCCCGCACGCTGCTGGACATGAGCACCACGGCCCAGATCAAGGACAGCCTCAAACTGGGCGGCGCGATGCTGGCCGAGGTAGGCCGCGTGGGCAAGCTGCACAAACCGCGGGTGGAACAGGCCGGCTTCGCGGTGCTCAAGGCGCCGGACATTCCCAGCGTGCTGGTGGAAACGGCCTTCATCAGCAACCCCGACGAAGAGGCCCGGCTGCGCAGCGAGGCCTACCAGAACCAGCTGGCCGATGCCCTGCTCAAGGGCATCGTCAAGTACTTCGCGGCGAATCCGCCGCTGGCGCGCAAGCAGCAGGCCTGATCAGGCCTGCCCCGCCGCAGCCCGGGCTTTCTCGGCCCTCGCGGCGCGCCAGCCGCCGAAGATGGCGATCAGGCCCGGCACGAAGATCAGCGCCCAGATGATCTTGGACAGGTTGGCCTGCACCCAGGGCAGGTTGCCGAAGAAGTAGCCCGCGGCCGTCAGGCCGATC
Source organism: Hydrogenophaga sp. H7 (assembly GCF_002025745.1). Classification (NCBI taxonomy): domain Bacteria; kingdom Pseudomonadati; phylum Pseudomonadota; class Betaproteobacteria; order Burkholderiales; family Comamonadaceae; genus Hydrogenophaga; species Hydrogenophaga sp. H7. Next base: position 95,396 of record NZ_MCIC01000015.1, on the reverse strand, counting down.
ACCCAGATGACGGCGCCCACCACGTTGTAGGCGGTGAACTTGCTGCGCGTCATCTCGGCCACGCCCGCCACGAAGGGCGCGAAGGTGCGGATGAAGGGCATGAAACGCGCCAGGATGATGGTCACGCCGCCGTAGCGCTCGTAGAAGTTGTGGGCCTGGTTGAAGGCGTTTTTGTTGAAGAAGCGCGAGTTCTCCCACTGGAACACCTTCGGGCCAAAGTAGCGCCCGATGCTGTAGTTGGTCTGGTCGCCCAGGATGGCGGCGGCCAGCATCAGACCCGCCGCGATCGACCAGTCCATCAGCCCGGCGCCGCACAGCGCACCCACGATGAACAGCAGCGAGTCGCCCGGCAGGAAGGGCATGACCACCAGGCCGGTCTCGACAAAGATGATGAGGAACAGCAGGGCATACACCCAGGCGCCGTAGGCTTGTACGAAGGCCTGCAGGTGCTTGTCCACGTGCAGGATGAAGTCGATCAGGTAGAGGGCGAAATCCATAGCCCGCGATTATCCCCGGGCGGTGCCCCACGCCTAGAATGCCCCGGGTGAACGCCCCCCTGCCCGCCCACCGCCGCCCCATCCGTGAACTTCCCGACGAGCTGATCAGCCAGATCGCGGCCGGCGAAGTGGTCGAACGCCCCGCGTCCGTGGTGCGCGAGCTGGTGGACAACGCGCTGGACGCCGGAGCCACGCAGATCACCGTGCGGCTGCAGGCCGGCGGCATCCGGCTCATCAGCGTGGAGGACGACGGCATCGGCATCCTGCGCGAGGAACTGCCCACCGCGCTCAAGCGCCACGCCACCAGCAAGATCGCCAGCCTGAACGACCTCGAAGCCGTGGACACCATGGGTTTCCGCGGCGAGGCACTGGCCGCCATCTGTTCCATCGCCGAGGTCTCGGTGCTGACCCGCACCGACGAAGGGGCCGCCCACGGCTGGCTGCTGGACGGCCGCAGCGGCGAGCTGCAACCCACCGCCCGCGCGCGCGGCACCACGGTCGAAGTGCGCGAGCTGTTCTTCGCCACGCCCGCGCGGCGCAAGTTCCTCAAGTCCGAAAGCACCGAGCTGGCCCACTGCATCGAGGCCGTTCGCCGCCACGCGCTGGCGCGGCCCGAGGTGGGCTTTGCCATCTGGCACGACGGCAAGCTGGTCGCACAGTGGCGCGCCGTGGCGCCCGACCTGGCCGGTGGCGAACATCTGCTGGACGCGCTGCGCCGCCGCCTGGCCGACGTGCTGGGTGAGGAGTTCATCGAAAACGCCGTGGCGGTGAACTGGCCGGCCAGCGATGTGCCGGGCGAAGAAGCCACCGCCGGCGGCCAGCAGCGCCTGCGCGTCTGGGGTTTTGCCGGCGTGCCCGACGCGGCCCGCTCGCGCGCCGACTGGCAGTTCGCCTACGTCAACGGCCGCTTCGTGCGCGACAAGGTCATCACCCACGCCGCCCGCAGCGCGTATGAAGACGTGCTGCACGGCCACCGCCAGCCGGTGTATGCGCTGTACGTGAGCATCGACCCGACGCGCGTTGACGTGAACGTGCACCCGACCAAGATCGAGGTGCGCTTCCGCGACAGCCGCGAGGTGCACCAGGCGGTGCGACACGCGGTGGAAGGGGCGCTGGCCGCGCCTCGCTCGGCGCAGACGCTGCCCGTCACTGGCCCACTTTCAGCGACGCCGACCGAAACGCCCGCTTCCACCTTCCTCGCCCCGGTGCCGCGCCAGCAGCCCCTGCCCTGGCGGCCCGAGGCGCCGCAGGCGGGCCAGCGTGTGAGCGACCTCGAAGCGCTCTGGCGCCCAGCCGAACGGATTGCGGCGCCGCTGGACGCGCCCGACATCCGCCGCGCCGAACCGGTGTTCGCACCTACCCCGGCCACGCAGGAAGCGCCCGCCCCCCTGCCCGATGGCGAATGGCCGCTGGGCCGCGCGGTCGCCCAGCTGCACGGCGTCTACATCCTGGCCGAGAACGCCCAGGGCCTGGTGGTGGTGGACATGCATGCGGCGCACGAGCGCATCGTCTACGAGCGCCTCAAGCAGCAGCTGGACGCGCACCAGATCGCCAGCCAGCCGCTGCTGATCCCGGCCACCTTCGCGGCCACGCCTGAAGAAGTCGCCACCGCCGAAACTGCAGCCGAGGTGCTGGCCCAGCTGGGGCTGGAGATCGTGCCGTTCTCGCCCAGGACCCTGGCCGTGCGCGCCGTGCCCACCACCCTGGCCGCCGGCGACCCGGTGGAGCTCGCCCGCAGCGTGCTCGCCGAACTCAGCCAGCACGACGCCAGCACGGTGGTGCAGCGCGCCCGCAACGAGCTGCTGGCCACCATGGCCTGCCACGGCGCGGTGCGCGCCAACCGCCGCCTGACCCTGGACGAGATGAACGCCCTGCTGCGCCAGATGGAAGTGACCGAGCGCAGCGACCAGTGCAACCACGGCCGGCCCACCTGGCGCCAGCTGGGCATGAAAGACCTGGACGCGCTGTTCCTGCGCGGCCGCTGACACACCGCACCAAACGCGAGCACAACCGAGGGAAAGCCCTCGGTTGTGCGGCTTTCGCTTGCACCATTAGTGGGCCTCACGCCGCATTCATGTGCCTTTTGGATCATGAAATGCGGGTTTTGCATACTCTCATGCACTTTTCTGGAGCATCACACGCATGAAATACGCCTCGGTCCACGACTTTCTTTCCCACGTTGAAGCCCGCAACCCGGGTCAGCCCGAGTTCCTGCAGGCGGTCACCGAGGTGATGGAAAGCCTCTGGCCCTTCATCGCCGCCCACCCCAAGTACGCCGAGCAAGGACTGCTCGACCGCCTGGTCGAGCCCGAGCGCGTGGTCATGTTCCGCGTCTCCTGGGTGGACGACCACGGCCAGGTGCAGGTCAACCGCGGCTACCGCATCCAGCACAGCATGGCGATCGGCCCCTACAAGGGCGGCATCCGCTTCCACCCCTCGGTGACGCTGTCGGTGCTCAAGTTCCTGGCCTTCGAGCAGACCTTCAAGAACGCGCTGACCACCCTTCCCATGGGCGGCGGCAAGGGCGGCTCGGACTTCGACCCCAAGGGCAAGAGCCCGGCCGAAGTCATGCGCTTCTGCCAGGCCTTCGTGATGGAGCTGTTCCGCCATGTGGGCCCGGACACCGACGTGCCGGCCGGCGACATCGGCGTGGGCGGCCGCGAGGTCGGCTACATGGCCGGCATGTACAAGAAGCTGGCCAACAGCGCGGCCAGCGTGTTCACCGGCAAGGGCCTGTCCTTCGGCGGCTCACTGGTCCGCCCCGAGGCCACCGGCTACGGCACGGTGTATTTCGCGGAAGAGATGCTCAAGACCCGCGGCAAGTCCTTCCAGGGCATGCGCGTCTCGGTGTCCGGCTCGGGCAACGTGGCGCAGTACGCCGTCGAGAAGGCCATGGCCCTGGGCGCCAAGGTGGTCACCGTCTCCGACTCCAGTGGCACCATCGTCGACGAAGACGGCTTCTCGCCCGAGAAGCTGGCCATCCTGATGGACGTGAAAAACCACCACTACGGCCGTGTGAGCGACTACGCAGAGCGCACCGGCGTGAAGTTCGAGGCCGGCAAACGCCCCTGGCACGTGCCGGTGGACGTGGCCCTGCCCTGCGCCACGCAGAACGAGCTGGACGAAGCCGATGCACGCACCCTGATCGCCAATGGTGTGCTCTGCGTGGCCGAAGGCGCCAACATGCCCTCCACCATCGAGGCCGCCAAGGCATTCGAAGCGGCCGGCGTGCTGTACGCACCGGGCAAGGCGTCGAACGCCGGCGGCGTGGCCACCTCGGGCCTGGAGATGAGCCAGAACGCCATGCGCCTGTCCTGGACGCGCGAAGAGGTGGACGCCCGCCTGCTGCAGATCATGCAGGGCATCCACGCCGCCTGCGTCAAGCACGGCCAGCGCGCCGATGGCAGCGTGAGCTACATCGACGGCGCCAACATCGCCGGCTTCGTCAAGGTGGCCGACGCCATGCTGGCGCAAGGCGTGGTCTGACGCTCAGGTGGTGTAGTCGCCGCTCGCCTCGGGCTGGAACAGGATGGCCGTCACCCGGGCCGAGCGGGGCTCGCCCTGCGGCGTGTGCCAGTGCGCGCGCCCACCGACGCGCAGCCCCAGCAGGCTGGCGCCCACCGGAGACAGCACCGAGATGAAGCCTTGGGCCGGCTCGGCGTCTTCGGGATAACACAGGGTGAGCTTGCGAGGCGCCGTTTCGCCCGCTTCGAGGATTTCGATCTGCGAATACATGGTCACCACGTCGGCAGGCACCTCGGGTGAGGGCACCTGCTCGGCCAGATCAAGCGCGTCGGGCAGACCAGCGGGCATGCGGTGGGCGCCCAGCTTGTGCAGGCGGACGAGATCAAGCTCGGTGACGATGCGGTCACCACGGGAAAACAGGGACATGTCGGCTCCAGAAAAGGCCCGTCCCGGCCGAGCAGGCGGGGGAACGGCTATGCGCTCTGGTCGAGGGGCCCGGCGATCGCGCGTGGCGCGGATGAGTGGGAGAGGAAGGGGATCGCCGGGCTCAGGAATGTGCGGCCGTCGCGCCACCACCTGAGGTGTGGACGGGCACGCGCACACCCGGTTCCGTCGCAAGAGGCGACAGAACGCGACACGGGGTCGTCGGGTGGTGGATGCGCAGCATGGGCGGCAATGTAGGCAGGACGGGCGCCCGTGTCAACCGGTGAGTGCCCGGCGGCGACCGGCCGGCGCGCCGGCAGTGAACTTTCCACCGGCCCGGAGGATCGTGTAAGCCCATGAAACGCCTGATCGCCCTCGTCCTGCTCTCGGCCGCCGTGCTGGCCGGTTGCGCCACCCTCGACGAACGCCAGCGCGGCTGGATCTTCCAGCCCTCGGACCGCAGCTGGTGGCGCGGCGAAGAGGCGGCCCAGGGCATGCAGGACGTGTGGATCGAATTCCAGTCGCAGGAAACCGGCCAGCCGGTGAAGCTGCATGGCCTGTGGAGCGCGCACGAGCGCTTCGCGAGCGACCCCAAGGCCCCCGTGCTGCTCTACCTGCACGGAGCGCGCTTCAACGTGGTCGGCTCGGCGTTCCGCGCGCGGCGCATGCAGGAGCTGGGCTTCTCGGTGCTGGCGGTGGACTACCGTGGCTTCGGCAAGAGCACCAACACCCTGCCCTCGGAAACCATGGCCTACGAGGATGCGCGCGCCGCCTGGGACTGGCTGGCCCGGCAGTACCCCGACCGGCCGCGCTACATCTTCGGCCACTCGCTGGGCGGCGCGATTGCCATCGACCTGGCGGCCCAGGTGCAGGACGAGGCGGGCACCCTGGTCGAGGGCACCTTCACTTCTATTCCCGACGTGGTCAGTTCCTACAAGTGGGGCTGGTTGCCGGTCGGCCCGCTGATCACCCAGCGCTTCGAGACCGTGGAGCGGGTCAAGAGGATCGGCTCGCCGCTGCTGGTGGTGCACGGCAGCGAGGACCGCACCATTGCGCCGGAACTGGGCCGCCAGTTGTTCGAGGCCGCCACGGGCCCGAAACGCTTCGAGCTGGTGGAGGGCGGGTCGCACCACAACACCAACGCGGTGGGGCAGCCGCAGTACCGCACCGCCTTGGCCGAGCTGTTCGGAATGAAGTGATCCCCCCGCGCCGCCTTCGGCGTCGCTCCGGTTGAACATGAGGGCATCTGCTAACCTCAATCGGATGTCCGCTTCCCGTTCCGCCATGTCGCCCGGCCTGATCGTGCTGGTGCTGTCCCTGCTGCTGGGCCTGCAGCCAGTCACCACCGACCTCTACCTGCCCGCCCTGCCCTCGATCACCCAGGGCTTCGGCGCCAGCATGCCGCAGGCGCAGCTGACGCTCACCGCCCTGCTGTTGGCCTTCGGCCTGTCCCAACTGGTCTGGGGGCCGCTGTCCGACCGCTTCGGCCGCCGCCCGGTCCTGTTGGTCGGAACCGCCCTGTATGTGCTGGCCGCGGTGGGCAGCACGTTTTCAGCGTCGATGGAGCAGCTCATCGTCTGGCGCATCCTGCAGGGCATGGCCATGGGTGCGGGCGTGATGTGTGCGCGCGCCGTGGTGCGCGACCTGTATGCGCCTGTGGATGGCGCTCGGGTGATGTCCAAGGGTCTCACCGGCCTGGGCGTGATCGCCTGCGCAAGCGCGCCGATCGGCGGTCTGCTGGCCGACCTCGCCGGCTGGCGGGTGGCCCTGTTGGCGCTGGCCGTGTTCGGTGCCGGCACGCTGGCACTGCTGGTCTGGCGCTTCGAAGAGACCCTGGCGCAGAAGAACCCGCGCGCGCTGGAGCCGCTGACCTTGCTGCGCACCTGGGCCGGCATCCTGCGCCACCCAACCTTCTGGGCCTTCACCCTGCTCTCGGCCACCTCCTACGGCGGCCTGTTCACCTTCCTGGCCGCCTCGTCGTTTGTGTTCATTGGCGTGCTGGGCCTGAGCAAGACCGCCTACGGCCTGCTGATGCTGGTGATGTCGCTGTCCTACATCGTGGGCACATTCATCTGCCGCCGCCTGCTGCAGAGCCTGGGCGTGCGGCTCACCGTCGCCATCGCCGGCGGCTGCACCCTGCTCGCCGGCAGCACCATGGGGCTGCTGGCGCTGGCGGGCATCCAGCACCCGGCCGCCATCCTCGGCCCCTTCGTCCTGTTCATGCTCGGCCATGGTGTGCACCAGCCCTGCGGCCAGAGCGGCGCCGTCGGCCCGTTCCCGCAGGCGGCCGGCGCGGCCTCGGCCATGAGCGGCTGCCTGATGATGCTGACCGCCTTCTTCATGGGCGGCTGGCTCGGCAAAAGCCTGGCCGAAAACCCGGGCAGCGTGCGGCCGCTGACCGATGGCCTGTGGTTCTGGAGCGTGCTGATCGCGCTGACCGCCTGGACCCTGGTGCAGCGCCATGGCGAGGTGAAAACGCCGCCGGTGCGCGTCACCACCGGAGCAAGCGATGCCCGCTGAGCCCGTGCGCTGCATTGCGCTCGCCGGTCCCACCGCCAGCGGGAAAAGCGCCACCGCGCTCGCCATCGCCCAGCGCTGGCCGGTCGAAATCATCAGCGTCGATTCGGCACTGGTCTACCGGGGCATGGACATTGGCACCGCCAAGCCCTCGCGCGAGGAACAGGCGCAGGTGCCGCACCACCTGATCGACATCACCGACCCACTGAACGCCTACAGCGCGGCCGACTTCGTGCGCGACGCGCAGCGGCTGATCCAAGAAATCCGGTCTCGCGGCCGCACGCCGCTGCTCGTGGGCGGCACCATGCTGTATTTCAAGGCCCTGATGCAGGGCCTGGACGACATGCCGCCCGCCGACGCCGACGTGCGCACGCGCATCGAAGCGGCCGCCGCCGCACACGGCTGGCCAGCGATGCACACCGAACTGGCGAAAATCGACCCGGCCACCGCCGCCCGGCTTGCGCCCAACGATGCCCAACGCATCCAGCGCGCGCTTGAAGTGTTTGAGGTGTCGGGCCGTCCGATTTCGTCGTTCCAGACCGGCGACCGCCGGACGGCGGACAACCCGGTTCCGGAAGGCGCCTTCCTCAGCCTGGAACCCGCCGACCGCGGGTGGCTGCACGGGCGCATCGCCCAGCGCTTCGACGCCATGCTGGCCGACGGCTTCGTGGACGAGGTGCGGCGCCTGCGCGCGCGCGGCGACCTGCACCCGGACCTGCCCTCGATGCGCTGCGTCGGCTACCGCCAGGCCTGGGAGGCGCTGGACGCCGCAGGCGACGCGCCACTGACATCCGCTCAACAGGCCGAACTGCGTGATCGCGGCATCTTCGCCACGCGCCAGCTCGCCAAGCGCCAGATCACCTGGCTGCGCTCGATGCCGCAGCGGCGCGTGATCGCCTGCGATGCGCCCGATGCGCTGGCGCAGGTGCTGGCGGAGGTCGCGCCCCTGATGGAAGGCCGGTCATGAGTCTGGTGATCCAGGATCTGGGCAAGCGCTACGGCGACACACCCGTGTTCTCCAACGTCTCCCTCACCGTCGCCCCCGGTGAGTTCGTCGCCATCGTCGGCGAGTCGGGCGTGGGCAAGTCCAGCCTGCTCAACTGCATGGCGGCGCTGGACGACTGGCAGGACGGGTCGATCTCCCTCGACGGCACCGACCTCGGGCGGCTCAACGAAACCCAGCGGGCCCACTGGCGTCGCGAGGCGCTGGGATTCGTGTTCCAGGCCTTCCACGTGCTGCCCCACCTGGACATGGCACAGAACGTCGGCCTGCCCTTGCTGCTGCTCCAGCGGCCCGATCCGGCGCGGGTGGCGCAGGTGCTGGAGGCGGTCGGGCTGGCGGGCCTGGGCGAACGGCTGCCGGCCCAGCTCTCGGGCGGTCAGCTGCAACGCGTGGCGATTGCGCGTGCGCTCGTACACAAGCCCCGCCTGATCCTGGCCGACGAGCCCACCGGCAACCTCGACCCGTCGACGGCTGCCCAGGTGATGGACCTGCTGCAGGCACAGACGCGGGAGAACGGCGCGTCGCTGATCCTGGTCACCCATTCAGAACACGCCGCGGCGCGCGCGGACCGGGTGCTGCACCTGACAGCCGAGGGCCTGGTGCCCGGCGCCTAGACCTTCAGGAACAGATCCCGGTCCGGCGCGAAGCTCGCGTGCAGCGGCAGCAGCGCCCCGCCCAGCGCCCGCGCGTCGGAGCCGATGGTGCCGAGCTCCAGCCGGGGCATCGCGAGCAGACCTTCGGGGTTGTAGGCCTTGAGCGCCTCGCCGGTGCGCTGCCAGAGCTCGCGCAGCAGCTCGGGCACCACCACACCGTCGATCACCACCGCCTCCACGTCGAGGAAAGCCGTACCGGCCACCACGCAGTGCGCCAGCGCCAGCGCCGCGCGATCGATCCACTCGCGGGTGTAGGGCAGCCAGTCGCCGGCCAGGGCGCGCGCGTCGTAGGCGGCCATCGGGTCCAGCCCGTGTTCGCGGAAGCGCTGCTCCAGGTCCCACAGCGAGGCCTGGCTGATCAGCTGCGGCGGCAGTTCGCGCGGGTTCGCCGATGCGGCCACCTGCAGCGGCAGCGAGGCCACCGCGCCCGCGTTGCCGTTCACGCCGCGGTGCAGGTGCGAGTCGATCACCAGCCCGCCGCCGACGAAGGTGTCCATGAAGAGGTAGAGGAAGCTGTGCAGGTCGCGCCCTCGCCCCTGCAGCAGCTCGGCCACGCAGGCGGCCGAGGTGTCCTTGGCAAAGCTCACCGGCAGCTCGGTCATGGCCTGCACCTCGGCGGCGAGGTCGAGGTGGGTCCAGGCGTCGGACTGCGCCTCGGTCAGGCCCAGCATGCGGTGCCAGCCGCCCAGCTGGAACGGCGCCGCCACGCCCACGCCGACCACCCGGCTGCGCAGACCGCCCAGGTCGTCGAGCAGGCGGTTGAGATTTTTCTCGATTTCCGGCAGCAGCGACGCCGCGTCCGGGAACGGATAGGCAATCGACAGGCGCTGGCGCACCCGGCCGAGAAAGTCGACCAGCAGCCAGTCGGCGCTGCGCCGGCCGATCTTGATGCCCACGGCAAACGCGCCGTCGGGGTTCAGGCCCAGCGGCACCGAGGGCTGGCCGACCCGGCCACGCACCGGCGCTTCGCGCACCAGCAGCTGGTCTTCGTCCAGCCGCGCGGTGATCAGGCCGATGGTCTGTGCCGTGAGGCCGGTCAGCCGCGCCAGCTCGGCCTTGGGCATGCTGCCATGCACCCGCAGCGCCTGCAGCACGACGCGGTCGTTGAACTGACGCATGCCAATCTGGTTCGATCCGCGCTGGCGCAGGCGCGGGGCGTCGCCCGCGTCGGCGCCGCTGTCCGGCGCCGACGGATCGGCCTGCCCTGGGGGGTGCTTGTCTTCGCTCACAGCCGCCGAGTGTGACACGCCTCAGGGCCGCAAGGCCTGGCCCAGCACACCCTTGCGCAGCAGCAAGTTGCCCCAGGGCTCCAGCTCGCCGGTGACGACGATGGCGTAGGCCTTTTTCACCCGCTCGTAGAACGCGTAGCGCTCCACAGCCTGCACCCGTTCGGGCGGCAGACCGGCCGATGCGAGCACGGCCACAGCCTCTCGTTGCAGGGCCGACCGGTAGCCTTCCGGCGTGTCACCCACCTGCATGTACGCCACCGGATGGCTCACATCCTCGGCCAGGGGAAATACGCTCACCACCGCCTCCAATGTTCGAAGCATGCCGACACCCGGCAGGCGCAGCACCGGCTTGCCGGCGCCCAGGCTCATGGCGGTGAAGTTGGCATCCGCCAGCACCACCGCGTCGTCGTGCCCCATCTCGGCCAGCAGCTTGAGCAGCTCCGGGCTGAGCAGGGGATCAATTCCTTTGAGCATGGTGCGTCCTCAGGCCAGACATTCCGCGGGCAGCGTCGCGGGATCGCGCGCGCCCGTCATCACCGCCACCGTGTCGCTCATGCTGATCGTCTTGGGGTTGACCACGCAGGCGCGCTTGCCCAGACGGGCGATGTGGATGCGGTCGGCGATCTCGAACACGTGCGGCATGTTGTGGCTGATCAGGATCACGGGCAGGCCCTTGTCGCGCACGCGGCGGATCAGCTCCAGCACCATGTTGCCTTCCTTCACGCCCAGCGCGGCGGTCGGTTCGTCCAGGATGACCACGTGCTGCGCGAAGGCCGCGGCGCGGGCCACCGCCACGCACTGGCGCTGACCGCCCGAGAGCGTCTCCACCGCCTGTGTCATGGAACGGATGCCCACCTTGAGATCGGCCATACGCTGCACGGCGATCTCCAGCATCTTCTTCTTGTCCAGCATGCGCAGGGTGTTGCCCAGAAAACCTTCGCGGCGCATCTCGCGGCCCAGGAACAGGTTCTCGGTGATAGTCATGGCGGGGGCCACGGCCAAGTCCTGGTAGCAGCACTCGATGCCGGCGCGGCGCGCGTCGATCGGGGTGTTGAAGTGGATCTTCTGACCGTCCAGGTAGATCTCGCCCTCGTCGGGAATGGTGGCGCCCGAGAGCGCCTTGATCAGGCTGGACTTGCCGGCGCCGTTGTCGCCGATCACCGCCAGGATTTCACCGGCGCGCAGCTCGAAGTCCGCACCGTCGAGCGCGGTGACCTGGCCGTAGCGCTTGACCAGGCCCTTGGCCTGCATCACGAGTTTGTGGGAAGTGCTCATTACCGGGCTCCTTTGCGGGAGAGTTGGTCCACAGTCACGGCGATGATCACCAGGATGCCGGTGATCAGCACCTGGTACACCGACGAGACGCCCATCAGCGTCAATCCGTTGCGCAGCACGCCGACCACGATGGCCCCGACCAGCGAGCCGAGGATCATGCCGCGGCCGCCGAACAGGCTGGTGCCGCCCAGCACCACGGCGGTGATGGCGTCCAGGTTCTCGGTCTGTCCGGCGTTCGGGTCGCCCACCTCGGTGCGGGCCACCAGCAGCAGCGAAGCGATGCCGTAGAACACGCCGGCCAGCACGTACACCCACAGCAGCACGCGGTCGGTCGGGATGCCGACTAGGCGCGTGGCCTCGGGGCTGTTGCCCACGGCGTAGACATGGCGGCCCGAGGCGGTTTCGCGCAGCCAGAACCAGGCGCCCAGGTACAGCAACACCATCACCACGGTGCCGTAGGCGACCGGCGCGCCGGCGATATCGAAGGTGCCGCCCAGCGCGGTCATGAAGGGCGGCAGGTCGGAAACGGTCTGCGCACCGGAATACAGCTGGGTGATCGCGAAGGCGATGTTCATCGTGCCCAGGGTCACGATGAAGGGTGGCAGCTTGATGCGCGTGACCAGCAGGCCGTTGATGAGGCCGAATGCGGCTGTCACGCCGATGCCGCAGAGGATGGCCAGCGGCGCGGGCACGCCCAGCTCGACCGCGAACTTGGTCATCACGATGCTGCCCAGGGCCATCACCATGCCGCACGAGAGGTCGATGCCGGCGGTCAGGATGACCAGGGTCTGGCCGATGGCGATCACGCCCACCACCATGACCTGCTGGAGGATCAGCGCGAAGTTCGCGCCGGTGAAGAAGTTGTCGGTCGTCATGCCGAAGACCGCGCACGCGATGGCCAGGGCAATGAAGGGCCCCATCTGACTGATGGGTGGCAGCTTGTCCTTGAGGGTGTTCACGGAAGCTCCAGAAAAAAGGAAAAAGAAAAGCGGGCGCCCTTGCCGCGCCAGGGATCGTGGTCCCTGGTTCAGAGGAGCGCCCGCGGCGCCAGGAAAGTCAGAGAAGAATCAGATCACTTTTTGTCGCCCCAGCACAGCTCGGTGCCGGTCTTCACATCCTTGCTGTCCACGCCAGCGACGGGCTTGTTGGCGATCAGGGTCACGCCGGTGTCGACGTAGCCAAAAGCCTTCTTGCCGCCCTTGGCGTACTCGACGCCCGCGGCCACGCCCATGGCGGCCATCTTCAGCGGGTACTGCTGGCTGGTGGCGGCGATCACGCCCTTGCCCACATCGGCCACGCCGGCGCAGCCTCCGTCGACGGACACGATGATCACGTCCTTCTCCTTGCCGGCCTTCTTCAGCGCGTTGTAGGCGCCGGCGGCGGCGGGTTCGTTGATGGTGTAGACCACGTTGATCCCGGGGTCCTTCTGAAGGCAGTTCTCCATCGCGGTCTGGCCCTTGGCCTGGTTGCCGTCGGTGTCGGCGGCGCAGACGGTTTCCGGCGTGGACGACAGCTCGTTGGACTTGGCGTCGTTGGCCTTCAGGCCGAAACCGGTCATGAAGCCGTTGTGGCGCTGGGCACCCACGGGGTGGCCGGGGAACAGGTCCAGCATGGCGATCTTGGCGGACTTGCCACCCAGGGCGGCCTTGGCGTACTGGCCGATCAGGATGCCGGCCTTGTAGTTGTCGGTGGCGAACAGGGCGTCGGCGCCGTCAAACGGGCTGTCCAGCGCGATCACCTGCACGCCCTTGGCCTGGGCCTTCTTGACGGCGGGGATGATGGCGTCGCCAGACGAGGTGATCAGGATGGTCTTGGCACCGGCGGTGACCATGTTCTCGATCGCGGTGATCTGGGCACCGGTGTCGCCGTCCTTCTTGCCGGCGGCGGTCATCAGCTTGGCGCCCAGCTTCTTGGCTTCCGCCTGCGCACCTTCCTTCATCTTCACGAAGAAGGGGTTGGTTTCGGTCTTGGTGATCAGGCCGATCACGGGCTCGGCGGCGAAGGTGGAACCAGCGGCCAGGGCCAGGGCGGTGAAGGCGGAAGCGACTTTTTTCACGGATGTCTCCTGAGGAGGATGGATGGGATCAGACGTTGTTGAACCAGGTGTTCTCTGCCGCCGGACCTTCGGGTTAGCCCGAGTCCGGCTGCGGAGTGACTGAACTATAGTTGCTGGACGTTAAATAAATCAATTGGATTTAGTTATGGTTTTCCCTACTTCCGACCAAATGCAGCCCAACACCCCGATCACCGTCGCCACCGCTGGCGAGGCCCTGATGGACCTGATCCAGGAGGCCGACGGCCGGCTGCGCCCCTGCGACGGCGGTGCGGTCTACAACCTCACCCGCGCGCTCGGCCTGCAGGGCGTGGGCACGCTCTACCTGAACCCGCTCTCGCAGGACCGCTTCGGCCGCGGCCTGGCCCACGCCATCGCGCGGGCCCGCGTGACGCTGGCCCACCCCGAGCCGGCGCACGAGCCCACCTCGCTGGCCGTCGTCAGCCTGGACGAGGCCGGCAAGGCCAGCTACAGCTTCTACCGCGAGGGCGTGGCCGACCGCCGCGTCGACGCCGCCACCATGAACGCGCAGTGCGCGGCGCAGCCGGCGCTGAAGATGGTGGTCACCGGCTGCCTGGCCCTGGTGGCCGACGACACGCACAAGTACCTGCCCTGGCTGCAGGCGCAGCACGCCGCGGGCAAGCTGGTCGTGGTGGACGCCAACCTGCGCCCCGCCATCGTGCCGGACATGGCGGCCTACCAGGCCAGCGTGATGGCGGCGCTGGGCGAGGCCGACATCGTCAAGGTCAGCGACGACGACCTGGCCATCCTCGGCTTCACCAACCCCGACCCGCTGGTCGCCGCGCGCGAACTGCTCGCCAAGACGCCTGCGCGCTGGCTCGCACTGACCCTGGGCGCCAAGGGCGCGGTCATCCTGGCGCGCGACGGCGGGGCCTGGCAGGCGGCCGAATCACAGCCCGTGCAGGTGGCCGACACCGTGGGCGCGGGCGACAGCTTCCTGGCCGGCATGCTGGTCGCGCTGCTGGACCGCCCCGCCATGCGCGCCGCGAAGACCGCCGCCGAGCTGACGCTGGATGCCGACGATGTGGAAGACCTGCTGGCCAACGCCGTCGCCTGCGCCAGCCTGTGCGTGATGGAAACCGGCTGCGTGCCGCCGACGCGGGAACAGGTCTTGCAGCGCCTGGCCCAGGGCCGACCACACTTCAAGGTCCTGGCCTGACCGGCTCGCGGCCATGCGCGCAGCCCTTGCAGGGGCTGCTGCAAAAAAGTACCCGGCATGTAACTTAATTACCATAAACTCCACCCATCAACGGTAACCCGGTAAAGCCATGGCCACTTCCCCGTCCCCCTCCTCCGCCCCGCTGGACCTCGTCATCTTTGGTGGCGTGGGCGACCTGTCGGTGCGCAAGCTGCTGCCCGCGCTCTACATGGCCCACCTGCACAACAACCTGCCGGCCGCCACCCGCATCCACGCCCTGGGCCGCCAGACCTGGGACCGCGACGGATTCCTCGCCTTCATCGGCGAGAAGGTGCCCGGCTTCATCGAGCAGAAGCATTTCGACGACGGGGTCTGGGCCGGCTTCCTCGACCGGCTGCACTTCACCAGCGTCGACGCCACCAAGGCCGAAGACTTCGCCGCGCTGGCCGCGGCCATGCAGCCGGGGTCCGACCGCGTGTACTACCTGGCCACCGCGCCGTCCCTGTTCGTGGGCATCTGCGCCCACCTGCACGGCGCAGGCCTGATCGACGAACGCGCCCGCGTGGTGCTGGAAAAGCCGCTGGGCCACGACCTGGCTTCGGCGCGCCAGATCAACGACGACGTGGGCCGCTACTTCCAGGAACAGCAGATCTTCCGCATCGACCACTACCTGGGCAAGGAAACGGTGCAGAACCTGATGGTGCTGCGCTTTGGCAACAGCATCTTCGAACCGCTCTGGCGCAGCCCCTACATCAAGAGCGTGCAGATCACCGTGGCCGAGAGCGTGGGCGTGGGCAGCCGCGCCGGTTTTTACGACGGCACCGGCGCCATGCGCGACATGATCCAGAACCACCTGCTGCAGCTGCTGTGCATCGTGGCCATGGAGCCGCCGGTCTCGCTCGACCCCGACGCGGTGCGCGACGAGAAGCTCAAGGTGCTGCGCTCGCTGCGCCCGATGACCGTGGCCGATGTGGCCAAGGACACGGTGCGCGGCCAGTACACCGCCGGCGCCTCCAACGGCGAGGCCGCGGTGGGCTACCTGCAGGAAGCCAACATCCCCGAAGGCAGCACCACCGAAACCTTCGTCGCGCTCAAGGCCCACATCAACAACTGGCGCTGGGCCAACGTCCCGATCTTCCTGCGCACCGGCAAGCGCATGGCCGCACGCCAGTCGGAGATCGTGATCGAGTTCGCCGACCTGCCCTTCACCATCTTCAGCGACTCGGCCCACCGGTCGGTCAACCGCCTGATGATCCGCCTGCAGCCGGAGGAACACATCCAGCTGCAGATGATGGCCAAGGAGCCCGGCAGCGGCATGAAGCTGCGCCCGGTGAGCCTGAACCTGGACCTCGAATCGGCCTTCACCGAGCGCCGCGCCGAGGCCTACGAACGCCTGCTGATCGACGTCACCAAAGGCCGCCTGACGCACTTCATGCGCCGCGACGAACTGGAAGCCGCCTGGGCCTGGGTCGAACCCATCATCGACGGCTGGCAGCAGCTGGGCGAGAAACCCAAGGCCTACACCGCCGGCAGCTGGGGCCCGGCCGCCTCGTCGGCGCTGATGGCGCGCGAGGGTTCGGCCTGGGTGGAGGAGGCCTGATGGCCGTGACCGAACACCCTGGCGCGACGCCGGCCGCCATCGCGGCCCACATCGCCGACGCGCTGCGCACCGCCATCGCCGCGCGCGGCCAGGCCAGCCTCGCGGTCTCGGGCGGCAAGTCGCCGATCCCCATGTTCGAAGCCCTGCGCGAGCAGGACCTGGACTGGTCCAAGGTGAGCATCGTGCTGGTGGACGAGCGCATCGTTCCGCGCGACCACGAGGCCAGCAACACCGCCCTGGTCGCCCGCCACCTGTTGCAGGGGAAGGCCGCCGCGGCCCGTTTCCTGCCGTTCTTCCGCGAACTGGCGCCGCAGTTCAACGCCGCGGTGCTGGACGCCCTGGTCGAGGACGCGACCGCGCGCATCGCCCCCCTGCCCTGGCCGCTGGACCTGGCCGTGCTCGGCATGGGCGAGGACGCGCACACCGCCTCGCTCTTCCCCGGCGCACCCGGCTACGCCCGCGCCATCGCCACCGACGAGCGCCTGGCCTGGGTCGTGCCCGAGCAGGCCCCCATTCCCGCGCCGCACGCACGCCTCACGTTCACGCTGCACGCCCTGCTGGCATCGCGGGAACTGTTGCTCTCCATCGCCGGCGCGTCCAAGCTCGCCGTGTATGACCGCGCCTCGCAAAAGGCCGACGGGGCCCTGCCCGTCTCGCTGATCCTGAACCAAACACAGACGCCCGTGAGCGTCTGGAAGGGATGACCACCATGAACGCCCCCCTGCACACCACCCTCGCCCGCGTCACCCAGCGCATCATCGACCGCTCGTCCGACCTGCGCGGCCAGTACCTGCACACGGTCGAGACCTCGGCCAAGGCCGGCACCCAGCGCGCCGGCATGGGCTGCGCCAACATGGCCCACACCACGGCCGCCCTGCCGGCCAGCGACAAGCTCAAGATCCACGCCGAGAAGGCGCCGCACCTGGGTGTGGTCACCGCCTACAACGACATGCTCTCGGCCCACCAGCCGTATGAGCACTACCCCGAGCTGCTGCGCGCGCACGCCCGCTCGCTCGGCTTCTCGGCCCAGGTGGCCGGCGGCGTGCCCGCCATGTGCGACGGCGTCACGCAGGGCGCGGCCGGCATGGAGCTCTCGCTGTTCTCGCGCGACGTGATCGCGCTCTCCACCGCCGTCGCGCTCTCGCACAACGTGTTCGACGCCGCGCTGATGCTCGGCGTCTGCGACAAGATCGTGCCCGGCCTGTTCATGGGCGCACTGCAGTTCGGCCACCTGTCCACCGTGTTCGTGCCCGCCGGCCCGATGACCAGCGGCCTATCCAACGACGCCAAGGCCAAGGTGCGCCAGCAGTACGCGCAGGGTCTGGTCGGCCGCGACGCGCTGCTGGAGAGCGAGGCCGCCGCCTACCACTCGCCCGGCACCTGCACCTTCTACGGCACCGCCAACAGCAACCAGATGCTGATGGAAATCATGGGCCTGCACCTGCCGGGGTCGTCCTTCGTCAACCCGGGCACGGAACTGCGCGAGGCGCTGACCAGGGCCGCGATGGACCGCGCCTTCGCCAACACCGGCCGCACCGGCGCGCCGCGCATCCGCCTGGCAGACATCGTGACCGAGAAAACCATCGTCAACGGCATCGTCGGCCTGCTGGCCACGGGCGGTTCGACCAACCACACCATCCACCTGATCGCGATGGCGCGCGCCGCCGGCATCCTGATCGACTGGGACGACTTCGCCGAACTCTCGGGCGTGATACCGCTGCTGGCCCGCGTCTACCCCAACGGCAAGGCCGACGTGAACCACTTCCACGCCGCGGGCGGCATGGGCTTCCTGATGCAGGAGCTGCTGGCCCACGGCCTGCTGCACTGCGACGTGAAGACGGTCATGGGCGAAGGCCTGGCCGCGTACACGCAAGAACCCTGGCTGAACGATGGCACGCTGGCCTGGCGCCCGGTGCCCTCGGCCAGCGCCGACACCGCCGTGCTGCGCCCGGTCAGCGAGCCCTTCAGCGCCGACGGCGGCCTGCGCCTGCTGCAGGGCAACCTGGGCCGCAGCGTGGTCAAGGTCTCGGCCGTGGCACCCGAACACCGCGTGGTGCGCGCCCCCGCCGTGGTCGTCAGCGACCAGCAGGACCTGCTGGCCCTGTTCAACGCCGGCAAACTGGAGAAGGACCTGATCGCCGTGGTGCGCTACCAGGGCCCGCGCGCCAACGGCATGCCCGAACTGCACAAACTCACCCCCCCGCTGGCCGTGCTGCAGGACAAGGGCTTCAAGGTCGCCCTCGTCACCGACGGCCGCATGAGCGGCGCGTCCGGCAAGGTACCGGCCGCCATCCACCTGAGCCCCGAGGCGCTGGCCGACGGCCCGATCGCGCGGGTGCAGGACGGCGACATGATCACGCTCGACTGCGAGCGCGGCGTGCTGGAGGTCGAGGTCGATGCCGCCACCTTCGCCGCGCGCCCGGTGAACCACCCCGACCTGGGCCACAACGGCCACGGCACCGGCCGCGAACTTTTCGGCCTGTTCCGCCAACACGCTTCCACCCCCGAGAACGGCGCTTCGCCGCTGTTCGGCTGAACTTGGACACACCATGACCAACTGCTTCACCCGCCCCGCCTTCACCTCCCGCGTCGTCCCCGTCATCGTGCTGCAGGACCCGGCGCACGCCGTGCCGCTGGCACACGCCCTGCTCGAAGGCGGTATCGACGTGATGGAGATCACCCTGCGCTCCGACGCCGCGCTGAAGTCCATCGAAGCGGTCGCCAAAGCGGTGCCGCAAATGCACACCGGCGCCGGCACCGTGACCCGCGTGGCCGAAGTGCAGCAGGTGATCGACGCGGGCGCGAGCTTTGCGCTCTCGCCCGGTGCCACCGACGCCCTGGTCAGCGCCGTCAAGGCCGCCAGCCTGCCCTTCATCCCCGGCGTGATGACGCCCGGCGAGGTCATGCACCGCCGCGAACAGGGCTTCACGCTGATGAAGCTCTTCCCCGCGCAGCAGGCCGGCGGCCTGGGCATGCTCAAGGCGCTGGGCGCGCCGATCCCCGACGTGATGTTCTGCCCCACGGGCGGCGTGAGCCCCGAGAATCTGAAGGACTTCCTCAAGCTGCCCAACGTGGCCATGGCCGGCGGCAGCTGGCTGACCCCGGCCGACGCGCTGGCCGCTGGCGACTGGGCGCGCATCACGCGCCTCGCCCGCGAAGCGAGCGCGCTCGCGGCGCAGGTATAAACAGGCGCATCTGAAGGGAAGAGGAACCTCCACCATGACCAGCCCCACCACCCTGCCCGCCTGGCAGACGCTCACCCAGTTCGCCGCCCTGCCGCAACCGCACCTGCGCGAGCGCCTGGCCCAGCCCGGTCGCGAGGCCATGCAGGCCGCCGCCGCCGGCACCGGCATCCGGCTCGACTTCACCCGCCAGGCCTTCGACGGCGCCATTCTGGCGGCCCTGCTGCAGCTGGCCCGCGAAGCCCAGGTCGAAGCCCAGCGCGACGCCATGTTCCGCGGCGACACCATCAACACCAGCGAACAGCGCGCGGTGCTGCACGTGGCCCTGCGCGGCACGCCCGGCGCCACCGGTGACGCGGCGCCCTGGGGCGCCGAGATCCAGCAACTGGTGCAGAACGAACTCGACCGTGTCTGCGCCTTCGCCGACCGCGTGCGCGCCGGCGAGGTCAAGAGCAGCACCGGCGCCGCCTTCACCGACGTGGTGAACATCGGCATCGGCGGCTCGGACCTCGGCCCGCGCATGGCGGCCGATGCACTTGCCCCGCTGTGCAGCGACGGCAAGAGCGGTCTGCGGGTGCACTTCGTCAGCAACCCCGACGCCTGGGCGCTGCACAGCACGCTGCGCGGGCTGGACCCGAAGACCACCATGGTCATCGTCGCCAGCAAGACCTTCACCACGCAGGAGACCATGACCAACGCCGCCAGCGCCCGCCGCTGGCTGGAAGACGGCGGCATCAGCGGCGCCGCGCAGAGCGCGCACCTGGTCGCCATCACCGCCGCGCCGCAGAAGTCCGGCGCCGCCGGTTACCCGGCCGAGCACACCTTCACCTTCTGGGACTGGGTCGGTGGCCGCTACTCCGTCTGGTCCGCGCTGGGCATGCCGCTGGCCATGGCCATCGGCCCCAAAGCCTTCCGCGAGTTCCTGGCCGGCGGCCAGGCCATGGACGCGCACTTCCGCTCGGCCCCGCTGGAGCAGAACCTGCCCGTCATCCTGGCCATGAGCGGCGTGTGGAACCGCAACTTCCTCAACTGCCCGACCCAGCTGCTGAGCTGCTACCCCTGCCGCCTGGTGCGCTTTGCGCCTTTCGTGCAGCAGATGGACATGGAAAGCAACGGCAAGCGCACCCGCAAGGACGGCCAGCCCGCCGACACCGGCACCGGCCCCATCCTCTGGGGTGGCCTGGGCATCGACGGGCAGCACGCCTACTTCCAGCTGCTGCACCAGGGCACGCACCGCGTGCCGGTGGAGTTCGTCGGCGTCGAGACCGAAGACACACCGCTGCCGCTGGCCGCCGAACACCACCGCGTGGTCAACCTGAACCTGCGCGCGCAGTCGCAGGCCCTGGCCGTGGGCCGCAACGCCGCCGACACGCTCAAGGCCCTGATGGCCGAGGGCCAGACCATGGAGCAGGCCGAGCCCTTCGTGACCCAACGCAGCTTTGCCGGCGACGTGCCCAACAGCGTGCTCTGGATCGACCAGCTCAGCCCGCACCGCCTGGGCGCACTGATCGCGCTGTACGAACACAAGGTGTTCGTGCAGGCCGCTGTCTGGGGCATCAACGCCTACGACCAGTGGGGTGTGGAGCTGGGCAAGACGATGGCCAAGGCCATGGAAAAGCAGTAAATGCGCATCGCCCTCGTCGCCCACGACCGCAAGAAGGACGACATGGTGGCCCTGGCCACCGAGTTCGCGCCGCTGCTGCGGCAACACACCCTCATGGCCACCGGCACCACCGGCGGCCGGCTGCAGAACGAGGTGGGCCTGACAGTAGAACGCCTGCTCAGCGGGCCGCTGGGCGGCGACCTGCAGATCGGGGCGCGGCTGTCGGTTGGCGAGATCGACGCGGTGATCTTCCTGCGCGACCCGATGACGGCCCAGCCGCACGAGCCGGACATCAACGCCCTGGTGCGGGCGTGCGACGTGCACAACGTGCCGTGTGCGACGAATGTGGCGACGGCGCGGGTGCTGCTGGGCGGTATGTTGCGCTGACAAGCGGCCGGTACGACACACGTACCTTTGAAACGCGCGCAACGCTCATTTTTGGCGAAGACAGCCTCCTTCGAGAGCTTCAGTACAAACGCATCTCCAGCCGCTTCGGCATCCACCAGCGCCGGCCGCTCAAGGAACATCACCGGCTCGCCGACATGCATCCGGATCACGGCGCACGACGATCCGGCACTGCGGCCGAGAACTCGCCGAGCAGCGTGTGCAGTTCGTCACGGTGCAGGCTCGCCACCCTGGCCAGCAGTCGCTCGCCCTTGGGCAGCAGGTGTATCTCGACCACACGGCCATCCTCCCGACCGGGGCGGCGCGCCAGCCAACCCAGGGCCGCACAGCGATCCACCAGCGCCACGACGCCATGGTGCTGGGCCTGCAAGCGCTCGGCGAGTTCCCCGATCGTGGCCCACGACCGGCCCGGGAAGCCGGCCACGTGCAGCAACAGCTGGTACTGCAGCGCCGTGAGCCCATGCGTGCGGCAGGTGAGCTCGCTGGCGCGCAGAAACTGACGAAGCCGGTGCCGGAAGTCCGACAGGCGCTCGAAGTCGCTCTTGTCCAGCGCTCTCGACGAGCTGGCCGGCGGTGTCTTGGGCGGTCTTGAAGGCATGCGCTTTTGTATCATGTCGTGATATTATTGAAAGAATAGTCAAGCGATTTTCACAGTCGGCGCGATGAATCTCTACACCCTGGCGGCCCTGCCGCTTTCCGCCGAGCGCGGCTGGCCCGAACTGCTGCGCACCCGCCCCGCCGGGTGGCGCCTGTTCCTGCAGATCGTGCTGCCCGTCGCGTTGCTGCCACCTGTGGTCCTCTATCTGGCCGGCACGGTCGGCCCTTCCGACATCAGGGATGGCAGCCATCCCTGGGGTGAACTGTCGCTGCTGGTCCTGCTGGCGGAGTTCGCCTCGGTGGCGGTGGCCGGCCAGCTGTTCCGTCACATCGCAGGCGCGTACGCAATGGTTCTCGGGCCGCACGAGGCGCGCCTGCTCGCCGCGCTGGCGCCGCTGCCGCTGTGGGGTTCTGCGGCGGGCTTTGCGCTGCCCGGCATGGCAGCGCCTGCGGCGGTGTTGCTGACCGGTCTCGGGTTGAGCTGCGGCATCGCGTACCACGGGCTCGTGGCCATGTGCCGCCCCCGCGAGGCCTTCGTGGCTGCGGCCGTCGTGCAGGTCGCGGCCGGCGCGGGGCTCGCCGCCTGGGGGTGTCTGGCCGTCGCGCTGACCATGCTGAGCTGACCCACGTCGAATCGATGCAAAAGGCCCTGCACCAGCCCTGCCCTCACGGCTTCGTCAGCCTGACCGGCGTGCGCCGCTGCCTCAGCCGCATCAAGTGCGCGGCGCTCCGGGGCGATGGCTCCGATCAGCGCACCCGTCACACGCCGCCGTTCCCCCGCCAGGCACAACGCATAGCCAGGAGGCGACGCCCATGTCGATGACGATCTCCGGCCATGCGGCGGCCTCAGGATTCGAGGCGCCGCTGGAGGTGCTTTCGGGCTGCCATCGCCGCGTCGAGCGGCAGTGCGCCACGTTGCGGCGACTGGTGGCGCATCTGCTCGACCGCGATCCGGACGAAGACGCACGTGCTGCCGCAGCAGCGGTGATGCGCTGCTTCGATACCGCAACCAGGGACCACCACGCCGACGAGGAGACGGACCTGTTTCCGGCCCTGATCGAGTCGATGGCCGGCTCGGATGCGATCTGCATCCGTGAGCTGATCGATTCGTTGACGCTCGAACATCGAGCGCTGGATTTCCGGTGGCAGCGCCTGCGTGAGGTGCTGCACGCCATCGCGGCGGGCGACTCGGTGAGTTTGGACCCCACGGACGTCGAGCCGTTCATCTGCATGTACGAGCGGCACATCGCGCGTGAGGAGGCCGAACTGCTTCCGATGGCCTCGCGGCTCCTCGGGGACGATGCACTGGCCGAGATCGGCAAGGCGATGCGCCAGCGGCGCGACGGGCCTCATGTTGGGCGTGCTCCGGATGGGTCGAGTGAGCTGGCCACGGGTCTTCATTGCCTTGTCGTTCGAGGACCGATAACATAGATGCATAACAAATGCATCTTAAACACGATACACCGACCTCCCCACCTTCTCCCGACCCCAGGATCCCGCGATGTCGCAACCCCATCTTCACCTGTCACCGTCAGCCATCTCCCCCTTCGACGCCCGAGGCGTCGCCAAGCGCTTTCGCCATGAACCGGCGCGTTGATGATCCGCAAGCCGCGATCCCGGCCTGGGAGCCTTTGTCACCCGAGGTGCTTGCCGACCAGCTGGGCACCTACGACCGCCAGCGCATCGCCTGTGCGCTGGCCCGGTCGCCCCGCGGCGTCACGCTGTTCCGGCATGCCGACGTCGTCGCGGCGGCACACGACCCGCAGACCTTCTCGTCGGCCGTGTCGGCGCGGCGCGCAGTCCCGAACGGCATGGATCCGCCCGAACACGCCCCCTGGCGGGCACTGGTCGACAGCTTCTTCGCCCCTGCGCAGATCACCGCGCTGGAGCCCCGCGTGCGCGCGATTGCCGATGCCCTCGTGGCAGCGCTGCCGCGCGGCACCGTGGTCGACGCGGTCGCCGAGATCGGCCGACCGTTCGCCGTTCGGGCGCAGACGGCCTGGCTGGGGTGGCAGGGAATCGAGGACGAACTGCTTGCCTGGATGGCCGAGAACCACGCCGCCACGCGCAGCGGCGACACCGCGCGCAGCGCCGCCGTTGCCGCGGCGTTCGACGAGATCATCCGCAGGCAACTGCGCAGGCGCCGCACGCCGGACCAGGCCA
The DNA here is from genome assembly GCF_002025745.1 of Hydrogenophaga sp. H7. Taxonomy (NCBI): domain Bacteria; kingdom Pseudomonadati; phylum Pseudomonadota; class Betaproteobacteria; order Burkholderiales; family Comamonadaceae; genus Hydrogenophaga; species Hydrogenophaga sp. H7. The sequence continues at coordinate 71,572 of NZ_MCIC01000015.1, read as the reverse complement.
CCTCCGACGATCCGACCACCGCACTGCTGACCGCAACGCTCGACGGGCAGCCCTTGAGCGAAGCGGACATCGTCTCCATCCTGCGCAACTGGACGGCGGGTGATCTCGCGTCGATGGCGGCGGCCCTGGGTGTCGTCGTCTGGTTCCTCGCCACCCACCAGGACGTGCAGCAGGCGTTGCGGGACCGCCCCCAGGACCTTGCGCTGGCGATCGACGAGATGCTGCGCATCGACGACCCCTTCCTCGTCAACCGGCGCGTGACGACGCGTGCCGTGCGCATCGGGGAACATGAACTCGCCGCCGGCGACCGCGTGTACCTCAACTGGACCTCGGCCAACCGGGACGAGGCCGTCTTCGGCGATCCCGGCGCCTACCGGCCCGAGCAGAACGCGCCACACAACCTCGTCTATGGCACCGGCATCCACGCGTGCCCAGGGCGACCGCTGGCGACGATGGAACTGGTCGTCGCCGTGGAGGCACTGTTGAAGGCCACGGCGCTCATCGATCCCGCGCCCGGTGCCTCGCCCGAGCGCGAGACCTATCCCCTGGGCGGCTGGCGCCGGGTGCCGGTCCGGCTGCGCTGAAGCGCACGTCATCGCGCGTCGCCGGGGCCACCTGACCATGACGGACACCAGCCACCCGGTCGGTGCGCCCTCGACGACCGGTCTGGCCGGCCTGTCGCCCGCTTACTGGAGTTTCCGGGCTGCTGGGCCGGGCGCGGCACGTGGCAGGGCAATGAACCGGCGAACGGCACCGACACAGCGGCCGTCCACCGGAGACCTCGGTCCGTCCGCGTTTCGATGAGCGAATGACTTACGTCGTGAACGGCTATCTGGCAGAAAAGGGGCGCAAACGGCCAGCCGCGCTAGCCCGAACCCCTCATATTCTCCCGAGCCCGCCCCTCGAAACGTTCCCGAAACCGCTCGGTGCCGTAGATCGCCGGCCGCGCCAGGAACCCCGCCAGCACGTCCTTGCGCTTGCGCCGGTACAGCCAGCCCGGCACCCATCGGTACTCCTCCCTCACCTGCGCGTCGTACTCGGCGAAGCGCGCCGGGTCGGCGCCCAGGATGGCGAGATCAATGTCGACCAGCAGCCGCGCGTCGTCGCCCTCGGGCTCGGCGTCGTGGCAGGTGGCCATGATCAGCGCGCGCACGCGCTGCTGCACCTCGTGGCTTGCACCGGCCTGTGCGAGCGCTTCGCAAGCCCAGTCGGCGCTGCAGGCTTCGTTGCCCTTTCCCTGGGGGTCGTAGACGGCGTCGTGGAACCACAGCGCCAGCTCGACCTCGCCAGGGTGTTGCGCCAGGTCCAGCGCCGGTTCCAGCAGGGCCAGGCATTCGTGCAGGTGCTGCTGCGAGTGGTAGTGGCGCTGCGGCTCGGCCCAGGCACCCAGCAGACGCTGCATCAGGCCCTCGGGCGCGCTCAGGCCCAGGACCGCCCAGGCGCGTTGCCAGGAGCGTACGGGCAGGCGCTCGTCGATCAGTGAGATACGCCATGAACCCAGCTTGGTGGAGGCCAGGTCCAGCGTGTGGGTCTGCCGCCCCTGTGCATCGGCCAGCGCGAGCCTCAGGTGATGGCGGTCGTCGCTGGGCGCCACGGCGCTCAAAGGCGGACGAGCACCGTCCAAGGCGCGCAGCAGCGGCGCTGACGCAGCGTGCGCGGGGACACCAAATTCAACCGACAGCACGTTGCCAAACCCGGCGGCCCTTTGCAGTTGACCCCGCTGCACCTCCGGCCAATTGGCGGGGTTCTGGTGTCCTGGCGAGACGAACACCATCGGCAACGCCGGGTCGTCGCTGGCGCAGGCCACCGCAATGCCCATGCCCTCGGGCAGGTAGGGCGGGCGGTAGTCCCAGGTCGAAACGCCCGCGCCCGCCAGGTCGCCACGCACCGCGATGCCGAACGGGCAGACGCGTTCCTGTTTCCAGCGGCTGCGCTCCCACAGGCGCGTGCGAGCGACGGGCGCGCTGCGCGCCTCGGGTTCGCTCGTGAGCCAGAGCAGTTCGAGGTAGAGGTTGTCGAAGGCGAAACAGGCGTTGGCTGTGCCCTGCCCGGGGTGCGCACGGCGGTAGGTCTCGGTCAGGCCGAGATGCCGGAGGGCCTCGATCTCGGGGCCGTCGGGTTCGATGAGCAGGAAGAGGTGGTCAACAGCCAGCGTCATCGCGGGCACTTCACAGCAGCGCCTTCGCCGCCTTGATGCGCAGCTCCATGGCCACCGACGGGTCGTTCATCACGTCCAGCAGGAACTGGCGCGGGTCGTCGTGGCGGCGGATCGTGCTGGCCGCCGCTGGGGTCACGACCGTGGGCACAGGCGGCTGCACCGCCGGCAGGAACGGCGAGGGCTCGGGTGTCAGCCGGGCCAGGGCGATCTGGAACTCGGCGCGGGTGACGGGCCGCAGGCGCGAGAGCAGATCGGCCTGGGCCTCGTCACCCGGCGGGATGTCCAGCGAGGGGTCGTCGCCGAACACGGCGGCCAGGTCGGGTGCGACGAAGGCCGACCAGCGGCCGGTCTCCGCCTGCAGCTGCGGCACACGCGCCGGTTCGACCTGCAGTCCGGGGTCGGACGACGGCCAGCAGCGCCGGCGAGCGGGTGCCACGTCGCCCAGATAGCGGTCGCACAGGCCGTCGAGGAAGGCGGCCGCCGTGTGGATCGGCACCGGGTCGGCGAGCGAAAACCAGAGTTCAAAGGCGTCCACGCCGTTGACCGCGATGGCGGGTGCGGGCAGGTCCAGGTCGGCCTGCACGCCGCGCCAGACGGCCGACAGCGGCGCCCAGTCGGCCGGCCCGCTGAGGGCGAGCACCAGGTGGCGCAGCCGGCCTTCGGCAGTGGCATCGGGGTCGGAGGCGAAGAGTCGCTGGTGTTCGGTGTCGAGTCGGTTCATGCGGGCAATGGTAGCCGCGGGCATAATTCACTCCGACGTTCTCAGGGCGGGGTGAAACTCCCCACCGGCGGTGTCCGAGGCTTCGGCCGAGGGAGCCCGCGAGCGCCTGCTGGCTCATGCTGGCAGGGTCAGCAGACATGGAAGGCGATGCCCGCGCAAAGCCGAAGCCATGGCCGACGGTCACAGTCCGGATGAAAGAGACACGCAACCAATCCCAGCCACGCGCTCGTGCAGCGCCGTGGCTGCCTTGGCTTTGTCGCGCCCTGCGAGCGGTGTTTGTTCAACCCGTTCAACCCCGACGACCGAAGCCATGTCCGAATTCCAGCTCGCCCCCATCCCCGAACTCGTGGCCGACATCGCGGCCGGCCGCATGGTCGTGCTCGTCGACGACGAGAACCGCGAAAACGAAGGCGATGTGATCATTGCCGCTGACAAGATCACGCCCGAGGCCATCAACTTCATGGCCCGCTTCTGCCGCGGCCTGATCTGCCTGACCCTGACCGCCGAGCGCTGCGACTTCCTGCAGCTGCCGCCCATGGCCTCGCGCAATGGCACCAAGCACAGCACCGCGTTCACCGTCTCGATTGAAGCCGCGACCGGCGTCGACACCGGCATCTCGGCCGCCGACCGCGCGCGCACCATCCAGGTGGCCGTGGCGAAGGAAAGCGCGCCCACCGACCTGGTGCAGCCGGGCCATGTGTTCCCGCTGCGCGCCGCTGCGGGTGGCGTGCTGATGCGCGCCGGGCACACCGAGGCGGGCTGCGACCTCGCTGCGCTCGCCGGCCTGCAGCCGGCGGCGGTGATCTGCGAAATCATGAAGGACGACGGCACCATGGCCCGCCTGCCCGACCTGGTGGAATTCGCGAAGCAGCACGGCATCAAGCTCGGCTCGATTGCCGACCTGATCCGCTACCGCAGCCAGAACGAGCGCCTGGTCCGCCAGGTGGCGGTGCGCCCGGTGGCCACGCCCTACGGCGAGTTCGACCTGCACACCTACCAGGACGAGTTCGGCGGCGCCCATCTGGCGCTGACCTACGGCCAGTGGACCGCCGACGAGCAGGTGATGGTGCGCGTGCACGAGCCGCTGTCGCTGATGGACTGGCTCGACACCGCCAGCAGCCCGCACTCCTGGCCGCTGCAGGCCGCGCTGGGCGCGATCAAGGCCGAGGGCAGGGGCGTGGCCCTGCTGCTCAACCCCACGGAGTCGTCCGAGGACCTGATCGCCGCGGCCAGCCAGCCGCGCGCCGCCAAGCAGCGCAGCGAACCCGGCAACGACGCCGACCTGCGCACCTACGGCCTGGGCGCCCAGATCCTGCGCGACCTGGGCATCTCGCGCATGAAGGTGCTGGGCAACCCGCGCCGCTTCCCGAGCATGGGCGCCTACGGTCTGGTGGCCGAAGCCTTCGTGTCCCCGGCCTGATCAGCCCGTGACCGTGTTCCGCGCGCGGTGGTAGCTGCCATCGCCGCGCTGGAACAGCACGTCGTCCGGCAGCAGATCGCCGGGCTGCAGTTCGCGGGCGTTCTTCGCGCGCTGGTACAGCGGCGCGAAGTCGACGCGGGTGAAGTCCAGCAGCTCGTCGAGGTCGCGGATCACGAAGTAGCTCTCCTGGAAATCGTCGATGCGGTAGTGCGTACGCATCACGCGCTCCAGATCGAAGCGCACGCGGTTGGGCGAGGGGCTGTCGAGGCAGAACACCGATTCGGTGAACGACGAGGCGATGCCCGCGCCGTAGATGCGCAGGCCATCGCGCTGCTGCACCAGCCCGAACTCGATGGTGTACCAGTAGACCCGCGCCAGCTGCGGCAGGCAGCCCAGCTGCTGCGCGCGCAGGCCGCCCTGCCCGTAGGCCTGGATGAAGTCGGCGATGGCCGGGTTCATCAGCATCGGCACATGGCCGAACACGTCGTGAAACACATCGGGCTCTTCAAGGTAGTCCAGCTCGTGCGGCTTGCGGATGAAGTGGCCCGCGGGAAAGCGGCGGTTGGCCAGGTGCTCGAAAAACACGTCGTCGGGCACCAGGCCCGGCACCGCCACCACCTGCCAACCGGTGCGCTGCATGAGCACCTCCGACAGGCGGCGGAAGTCGGGGATCTGGTCCGCACCGATGGGCAGGTCCTTCATGCCCTGCACGAATTCGTCGCAGGCGCGGCCCGGCAGCAGTTTGGTCTGGCGCTCGAACAGGGTCTTCCAGGTCGCGTGTTCGGCGGCGCTGTAGTTGGCCCAGCCCTGGTCGATGGTCCAGTCGGCGTTGGCGGGGCGGCCGGCCTCGCCGGCGGCCAGGCCGTGTTTGGCGGCAACGGGTTCGGCCAGCATCTCAGCCTCCGTTGCGCTGGAACGGCGCGTAGGCCCCGTCGGCGGCCTTGGCCCAGGTGATGTCGCGCTCGGACAGGCCATCGGCGTCGTGCGTGGTGAGCGTGATGTCGACGCGGTTGTAGACGTTGAACCACTCGGGGTGGTGGTCCAGCCGCTCCGACACCGCCGCCATCTGTGCCATGAAGCCGAAGGCCTCGGCGAAGTTGGCGAAGCGGAAGCTGCGCGAGATCGCGCCGCGCTCGGGGTGGTGGGTCCAGCCGGGCAGGCCGGCAAGGTGGTGCTTCAGGGACTCGGCGTCCAGCGGTGTCATGGTGTCTCCTTGTGATGGGGCTCTGCGGGGCCCATGGGCTGTGCAGTTTGCGCCGTCTGTCGGACAATTTGCTCTCGTTTGCGCCCACGATCACCCGCTTTCACGAGAGACCCTTTCATGAACGAAGACATCGCCAAGGATTCCTTGCACGCCGCCACCCTCGACCGTCTGGACCGGCGCATCCTGGCCGCGCTGCAGGCCAACGGCCGCATCAGCAACCAGGAACTGGCCGGCCTGGTGCACCTGTCACCGGCGCAGTGCAACCGGCGCCACCGCCGGCTGGAGGCCATGGGCGTGATCCGCCGCTACGAAGCGCGTCTGGACGCCGACCGCCTGGGCCTGGGCGTGACCGCCTTCGTGCACATCTCGATGGAGCGCGGACAGCACAAGGAGGTGCTGAAGTTCCAGCGCACCGTCGGCAAGATGCCGCAGGTGCTGGAGTGCTACGCGGTGACCGGCGACTTCGACTACGTCTGCAAGGTGGTCGCACACGATCTCAAGGGCCTGTCCGACTTCCTGCTCGGCACGCTGGCGCAGCAGCCTGGCGTCAGCGGCGTGCGCTCGAGCATCTGCCTGAACGAGCTCAAGTGCACGGGCGCGCTGCCGCTGGAGTGAGGCCAGGCGGCGCCCGAGCCAGGCGCCGGCCAGCAGCACCATCGCGGCCCGGCGCCGGACCCTGCCGGTGTCGTCACGCATGGGTGGCCTGCTCGCGGCTGCCCATCACGTTGTACCAGTCGATCCTGCGGGTGGCGACCATGACCGCGGCCAGCACACCGAACAGCAGCAGCGAACCCATCATCAGCGCGTTGTCCTCCGACTGCAGGATGCCGTAGAGCACGCCGTAGAGCGCCACCAGCAGGCCGCTGATGCCCAGCGCCGGGCGCCAGCCGCCCAGCACGTGGCGCAGGTAGTGGGTCAGCAGCGCGATGCAGCCGGCGCTGGCGGCCAGGTAGGCGACGAAGAAACCCAGCTGTTCCGACAGCGAGAGCAGCAGCAGGAAGAACAGCACCAGGGCCGCGCCAATCATCAGGTACTGCATGGGGTGGATGCGCCAGCGCTTGACCATCTCCAGCACGAAGAAGGCGGCGAAGGTGAGCACGATGAACATCAGGCCGTACTTGGTGGCGCGCTCGGTCAGGCGGTAGACGTCGACCGGGTTGCCCAGCGAGACCGAGAAGCTGTCCAGCGCCACGCGCTCCTTGCCCTGCGACAGGAACTGCTGCTGCGCCTGGGTGGAGAGCGCGGGCACGCTCCATTGCGCCTCGAAGCCGTCGGCGTTCACCGTGCGCTGGCGCGGCAGGAAGTCGCCGCCGAAGGTGGGGTGCGGCCAGGCCGAGACCAGGCTGAGTTTGTTGTCATCCGCCAGCGGCACGAAGCCGATCTGCCCCGTGCCGGCCAGGTCCATGCCCAGGGTGAAGTCCAGCGCGGCGCCGGGCTGCAGCAGGTCGGCCCCAAGAGCGGCGGCCAGGGGCAGCGGCAGGTCCGCATCGGCCGGCGCTGCGCTGATGGTCAGGGTCTGGCCTGCGAGCTTCAGTTCGGGCTGGCCTTGCAGGCCGCGCAGGTCGCTCACGCCGAAGTTCAGCCAGGGCTGGCCCAGCGCGATCTGGCCGCCCTTCTCTCGCGGTGCCACGCCGTCCCAGACGAAACGCCCGGCGCTGTCGTGGCGGCTGTTGTAGACCGTGACCGGAAACACGCCGCGCCAGCGCACCTCGGTGGTGAGGCGGCTGCGCGTGTCCATGGTTTGAGGAAACACCGTCGCCACGCGGTGTTCCTTGACCGTCTCTTCGCGCTCGATGTTGCGCGCCACGTCGACCACCACCTTGCGGGAGAATGTCTCGGTGTAGGGCACGTGCAGCACGGGGCCGGTGAGGGTCTGTGTGCCGGCGTGGGCTCGGGCCACCTCGCGCGTGGCCTGTTCGCGGTTCTGGGTGCGCTCGGTGACCAGGTCGCTGACCATGGCCAGGGGAATCAGCAGCAGGACCATCAGAAAGCCGATGACGGCGGTCTTGCTCAGCAGGGGAAACCGGTTCACTTCTCGCTCCTTGTGTTGGGACGGAGCGATTCTTCAAAGCGGCTGTGCGGTGCCCACGCAGCCTGTGTGAAGCGAATGTGAAATATCTCAGGCCTTCTCCACACCCCAAGGGGTGAGACGCACGAACAGCACGGAGCTGAGGCCGTACGCCGCCATGCCCGCCGACAGCAGCGCGAAGATGGTCCAGGTGGGTGTCTGCCACAAGGCCAGCAGCAGGCCGCCGCCGGCCACCATCACCAGCCGCAGCGTGCCCGCCAGCACCGGGCCAACCGCCTTTCCCGCACCCAGCGACGAGAAGTACAGCGACAGGCCCAGTCCGAACAGGCCGTAGACCGGGCCGGCCCAGCGGAAGTAGCCCGCCGCGGCGTCCAGCACCGCCGGGTCCTGCGAGAACAGGCCGGTCCAGAGGTCGGGCGCCAGCGTCACGATCAGGCCCAGCCCGCCGAGGATGGCGGTGGCCAGCCCCGCCGCCGTCCAGGCCGCGCGCCGCGCCCGGGCCACCTGGCCGGCGCCGATCGCCATGCCCACCAGCGGCACCGATGCCACGCCCACGGCGAACGCGACCGGCACCAGCAGGAATTCGAGCCGCGTGCCGATGCCGTAGCCGGCCAGCGCGTCGGTGCCGAACTGCGCCACCAGCCGCGTGAGGATGAGGATGGTCAGCACGGTCTGCAGCGGCGAGATGCAGGCCACCGCGCCGACGCGCAGGATGTCGGCGAACAGCGCGCGCTCGAAACGAGTTCCGCGCATGTTCAGCGATATGCGCGCCCGGCCCGAAGCGAGAGTCCACCACAACCAGGCCGCGCCCGCCCCGTAGGCGACCACACCACCCGCCGCGACGCCCGCCATGCCCAGCGGCGGGAGCGGCCCCCAGCCCAGCCCGAGCACTCCACCCAGCGCCACCTGCAGCAGCGCCACGGCAAACAGCGTCACCGAGGGCGCGGCCATGTTTCCGGCGCCGCGGATCACCGACGCCAGGGTGTTCACCAGCCAGACGAACACCGAGCCCAGAAAGGCGACGTTGCCATAGGCCATGGCCTGGGCCAGCGCCTCGCCCTGCCCGCCCAGCGCCGACAGCAGGGCCTCGCCCAGCGTGAGCATGGCCACCATGTAGACCGCACCGGCGGCCAGCGCGATCCACACCGCGTGCACCGCCAGCGCGTTGGCCCGCGCGGCATCGCCCGCGCCCAGCGCCCGGCTCACCGCCGACGAGACGCCGCCGCCCATGGCCCCGGCCGACAGCATCATCTGGAACATCACGAAGGGAAACACCAGCGCCATGCCGGCCAGCGCGGGCGAGCCGAAGCGGCCGACGTAGGCGGTCTCGGCGATGGCCGCCAGCGCTGTCGCCAGCATGGCCACCATGTTGGGCAGCGCGAACCTCAGCAGCAGCGGCAGGATGGGCGCGGTCAACAGGGGGTTGGGCGCGTGGACGCCGGGCTCACTCATCGCCCTCGCCCCCGGCCGCCACGGGAGCGAGCTTGTCCATCGACGCGTCGATCAGCGTGTGCAGCGCCACCACCTGGTCCTCGCCGAGCAGGCGGTTGATGCCCAGTTGCGCCACCTTCCAGCGGCGTTTGGCTTCGGCGCGCTTCTCGCGGCCGGCGGGCGTGAGGCTCACCAGGCGGCTGCGCGCGTCCTCGCCCGCCGCGACCACGACCCAGCCGGCATCGACCAGCGGCCGCAGGTTACGCGTGAGCGTGGACGCGTCCATCTTCAGCCCCTCGGCCAGCTCGCCGGGACGCACCGGCCCCAGTTTGTCGACATAGGACAGCAGCGAGTACTGCGTGGTCTTGAGCCCCACCTGCGCCATCTCGGCGTCGTAGAACTGGGCCACGCGGCGCATGAACTGGCGCAGCTTGAGGTTGGTGCAACCTTGCGGCAGGGATTTGGGGGTGGTGCTTGCGGCCATGAGTTGATTGTATCTACAATAATTGCATATGCAACTGTTTTGAGGACACACCATGGATACTGAGAACATCCGCCTGCGCTGGGAACAGGAAGAAGCCGCCGTGCGGCAGCGCATTGAGGCCGGCGGCGGCCGGGCCGGCGTTTCAACGCCGGAACAGATCGCCGGCAAGACAGGGCTGGAGATCATGCAAGCGATGCTGCGCGGCGAGCTGCCCTACCCGCCCATCAGCGAGACCCTGGGCTTCTACCTGATCGAAGTGGGCGACGGTCACGCGGTGTTCCAGGGTGAACCGCAGTTCAAACACTACAACCCGCTGGGCACGGTGCACGGCGGCTGGTACGCCACCCTGCTGGACTCGGCGCTGGGCTGTGCGGTGCAGACCAAGCTGCCCGCCGGCACCGGCTACACCACCGCCGAGCTCGGCCTGAACATCGTGCGCGCCGCGAGCGACAGGACGGGGCCGCTGCGCGCCATCGGCAAGGTGATCCACAGCGGCCGGCAGATGGCCACCGCCGAGGCGCGCATCGTCGGCCCCGACGGCAAGCTCTACGCCCACGCCACCACCACCTGCTTCATCTTCGACGCGACCGCGCGGGCCGGCCGCTGAGGCACGGGGGCGCGGCGCGTCAGGCTGGCAGCGTCCAGCTCGCGCGGCAGCCGCGCGGGTCGGTCACGTTGTCAATGTGCAGCGTGCCGCCGTGCAGCTCGCTGACCTCCTTCACGAGGCACAGCCCCAGGCCCGAACTTTTCTCCTGCGTGTCGGCGCGCGGCAGCGAATAGAAGCGGTCGAAAATCCTGTCAGCCGCGTAGTCGGGCACGCCCGGCCCCTCGTCGCGCACCGACCATTCCACCCGCCCGTCCAGGCGCCTGGCAACCACCACCAGCGCCCCGCCCTGCGGTGAAAAGTCGATGGCGTTGTCCAGCAGGTTCTGCAGCGCCTGCGCGATCAGGAAGCGGTCGCCGTGCACCGTGGCGCCCTCGTCCAGCGTGGTCTGAACCCGCAGACCCTTGCGCCGCAGCGTCGGTTCGGCGGTGTGCAACAGCTCGCGCGTGAGCGCCGCCAGGTCCACCGGCTCCACCGTGCGCAGCTGCCGCAGCTGCTCCACGTCGGCCAGCGCCAGCAGCCGGTCGATCAGCTGCTGCAGGCGCTCGGTCTGGCGCTGGATGTTGCCCGCGAAGCGCTCGCGGTCGGCCTCGGGCATGGGCTCCTGCAGCAGCTCGGCTGCACCGCGGATCGCCGCCAGCGGGCTCTTGAGCTCGTGCGTCAGCGTGTGCACATAGTTCTCGACGTAGGCCTTGTCTTCGAGCTTCAGGCGCATGCGCTCGACCGCCTGCGCGAGGTCGGCGAATTCGGTGTTGCCCGAGAGCCGGCCCATGCGCGGCAGTTCGGCCCGCTCGCCGCGCGCCACCGCGTTGGCGTAGCCGCGCAGGCGCGAGAGCGAGCTGGCGATCCACCAGGTGAACAGCAGACCGATCGCCAGCGACAGCCCCAGCAGCACCCACGACCAGTTGAGGATGCGGTCGCGGCTGCGCTGGATGTAGGGCTCCAGCGTCTGGTTCGGGCGCGAGACGGTGAGCACGCCGATGATGCGCGTGCCATCCTTCACCGGCGCCGCCACGTGCATCACGGTGCGGTCGGCGTCGTAGGCGCTTTCGCCGCTGGAGCGCGCGCCGTACTCGCCGCGCAGCGTGCGCAGCACGTCGTTCCACTGCGAATGGTCCTTGCCCAGATCCTGCCCGCGGCTGTCGAACACCACGATGCCGCGCGCGTCGGTGACGGTGATGCGGTAGTCGACGCGCGACTTGCGAAAGCCCCAGATCGTCGCGCCCGGGTCCACCGAGGGCAGTGCCGACAGGGCCTGCGCAAAGGAGCCGCTGGCGATGGTGCCGGCCTTCAGGTCCGGCGCCGCCACCAGCGCCAGCGCGTTCGCCGCGTCCACCAGGCTGTCCTCCATCGCCAGCCGCGTGCCGGGCTTGACCTCCTCGATGAAGACACGCAGCACGACGAACAGCGCCAGGCCGAGCACCAGGAAGAAAGCGAACAGGAGGCGGAGACCGATGCGCACCAGCGAAGCCCGAGTGTCAGTCTGCCTCTGGAGCGCTGCCTGACATTCCGAGGCGCAACCTCATCGCTTCAACCTCTTCCTGGACTGCTTTGAGACTGGCTTCAGCCGGAGTGTCCCCATAGAACTTGTTGCATGTCTCGCGATAGGAAGTCAGCAAAGTCTGGACCTCCATACAAAGCTGCTTCAACGCGCTGGTTTCAAAGCGCTCAGGGACGCCAAGCAGTTCTCGCTCAGCCTTGTCACTCAACAGAACAAGATGCTCCAGATAGGCCGGTTTCAACAGTACCAACGGATTCTCTTGGCCTGAAATCGACACCACGGCCCCGTCATTTCCGGGCTCAAGCACCGAAACCTCTTCGTATGACTTCATGTTCGGATCTCCAACTGAATCGAATACCCCATGTTCCGGTGCGTCTGGATCAGGTCGGGCGAGAGGCCGCGCTCGCGCAGCTTGGCGCGCAGCAGCTTGATGTGGGCGTCGACCGTGCGGTCCAGCGTGTCGGGCGCATCGGCCCAGACCAGGTCCATCAGTTCGGCGCGCGAGAAGATGCGGCCGGGCCGCCGCAGCAGCGTCGCCAGCAGCAGGTACTCGTAGCGCGTGAGAGCGAGGTAGCCGCCGCCGCAGGCGATGCGCTGCGCGGGTTCGTCCAGCCGCAACGCGGCCGCCCCGGCCAGCGGCAGCGCGGCGCCCTGCTCCGCCGCCTTGCCGTTGGCCGTGCGCCGCAGGATCGCCTTGACCCGTGCGCAGACCTCGCGCGGCGAGAACGGCTTGCTCACGTAGTCGTCCGCGCCCAGCTCCAGCCCGAGTACACGGTCGATCTCCTCGCTGCGCGCGGTGAGGAAGACGATGGGCAGCTCGCTGGTCTTGCGGATCGCGCGGCAGACATCAAAGCCGTTGCCGTCGGGCACGCCGACATCGAGAATCGCAAGATCGGGAGGCTGCTGCGCGAATGCCGCCAGCGCGTCGCGCGCGAGGGTGACATGGGTGACCTCGAAGCCCTCGCTGCGCAGCGCGTAGAGCAGCGTGTCGGCGATCGCGGGTTCGTCTTCGAGAAGAAGAATCTGGGGCATTGCATGCAGGGGCGTTGAAGCAGGCGGCTACTCTGCCACACCCAGCGCCCGCTCCAGCTCCCGCCGCATCACCCCCCGGTCCACATCCACCCCGCTCCAGAGCCGGATCGCCACCGCGCCCTGGTTCACCAGCATGCCCAGGCCGTCGAGCACGGTGCAGCCGGCGGCCTCGGCGGTGCGGATGAGGTGGGTGTGCGGCGGATTGGGGATCGCGTCGGCCACCACCATGTCGGGGCGCAGGGTGCTCCAGTCGATGTCGAGCTGGTCGTCCACATTCGGGAACAAGCCGATGGAGGTGGCGTTGACCACGATGCCGGTGCCCGTGGGGATCGGCATGGTCGGCTGCCAGTGCAGGTATTCGGCGGTGGCGCCGGTCCTGGCCGCGATCAGGTCGGCCAGTTCCTGGCCGCGCAGCCGGCCCCGGTTGACCACGGTGATGTGGACCGCACCGGCCAGGGCCAGTTCCACCGCCACCGCGCGCGCCGCGCCACCGGCGCCGAACAGCAGCACGCGCTGGCCTTCGATGGTGCAGACCGGGCGCAGCGCTTCGACGAAGCCCTGGCCGTCGGTGTTCTCGCCCACCAGCAGGCCGTCCCGCAGCACCACGGTGTTGACCGCGCCGATGATCTGCGCCGATGGCGCGAGGCCGTCGAGGTGTTCGATCACGGTCACCTTGTGCGGCAGCGAGCAGTTGAACCCCGCCCAGCCCATGGCGCGGGCGCCGCGCACCGCGTCGGCCAGCTTCTCGGGCGGCACCTCGCAGTTGACGTAGCGCCATTCCATGCCGTGGTGCCGGTAGGCGGCCTCGATCATGGCGACCGTCGGGTTCTCGGCGGCGGGCTGGGCGAAGGAGCCGGTGAGCGTGTGGAGGAAGTTCATGGCGTGTCCCCGCGGAGCCTGGGCTCGTGAAAAGAGGCCCATGAAAACAAAAAAGCCGGTCTGGGGCAAGACCGGCTTCCGTGTGCGGGGCCTGCAGCAGGCCGCGGATTCAGATCACTTGCGCGCCGCCGCGACGGCGGCCTGGGTGTCCTTCCACAGCGCTTCGCCCACGTTGGCGGCGATGCTGGCGTTGACGGCGCCCAGCTTCTCGCGCATGCGGTTGGCTTCGGCCGGGCTGAGTTCGTTGACCTGCATGCCCTTGGCCTTGAGGTCGCCCAGGGCCTTGGCGGCTTCGGCGCGGGTGTCCTGGCGCTCGAAGTCGCGGCTCTTCTTCGCGGCGTCGGCCAGCACCTTCTGCTCGTCCTTGGAGAGGCCGTCCCACCACTTCTTGCTCACGGTAACGATCCAGGGGCTGTAGACGTGGTTGGTCACGGTCAGGTACTTCTGCACCTCGTAGAACTTGCTCGACAGGATGGTGTTGTAGGGGTTCTCCTGGCCGTCGACGGTCTTGGTCTCCAGCGCGGTGAACAGCTCGGAGAACGGCAGCGGGATGGCGTTGGCGCCCAGGGTCTTGAAGCTGTTGAGGAACACATCGTTCTGCATCACGCGCAGCTTGATGCCGTTCAAGTCTTCCAGCTTGGCCACGGGCTGCTTGTTGTTGGTGAGGTTGCGGAAGCCGTTCTCCCAGTACACCAGGCCGACCAGGCCCTTCTCCTGCAGCTTGTCCATCACCTTCTGGCCCACCGGGCCGTCGAGCACGGTGTCGGCTTCCTTGGCGTTGTTGAACAGGAAGGGCGTGTCCCAGATCGCCATTTCCTTGGTGATGCCCACCAGGGTGGCGGTGGAGCCGACCATCATTTCCTGCGCGCCGCCGATCAGGGCCTGCTGCATCTGCACGTCGGAGCCGAGCGCGGCGGCGCCGATGGCGCGCACCTTCATCTTGCCGCCCGAGGCCTTCTCGACTTCCTGTGCGAACAGCTTGACGGCGCGGCCCTGGTTGGAGTCCTCGTTGAGGCCGTAGCCAAAGCGGATCAGGCGCGGCTTGATGTCCTGCGCAAAGCTGGCGAACGGGGCGGCGAAGGCGGCCGCGGCGGTGGCGGCGATCAGGGTGCGGCGGAACATGGACATGACAGTCTCCTTGGGTGAAAAAGCGGACGAAGGGATGAGGGGATCAGCGCATCCACGCCACGGGGGCGGTGACGATCTGCGGGAACAAAACAAACAGGGCCAGCACCAGCGTGTAGCTGAGCAGGAAGGGGTTCACGCCCTTGATGACCTGGTGCATGGGCAGGCGGCCCACGCCGGCCACCACGTTGAGCACGGTGCCTACGGGCGGCGTGATGAGGCCGATGGCGCCGTTGAGCACGAACATCAGGCCGAAGTACACCGGGTCGATGCCGGCCTTGACGGCGATCGGCAGCATCACCGGCGCAAAGATCAGGATGGTGGGCGTGAGGTCCAGTGCGGTGCCGATCAGCACCAGCACGATCATCATCACGGCCATCAGCAGGCGCGGGTTCTCCACCAGGGGCCCCAGCCAGCCGCCCAGCACACCGGGCAGGTCGGCCAGCGTGATCATGTAGCTGGCCACCTGGGCGCCGGCACAGAGGAACATCACCACCGCGGTGGTGCGCGCAGCGCGCACCAGCACCCCGTGCAGCTGGCCGATCTTCATCTCGCGGTGGATGAACAGCGACACCACCAGCGCGTAGAACGCGGCCACCACGGCGGCCTCGGTGGGCGTGAACACGCCGCTCTTCATGCCGCCGATGATGATCAGCGGCATCAGCAGCGCCCAGAAGGCCCGGGCCGTGGCGCGCAGCCGGCCGGCCATGGGCACGGGCGGGTTGTCCTGCAGGTTCATGCCCTTGAGCACGATCTTCCAGGTGACGATGAGCGCGGCGCCCATCATCAGACCCGGCACGATGCCCGAGAGGAACAGCGCCGAGATGGAGGTGTTGGTGGTGACGCCGTAGATGATGAACGGCATGGACGGCGGGATGATGGGCGCGATGATGCCGCCCGAGGCGATCAGCCCGGCCGAGCGGTGCATGGGGTAGCCGTGCTCGCGCATCATGGGCAGCAGGATGGTGGCCAGCGCCGCGGTGTCGGCCAGGGCCGAGCCGCTCATGGACGCCATCAGCACCGCCGCGCCGATGGCCACGAAGCCCAGGCCGCCGCGGATGTGGCCGACCCAGGTCTGCGCCATTTCGATGATGCGCCGGCTGATGCCGCCACTGTTC
Source organism: Hydrogenophaga sp. H7 (assembly GCF_002025745.1). NCBI lineage: Bacteria > Pseudomonadati > Pseudomonadota > Betaproteobacteria > Burkholderiales > Comamonadaceae > Hydrogenophaga > Hydrogenophaga sp. H7. Next base: position 55,866 of record NZ_MCIC01000015.1, on the reverse strand, counting down.
ATCAGCTCACCGGCCAGGATGAAGAAGGGCACGGCCAGCAGCGGGAAGCTGTCCACACCGGCCACCATGTTCTGCGCCAGCAGCTGGGTGTCGAAGAAGTCCATCACCCAGGCCATGGCGGCGCCGGTGAGCAGCAGGGCGAACGCCATGTTCATGCCGATGCCCATGAGCACCAGCATGCCGAGGACGAAGACGATGAAGGCTTGTGCTTCGAGGCTCATCGCGTCACTCCACGTCCACGCCGTGGCCGAGGTCCAGCGGCTTGGCCTTGATGATTTCCCACACCACCATCGCGCCGATGGCAATGGCGCACAGCAACGCCGGCAGCGGCAGCAGCGCGGCCGGCGCCTTGAGCACCACCGAGTGGCTGTCCATGCCCACCACCACCTGCTGCCAGGCGCCCCGGCCCAGCAGCACGCAGGCCAGCAGCACCAGCAGGCGGATCAGCAGCGTGGCGGCCTTGAAAGCCAGCGGACGGCGGCGCAGCAGACCCACCAGGCTGGTAAAGGCCATGTGCTCGCCGGCCGGGTAGGCCGCGGCGGCGCCGAGGAACACCATCCAGACGAACAGCAGGCGCGAGAGTTCCTCGCTGGCGGCCACGCCGCTGCCGAAGCCGTAGCGCAGCACCACGTTGAGGAAGACGGAACAGGCCATGACGGCCAGGCACACGGCCATCAGGGTCTGGGCCGCGCGCTGCAGGGGATGCGCCTTGGGTTGGTCGGGCGTGTTCATGCGGCCTCCTGGCTGGGGGACGGGGCGGCGGCCCAGGCGGCGGCCTGGTCCAGCAGTTGCGGCAGGGGCTCGGCCGCGTCGACGCGCAGCACGCCGGGCTCGCCCACCGGCGATTCCAGCGTGGCGAACTGGCTGTCCACCAGTGCGGTGTTGAAGAAGTGCGCCGAGCGCGCGGCCACGCGTTCGCTGGCCAGCGCCGGGGTGATGTCGATGAAGACGAAGCGCAGGCCCGGGGCCGCGGCGCGCAGCTGGTCGCGGTAGGCGCGCCGCAGGGCCGAGCAGGTCAGCACCACGCCACCGGGCGAACGGGCCAGCAGCCCGGCCAGCGTCGCCAGCCAGCCGGCGCGGTCGGCGTCGGTCAGAGCGATGCCCTGGCGCATCTTGTCGCGGCTGGAAGGGCTGTGGTGGTCGTCGCCTTCGATGAGCGGCAGCCCAAGGCGTTCAGCCAGTCCGGCGCCCAGGCTGGACTTGCCGCAACCGGCCACGCCCATCACCACCAGCGACGCATTTTGAACCGTGTTCATGTTTGAGATAGCGCTATCTTTTGTCGGAAGAAAAAACGGCCTGTGGCCAGGCCGGGCTTGGTGGCGGCTCGGGTTTTCGAGGGGGTCTGCCGTCTTGAGATAGCGCTATCTTAAGGCTATGATTCCTGGCCGACACCCGTAAAAACCCTGATGCCCCCCCCACCCCCTTCCCGCCCCCGCGCCACCGGCCGGGTGACCCTGGCCGACGTCGCGGCGCTGGCGGGCGTGAGCCCGATCACTGTCTCGCGCGCCCTGCGCGGCGAGCGCACCGTGGACCCGGTGCTGGCCGGGCGCGTCCGGGAGGCGGCGCAGCAGCTGCGCTACGTGCCCGACCCGGCGGCGCGCGCCCTCGCCTCGCGCCACGGCTCGCACGTGGCGGTGCTGATACCGATGCTGTCCAACGCCCTGTTCGTGGACCTGCTGGAGGCGGTGCAGCGCACCCTGCGCCCGGCCGGCTACCAGACGCTCATCGGCATCACCCACTACAGCCCGGACGAAGAAGAACAGCTGCTGCGCGAGCAGCTGCAGCACCGGCCCGCCGGCCTGCTGGTGACCGGCATCGACCAGAACGCCGCCACGCGCGAACTGATGGCGCACAGCGGCGTGCCCTGCGTGCACCTGATGGAGCTGTCCACCGACCCGGCGCAGTACTGCGTGGGTTTCTCGCAGCGCGACGCGGGCGAGGCCATCACCCGCCACCTGCTGGCGCGCGGCCGGCGCCGCATCGCCTTCGTCGCCGCGCAACTCGACCCGCGCACCCTGCAGCGCGCCGAGGGCTACCGCCGCGCGCTGCAGGCCGAGGGCCTGTACGACCCGGCGCTGGAATGGCTGGACCCGCGGCCCTCGTCGATGGCCTTGGGCGGCGAGCTGCTGGAGCGGCTGCTGCGCGAGCAGCCCGGCTGCGACGCCGTCTTCTTCTGCAACGACGACCTGGCCCAGGGCGGGTTGCTGGCCGCACTGCGCCTGGGCGTGGCCGTGCCGCAGCGGCTGGCGGTGGCGGGCTTCAACGACCTCTCGGGCAGCGACCAGATGCTGCCGCCGCTGACCACCGTGGCCACGCCGCGCGGCGCCATCGGCGAGGCCAGCGCCCAGATGCTGCTGAGCCTGATGCGCGGCGACACGCCCGCCCGGCACTCGGTGGACCTGGGTTTCGAGTTGCGGCTGCGCGCCTCCACCTGAGCAGAACCGATACCTTGCTGCACCCGCGAAGTACCGCTTTGCAGGTCGCACATACTTTTTGCCGGCACCTAGGGTTAATCCCAGCCTGATAACGCAAGCAAGTACATATCTGGCCGATTTGCGTACAAACCGCGGGTCAGAAGGTGCCCAGAATCCGGTCCACGGTTTCAGACACCGTTGAACCTGGACGAACGCCACCACCCACCTCAGGAGACACCCTGTGAAATTCCGCCTTGCCACCGTGTTCGCCGCCGGCCTGCTGGCCGCCGCGGGCGCCAACGCCGCCACCGAACTCGTGATCGCGACCGTGAACAACGGCCACATGATCGAGATGCAGAAGCTCTCGAAGAACTTCGAGGCCGCCAACCCCGACATCAAGCTCAAGTGGGTCACGCTGGAAGAAGGCGTACTGCGCCAGCGCGTGACGACCGACATCGCCACCAAGGGCGGCCAGTTCGACATCATGACCATCGGCATGTACGAAGCGCCGATCTGGGGCAAGAAGGGCTGGCTCACCGAGCTCAAGACCGACGCCGCCTACGACGTGAACGACCTGCTGCCCGCCGTGCGCGGCGGCCTGACGGTGGACGGCAAGCTGTTCGCCGCCCCGTTCTACGGCGAGTCGTCCATGCTGATGTACCGCAAGGACCTGGCCGACAAGGCCGGCATCAAGGTCGCCGACAACCCGACCTGGACCGACATCAAGGCGCTGGCCGCCAAGATCCACAACCCGCCCAACACCTACGGCATCTGCCTGCGCGGCAAGCCGGGCTGGGGCGACAACATGGCCTTCCTGTCCACCCTGGTCAACACCCACGGCGGCCAGTGGTTCGACATGAGCTGGAAGCCCCAGCTGGAGAGCAAGCCCTGGAAGGACGCCATCACCTTCTACGTCGACCTGCTAAAGAACTACGGCCCGCCCGGCTCGTCGAACAACAGCTTCAACGAAATCCTGGCGCTGACCAACTCGGGCAAGTGCGGCATGTGGATCGACGCCACCATCGCCGCCTCCTTCGTGAGCGACCCCAAGCAGTCGAAGGTGGCCGACCAGATGGCCTTCGCCCAGGCCCCCACCGCCGTCACGCCGAAAGGCGCGAACTGGCTGTGGTCCTGGAACCTGGCCATCCCCGCCGGTTCCAAGAAGGTCGACGCCGCCCAGAAGTTCGTGACCTGGGCCACCAGCAAGGAATACATCCAGCTGGTCGCCAAGACCAACGGCTGGGCCAACGTGCCCACCGGCACCCGCAAGAGCACCTACGCCTCGCCGGAATTCCAGAAGGCCGCCCGCTTCGCCGCGGCCGAGCTCAAGGCCATCGAATCGGCCAACCCGACCGACTCGACCCTGCCCAAGAGCCCGTACGTGGGCGTGCAGTTCGCCGCCATTCCGGAGTTCCAGTCCATCGGCATCGCCGTGGGCCAGCAGATGAGCGCTGCTTTGGCTGGCAAGACCAGCGTGGACGACGCGCTGAAGGCCTCGCAGGTCGCCGCCGAACGCGAGATGAAGAAGGCCGGCTACTACAAGTAAGCCACCGCAGGCCCCACCCGGTCTGACCGCCCTCCCCCGCCCGCGGGGGAGGGGTTTTCCCCTCTCACGTCCATGGCCATGAACCGCCCCACATCGCGCACCCTGCCGCGTCTGCTGCTGACGCCCGCGGTGGCCACGCTCTTCCTGTGGATGATCGTGCCGCTGGTGATGACGATCTATTTCTCCGTCATCCGCTACAACCTGATGCAACCCGACCAGAGCGGCTTCGTCGGGCTGGAGAACTTCGAATACTTCGTGACCGATCCGTCGTTCACGACCTCGGTGATCAACACCATCCTGCTGCTGGGCAGCGTGATCCTGATCACCGTGATCCTGGGCGTGGCCATCGCCCTGCTGATCAACGAGCCCTTCGCCGGCCGCGGTCTGGTGCGCGTGCTGCTGATCTCGCCCTTCTTCGTCATGCCCACGGTCAACGCGCTGATGTGGAAGAACATGATGATGAACCCGATCTACGGCGTGCTCGCCCAGGTCTGGGCCTTCTTCGGCGCCGCGCCGGTGGACTGGCTCACCGACCACCCGCTGTTCTCGGTGATCGTGATGGTGAGCTGGCAGTGGCTTCCCTTTGCCACGCTGATCTTCATGACCGCGCTGCAGAGCATGGACCGCGAGCAGCTGGAAGCCGCGCGCATGGACGGCGCCACCTACGGCCAGCAGCTGCGCTACCTCTACATCCCGCACCTGGGCCGCTCGGTGGCCGTGGTCGTGATGATCGAGCTGATCTTCCTGCTCAGCGTCTTCGCCGAGATCTACACCACCACCGGTGGCGGCCCGGGCGACGCCAGCACCAACGTGGCCTTCCTGATCTTCAAGCAGGCGCTGCTGAACTTCGACGCCGGTGTGGCCTCGGCCGGTGCCCTGTTCGCCGTCGTGCTGGCCAACATCGCCGCGATCTTCCTGATCCGCATGGTCGGCAAGAACCTCGACAAATAAGGCCCACCCATGGCACGTCAATCCACCTTCACCCCCGCCTACGCGGTGCGCACCATGGCCGCCTGGGCCGTGGCCCTGCTGCTGTTCTTCCCGCTGGGCTGGCTGCTGCTGACAGCGTTCAAGACCGAGCTGCAGGCCATCGCGGTGCCGCCCGAGCTGTTCTTCTCGCCCACGCTGGAGAACTTCCACGAGGTGCAGGAGCGCAGCGACTACCTGCACTACGCCTGGAACTCGGTGGTCACCAGCGTGGTGTCCACCCTGCTGGGCCTGGCCATCGCCGCCCCCGCGGCCTACGCCATGGCCTTCCACAAGGGCCAGCGCGACAAGGACATCCTGATGTGGATGCTCTCCACCAAGATGATGCCGGCGGTGGGCGCCCTGGTGCCCATCTACGTGATGGCGCAGAAGAGCCAGCTGCTGGACACGCAGCTGGGCCTGATCATCGTGTTCACGTTGTCCAACCTACCCATCATGGTCTGGATGCTGTACTCCTCGTTCAAGGAGATCCCGCACGAGATCCTGGAGGCCGCGCGCATGGACGGCGCCACCCTCTGGCAGGAGGCCACCAAGGTGCTGCTGCCGCTGGGCATGGGCGGCCTGGCCTCCACCGGCCTGCTGTGCCTGGTGCTGAGCTGGAACGAGGCCTTCTGGTCGCTCAACCTCAGCTCGGCCAAGGCCGGCACGCTGGCCACGCTGATCGCCAGCTACTCCAGCCCCGAAGGCCTGTTCTGGGCCAAGCTGTCCGCCGCCTCGCTCATGGCCATTGCCCCCATCGTGGTCTTTGGCTGGTTCAGCCAGAAGCAGCTCGTCCAGGGCCTCACGTTCGGCGCTGTGAAGTAACCCCATTCAAGAGAGACAAGAGACCACCATGGCCTACCTGCAACTCCAAGGCATTGAAAAGTTCTTCGGCGAGAACCGCGCCATCAAGGGCATCGACCTGTCCATCGAGAAGGGCGAGTTCATCGTCTTCGTCGGTCCCTCGGGCTGCGGCAAGTCCACGCTGCTGCGCCTGATCGCCGGCCTCGAACACATCGACGGCGGCAGTCTGGTGCTCGACGGCAAGGACATCACGCACGCCCCCTCCTCCAAGCGCGACCTGGCGATGGTGTTCCAGAGCTACGCGCTGTACCCGCACATGAGCGTCTACGAGAACATGTGCTTCGCGCTCAAGCTGGCCAAGGTCGACCCCAAGGTGATCGACGAGAAGGTGCAGAACGCCGCGCGCATCCTCAACCTCACGCAGTACCTGCAGCGCACGCCCAAGGAACTCTCGGGCGGCCAGCGCCAGCGCGTGGCCATCGGCCGCGCCATCGTGCGCTCGCCCAAGGTCTTCCTGTTCGACGAGCCGCTGTCCAACCTGGACGCCGCGCTGCGCGGCCAGACCCGGGTGGAGATCGCCAAGCTGCACCGCGACCTGGGCGCCACCACCATCTACGTGACGCACGACCAGGTGGAGGCCATGACGCTGGCCGACAAGGTGGTCGTGCTGCGCGACGGCGTCATCGAACAGGTGGGCACGCCGCTGGAGCTGTACGACCGGCCCGCCAACCAGTTCGTGGCCCAGTTCATCGGCACGCCGCAGATGAACGTGGTGCCGCTGCAGCAGGTGCCCGCCGTGGTGGCCCAGCAGGCCCCCGCCGGCGCCGTGGGTGGCGCCATCGGCCTGCGGCCGGAGAACGTGAGCGTGCGCAGCACCGGCAGCACGCCGGTGAGCGGCCAGGTGGACCTGGTCGAGGCCCTGGGCGCCGAGACCCTGATCTACGTGAGCACGCCCAACGGCGCGCAGTTCGTGGCGCGCCAGAACGAGCGCACCGGCCTGCACGCGGGCGATGCGGTGAGCCTGGACATCGACGCCTCGCAGGCCCACTGGTTCGACACCGCCGGCCGCGTGGTCGCCGCACGGGCCGCCTGACGCCATGAGCCCATCGTTTCCCCTGCAACACAAAACCGCCGCCGTCACCGGCGCTGCCTCCGGCATCGGCTTCGCCAGCGCGAAGGCCATGGCCGACGCCGGCGCCCGCGTGCTGCTGATCGACCGCGACGCCGCCGCGCTGGACAAGGCCTGCGCCGCCATCGGTGCTAACGCCCTGCCCCTGGTGCTGGACCTGCTGGACCCCGCGCAGTGCAACTGCCTGCTCGAACACACGCTGGCGCTGCTGGGCCAGCTGGACATCTTCCACGCCAACGCGGGCCTCTACGTCGGTGGCGACCTGCTGGACACCACGCCCGAAGCCATCGACCGCATGTTGAACCTCAACGTGAACGTGGTGATGAAGAACGTGCACAACGTGCTGCCGCACATGGTCGGCCGCGGCACGGGCGACATCCTCGTCACCAGTTCGCTGGCCGCGCACTTCCCCACGCCCTGGGAGCCGGTCTACGCCTCGTCCAAGTGGGCCATCGACTGCTTCGTGCAGACCGTGCGGCGGCAGATGTTCAAACACGGCATCCGCGTCGGCTCGGTCTCGCCGGGACCGGTCATCACCTCGCTGCTGTCCGACTGGCCGGCAGAAAAACTCGCCGAGGCCAAGGCCAGCGGCAGCCTGATCGAAGCGGCCGAGGTGGCCGAGGTGCTGCTGTTCATGCTGACCCGCCCGCGCGGCATGACCATCCGCGACGTCGTGCTGATGCCCACGAATTTCGACCTCTGACCCGCTCCCTTTTCACCGACGCACCATGAACTTCATCCTGCACCTGGGCCTGGGCTCGTTCCACCGCGCCCACCAGGCCGTCTACATCCACCAGCTGCGCCAGCAAGGCGACCTGCGCTGGGCCATCGCCGGCGGCAACCTGCGCCCCGACATGGCCGAGACCATCGCCGCCCTGCAGGCCCAGGGCGGCCGCTACACGCTGGAGACCGTCACGCCCCAGGGCGAACGCAGCTACACGCGCATCGAATCGATCCAGCGCGTGATCCCCTACCAGGACGACCTGGCGCCGCTGATCGCCACCGGCGCCGACCCGGCCACGCGCATCATCAGCTTCACCGTCACCGAAGCCGGTTACTACCTCGACGCGAAGAACCGGCTCGACTGGGCCACCTTCCCCGACCTGCGCGCCGACCTGGAGGCCGTGAAGGCGGGCCAGGCCGGCCACACCATCTACGGCGGCCTGGTCAGCATCCTGCGCGCCCGCATGAAGGCGGGCGGTGGCGCCGTCACGCTGATGAACTGCGACAACCTGCGCCACAACGGCGAACGCTCGCGCGGCGGCCTGCTGCAGTTCATCGACGCGCTGGGGGACACGGCCCTCAAGGCCTGGGTGCAGGAACACACCCGCAGCCCCAACGCCATGGTCGACCGCATCACGCCGCGCCCCACGCCCGACGTGGCCGAACGCGTCAAGGCCGCCACCGGCTGGGACGACAAGGCCGCCCTCATGGGCGAGAGCTTCATCCAGTGGGTGATCGAGGACAACTTCATCGCCGGCCGCCCCGAGTGGGAAAAGGTCGGGGTCGAGATGGTGAACTCGGTGCAGGCCCATGAAGAAGCCAAGATCCGCCTGCTCAACGCCACGCACAGCTGCATCGCCTGGGGCGGCACGCTGGCGGGCTACCTCTACATCCACGAAGGCACGCACGACGCCGCCATCCGGAAGATGGCCTACGACTACGTGACCGACGACGCCATCCCGGTTCTGCTGCCCTGCCCGATCAACCTGGAGCAGTACCGCGACGTGGTGCTCGACCGATTCGGCAACCCCGCCATCGCCGACACCAACCAGCGCGTGGCCATGGACGCGTTCTCCAAGATCCCCGGCATGATCGCGCCCACCATCCGCGACCAGCTGGCGCGCGGCGGTTCGTTCGACAGCGTGGCGATGCTGCCCGCACTGTTCCTGGCCTACCTGCAGCGCTGGCACGCCGGGCAGATTCCCTACACCTACCAGGACCAGGCCATGGACCCGGCCGTGGCCCACGCCATCTGCGAGGCCGCCGACCCGGTGGCCGCCTACGCCGCCGACACCACGCTCTGGGGCGAAATGGCCGGCCACCCGCAGCTGGTCGAGACCCTGCGCAAGGCCTTTGCCCGCGTGCAGGCCTTCGTGGCGGAACGCGCCAGGGCCTGAACCGGTGTAACTTAGGTGCCACCGCCGCCGGAGCCCGCCATGACCGTGAAAGTGCCCACCGCCCCGCGCCAGCTCAAGCCCGAGCTGGAGCACGAGTTCGTGCGCTCGCCCGACCTGGGCTACGAGCTGTCGTCGGATGTCGGCTTCGTGCGCTGCCTCTCCCACGGCTTCCCGACGCCGCTGGCGCGCTGGCACTACCACGACGAGTACGAGCTGCACCTGATCACCAGCACCAGCGGCAAGGTGTTCGTGGGCGACTGGATCGGCCCGTTCCAGGCCGGCCAGCTGGTGCTCACCGGACCGCGCCTGCCGCACAACTGGGTCACGATGGACATGCCCGAAGGCGGCGTGGCGCAGCGCGACCTGGTGATCCAGTTCACCCACGAGCCCCTGACCCGCGCCGCCGAAACCATCCCCGAGCTGCGCGAGGTGCTGCCCCTGCTGGAACGCGCCAAGCATGGCATCGAGTTCTTCGGCCTGTCCGAAGCGGCCGAGCGGCACTGGCACCGCGTCAAGAACGCGCGCGGCCTGCGCCGGCTCACCGCCTTCTGCGACTACCTGGCCGACCTCACGGCCTGCACCGACTACCGGCTGCTCTCCAGCGTGCAGCTGCAGAGCGACGACGACGACGCATCCATCGACCAGATCCACGCCGTCGTCAGCCGCATCACCGACCACCTGGCCGACGACCACTCGGCCAGCGCGCTGGCCGCGGAACTGGGCATGAGCGAGAGCCGGTTCAGCCGCTTCTTCCGCAAGGCCACCGGCAACACCTTCACCGACTTCGTCAACCGCGTGCGCATCAGCCGCGCCTGCCAGCTGCTGATGGACACCGACCAGCAGGTCACCCACATCTGCTACGAGGTCGGCTTCAACAACGTGGCCAACTTCAACCGGCGCTTTCTGGAAATCAAGGGCACGACGCCCACCGAGTTCCGGCGCCAGAGCCTCACGCGCTTCAAGGGCGCGGCGTGACCGGGCAGGCCCGGCCCTCGGTGCCATCCAGATAGGGCATGAGGCCCGGCCCCATCGACGTCAGGATCTGCACCGGCAGCCCCGAGGTGAAGCGGTACTTCGCGGCATCCGGCCCCACCACATAGGCGGTGAGGCTGCCGAAGTAGCGCGGTCCGAGGTGGAAGACGAAGGTGGCGGTGCGGTTGAGCGCCAGCGTGGCGCGCCCGCGCACCACCACGCGGTTGTCGCCAGTGCCGGTCTTGCCGCCCGGCGACAGGTCCTCGCCCCCCTCGGTTCTGAAGCTTCCGGACAGGCGGCGCGCGGTGCCCCGCTCCACCACCTCGGACAGGGCCTTGCGCAGCGCCCGCGCCACCTCCGGTGCCATCACGCGCTCGCCCTGCGTCGCCGTGCGGCCCAGCGACGTCTCCCAGGGCGTGTCAGCAGCCAGGTGCAGGCCGGTGATGTGGCGGGTGGGCAGGCGCACCCCGTCGTTGACGATGATGCCCATCAGCTCGGCCAGGGCCGCCGGCCGGTCGCCCGAGCTGCCCAGCGCGGTCGCCAGCGAGGGCACCAGGTGGCCGAAGGGGTAGCCCAGCCGCGCCCAGCGGCTGTGGATGTCGAGGAAGGCTTCCACTTCCAGCAGCGTGTAGATGCGGGTGTCCTGCGCACTCTTTACCCGGGTGCGGAACAGCCAGCCGTAGACCGCCTGCCGCTCGTCGGCGCTCGCCTCCAGCGCCTGCGCCAGGCTGGCGCCGGGGTGCTGCAGCCGGTAGGCCACCAGCCAGAGTTCGAGCGGGTGCACGCCGGCCACGTAGCCACGGTCGGGCAGGTCCAGCGCGCCGGGCGCGAAGCGCTCGTGCAGGCGCGCCACGCGCGCCGCGTCGGGCGCCTTCTCGCCCAGGCGCTCGTGCAGGAAGGTCCCGAGCGCCTCGGCCGGTGCCTCGGGCTCCAGGTAGCGGAACACCGCGGCCAGCCGCTCGGGCGTGGGGCGCAGGCCGTCCAGCAGCAGGGCGCGCAACTCGGCCGGGTTTCGCTGGTCGGTCTTGCGCCAGAAGCGGCGCAGGAAGGTCTGGCCTTCGCGGTCGGCAAAGCGCGCCAGGTAGGCGCTGCGCCGCGGGTCCTGGTCGTCTTCGAGCAGGCGTGCGGTGCTGCCCGGCACCTGGTACATGGTGTGGCGCACCACCTCGCGCATCACCCGCACGAACGGCAGGTTGATCGAGGCCTGCATGGCCTCGCGCACCGTCGGCGAGCGGGTGTTGTCGTCGGCGCTGAAGTTGCTGAAGCTGTGCAGGCCGCCACCGGTGAAGAAGCGCTCGCCCGGATCGGCCGAGAACCGGCGCTCCAGCGCCGCCTCCAGCATGGCGTCCAGACTGCGGTCGGGGCTGTTGGTGAGGTGCTGCACGGCCCAGCGGGTGAGCGTGTCCTGCCGGTCGAAGGCGATGCTGCCCAGGGTCCTGGGCTCCTGCGGCGCCAGGCGGGCGTGCAGTTCGGCAACAAGTTCCAGGTAGATCGCCAGCACCCGCAGCTTGGCGGTGGAGCCCAGTTCGAGCTTGCTGCCTTCGTTGATGTCCAGCGGCTGGTTGGTGGTGTCGGTCTGCACGCGCACCTGGTTGCCCTCGGGTGTGCGTTCGAGCAGGGTGAAGCTGTAGCGCACCGCGCCCAGCGTGCCGGGCTGCAGCAGGCGCTCGCCGATCAGGCCCTGGCTGCGCGCGAACTCGGGGTCGCCCAGGCGCCCGAGGTAGCCGCTCACCGCGTCCTGCAGGGGGGCGTTGATCGTGGTGTCGAGGCGGGCGTCGAGCCGGTCGAGGTTGTAGAGCGAGGTGCCCAGCCAGCCGGCCAGGCGGCTGCGCGCGGCGGTCGTGCCCTTGCCCGGGCTGGCGGGCAGCTTCGGCGGCTGGCGGGTCATGTCGCGGAACACCAGCCGCTGCCGCAAGGCGGCGTCGCGCCAGCCGTCGTCGATGAGGCCTTCGGCGGCCAGCAGCCGCAGGTAGGCGTCGGTGGTCCGGTCGAGCTCCCCGCGGCCCTCTGCCAGGTACCAGGACGGCCGCCGGTGCGCCACCATGAGTGCCACCACCTGCCGCAGCACCTGGGCCCGCTCGGCCGGGTCGGCCGCGAGCCCCTGGGCGGGCGTCAGCAGCGTCCGCGCGCGCTCGAAGTCGGTCCCGAACCACACCCACAGGCCGTCGCCCAGCCCGTGCACCTCGCCATGGCGAGGCGCCGCCGACAGCGGCACGGAGTTCAGGTAGTCCAGCAGGATCTGGCGCCGCACCGGCAGCGTGTCGGCACCCTGCCGGTAGGCGCGCACCGAGGCCGACGCCATCTGGCGCAGCTTTTCGCGGGCATCCTGCGTGAATCCATCGGGCGAGTGGCGGTACTTTTCGATCTGGGTGGCCAGGGTGCTGCCGCCGGGGCTGTCCATGTCGGCGTCGATGCGGCTGGCCAGCTGGCCCAGCACCGCGCGGGTGAAGCGCACCCAGTCGACCGCCGGGTTCATCTGCGGCCGGTCGGGGTCGAGCAGGTCGCGGTTCTCGATGAACATCAGGGCCTGGGTCACCAGCGGCGGCACCTGCTCGAAGCGCTCGAATGTCCGGTACGGGTAGCGGAAGCTGTAGACCGGCTCGCGGTGGCAGTCCAGCACGGTCAGGCCGGTCCTGATCTTTTCGGTAAATGGGGCGTACAGACCGCGGTCCAGATAGGCCTGCAGCTCCGGGCTCTGACGCGCCTGTTCGGTGACCACGAAACCGCGCGGCGCCAGCCGGGACACCACATCCGGGATGGCGGTGTAGCCCAGCCGCTGGTCGAACGGGCCGTGGGTCGGAAAACGCATCTGGGCACTTGCGCCCGGGGCGGTCTGGTGCGCCAGACCGGCGGCGTAACGGCTGAGGAACCGGGCCTGCAGGCGGGACGTCTGGGCCTCGTACACCGCCAGCCCGCCCACCGCCGCGCCCGCCAGCAGCAGCGCCGCACCGATCCACACCAGGCGCCGGGACGGGCGCCATCCGCGCCGCGGCAGGGTGGCCACGAGGCCGGTTTCTTCGGGCAAGGGGGGCTCCATCTGCTGTATCGCAACAATTGTGGGCCATCAGGTGCGGGACCGGGATGAACCGTGGGTCGAAGGCACATTCAGTTACGTGCCATTCACCTGTGCCGCACACGCCGACCGGATAATTCGCGCCCATGTCTTTGCGTCTCTCGCGCCGCCTCCTTCTGGGACTGGCCCTCGCCGCCCCTGCCCCGCTGCTGCTGACCGCGCCACCAGCCCATGCGTCCACGTTCGACCTGCCGCCCATCGACAGGATCGTCCACTACCAGCCCAAGCTGCCGCTGCAGGTGTTCACCGCCGACGGCGTGGAGCTGGCGCAGTTCGGCGCCGAGCGGCGCGAATACGTGCCGCTGTCCAAGACCCCCAAGCTGCTGCAGGACGCGGTGCTGGCGGTCGAGGACGCGCGCTTCCGCGAGCACTCCGGCGTCGACCCCAAGGGCATGGCACGCGCGGCCCTGGCCCTGATCACCGGTGGCCGCAAGCAGGGGGCCAGCACCATCACCCAGCAGCTCGTGCGCACCATGCTGCTCACGCGCGAACTGACGGTGGAGCGCAAGGCCAAGGAAATCCTGCTGGCCTTCAAGGTCGAGGAGGCGCTGTCCAAGGACCGCATCCTGGAGATCTACCTCAACGAGATCTTCCTGGGCCAGCGGGCCTACGGCTTCGCCGCCGCCGCGCAGACCTACTTCGGCAAGGCCATGGACCAGCTGACGATCGCCGAAACTGCGATGCTCGCCGGCCTGCCGCAGAACCCGTACTACGCCAACCCGGTGGCCAACATGGCCCGTGCCACAGCGCGCCAGCGCGTGGTGCTGCAGCGCATGCACACGGTCGGCGTGATCAACGACGCCCAGCTCGCCGCCGCCCGCGCCGAGAAGATCACCCTGCGCTCCCCCGGTGTGCGCGATGTGGACGCCGCCCACGTGGCCGAGATGGCCCGGCGGGTGGTGTTCGAGCGTTTCGGCGAATCCGCCTACTCGCGCGGCATCCGCGTCACCACCTCCCTGCGCGCGGCCGACCAGCGCGCCGCCTACGCCGCCGTGCAGCGCGGGGTGCTGGCACAGGACCGCCGCAACCCCTGGCGCGGCCCCGAGGCACGGGAAGACCTGCCCGCGGCCAACGACCCCGAGCTCGAACGCGCCGCCGCCGAGGCACTGAAGGACCACCGCGACGACGACACGCTGCGCGCCGCCATCGTGCTCGCTGTCACGCCCAAGGAAGTACGGGTGCAGCTGGCCAGCGGCGAACAGGTGCGCATCAAGGGCGAAGGCCTGCGCTGGGCCCAGCCGGGCCTGTCGGCCAAGGCCAAGGACGCGCTGCGCATCCAGCGGGGCTCGGTGCTGCGCGTGGTCAAAAATGGCAAGGACTGGTCGATCACGCAATGGCCCGAGGCCGAGGCCGCGCTGGTCGCGCTCGACACGCGCACCGGCCGCGTGCGGGCCCTGGTCGGCGGCTTCGACTTCGCGCGCCAGCCGTTCAACCACGTGACCCAGGGCTGGCGCCAGCCCGGCTCCACCATCAAGCCGCTGCTGTATTCGGCCGCGCTCGAAGAGCGCGTCATGCCCTCGACCCTGGTCGACGACGGTCCGTTCACCGCACCCAACGGCTGGTCACCCGGCAACAGCGGCAACGCCACCGGCGAACCGCTGACCGTGCGCACCGCGCTGACCAAGTCCAGCAACCTGGTGAGCGTGCGTGTGCTGCAGCACACCGGCACGCAGCGCGCGCGCGACTGGCTGGGGCGCTTCGGCCTCGATGTCGCCAAGCAGCCCGACAACCTCACGCTGGCGCTGGGCACCGGGCAGGTGACGCCGCTGCAGATGGCCCGCGCCTACGCCACGCTGGCCAACGGCGGCTGGTCGGTCGAGCCGGTGGTGATCGAGAAGATCGCCGATGCCCAGGGCAAGGTGCTGTTCGAGGCGCCCGCCGCGCCCGTGCTGACCGAAGAGAACCGCGCGATCCCCGCGCGCAACGCCTATGTGATGGGCAGCATGCTCAACGACGTGACCAGCGTCGGCACCGCCGCCCGCGCCCAGGTCCGGCTCAAGCGCAGCGACATCTACGGCAAGACCGGCACCACCAACGACGTGCTCGACGCCTGGTTCGCCGGCTACCAGCCCGGGCTGGCGGCGGTGGTCTGGATGGGCTACGACAAACCCCGCAGCCTGGGCGACCACGAGTCGGGCGGCCGGCTGGCGCTGCCCATCTGGACCGACTTCATGGCCGCCGCACTCAAGGGTGTGCCGGTCGCCGCACCGGGCGATGCACCGGCGGGGCTGACCCGCATGAACGACGACTGGATTTACGCCGAATGGGCCAACGGCGGCGCCGTCGCCACCATCGAGGATGCGGCGGGTGCGCAGTACGCCGGACCGCCGACGATCCTCGACGCGATCCGGGAACTGTTCAAGAACTGAGCGGGGCGGGCGCGCTCAGCCCGCGCAGATGCGGGCCTTCGCCTCGGCGTATTCGCGCCGGAAGCGCGCCACCAGATCGGCCGCCGGCACCACTTCGCGGATGGCGCCGATGCCCTGGCCGCAACCCCAGATGTCCTTCCAGGCCTTGGCGGCGTTGGCGCCTTCGCCGGTGCTGAAGTTCATCTTGCTCGGGTCGCTCTCCGGCAGGTGGTCCGGGTCCATGCCGGCGTTGCGGATGCTGCCCTTGAGGTAGTTGCCGTGCACACCGGTGTAGAAGTTGCTGTAGACGATGTCGTCCGAGTTGCTCTCGGTGATCATCTGCTTGTAGCCCTCAACCGCACGGGCTTCGTCGGTGGCTATGAAGGCCGAGCCGATGTAGGCGAAGTCGGCGCCCATGGCCTGCGCCGCCAGGATGGCGCCGCCCGACGCGATGGAGCCCGACAGCGCCACCGGGCCGTCGAACCACTCGCGGATCTCCTGGACCATGGCGAAGGGGCTCTTGACGCTGGCGTGGCCGCCGGCACCGGCCGCCACCGGGATCAGGCCGTCCGCGCCCTTCTCGATCGCCTTGTGCGCGAACACGTTGTTGATGACGTCGTGCAGCACCACGCCGCCCCAGCTGTGCACGGCCTGGTTCACGTCCTCGCGGGCGCCCAGGCTGGTGATGATCACCGGCACCTTGTACTTGGCGCAGAGCTCCAGGTCGTGCTCCAGCCGGTCGTTGCTCTTGTGCACGATCTGGTTGATAGCGAACGGCGCGGCCTTGTTGTCGGGGTTCGCCTTGTCGTGGGCGGCCAGCGCCTCGGTGATCTCGGCCAGCCACTCGTCCAGCTGCGAGGCCGGGCGCGCATTGAGCGCAGGCATGGAGCCCACCACCCCCGCCTTGCACTGGGCAATGACCAGCTTGGGGTTGCTGATGATGAACAGCGGCGAGCCGATCACCGGGAACGGCAGGTTCTGCAGCACCGGGGGCAGGTAGCGTTGGCGTTGGGTCATGGGGTCTCCAGTCTTGTCGGTGTCGGTTGTCAGAAGGCCTCGGCCGGCAGTGCGGTCACGGCCTCGGCCCCTTCCACGATCGCATCGCGCACGCCCGGGGCGCGGCTGAGGATGTGGTCGGCGTAGAAGCGGGCGGTGGTGATCTTGGCCTGCATGAAAGGCACGTCCTGTCCCTTGGCGGACAGGTCTTCGGCCACCAGCAGCGCGCGCGCCAGCTGCCAGCCCGCCATCAGGTTGCCGGCCAGCAGCAGGTAGGGCACGCTGCCCGCGAAGGCCGCGTTAGGATTGCTCTTGGTGTTGGCGGCGATGAACTCGACCACATCCACGAACGCCTGGCGCGCGGCACCCAGGCGCTTGGCCACCGCCAGCGCGTTGGCACTGCCACGGGCCTTCAGTTCGGCCTCGGTCTTCTCGATCTGGGCCGCGATGGCTTTGGCCGAGGTGCCGCCGTCGCGCGCGGTCTTGCGGCCCACCAGGTCGTTGGCCTGAATGGCCGTCGTGCCTTCGTAGATGGTCAGGATCTTGGCGTCGCGGTAGTACTGGGCCGCGCCGGTCTCTTCGATGAAGCCCATGCCGCCATGCACCTGCACGCCGAGGCTGGTGACCTCCAGGCTCATCTCGGTGCTGTAGCCCTTGACCAGCGGCACCAGGAATTCGTAGAAGGTCGCGTTCTGCTTGCGCACCTCGGCGTCCGGGTGGTGGTGGGCCGCGTCGTAGGCGGCGGCGGCCACGCTGGCCATGGCGCGGCAGCCCTCGGTGGCGGCGCGCATGGTCATGAGCATGCGCTTGACGTCGGCGTGGTGGATGATGGGCGCGGCGGTGGTGAAGCTGCCGTCCACCGGGCGGCTCTGCACGCGGTCCTTGGCGTACTGCACGGCCTTCTGGTAGGCGCGCTCGGAGACGCTGATGCCCTGCACGCCCACCGCATAGCGGGCGGCGTTCATCATGATGAACATGTATTCGAGGCCGCGGTTCTCTTCGCCGACCAGGTAGCCGATGGCGCCGCCGTGGTCACCGTACTGGAGCACGGCGGTGGGCGAGGCCTTGATGCCCATCTTGTGCTCGATGGACACGCAGTGCACATCGTTGCGTGCGCCCAGCGTTCCATCGGCGTTGACCAGGAACTTGGGCACGACGAACAGGCTGATGCCCTTCACGCCCTCGGGCGCGCCGGTCACACGGGCCAGCACCAGATGGACGATGTTCTCGGCCATGTCGTGCTCACCGTAGGTGATGAAGATCTTGGTGCCGAAGACCTTGTAGGTGCCGTCGGGCTGCGGCTCGGCGCGGCTGCGCACGGCGGCCAGGTCGGAACCGGCCTGCGGCTCGGTCAGGTTCATGGTGCCGGTCCACTGGCCGCTGACCAGCTTATCCAGGTAGGTGGCCTTGAGCTGGTCGGAGCCGGCGGTCAGCAGGGCCTCGATGGCGCCGTCGGTCAGCAGCGGGCACAGCGCGAAGCTCATGTTCGCGCTGTTGAGGATTTCGCCACAGGCCGCGCCGATGGTCTTGGGCAGGCCCTGACCGCCGAAGTCCACCGGGTGCTGCAGGCCCTGCCAGCCGCCTTCGGCGTACTGCCTGAAGGCCTCCTTGAAACCGGGCGTGGTGGTGACCTGGCCGTCCTTGAAGAAGGACGGGTTCTTGTCACCCTCGAAGTTCAGCGGCGCGATCACGCCTTCGTTGAGCTTGGCGCACTCCTCCAGCACGGCCTGTGCGGTCTCCAGACCAGCGTCTTCGAAGCCGGGCAAGGCGGCAACCTGGTCGATGCGCGCCAGGTGCTCGATGTTGAACAGCATGTCCTTGAGGGGGGCGGTGTAGCTCATGAAAGTCTCCGTGGATCGAATGCGGGTGCAAAAAAAGGGCATCGCACGCGATGCCCTTGTGGGTGCCGTCGGCTTACAGCTTCGACACCAGTTCCGGCACAGCCGTGAACAGGTCGGCTTCCAGACCGTAGTCGGCCACGCTGAAGATCGGGGCCTCGGGGTCCTTGTTGATCGCCACGATCACCTTCGAATCCTTCATGCCGGCCAGATGCTGGATCGCACCCGAGATGCCGGCCGCGATGTACAGCTGCGGCGCGACGATCTTGCCGGTCTGGCCGACCTGCAGGTCGTTGGGCGCGTAGCCGGCGTCGACTGCAGCGCGCGAGGCGCCGATGGCCGCACCCAGCTTGTCGGCCAGCGGGGTCATCACTTCGCTGAACTTTTCGCTGCTGCCCAGCGCCCGGCCACCGGAGACGATGATCTTGGCGGCCGTCAGTTCCGGGCGGTCGTTCTTGGCAATTTCGCTGCCCAGGTAGACGCTCTTGCCGTTGCCCGACGCCGCGGCCACGGTTTCCACCGCCGCCGAGCCGCCCTGGCCAGCGGCGTCGAAGCCGGTGGTGCGCACGGTGATGACCTTGGTGGCGTCCGCGCTCTGCACGGTGGCAATCGCATTGCCGGCGTAGATCGGGCGCTCGAAGGTGTCGGCACTCACCACCTTGGTGATGTCGCTGATCTGGGCCACGTCCAGCTTGGCGGCCACGCGCGGGGCCACGTTCTTGCCGCCAGCGGTGGCGGGGAACAGGATGTGGCTGTAGTTGCTGGCAATGGCCAGCACCTGGGCGGCGATGTTCTCGGCCAGGCCGTGGGCGAAGCCTTCGCCGTCGGCGTGGATCACCTTGCTGACGCCGGCGATCTGAGCGGCTTGTGTGGCGGCGGCGCCGGCGTTGTGGCCCGCGACGAGGACGTGCACATCACCACCGCAGGCAGCGGCGGCAGTGACGGTGTTGAGGGTGGCTCCCTTGATGGAAGCGTTGTCGTGTTCGGCAATGACGAGTGCGGTCATGTTCGGTATTCCTCTGGATCGTTGGGTTCAGCGGTCTTCAGATGACCTTGGCTTCGTTTTTCAGCTTGTCGACCAGGGTCGCGACATCAGGCACCTTCACACCGGCACCTCGCTTGGCCGGCTCGGCGACCTTGAGCGTCTTCAGACGCGGGGTCACGTCCACGCCCAGGTCCGCAGGCTTGACGGTCTCCAGCGGCTTCTTCTTGGCCTTCATGATGTTGGGCAGCGTCACGTAGCGCGGCTCGTTCAGGCGCAGGTCGGTGGTCACAACCGCGGGCAGGCTCACTTCCAGGGTTTCCAGGCCGCCATCGATTTCGCGGGTGACCTTGGCCTTGTCACCGGCCACTTCCACTTTGGAAGCGAAGGTGGCTTGCGGCAGATCGGCCAGCGCGGCGAGCATCTGGCCGGTCTGGTTGGCGTCGTCGTCGATCGCCTGCTTGCCCAGGATCACCAGGCCGGGCTGTTCCTTGTCCACCAGGGCCTTGAGCAGCTTGGCCACGGCCAGCGGCTGCAGTTCCACGTCGGTTTCGACCAGGATGGCGCGGTCGGCGCCGATGGCCATGGCCGTGCGCAGCGTTTCCTGGCACTGGGCCACGCCGCAGGAGACGGCGATCACTTCGGTGGCCGCGCCCTTTTCTTTCAGGCGCACGGCTTCTTCCACGGCGATCTCGTCAAACGGGTTCATGCTCATCTTGACGTTGGCGATGTCCACGCCGGTGCCGTCGCTCTTGACGCGCACCTTGACGTTGTAGTCCACCACGCGTTTGACGGGGACGATGACCTTCATGTTCGGTTGCTCCTGATGAATGGAAAAGGCGGGTTGAAACGGGTGCTCGAATTGACGTGCACGTCAATTCGGATTGTAGGCGTCTGACGAGCAACGCGACATTTCTGGCCAGACTTTTGCTGCATGGCCACAAAATAGAACGATCGTGCTTTTTTTGAATTATAGAAGAAGAATCGTGATGATCGCGAATGCCCCCAGGCGCGTCTGCCGCCACAACGACAAAGCAAGGGAAATCCCTATTAACCGACCAGTCGGTCGGCCAATTCGGGTAATTCACTAGGGGGCCGGCAAGGGGATTCGCCTATAGTGAATCAGGGTATTTTGTTTATCTTTCGTAACGATCCAACCCACTCCCAGGAGACAACACATGAAGTTCCGCCTTGCTGCCACCGCGGCGCTCACCGCCACCTTGATCGCGGGCGCCGGCGCCCAGGCCCAGACCGTGTTCACCGCCTCGACCTGGGTACCACCCACGCACACGCTGAGCGTGGCGCAAAAGGAATGGTGCGATGCGCTGGAGAAGGAAAGCGCTGGACGCATGAAGTGCAACATCCTGCCGAAGTCCGTGTCGGCCCCTCCCGGCACTTTTGATGCCGTGCGCGACGGCCTGGCCGACATCTCCTTCACCGTGGACGGATACACCCCGGGCCGCTTCGTCAACACCCAGATGGCCGAGTTCCCCTTCCTGGGCGACAACTCCATGGCCACCTCGGTCGCCTACCAGCGCATCTACAGCAAGTACTTCGCCCCGCTGGGCGAGCACAAGGGCGTGAAGGTGCTGGGAGTGTTCACCCACGGGCCCGGCTCCATCTTCAACAGCAAGAAACCGGTCAACAGCCTTGCCGACGGTGCCACGCTCAAGTGGCGCATCGGTGGCGGCAACATCAACGAGCTGACCAAGCTGATGGGCTGGAACACCACCCTCAAGCCTGCCACCGAAGCGTTTGAACTCCTGTCCACAGGCGTCATGGACGGCACACTGTTCCCCGACGAGTCGATCGCGTCTTTCAAGCTGAGCATGATCAAGCACGCCACCACCCTGCCGGGCGGCCTGTACAACACGAGCTTCGTGTTCATGATGAACCCGGCCAAGTACGACGCCCTCTCCGCGCAGGACAAGGCAGTGGTCGACAAGCTTTCGGGCGAATACGCGGCCCGCCTGTTCGGCGCCGGTTGGGACAAGGTGGACGACGCCTCGGTCAACGGCGCGCAGAAAGCACAGGGTGTTCAGCGCATCAAGGCCTCCGATGCGTTCGTGAACGAGATCAAGGCCAAGCAGGCCCCGCTGGAAGACAAGTGGGCTGCGGCGGCCGAAGCCAAGGGCCTGAAGAACGCCAAGGCGGTGCTGGCCGAGTTCCGCGCCGAAATCGCGAAGGTCAAGTAAGCCTGGTGCCAGCCAGGCACCGTCTGATAACCGGCGGGGTGGCCGCGGTGGCTGCCCCGCCGGTTTGTCTTGTCTGACACCCATCATGCTCCAGACCCCCGAGAAGTTCCTGCGCTGGTCCAGCGGCCTGATCGCATCCATGGCGCTGTTCGCCATCATGTGGCTCACCCTCATCGACGTGACGGGCCGCAAGTTCTTCAACCATTCCGTGCCCGGCGGGCTGGAGCTGACGGAGATCCTCATGGTCATCGTCATCTTCGGCGCGCTGCCGCTGGTTTCATGGCGCAGCGAACATGTGGTGTTCGACTCGCTGGACGCCGTCGTCCCGGCCTGGCTCAAGGGCATTCAGGCGCGGCTGGTGCACCTGGTCTGTGCCGGCACCTTCGGCCTGCTGGCCTGGCTCATGACCACGCGCGCCCAGCGCTTTGCCGAATACGGCGACACCACGGTTCACCTGCAGCTGGCCATATCCCCTGTCGCCTGGCTGATGGCGGCGCTGCTGCTGCTGACCGCGCTGGTGCATGCCCTCTTCGTGTTCTCGCCACCCATTCCGGTGGCCCACGGGGAGACCACGCCATGACCGCCGCACTGCTGGGTTTCCTGGTGGTGTTCGCGCTGGCCTTCCTGCGTGTGCCCCTGGCTGTGGCCATGACCATTGCCGGCCTGGGGGGACTGGGCCTGATGCGCGGCTGGCAGCCGGCCTTTGCCAGCACCAGCCAGGTGATCTTCGAGACCGGCTTTCACTACGTGCTATCGGTGATTCCGCTGTTCGTGCTGATGGGGAATCTGGTGGCGCGCGCGGGCATGGCCAAGGAACTGTTCACCGCCGCCAACGCCTTCGTGGGGCACCGCCGCGGCGGGCTGGCCATGGCCAGCATCATCGCCTCGGGCGGCTTCGGCTCCATCTGCGGCTCCTCCATCGCCACCGCCGCCACCATGTCGCGCGTGGCCTATCCCGAGATGAAGGCCCACGGCTACAAGGACACGCTGGCCACCGGATCGATCGCCTCGGGCGGTACGCTGGGCATCCTCATCCCGCCGTCAACCATCCTGGTCATCTACGGGATCATCACCGAGACCGACATCGGCAAGCTGTTCATTGCCGGCATCCTGCCCGGCATCGTGGCCATCGTCTGCCTGTGCATGGCGGTGGTGTTCGTCACCTGGCGCGACCCCGCAGCGGGCCCGCCGGCCGAACGCTTCACATGGCCGCAGCGTCTGGCCGCCATCCGCGGCATCTGGAGCGTCGCCCTGCTGTTCGCACTGGTCATTGGTGGCATCTACGGTGGCGTGTTCACCGCCACCGAGGGTGCTGGGGTGGGCGCGGCGGGCGCCTTCCTGTTTGCACTGGCCCGCCGCACGCTCACGCCGCGCGTGGTCATGGACATCCTGCAGGAGAGCGCGCGCACCACGGCCATGCTGTTCACCATCCTCATCGGAGCCATGGTGTTCACCAGCTTCATCAACTTCACCAGCATGCCGGGTGACCTGCGCGACTTCGTGCTGCAGTTCAGCCCCAACCCCATCATGGTGGTCATCGTGATGATGGGTATCTACCTCGCTCTGGGCATGGTGATGGAGGAACTGGCCATCGTGTTGCTGACCATTCCCGTGTTCTTCCCGGTCATCACCGGCCTGGGCTTCGATCCCGTGTGGTTCGGCATCCTGATCGTCACCATCGTGGAAATCGGCATGATCTCGCCCCCGGTGGGTCTGAACCTCTTCGTGCTCAACTCGCTGCTGCCCGCAGTCAAGCTCACCACGCTCTACCGCGGTGTCTGGCCCTTTGTGATGGCCGACATCGTGCGCCTGGGCATCCTGATCGCTTTCCCCATCATCTCGCTCTGGTTGCCCGGTTTCATGGCCCGCTGAGGGCCTGCACCGCTCAGCTGGTGGGGCGCATGTGCACCACGCGCTGCGGATACGGAATCTCGATGCCGTGCGTGCGCAGCGCGGCCAGCACCGCCAGGTTGATGTCGGAGCGCAGGTTCAGCTGGCCATTCTCTGGGTCGGCGATCCAGTACCCCAGCGTGAACTCCAGCCCGTCCGCCCCAAAGGCCGACAGAGCAGCACTCGGCGCCGGCTCGCGCAGCACGCGCGGCTGCGCCAGCGCGGCCTCCACCAGCAGACGCCGCACCGCGTCCACATCGCTGTCGTAGCCCACCGACACCACGGTGGACTGCCACACCTTCGGATCGGCCAGCGACAGGTTCTCCACCCGGTTGGTGATGAGCATCTCGTTGGGCACGATGGACTCGCGCCCCGCCGCCGAGCGGATCAGGGTGTAGCGGGTGGTGATGTCGGTGATGCGCCCTTCGAAGTTGTCGACGCGCACGTTGTCGCCGATGCGCATGCTGCGCTCGGCCAGGATCACGAAGCCGCTGACGTAGTTGGCCGCCAGCTTCTGCAGGCCGAAGCCGATGCCCACACCCACTGCGCCGCCGAGCACGGACAGCGCCGTCAGGTCGATGCCCACCGCAGACAACGCGACGATCAGGCCCAGGAACATCAGGATGGCGCGGGTCGCATTGCTCAGCGCCTTGCGCAGCGACAGGTCGCCGCCGATCGCCGACTTGAGCAGGCGCGCTTCGAGCGCCGCAGAAATCCAGAGCGTCACGATGAGCATGGCGCCCGCCGTCAGCGCCCCTTCGATCAGGGTGCGCAGACTCACCGTGCTGGCGCCCATCTTCCAGGTGATCTGCTCCATCTCTTCCAGCACGATGGGCAGCAGGCCGCTGACCCACAGCACCATGAAGCCCCAGGCCAACCAGGAGATGGTGCGCTCCATCACCCGCACCCAGGGCGCCGACGAGAACGCCGCCTGCAGCACTTTCACTCCGAACCGGATCACCACCAGGGACACCAGCACCGGAATGGCGACCTTGAACACCGCCAGTGGCACCTGCTGGGCCAACGCACTGCGCGCCACATAGGCCAGGGTCAGCAGAAGCACGGGAAACAGCACGCCGTCGACCACCTGCCGGCCGAACAGGATCGATGACCCTTCCTGCTGCATGTTGAGCGCGCGCCGCAGCAGGGTACCCAGCCCCCAGGCCATGCCGACGCACAGCGCCAGCACGCCGAGTTCGATCCACACGGTGGTCTGCTGGAATCCGGAAAGCCAGGCGTCGAAGTCCTGTATGGGCGGTGGTGCAGCGCTGTTGTTGCTCACCATCGGGGCGCCCTCTTCTCGATGAAGGCCTGCACACCCTCCTGCGCCACCTCGTGCACCATGTTACAGGCCATGGTCTGGCCGGCCAGCTGGTACGCCGACTCCATGCCGGTTTCCAGCTGCCGGTAGAACAGCGCCTTGCCCATCGCGAGCGCCTCGCGCGGCTTGCCCAGGATGCGGTCGACCAGCGCGGCCACTTCGGCATCCAAGGCGTCGGCCGTCACCACGCGGTTGACCAGCCCGCGGGCCTTCGCCTCGTCGGCCGAGATGAAATCACCGGTCAGCAGCATTTCCATGGCCTGCTTGGGCAGCATGTTGCGCGACAGCGCCACACTGGGCGTCGCGCAGAACAGGCCGACGTCGATGCCGTTGACGCCAAAGCTCGCCTCCTTCACGGCGACAGCCAGATCGCATTGCGCGACCAGCTGACAGCCGGCAGCGGTGGCCAGGCCGTGAACACGGGCGATCACCGGCACTTCCAGCTTGCGGATCGACAGCATCAGCTTCGAGCAGGTCGCAAACAGGGACTGGTAGTAGGCCAGCTCGGGACGTGCCTTCATCTCCTTGAGATCGTGTCCCGCGCAGAAGGCGCGGCCCTCGGCGGCGATCACCACAGCGCGCGCCGAGGGGTCGGCGGCCACGTCGTCCAGCGCCCGCTGGAACGCGGCCATCATGGCCTCGGACAGGACGTTGAAGGCCCTGGGGTTGTTCAGTGTGAGTGTGTGCACGCCGCGGTCGTCGCGGGTGCGCATCAGGACAAGGTCGTTCATTGCGTATCAGAAACAGATGCCACGGGGGGCGGATAGGAGCTGGTGGCGGCAAGATCCTGCGCCACATCGCGCCAGGAGAAGGCCGGGTCCGCGGGACCGACCTTCTCCACCACGATCTCCGAGTAGCCGTACAGGTTGTTCACCGGCTGATCCAGCAGGTAGCCCTGGCTTCCCTTGGCGAAGCGGCCGACGATGGGGCTTGAGAGACCGCTGTCGATCACCCGGAAACCCAGCCTTGGATGAAACAGCTGCTCCAGAGCGCGGCTGTTGAACTGGAAGAAGTGCCACGGCGCTTCGTGTTCCGAGAAGGAAAAATGGGTTTCGATGAACGCCTTGCCCCCCGGGCGCAGCACCTTCGAAATCTCCTCCACCACGAGCCATGGGCACACAAGATGCTCGAACACCGCGCAGGAGAAGACGAAGTCGAACTGTCGGCCGGGGAGGTACTGCGAGAGGCGGTGAGCGTCGCCCACCACGTCCATATTGGGGCCCGGCAGGTAGTCGAACCCGGTGTACTGCACATCGGGCAGGTACTCCTTCCAGAGCGCGCGCGCCACCACCAGCCGAGAGCCGATTTCCAGCACCTCCAGCCCTGGCCGGTTGATGTGCTCCTGCAACCAGGGCCAGACGACGCTGTGCCCGCAGAAGGCCGGCGCTCGCGAACCAGCTTCCGGCACCAGGATGTCGTCCAGATCAGAGCTGGCCCCGCACAACTGCAGTCGACCGATCATGTCACGGGCCTGCTGCAGCTCCCCTTGCAACCGCAAGCGCTCTTCATGGGCCCTTTGCTCGCGTTCCTGACCCGCCTGCACCTGCAGGCGCAGATCCGTCAGCTCCTGGGCCAGGCCTCTCAGACCTGGCATCCTTTTCAGTACTTTCTTCAGCATCTCAGTTCAAAACCCGTTCGGCCTCACAGGGCGTCTCTCGTTCCAGTCAAAGCCCTGCCAGCACACGCAGATGCGCCTCGACACTCCGCGCCAGGGCGCTAAGGTCGTAGCCGCCTTCGAGGCTGCTCACGATGCGGCCATGGGCGTGGCGCTTCGCGACTTCCTTGATGCGTTCGGTGATCCAGGCGTAGTCGTTCTCCACCAGCCCCATCTGGCCCATGTCGTCTTCGCGGTGAGCGTCGAAGCCGGCGCTGATGAAGATCATCTGCGGCCGGTGGGCATCGAGCCGGGGCAGCCACATCATGTCGATCAGTTCCCTCACATCCATGCCCTTGGTGTACGCCGGCACCGGAAGGTTCACCAGGTTGGGTGCGGTCGAGTGGTTCCAGGGTGGGTAGAAGGGGTGCTGGTAGAAGCTGCACATGAGGATGCGCTCGTCGCCCGCGACGATGTCCTCGGTGCCGTTGCCGTGGTGCACGTCGAAGTCGATGATGGCCACGCGCTGCAGGCCGTGGCGCTCCAGGGCGTACTTGGCCGCCACCGCCACGTTGTTGACGAAGCAGAAGCCCATGGCCTGGTTGCGCGTGGCGTGATGACCCGGCGGACGCACCGCACAGAAGGCGTTGGCCAGCTCGCCGGCCATGACCGCGTCGGTGGCGTCGATGGCGGCGCCCGCGGCCATCAGGATCGCGTCCCAGCTGTGCACATTGATCGAGGTGTCGGGGTCGATCTGCGCATGGTCCGGGCCGCCGGCGGCGATGTCGTCGCGCAGCTGGTCCGACAGGCCGCGCAGCGCCGCCAGGTGCATGCGGCCATGGGCCAGTTCGAGGTCGGCCAGGGCGGCCGCGGTGGCCTCGCGCTTGTCCAGGGCAATGTCCAGCCCGGAGGCCAGCAGACGGTCCTGGATCGCATCCAGGCGGGCGGGGCATTCCGGGTGCCCCGGCCCCATCTCGTGCCGCCAGCAGTCCCTGTGGGTGAAATAACCGGTGGACTGGCTCATCACTTTTTTACGGTAAGGTTCGCGGCATGCAAGCCGACACAAAAATCAGACAGCTTCTGGACCAGCTTAACACGGTCATTGTGGGCAAATCGGCCCAGGTTTCAGACTGTGTCGGCTGTCTTCTGGCCGGTGGACACCTGCTGATCGAGGACGTTCCCGGGGTCGGCAAAACCACCCTCGCCCATGCGCTGTCGCGGTCTTTCGGACTGCAGTTTGCGCGCGTGCAGTTCACCGCCGACCTGATGCCCAGCGACCTGGTCGGCATCTCCATCTACGAACGCGGCCGCGAGGGTTTCGTGTTCCACCCCGGTCCGGTGTTCGCGCAGGTGCTGCTGGCCGACGAAATCAACCGCGCCAGCCCCAAGACCCAGAGCGCGCTGCTCGAAGCCATGGAGGAAAAGCAGGTCACTGTCGAGGGGCAGACCCGGGCCCTGCCGGTGCCCTTCTTCGTGATCGCCACCCAGAACCCGTTCGACCAGCTCGGCACCTACGCCCTGCCCGAATCGCAGCTGGACCGCTTCCACATGCGCATCTCGCTGGGCTATCCGGACCGCGCCGCCGAGCGCGAGCTGCTGCGCGGCGCCGACCGGCGCGAGCTGATCGAACAACTGCCGGCCGTGCTCTCGCCGGCCGACCTCGCACGGCTGCAGGCCGAGGTGCTGGCGGTGCACGCGGCCGAGCCGGTGCTGGAGTACCTGCAGGACCTGGTGGCCGCCACGCGCTCGGGCCGCTGGTTCGCACAGGGGCTCTCGCCCCGGGCCGCACTGGCGGTGGTGCGGGCCGCCAAGGCCCAGGCCTTTCTGCAAGGACGCAACTACGTGGCGCCAGACGACATCGCCGCCATCCTGCCGCAGACCGCCGCACACCGCCTGGTGCCAGTCAGCGACGCCGGCCGCGGTGCGATGGAGCAGGTGCGGGCCATGATCGACGCCACGCCCATCCCGTGAACCTGCTGGCCCCGCTGCACGCCCTGCGCCAACGGCTGCGACAGTGGTTCCATGCGCGGCTGCCGCGCAGCGACACCCTGCTGCTGACCCAGCGCAACGTCTACATCCTGCCCACCCGCGCCGGCTGGATGCTGGCGCTGACCCTGCTCCTGCTGCTGGTGGGCAGCATCAACTACCAGCTGAACCTGGGCTATCTGCTGACCTTCCTGCTGGCCGGCAGTGCACTGACCGGCATGCACAGCTGCCACGCCAACCTGCGCGGCCTCACTCTGCACCTGAGCCCACCCGCACCAGTGCATGCCGGTCATGCGGCGGCGCTGGACATCCGGCTGGCCAACGAACAGGGCAAGGCGCGCCACGGCATCGGCATTGGCGTGATCGGTGATGCATCCGCTGGCGACACACACCTGGCCTGGACCGATGTGCCGGCCCAGGGCAGCACGCGCCTGCAGGTCGCAGCGGTGTTTGCCCGGCGCGGCCTGCACGCGCTGGCGCCGCTGACTGCGGTCACGCTGTTTCCCATGGGCACCTTCCGCGTCTGGACCGTGTGGCGCCCCGCGGCCCAGGTGCTGGTCTACCCCGCACCCGAGACCCACCCGCCGCCCCTGCCGCCCGGTGAGCCGCAGCCCGGGTTCGCCGGCAGCGCGAGCGTGCAGACCACCGGCGAGTTCGACGGCGTGCGCGCCTACCGGCGGGGCGACCCGCAGAAATCCATCGTCTGGAAGAAGGCGGCTCAGACCTTTGCCGCCGGTCGCGACGACCTGGTCAGCCGGGATGCCCTGTCCACGCAGCGCCAGCAGCTCTGGCTGGACCACACCCGCTGCGGCGCCCCCGACCTCGAATCCCGCCTGTCGCGCCTCACCGCCTGGGTGCTGATGGCCGAGCGCCTGGGGCTGGACTATGGCCTGCGCATCCCCGGCCGCGAACTGGCCCCCGACCAAGGCCCGACCCACCGCGCCCGCTGCCTGGAGGCGCTGGCCCTGGTATGAAACTCCCCCTGCGCCGCTCCGCGTCTTCCCGCGAAAACTGGACAGCCACCTTGCCCAGGGACACCCGCGACACCCTGTTCCTGCTGGCCGTCATCGCCTGGGTCGTGATGATGCAGGTGCCGCACATTCCCGGGTGGTGCTCGGCGCTGACGGCGTGCGTGCTGGTCTGGCGCGCCTCGCTCACCCTGCGGGGCCGGCCGCTGCCCGGATGGCGTTGGCGCATTGGCTTGCTGCTGGTCACGCTGGCCGCCACCTGGTGGACCCACAAGACCCTGCTCGGCCGCGACGCAGGGGTCACGCTGATCGTCGTGCTGCTGGCGCTCAAGACGCTGGAGCTGCGGGCGCGCCGCGATGCCTTCGTGGTGTTCTTCCTCGGTTTCTTCACGCTGCTGACGCACTTCTTCTATTCGCAGTCGCTGCTGACGGCCGCCGGCATCCTGGTCGCGCTGCTGGGGCTGCTGACCGCCGTCGTGAATGCCCACATGCCGGTGGGGCATCCACCGCTGCGGCAGACCGCTGGCATTGCGGCGCGGCTGGCCCTGCTGGGCGCGCCGATCATGGTGGTGGCCTTCATGCTGTTCCCCCGCCTCTCGCCGCTGTGGGGCGTGCCGGGCGACGGCATGGACGGCCGCTCGGGTCTGTCCGGAAAAATGCGGGTCGGCCAGATCGCCGAGCTGGTGCTGGACGACCGCATTGCGCTGCGTGTGCGCTTTGACGGTCCGGTGCCGCCGCAGCGCGAGCTGTATTTCCGCGGACCGGTGCTCACCGATTTCGACGGCGTCGAATGGAAGCCGCTGCGCTCGGCCTTTCCGCCCCACATGGAGCTGCAGGCCAACCTGGCCTTTGCGGGTGAGCCGATCCGTTACGAAGTCACCATGGAGCCGAACCACCGCCCCTGGGTGTTCGTGCTCGAAGCGGCCACCCAGGCGCCCGAGCTGCAGGGCCTCAAGGCATTCATGACGCCGGAGCTGCAGTGGTTCGTGCGGCGGCCGGTGACGGAGCTGGTGCGCTACCGCGCCGAGAGCCACACCCGCTTCCGCCACGGTCCGCTGGAGCCGTCGCTGGCGCTGCAGGACCAGATCGCGCTGCCCGCCGGCTTCAACCCGCGCACCCTGGCCTTCGCCCAGGAGCTGCGGCGCGAGCACGGGTCGGGGCCGCAGTCCGCTCCGGCGCTGATCGAGGCGGCACTCAACCGCCTGCGCACCGGCGGCTACACCTACACACTCGATCCCGGGGTCTATGGCCAGCACACCGCCGACGAGTTCTGGTTCGACCGCAAGGAAGGCTTTTGCGAGCACATCGCGTCCAGCTTCGTGATCCTGATGCGCGCGCTCGACATCCCGGCCCGCATCGTCACCGGCTACCAGGGCGGCGAGCTCAACGCCGTCGACGGCTACTGGACCGTGCGCCAGCGCGATGCCCACGCCTGGGCCGAGGTCTGGCTGCAGGGCCAGGGCTGGGTGCGCGTGGACCCCACGAGCGCGGTGTCGCCGTCCCGCATCGGTTCGTTCGAGCGATTGGTGGCGCCCCAGGGTGCCATTGGTGCCGCCCTGGGCACGCTGAATCCCACCCTTGCGCAGCAACTGCGCGACGTCTGGGAAGCGGTGAACAACGGCTGGAACCAGTGGGTGCTGAACTACACGCAGGGCAGCCAGCTGGACCTGCTGAAGAATCTGGGCTTCGAGTCGCCGAGCTGGACCGATCTGGCCTATGTGCTGATCGGCGTGGTCGTGCTGGTCAGCCTCGCGGGCGCCGCCTGGGCCCTGTGGGAACGCCAGCAGCACGACCCCTGGCTGCGCACGCTGGCGCGCGTGCGGCGCCGCCTGGCCGCACTTGGCATTGAAGCCGGCGAACACGCCACGCCGCGCGAGCTGGCGCGCGTCGCATCGGCGCAGCTCGGTGACGAGCTTTTCACGCAGCAGCTGAGTGCCTGGCTGCTGCGCCTCGAAGCGCTGCGCTACGCGCCCCACAGCCCGGATACGCTGGCCGCGCTGCAGAAACAGTTTCAACAGATGTCCTGGCCCGAACGGCGGGCAACCCCATGAGCACACGATCCCGCTCCGCCCTGGTGTCCGCACTGCTGCCCCTGTCTCTCGCCTGGGCGGCCGCGCAGGCCCAGACACAGACACCGGTGGAAACCACACCTGTCGCACCCACCCTGGTACCGGCCACCCCGCTGCCCGCGGCTGAGCCGGCTGGCGAGCCTCTGGCGGCCGAGCCCCGGCCTGCTGCACCACCGCCTGTTGCGCCAGCGCCCACACCACCTGCAGCGGAGATCACGGTGTACGCCGAGTCGCCGGCGGCCATGGCGTTTGCCGACGACCTGGCCCAGCGCCGCGGTCTCGACCCCCAATGGGTGCGTGAGCAGATCGGCGCCGCCCGCCGCCAGCCCACCGCGATCCGGCTGTCGCTGCCGGCGCCCCGCGCCGCCTTCAAGAACTGGGCGGCCTACCGCGCGCGCTTTATCGAACCGGTGCGGCTGCGCGCCGGGCAGCGCTTCTGGGACACCCACCGCGCAGCCCTGGAACGCGCCGAGCGCGAGTACGGCGTGCCCGCCAGCCTGATCGTCGGCGTGATCGGGGTCGAGACCCTGTATGGCCAGCACACCGGCAACTTCCGCGTGATCGACGCGCTGGCCACGCTGGCCTTTGATTTTCCGGCCAGCCACCCCCGCGCCGAAGCCCGGGCCGAGTTCTTCCGCAGCGAGCTGGAACAGTTCCTGAGCCTGACCCACCGCACCGGCATGGACCCGCAGGCCCTGCGCGGCAGCTACGCCGGCGCCATGGGCTGGCCGCAGTTCATGCCCAGCAGCTGGGCGCGCTTCGCGATCGACTTCGATGGCGACAGCAAGATCGACCTGTTCAACAGCCCGGTCGACGCCATCGGATCGGTGGCCAACTACTTCAAGGCCTACGGCTGGCAGCCTGGCCAGCCGACGCACTACCCGGTGAGCTTCGACCTGAACACGCTGGACAAGGACGCCCTGCTCGCCCCCGACATCCTGCCCAGCTTCAGCGCAGAGAGCTTTGCCGCCAAGGGCGCCGTGCTGGAAGCCGAAGCGAAGAAACACATCGGCAAGCTGGCGCTGATCGAACTGCAGAACGGCGACCCGGCCAACGGCGGGTCGGCCCCCACCTACCTCGCCGGCACGGACAACTTCTACGTGGTCACGCGCTACAACTGGAGCAGCTACTACGCACTGGCAGTGATCGAACTGGGCCAGACCGTCGAGGCCCTGGTCAAGCGGCCCTGACCAGCGCGCTCACGCAAGTGAGATCCGCACGTCCACCGACATGTCCTCCTCGCCCCCACCTCGCCGCAGCCCCTTGACCGGCGTGCAGGCGCTGTAGTCGGTGGCAGCCGCGAGGCGGATGTGGCGTTCGTCGGTCGGGCAGCGGTGGGTCACGTCCAGGCTGAGCCAGCGGCGGTTCGCCGGGTCCACGCACACGTCCACCCAGGCGTGGCTGGCCAGATCGGGTTCGTTGGCGGCGTAGAAATACCCGCTGACGTAGCGCGCCGGCAGGCCGATGCTGCGGCACACCGCCACCATCACATGCGCCTGGTCCTGGCACACGCCCAGCCCCCAGTCGAAGGCCTCGAGCGCGGTGGTTTCCACCCCCGTGCTGCCCTTGCGGTACTGCACCTTGTCGGCCACGGCGCCGGCCAGGGCCACCAGGTCGGCGGCGCTCGGCCGTTCACCCCGCGCACGCGCGACCATGAGACCGGGCACCGCCTGCAAGGCCCACATGGCCATGCGCGGGTGCGGCTCTGCCAGCGGGGTCGAGCGCAGGTAGAAGCCGGGCGGCGGCAGGCCAGGCGAGTCGGTGAAATCGGAGACGCCATGGGTCACGACCGTGCCCCGGGCGGTGACGCTGTTCTCGCGCAGGTTCTTCTCGGGCCGCGCGGAGAGCGAGAAGCTGTGCACGCGGTTGCCCTCAATGTCGGGCTGGCTGCACAGGGTGCCGGGCACGCGCAATTCCCAGTGCTCGACGCTCTGGCAGGCACTGCTGACCGGCCACAGGTGCAGCGACTGCACCGTGTAGAGCAGCGGCTGGCTGTAGCGGAAGCGGGTGTGGTGGTGGATGACGAGTTTCATGCGGGCTCCGGTTCGCGCCGGGGACCCGCATGGTACCCGTCCGGATCAGTGACTCGGCACCAGGAAGTCCTGGCTGATGCGACCGCCGAGTTCGTTTACCCGGTCCAGGAACTGGGTCAGGAAAGCGTGCAGGCCGGTCGAGAGGATCTCGTCGATGCGCGCGTACTGCAGGTCGGCCTTGAGCTTGCCGGCGCGGCGCTGGGTTTCGGCCGATATCTCGTTGGCCACCACGCTCAGGTTGGCCACCACCTCGTTCATGCTGGCTGCCAGGCTGCGCGGCATGTCCGGGCGCAGGATCAGCAGCTCGGCCACGCGCTCGGGCGTGATCACGTCTCGGTAGACCTTGCGGTACACCTCGAAGCCGGAGACGGAGCGCAGGATCGCGCTCCAGTGATAGAAGTCGTACTCTTGGTCCTGCTCGCTGGCGGCACCGAAGAAGTCGCTGTGCACCGCGTGGAACTTCACATCCAGCAGCCGCGCCGTGTTGTCGGCGCGTTCCAGGAAGGAACCCATGCGGTAGAAGTGGAAGGCCTCGTCCTGCAGCATGGTGCCCACCGCCACACCACGCGACAGGTGCGAGCGGTGCTTGACCCATTCGAAGAAGGCGCCCGGGTCGCGCTCGAAGTCCCTGGACTTGAGGTATCCCGCCAGCTTGAGCCAGGTGGCGTTCTGCGTCTCCCACAGCTCGGTGGTCAGCGCGCCGCGCACCGCCCGCGCGTTCTCGCGCGCCGCGCGCAGGCAGGACACGATGGACGACGGGTTGGACTCGTCGCGCACCATGAAGTCCATGACGTTGCGCGGCGTGATGTCATGGCCGTACTTGGCGGTGTAGCTGGGCATGAGCTCGCTGATCGACAGCAGGCCCTGCCAGCCCACCTGCGCCACCGCGGCGGACTGCGGCAGCAGCGAGGTCTGGTAGTTCACATCGAGCATGCGCGCGGTGTTCTCAGCCCGCTCGGTGTAGCGGGACATCCAGAAAAGGTGGTCGGCGGTACGCGAAAGCATGTCGTGTCTTTCTCAGTTTTCCAGAATCCAGGTGTCCTTGGTGCCGCCGCCCTGCGACGAATTCACCACCAGCGAACCTTCTTTCAGCGCCACGCGCGTCAGGCCACCGGGCACCATCTGCACCTCCTTGCCACTGAGCACGAAGGGCCGCAGGTCGATGTGGCGCGGGGCGATGCCGCTGTCCACATAGGTCGGGCAGGTCGAGAGGCTGAGCGTGGGCTGCGCGATGTAGCCGTCGGGCTTGGCCCTGACCACGGCGCGGAACTCGTCCACCTCGGCTTTGGTCGCAGCGGGGCCGACCAGCATGCCGTAGCCGCCCGCGCCGTGCACTTCCTTGACCACCAGTTCGTGCATGTGGTCGAGCATGTACTTCAGGTCGTCGGGGTTGCGGCCCATGAAGGTCGGCACGTTGTTCAGGATTGGTTTTTCGCCCAGATAGAACTCGATCATCTTGGGCACGTAGGGGTAGATGGACTTGTCATCGGCGATGCCGGTGCCCACCGCGTTGCAGATGGTCACGTTGCCGCTGCGGTAGACGCCGAGAAGACCGGCGCAACCCAGTGTGGAGGTCGGGCGGAACACCAGCGGGTCGAGGAAGTCGTCGTCCACGCGGCGGTAGATCACGTCCACGCGCCTGGGGCCCTTGGTGGTGCGCATGTAGACGAAGTTGTCCTTGACGAACAGGTCCTGGCCTTCGACCAGCTCCACGCCCATCTGCTGCGCCAGGAACGCATGCTCGAAGTAGGCGCTGTTGTACATGCCGGGCGTGAGCACCACCACCGTGGGCTCGGCGGTGGTGGCGGGGCTGACCGCGCGCAGGGTCTCCAGCAGCAGGTCGGGGTAGTGCGCGACCGGCGCCACGCGGTTCTGGCCGAACAGGTCGGGGAACAGCCGCATCATCATCTTGCGGTCTTCCAGCATGTAGCTCACGCCGCTGGGCACGCGCAGGTTGTCTTCGAGCACGTAGTACTCGCCCTCGCCTTGCGCATTCGGTGCCCGCACGATGTCGACGCCCGCGATGTGCGAGTAGATCTGGCTGGGCACCTGCACGCCCATCATCTCGGGGCGGAACTGCGCGTTCTGGAAGATCTGGTCGGCCGGGATGTGGCCCGCCTTGATGATCTCCTGGTCGTGGTAGACGTCGTGGATGAAGCGGTTGAGCGCGGTCACGCGCTGCACCAGCCCGGCCTGCATGCTCTTCCACTCGTGGGCGGGAATGATGCGCGGGATGAGGTCGAAGGGGATCAGGCGCTCGGTGCCGGCGCCGTCCTCGTCCTTGGCGCCATAGACCGCGAAGGTGATGCCGACGCGACGGAAGATCATTTCCGCCTCCTCGCGGCGCGATGCCATGACCTCCTCGGGTTGTTGTGCCAGCCACCGTGCGTAGTTCAGGTAGTGGGCCCGCACCTCGGTGGGCGAGGCGTTCATTTCGTCAAACATCGGTCGGCTCATGGGCTTTTTCTCCTGCACCCAGCATAGCAAGGAGCGGGCCAGTGGTCACCCGCCGGGGTCCGCCTCATCGCCCTCGTCCGCCACAGGCGCACCCGGATGGTGCCAGTAGCGGCGCACGGCATCCCGGTGGCAATGCACGCTCAAGGGCTCATCGCTGCGCCACAGAGCCGCACCACATTGGGGCGATGCCACCCACCGCATGCCCCGCGCGTCGTAGCGGTCCCGGACCACCGGTGCCGGGTGCCCGAACCGGTTGCGGTAGCCCGACTGGACCAGCGCCACCGAAGGCCGCAGGGTGTTGAGCAGCACCGGGCTGCTGGACGAGGCACTGCCGTGGTGCGGTGCCAGCAGCAGGTCGGCCCGCAACTGCGGTTGCGCCAGCGCCAGCCGGGTTTCGCGCTCGGCATCCAGATCGCCGCTGAGCCAGGCCCAGCGCCGGCCATTGCCCACGCGCAGCACGCAGGACATGGCGTTGCTCGGCAGCCGTCCCTGGCCGGCGGCATCGAAATGTTCGGGCGACGGGTGCAGCAGTTCAAAGTCCACCCCGTCCCAGTGCCAGCGCTGACCGGCCAGGCAGCGCTCACCCTCGCCGGAAGAGGACAGCCAGCGCGCCCTTGGCCAGGCCGCGTGCACCGCGCCCGAACCACCCGAGTGGTCGCTGTCGCGGTGGCTCACCACCACCATGTCGGGCGCCTCGCCCAGCGCGCGCAGCAGCGGCACCACCACCCGGTCGCCAGCGTCGCTGCCGGGGCCGTAGCGCGGACCGGTGTCGTAGAGCAGGCTGTGGCCGGCGGTGCGCACCAGCACCGCGCTGCCCTGCCCCACGTCGACCGCCAGCACCTCGAACTCGCCTGCCTTGGGCCGGGCGGGCGACCAGGCCAGCATCGGCGTCAGCAGCACCAGACCAGCCGAGCGCAGGGACCAGGGCAGGCGCAGCACCAGCAGCAGCCCGCCGGCCACTCCACACAGCGCCAGCGGCAGGGGCGGGATGGGCTGAAACAGCGTGGCCCAGCGCCAGCCGCCCAGCCACTCCAGACACACCACCAGCCCCTGAACGGCCCACGCCGCCAGATCCCACAGCGGCGGCACGATCACGCCCAGCATGGCCAGCGGCGTGACCACACCCGTCACCCAGGGAATGGCCAGCAGGTTGGCCACCAGCCCCGCCAGCGACAGCTGCCCGAACAGCAGCACCCCCAGCGGCGCCAGCGCCACCGTGACGACCGCCTGCTCGCGCAGCAGGCGGCGCACCGGCCCCGCCTTCTGCCGCGATCCCGAGGCGAACAGGATGCCCACCGCCACAAAGCTGAGCCAGAACCCCGGCTGCACCAGCGCCCAGGGGTCCAACGCCAGCACCGCCACCATCGCCAGCAGCCAGACCAGGGGCCAGGGCCACTGGCGCACGCCCTGCCGCAGCCCCACCACCAGCGCCAGCATCAGAACCGTTCGTTGCGCCGGCACGCCCCAGCCCGAAAACAGCGCGTAGGCCGCCGCGGCCGCCACACCACCCCAGGCCGCCGCCCGCGGTGCCGGCACCGCCAGCAGCACCCCCGGCCACGCATGGGCCCAGCGCCGCCAGCCCCAGCCGATGCACGCCGTGGCCAGCCACGCAAACACGGTGACATGAAGACCGGAGATGCTCATCAGATGAGCCACACCCGTGTCGCGAAACAGGGTCCAGTCGCTGCGCTCGATCGCCGCCTGGTCGCCCACCACCAGCGCCGCCAGCACACCGGCGCTGCGCGGGTCCTGCACACGCGCAGCGATGCGGTCCGCCACCCACTGGCGCGCCGCTTCGACCGGGTGGCTGCCGCTGGTCCCGAGGAACAGCGGCGCCGGGTCGCGCGGGCCATCGCGCAGGTAGCCGGTGGCGCCGATGCCCTGCTCCCAGAGCCAGCGCTCGCGGTCGAAGCCATGGGGGTTGGAGGCACCGTGCGGACGCTTGAGACGCACCGTCAGCCGCCAGGCGTCGCCCGCGCGCCAGGTGCGTCCCGCCCCCCGACCCCGGAAGTCGCTGATCAGCAACCGTGGCGGCAGGTCCACCGCCTGGCCGTCCCGCGTCGCCGATTCGACGGTGAACTCGAAGCGGTCGTTGTCGGCGCCGCGCTGGGGCATGGTGGCCACCTGCCCGGTGACCACCAGGTTCACGCCTTCCAGACCGGTGGCCAGCGCCTGCGCCTGGTGGCGCGCAGCGCGCAGGCCCGTTGCTCCGGCTGCCGCGAGCGCACCCGCCAGCAGGGCGGCGCCCAGCGCAAGCCCGGCACGTCGCCTGGCCCCGACCCGTGCAGCAACGCCGGCCAGCAAGAGCGCCGCCGCCAGCAGCCCCGCGTACCCCGCCACCGGCCACAGCCGGGCCTGCAGCAGTTGCAGGGCCACGCCCAGCACAGCACCGGGCAGCACCGCCCACAGCGGGTGCATCAGGCGATCCGCCGGACAGCCGTGCGCCGTGGCGCGGGACTTGCTTGGTTGTGTCGAACGCGCGCGGCAACCCGCCCTGGCAGCGTTTTCATTGTTTGTGACTCCCTGTTGAAAGTGACCCCAGCATGGCCATCCATGTCGCCCTGAGCCACATCACCCATTATCGGTACGACCGCCTGGTCAAGCTCGGCCCGCAGGTGGTCCGCCTGCGCCCGGCGCCGCACAGCCGCACCAAGGTGCTGTCGTACTCGCAGAAGATCGAACCGGCGGGCCACTTCATCAACTGGCAGCAGGACCCGTTCGCCAACTACCAGGCGCGCCTGGTCTTTCCCGAGCCCACCACCGAGTTCAAGGTCACGATCGACCTGGTGGTCGAGATGGCGGTCTACAACCCGTTCGACTTCTTCCTCGAACCGCGCGCCGAGAAGTTTCCGTTCACCTACGACGAGGCTCAGAAGCAGGAACTGGCCCCCTACCTGGCCACCGCACCGATGACGCCCCTGCTCAAGGGCTATCTGGAGCAGGTCGACCGCAGCGAGCAGCGCACCATCGACTTCCTGGTCGGCATCAACCAGAAGCTCTGGAAGGACATCGGCTACACCATCCGCATGGAGCCGGGCGTGCAGACGCCCGAAGAGACGCTCACGCTCAAGAGCGGCTCCTGCCGCGACTCGGGCTGGCTGCTGGTGCAGCTGCTGCGCCACCTGGGTCTGGCGGCGCGCTTCGTCTCGGGCTACCTGATCCAGCTGACCCCCGACGTGAAGGCCATCGACGGCCCCAGCGGCCCCGAGCAGGACTTCACCGACCTGCACGCCTGGTGCGAGGTGTTCCTGCCCGGCGCCGGCTGGATCGGCCTGGACCCGACCTCGGGCCTGCTGGCCGGCGAAGGCCACATCCCGCTGGCCTGCACGCCGCAGCCCTCCAGCGCCGCGCCGGTCGAGGGCGGCGTGGACAAATGCGAGGTCGAGTTCAGCCACCACATGGCCGTCACCCGCATCTACGAATCGCCGCGCGTGACCAAGCCCTACACCGAAGACCAGTGGGCCGAGGTGCTGAAGCTGGGTGAGCAGGTCGACGCCGATCTGGTGAGGGGCGACGTGCGACTGACCCAGGGCGGTGAGCCCACCTACGTGGCCGTGAGCGACCGCGACGCCGCCGAATGGAACACCGACGCGCTGGGCCCCACCAAGCGCGGCTACGCCACCGAGCTGCTGGGCCGCCTGCGCGAGCGCTACGGCGACGGTGGCTTCGTGCACATGGGCCAGGGCAAGTGGTACCCGGGCGAACAACTGCCGCGCTGGGCGCTGTCGGTGTTCTGGCGCGCAGACGGCGAACCCTGCTGGACCAACCCCGCCCTGCTGGCCGACGAGCGCGACGAGGCCCACTACAGCGCCGACGACGCGCAGCGCTTCACGCAGGCGCTGGCGCGCCGGCTGGGCCTGTCCACGCAATACATCACCCCCGGTTACGAGGACACCTGGTACTACCTGTGGCGCGAGCGGCGCCTGCCGGTGAACGTCGACCCGTTTGACAGCAAGCTCGACGACGAACTGGAGCGCCAGCGCCTGCGCCGTGTGTTCGGCCAGGGTCTGGACGCCACCGTGGGCTACGTGCTGCCGCTGCAGGCCTCGGGCCACGGCCCGCTCTCGAACAACGGAAAGAGCAGCTTCCACCGGGTCAGCGGCACGGTCTGGTCCACCGGCCCCTGGTTCTTCCGCGACGAGCGCATGTACCTGATCCCAGGCGATTCGCCCATGGGCTACCGGCTGCCGCTGGATTCGCTGCCCTGGGTGTCGATGGGCGACTACCCCTACCACATCGAGCAGGACCCGCACAGCGCGCGCGACCCTCTGCCCTCTGGCGCGGCGCTGCGCCACCAGGTGCACCCGCACACCGTGGGTGGCGGTTTCGCCGAAGGCGGCACCGTCTCGCTGCAGGGCACCGACTGGTTCGACGAACAGGGGCCGGGCAACGAAACCGAGGCACTCGGCCTGCGCCGCGGCCAGCCGCACCCGGCCTCTTCGCCGGCGCAGCAGCTCTCGTCCCGCTTGCCGCGGCGCGGCGAATCGGCCGCCTGGCTGACCCGCACCGCGCTGGTGGTGGAGGCGCGCGACCCGCAGCGCGCCAACGGCCCCAAAGCCGAGAAGGCCAGCGGCGGCAAGGTCCAGCACCTCTACGTGTTCATGCCACCGATGCAACGGCTGGAGGACTACCTCGACCTGCTCTCCGCGGTCGAGGACACAGCCGAGCGCCTTGGCGTGAAGATCGTGCTCGAAGGCTACCCGCCGCCGCGCGACCCGCGCCTGACGATGCTGCAGGTCACGCCCGACCCCGGTGTGATCGAGGTCAACATCCACCCCAGCAGCAGCTTCGCCGAACTGGTCGAGCGCACCGAGTTCCTCTACGAGGCGGCGCACCAGACGCGCCTGTGCGCCGAGAAGTTCATGACCGACGGCCGCCACACGGGCACCGGTGGCGGCAACCACTTCGTGCTCGGCGGCGCCACGCCATCGGACTCGCCCTTCCTGCGCAAGCCCGAGCTGCTGGGCAGCCTGGTCGCCTACTGGCACAACCACCCCTCGCTGTCCTACCTGTTCAGCGGCCTGTTCATCGGCCCGACCAGCCAGGCGCCGCGCGTGGACGAGGCGCGCAACGACCAGCTGTACGAGCTGGAGATCGCGCTCAACCAGATCGAACAGAACCGACAGCGCTTCGGCCAGGACATGCCGCCCTGGCTGGTGGACCGCACGCTGCGCAACATCCTGATCGACGTCACCGGCAACACCCACCGCAGCGAGTTCTGCATCGACAAGCTCTACTCGCCCGACTCGTCCACCGGCCGCCTGGGCCTGCTGGAACTGCGGGCCTTCGAAATGCCGCCGCACGCCCGCATGAGCATCGCCCAGCAGCTGCTGCTGCGCGCCCTCATCGCGCGCTTCTGGCAGCAGCCCTGGCGCGGCCAGCTCACCCGCTGGGGCACCGAGCTGCACGACCGCTTCCTGCTGCCGACCTTCATCCGCATGGACTTCGAGGACGTGCTGGCCGATCTGGCCGGGGTGGGCTACCGCTTCGACATGGCCTGGTTCGAGCCGCACTTCGAGTTCCGTTTCCCGCTGGTGGGCCAGGTGGCCGCGCGCGGCATCGAACTCACGCTGCGCAACGCGCTGGAGCCCTGGCACGTGATGGGTGAAGAAGGCGCACCCGGCGGCACGGTGCGCTATGTGGACTCGTCGCTGGAGCGCATCGAGGTGCGCCTCAGCGGCTACAACGACAGCCGCTACGTGATCACCTGCAACGGCCGCGCCCTGCCCCTGCAGCCCACCGGCACCGCGGGCGAACACGTGGCCGGTGTGCGCTACAAGGCCTGGAACCCGCCGTCGGCGCTGCACCCGTCGATCGGCGTGCACGCGCCGCTGACCTTCGACATCGTCGACACCTGGATGCACAAGTCGCTCGGCGGCTGCCAGTACCACGTCGCCCACCCGGGCGGCCGCAACTACGACAGCTTCCCGATCAACGCCTACGAGGCCGAAAGCCGGCGCCTCTCGCGCTTCTTCCAGATGGGCCACACCGCGGGCAAGCTGGTGGTGAACGCGGCGACACCCAGCCGGGAGTTCCCGTTCACGCTGGATTTGCGCCAGTGATCGCAGCCACGGGTCTTTGAAGGATGCAACGGCCCGAACCGCCCCGGGGTCCCCCAAAGAAGGAGCCACGGGCATACTCCAGAGCCGTGACCCCGGAAGAATCCAGAGACAACCTGTTCGACGAACTCAGCCCCGAATCCCCCGGGGACTGGGCCCTGTCGTGGTCGGTGCCCGCCGACGCCGGGCACCGCGACGAGCTGCGCGACAGCGGCGACCCGCGGGCCCTGGCCCCGCGCTGGGGCCGCTTCTTCGACCACGTAGGCACCGACGGTCTGGCCGACCTGAACCGCCGCGCCGAGAACCTGCAGCGCCAGATCCGCGACAACGGCGTCACCTACAACGTCTACGCCGACGCCGCCAGCGGCCTGCAGCGCCCCTGGGCGCTCGACCTGTTCCCCATGATCGTGGACCCGCGGGAATGGGCACAGATCGAGGCCGGCGTGCTGCAGCGCGCGCGCCTGCTCAACGGCATGATGGCCGACCTCTATGGCCCGCAGGAGTTGCTGCGCCGCGCCCTGCTGCCCACGGCGCTGGCCCAGGGCCATCCAGGCTACCTGCGCGCCATGAAGGGTGTGACGCCGCCGGGCAACACCTGGCTGCACATCGCCGCCTTCGACCTCGCGCACGGTCCCGACGGGCGCTGGTGGGTGGTCGGCCAGCGCACCCAGGCGCCCTCGGGCCTGGGCTACCTGCTGGAAAACCGCATCGCCATCGCGCGGCAGTTCCCCAAGGCCTTTGCCGGCATGAAGGTGCAGCGCCTGGCTGCCAGCTACCGGGCGCTGATGGACGGCATCAAGGCGCTGTCGCCCGAGGGTGAGGACGCGCGCATCGCCCTGCTCACGCCCGGCCCCTACAACGAAACCTACTTCGAGCACGCCTACCTGGCGCGCTACCTGGGCCTGACCCTGGTCGAGGGCAACGACCTGACGGTGCGCGACCAGCGCCTCTACCTCAAGACGCTCAAGGGGCTGGAGCCGGTGCACGCGCTGATCAAGCGCGTGGACGACCAGTGGCTGGACCCGCTGGAGCTGCGCCCGGACTCCGGCCTGGGCGTGCCCGGCCTGCTGCAGGTGCTGCGCGCGGGCAACCTGCTGCTGGCCAACGCACCGGGCTCGGCGCCGCTGGAATCGAGCGCGCTGCTGGGCTTCCTGCCCGCCATCAGCCGCCACCTGCTGGGCGAGGAACTGGAACTGCCCTCGCTGGCCACCTGGTGGTGCGGCGAAGACGCTGCGCTGCGCGAGGTGCTGCCCCTGCTCAAGGGCGGCGTGATCAAACCCACCTACCCTGGCTCGGGTCTGGAGACGGCCATCGGCCAGAGCCTGAACGCCCGCGAGCTGGACGAATGGTCGGGCCGCATGGTGCGCCACCCCGACGACTACACCGTGCAGTCCTGGTTGCCGCTCTCGCAAACGCCCACCTGGACCGGCGAGCGCCTGTTGCCGCGCTCGGCCATGCTGCGCGTGTTCGCGCTGGCCGACGGGCCGCAGAGCTGGCGCGTGCTGCCCGGCGGGCTGGTGCGGCTGGCGCCCCGCGGTCAGCTGATGGCGTCCATGCAGCGCGGCGGATCCAGCGCCGACTGCTGGGTGATGACCGACGGCGAGGTCGACACCACCAGCCTGCTGCAGTCGCAGCCCAGCACCCTGGCCCTGGCGCACCAGAAACGCCCGGTCACCAGCCGCGCGGCAGAAAACCTGTTCTGGCTGGGCCGCTACACCGAGCGCGCCGAGAACGCGGTACGGCTCGCCCGCATCGTGCTCGACCACCTGGGTGGTGAAGAGCCCAGCTCGCGCGCCCTGCTCGCCTGGCTCTCGGCCACCGCACGCGAGAATGCCCTGGTGCTGGACGATGTGCCCGGCGCCGAGCAGGCCGCGCGCGTGTTCGCGCGCTCGCTGATGGCCGGCCTGTCGCCCGCGCCAGGCTCGCCCCTGGCGGGCCAGAGCTGCAGCGTGGGCCACAACCTGCGCGCGCTCAAGAGCGCCGCGGCCCAGGTGCGCGACCGGCTCTCACCCGAGCACTGGAACCTCATCGAACACGCCGAGGCCAGCTTCGCGCAGGACTGCGCCGCCATGGCGGCCGACGCCGAGTACGGCACCGCCGAGGCGCTGGCCGCCCTCGCCGCGCTGAGCGAGCGCCTGGCCGCCATCACCGGCGCGCAGACCGACCGCATGGTGCGCGACAACGGCTGGCGCCTGCTGTCCGTGGGCCGCCACATCGAGCGGCTGATCACGCTCTCGCGCGCGCTCTCGCTCGGGCTGGAGCACCGCTGCATGGACGACCCGACGGGCTTCGAGGCGGTGGTCGCGCTGTTCGACAGCACCATCACCTTCCACGCCCAGTACCAGCAGCGGCGCGACATGGTGGCGCTGATCGATCTCCTGGTGATGGACCGGGACAACCCGCGCTCCATCGCCTGGGTGGTGCAGACCCTGCGCTCGCGGCTGGCAAAGCTCTCGCAGAGCGCCACGCCACAGGACGCGGTGCTGGCCCAGGGCCTGCCCGACCCCGACGTGTGGGTGCTGACCGAGCTGAGCAGCTGGCAGCGCGAGGGGCAGACCATGCGCTACAGCACCCTCGCCGAGCTGCTGGACGGCTGCGAGACCGCGGCGGCCGAGCTGTCCGACGAAATCACGCGGCTGCACTTCAGCCACGCCGACCGCAAGACGCGAAGCGTCGGCGTCTGAGCCATGGACCTGCGCATCCTGCATACCACCACCTACCGCTACCAGGGCAGCGTGGACCTGGCGCAGCACATGGTCCACCTCTCGCCGGTGGACACGCCCACCCAGACCGTGCGGTCGCACACGCTGACGATCTCGCCCGAACCGGCGGCCCGCAGCCAGACCACCGACGCCTTCGGCAACCTGCGCACCTTCTTCTCGCTGCAGGCGCCGCACGAGGTGCTCACCGTCACGGCCGACAGCCGGGTGGACACCCGCGCGCCCGCGCCGCTGCCCGACGACCCGGCCTGGCAGACGCAGACCTGGGAGGCCGTGCGCGATCATTTCCGCTACCGCGCCCGCGCGCCCTACGACCCCGCCAGCGAGTTCCTGTTTGCGTCCCCCCATGTGCCGCGCGACGATGCTTTCACTGCCTTT
This sequence comes from Hydrogenophaga sp. H7, assembly GCF_002025745.1. Classification (NCBI taxonomy): domain Bacteria; kingdom Pseudomonadati; phylum Pseudomonadota; class Betaproteobacteria; order Burkholderiales; family Comamonadaceae; genus Hydrogenophaga; species Hydrogenophaga sp. H7. Next base: position 11,008 of record NZ_MCIC01000015.1, on the reverse strand, counting down.
GCCCGGCCGGCCTTCGAAAACGGCCTGCCCATGCTGTCCGCCGTGCGTGCGCTCATGGAGCGCATCCACAGCGGGCTGACCTACGAAACCGCCAGCACCGAAGTCAACACCCCGGCCCTGGTTGCGCTGGCGCAGGGCAAGGGCGTGTGCCAGGACTTCGCCCACATCATGACCGGCTGCCTGCGCAGCCTGGGCCTGCCTGCGCGCTATGTCAGCGGCTACCTGCTCACCCAGCCTCCACCGGGCCAACCGCGCCTGATCGGCGCCGACGCCTCGCACGCCTGGGTCTCGGTCTACGTGCCCCTGCCACCGGGAACCGGCGCGCAGGCCGGCGACGAACCGGCGCTGGGCGCCTGGTTCGACTTCGACCCCACCAACAACCGCTGCGGCTGGGGCAGCCCCGGCGAGGACTATGTGACGCTGGCCACCGGCCGCGACTTCGCCGACGTCTCGCCCATGCGCGGCGTCATCCAGGGCGGCGCCCGCCACACGCTCGACGTGGCCGTCACGGTGGCACCACCCTACGAGCTGGAGGCGCTGCAGAACCCGCCCGCGGGCCGGTAACATCGCGCGATCGGCCGCAGTGCGTGGCCATTTCCAACGGAGCACACCATGGGCAAGGAACAGCGCAACGAAAAGATGAGCAAGAAGCCGAAAAAGGACACGTCGGTGCCCAAGGGCCCGGTCAGTTCCGACCGTCCGGTCCCGCCGGTCACCGCGGTGATCCCGCGCGGCAAGGACAAAGACAAATTCAAGTGAGCCGGGGACGGTCCGCATGAAAGCCACCTGGAACGGCGCCGTGGTCGCCGAGAGCGACGACACGGTGCTGGTCGAAGGCAACCACTACTTCCCCGAGGGCGCGCTCAACCGCGCTTTCGTCACGTTCAGCAACCACCGGACCACCTGCCCCTGGAAGGGCGAGGCCAAGTACCTCTCCCTGCTGGTCAACGGCGAGCTCAATGCCGACGCCGCCTGGTACTACCCGGACCCCAAGCCCGAAGCCGAGAACATCCGCGGACGGGTCGCGTTCTGGAAAGGCGTCAAGGTCGAGGGCTGAGCCACCGCGCGGCAGGCGCTCAGGCCGCCTGCGCGCCCAGCTTGCGCAGCTTGGCGCACCACTGCGCCACGCCCTTCTCGCCCAGCCGGTCCACCAGCCCGACCAGGGTTTCGTGCACCGGGGCGATGCCCACAAAGCCCAGGATGTTGCGCTCCAGCGACTTGACGCTGTGGGCGCGGAAGTACCAGCGGTATAGCAGCGCCGGCATGCCCATGGTCACCACGATGCGGGCCGAGCGCCCGCCCAGCGCCTTCTTGCCAAACGGGTTCTGCTCGTCGCGGTGAAAGGCGAAACCGGGCCGCGCCACCTGTTCCAGAAAACCCTTGAGTACGGCCGGCATGTCGCCCAGCCAGAGCGGGAAGCACAGCACCAGGTGCTGGCACCAGGCGATGTCGTCCTGGGCGGTCTTCAGCCCTTCGGGCAGCGCACCGCGCTCCCAGTCGGCCGCGCTTCGCAGCATCGGAAAGTCCAGCGCCCCGACGTCCACCCGCCGAACCTGATGGCCCGCCGCCTGCGCGCCCCCGGCGTAGGCATCGATCAACTGGTGCAGCAGGTGGCGCGCCCCGGCGTCGGGGTGGCCGTTGACGATCAGGATGCGGCGGGGTTCGGTGGACATGTGCGGCTCCAAAAAGGCCCATGCTGCACCCGCGCGCCGGCGCCGTCCTTGACCCGGCTCAAGCCTTCTGGAACTCCGGGTCCACTGGCACCTGCAGCCCCGTGGCGAGCTGGTTGGTCTTGGCTGCCAGCGCAATGATGGACAGCAGCTCGGCGTGCTGCTCGCGCGTCATGCCCTTGGCGGTGGCGGCCGCGGTGTGCGAGTGCACGCAGTAGCTGCAGCCGTTGATGATGGACGCGGTGATGTAGACCAGCTCCTTGGTCAGCGGGTCCAGCGTGGACGGCGTGGCCATCACCCGCTTGACCTCGGCCCAGGTCTGCTCCAGCAGCGCCGGGTCGAAGGCCAGGTAGCGCCACATGTTGTTGATGAAGTCGGTCTGGCGCGTGGCGCGGATGTCGTCGAAGACGGCCTGGACGCGCGGATCGGCCTCGGGGTTCGTGGGCGGAGCGATGGTGGACATTCGGAGTCTCGGGTGGGTCAACGTGGCTTGCGCGCCGACGGGCGCTTGTCCGCCTTGGGCTTGCGCTCCGGGCTGATGTGCCCCTCGTCGCGCAGTTTCTTCTTTCGCGCCGCGCGTTCGGCGTCGGCCTGCTTCCCGGCCTTGAGCCAGCGCGCGAACTGCTCGGGCGTCTCCAGCGTGATGCGGCCGATGTGCAGGGCGCGGAAATCGGCGATCACCAGCTCTGCGGCCTTCTGCATGTTCACCCGGCCGCCGCCGGCCAGCGCGCCGCGCTTGCGCCCGATGGCTTCGACCAGTTCGTCGTCGTGGGTCTGCGCCCAGGCCTCGGGCGACAGGCCCAGCTGGTAGCGCGCCTCCATGAGCTGCGGGTAGTCGGTCTTGAGCTTGGCGATCAGCTCGTAGGCCACCTCTTCTTCGTCGTAGGCGTTCTTGCCCACCGCACCGCTGGCGGCCAGGTTGTAGCCGCTCTCGGGCACGAAGATGCGCGGCCAGAGCATGCCCGGCGTGTCGTACAGATAGAAGTCGTCGGCCAGCGCGATGCGCGCCTCGGTGCGCGTGACGCCGGCCTCGTCGCCGGTCTTGGCGGCGCGCTTGCCCTTGAGCGTGTTGATCAGCGTGGACTTGCCGACGTTGGGAATGCCGCAGATAAGCACCCGCATGGGCTTGACCATGCCGCCGCGCCTGGGCGCCAGCTCGAAGCAGGCGTCGATGAGCGCCCGCGCGGGTGCCGTGACGCTGGCATCCAGCGCGATGGCGCGTGTGTCGGGCTGGGCGTTGTAGTGCGCCAGCCAGAGCGCGGTGCGCGCCGGGTCGGCCATGTCCTGCTTGTTGAGCACCTTGAGCGTCGGCCGCCCGCTGGTGAGCTGCTGCATCAGCGGGTTGGCGCTGCTGCCGGGCAGGCGCGCGTCGAGCATTTCGATCACGACGTCGATTTCCTTGACGCGCTCGGCGATCGCCTGCCGCGTGAGGTGCATGTGACCAGGGAACCACTGGATGCTCATGTAATGCCGTTCTGAGTGCGTGGCCGCTGCGTGCCACAATAATTTTTCTTACCAACCACAAGAGGAGACCCCATGGCCATCACCGTGAAGATCGATCTGGGCTACGAATTCAACGTCAAGGCCAAAGCCGCCGAGGTGTTCGAGCTGCTGTCGGACGTGCCGACATCGGTCAGCCATTTTCCCAAAGTCGACCAGCTGGTCGATCTGGGCGGCAACAGCTACCGCTGGGAGATGGAAAAGGTGGGCACGGCCCAGGTCAACATCCAGACGGTCTACGCCTGCAAGTACGTGAGCAAGTGGGACGCAGCCAAGGGCGTGGGCACGGTGAAATGGACACCGGTCAAGGGCGTGGGCAACGCCCTGGTCTCAGGCAGCTGGGACATCAGCGACCAGAAAAAGCACACGGCGGTCGCACTCGCCATTCAGGGCGATATCGAGGTGCCGCTGCCCGGGCTGATGAAGATGGTGGTGGTGCCGGTGGTCGAGGGCGAGTTCGAGAAGCTGGTCGAAAAGTACATCGCCAACCTGATCAAGCGCTTTGGCGGCGAGGCCTGATCAAGAAGCGCTGCGGACCTGCAGCTCCACCAGCGGGCAGGCGTTGATGATCGCGGTGGTGAGCACCAGGCCGGCCGAGGCGTAGGCCAGCACCTGCAGCAGGCCGGTGAGCGAAAACACCGCTACCAGAAGAATGGCGGCGCCGGAGAGCAAGCGGTAGGCCCGGTCTGCGCCGGTGAGGCTGTACATGGTCTAAAAACAGGTTCAGGAAAAACCTTGGACTCTAGCCAGACCGCATCCCGATGGCTTTGACACTTCTCAACTTGTCCCAAGATTTCCGGGACAAGCTTGTGGATAAGCTTGGAGAAGTCCTGTACGGGGCTCCCAAGTCATTGATGTACAAAGGCAATCTTCAATCTGCCTATTGAACAGGCAGGCACTGGCAACCCGCCCAACGGTTAGATTCGGGCCATGCCGACAGAAGATATCCCCCGCAGCTGGGTTCTGGACCTTCCCGATCAGGGCCTCGCGCTGCAGGCCCCCGAACAGCGCACCCTGCTGCAGACCCTGCAGACCGCCGGTGTGCCCTGGCCAGCCTCCTGCCGCAACGGCACCTGCCGGACCTGCATCGGCCGGCTCACCGCGGGACAGGTGCGCTATGGCGTGGACTGGCCCGGGCTGCTGCCCGAAGAAAAGACCGCAGGCGCGGTGCTGCCCTGTGTGGCCTACCCGCTCAGCGATGTCCGGCTGGAGGGTCCGGACAACTGAGCCCGCTCAGGCTTTCAGGTGCTGGGCGAAAAACGCCAGGGTGCGGTCCCAGGCCAGTTTCGCGGCGGCGGCGTCGAAACGCGGCGTGGTGTCGTTGTTGAAGCCATGCTGGGTGCCCGGGTACTGGTGGGCGGTGTGACGCACCCCGGCCGCCTTGAGTGCGGCTTCATAGGCGGGCCAGGCGGCGTTGATGCGGTCGTCCACCGCGGCGAAGTGGATCAGCAGCGGCGCCTTGACCTTGGCGGCGTCCTCCACCGGCGGGTGGTTGCCGTAGAAGGGCACGGCAGCCGCCAGATCGGGCAGCTGGGTGGCCAGGAAATGCGCCATGCCACCGCCGTAGCAGAAGCCCACCACCCCCAGCTTACCGGTGCCGTCGGCGCGCGCCTTGAGCACGGCCGCCGCGGCCAGGAAGTCCTGCCGGGTCTTGGACTGGTCGAGCTGGGCGAACAGCGCGCGGGCCTTGTCCTCGTCGCCGGGGTAGCCACCCAGCGGCGTGAGCGCATCGGGAGCCAGCGCCAGGTAGCCGTCCACCGCCAGCCGGCGGGCAATGTCCTCGATGTGCGGGTTCAGGCCACGGTTCTCATGCACCACCAGCACCGTCGGCAGCTTGCCCGAGGCCTTGGCCGGTTTGGCCAGGTAGGCCTTGACCTTGCCAGAACCATTGGGCGAGTCCACGTCGATGCGCTCGGTGGTGATGCGCGGATCACCCTGGGGCACCACCTGGGCGATTGCGAAGTCCGGGCTGAGCGCCGCGAGCAGACCGGCGGCCGTGATGCCCCCGACCGCGAACTTCGCCGCCTTGTCCAGAAACCCCCGGCGGTCTATGTCGCCGTGCACGTAGGCGTCGAAAAGGATGAGCAGTTCCTGGTCGAAATCGGCGGCGGTCAGGCGCGGGGTGGGTGCCATGGCGGTCTCCTGGATGAAAAGGAGGGCACAGGATAGGACCGGAGACCGCAGGAATTCACCGCCGCGGACATACACCCTGCACCAGCAGGGTGTTTCGCAACAGACTCAGGCAGCCTGGGCCACCACCGAGCGCGGCATCAGGCGGGCCGGGGACACGTACTCCTGCCGGTAGATCTCGAAGGGCATGGAGTCGGCTGCCTCGATGGCCTGCTGAGCCGCCAGTGAGCGCACCGCCATGTCCACGTAGCGAGACTGTTGCTGCGCACTCCAGGGCAGGTCCAGCAGCTGTTGGCGGATGGCCTGCGAGCGGGTGCGGACGAAATCGATGAACGAGGAAGCATGCTCGTGCCGGGTGGCCGCCAGCACACGGGCCGAGGGCAACGTGTCCGGGGCCAGCAGCGCAGCACGCGCAGCAGCGACGGCTTCGCAATGCGAGGCGCCACCATGCAGCGCGTCCAGGTGGTCGGCAATCGGCGCAAGCTGGTCGAGGATCTCCAGCCCCCAGTCCTGCAGCGCCACTTCTCCACCACGGCGCAACAGGTGCAGGCCGGGTTCTCGGCCGCGCGCGGCGGTCAGGTGCTGGTTGTGGGCCAGTTCGCGGATTTCCTCCGGCGTGTCGGGCGGGCTGTCCGACAGCAGACAGTGCAGCAGGAACACGTCCAGGAAGCGCAGCGTGGCCGCATCGATGCCGATGGCCTCGAAAGGGTTGAGGTCCATCAGGCGCACCTCGATGTACTCGACCCCGCGCTCGCGCAGGGCGTGCAGCGGGCGCTCGCCCTGGTGGATCACGCGCTTGGGCCGGATGGTGCCGTAGAACTCGTTCTCGATCTGCAGCAGGGTGGTGGCCAACTGGTTGTAGTCGCCCCCGGGGTTGCGGATGCCCACGGTTTCGTAGGCCGGCCACGGCCGTGTGAGCGCGTCGTGCAGTGAGGCCGCATAGCCTTCGAGGCTGTTGTAGCTCACGGCCAGCGAGGCCTGCGCATCGCTCTGGTAACCCAGGCGCCCCATGCGCAGGCTGGTGCCGTGTGGCATGTGCAGGGTGCCGCTGCTGCCCAGGGGCTGCAGCTCGTGCTGGCGCCCTTCGACGAAGGTCGAACACAGGGCCGGCGATGCTCCGAAGAGCGTCAGCAGCAGGAAGGCGTGGCGGCGAAAGTTGCGGATGAGCGCGAAGTAACCCTGGTTGTCCACCCCGGGCAGCGACCAGTTGTAGTGGATGCCGCTGATGGTCTGCATGCGGCGGCCGTAGCGGTGCCCCAGGCCCATGCGGTAGACGCTCTTGGCCCGCCCGACATTGGAGGAGCCGTAGCGCCCGAGCGGAATGGTTTCATCGGTCGGCAGGCCACACGGCATGCTGGACGCCCAGAGCATCTCTTCACCCGCCGCACCGCCCTGTGCCTGCAGGCTGCGCAGGGTGAACTGGTGGATCTCGGTGAGTTCGGCCAAACAGCTTTCCACGCTGGCGTGCACACCGGTGATCAGCTCCAGCTGCGATTCGGAATAGTCGGTGGTGATGTGCGGGTGCGTGAGCGCGCTGCCGAGCGCCGCCGGGTGCGGCGTCAGCGCGAGTTTGCCGTCGGGTTGCGACCTCAGGCTCTCCTTCTCCAGGCCACGCCGCATGCCGCGCAGTCGTTCGGCTCCCAGGCTCTCCAGCCGCTGTTCCAGGGTCTTCATGATGGTTTCTAGTCTTGACCGGGGCCGGACCTTAGCACGCCACCGGAATTTCCGCTGCAGGCACGGGCATGGGTTCCTGTGGCAGCGTTTGCGCCTGCAGCCAGGCCTCCACATGGGCCGGGTCGTTGGACTCGCGCAGCTCGTCGAACGCGCGCTGACCTTCTGGGTAGCGCTTGCGCAGGTAGTTCAGCCACTGCTTGAGCCGGCCGGCGCGGTGCCGCCGCTCCACCCGGCCACACACCTGGGACCAGAACACCGACAGCAGCGGCAGGATCTGCGACCAAGGCACACCGCCCTGCCCCCTGATCGCCAGCGCCAAGCCGGGATCGGTCACCATGCCGCGGCCGATCATGAGCCTGTCGCAGCCCGTCACCTCGCGGCAGCGCTGCGCCTCGGCCACGGTCCAGATCTCGCCGTTGGCGATCACCGGCAGGTTGGCCGGCAGCACGGTCCGCACCTCGGCGATACGCTCCCAGTAGGCCGGCGGCCGGTAGCCGTGGGCCTTGGTGCGCGCATGGATCACGAGTTCGTCGGCACCGGCCCCGGCGATGGCCAGCGCGCAGTCCTCCGCCACGCGGTCGTCGCCGTAGCCCAGCCGCATCTTGGCCGACACCGGCAGGTGCGCCGGCACCGCGCGCCGCACCGCCGACACGATGCGGCCGATCAGCTCGGGCTCGTCCAGCAGCACCGCACCGCCCCGGCTGCGGTTGACGGTCTTGGCGGGGCAGCCGAAGTTGAGGTCGACGCCGAACGGGCTGAGGGCCGCCAGCCGCGCGGCGTTCTCGGCCAGACAGACCGGGTCGGAGCCGAGCAGTTGCGGCCGCACCGGCACCCCAGCAGCGGTCCGCCCGCCGTTGAGCAGCTCGGGCACCACACGCACGAAGGCCCGCTCGGGCAGCAGGGTGTCGGTGACCCGGATGAACTCGCTCACGCAGCGGTCGACGCCGCCGGTGCGCGTGAGCACATCACGCAGCGTGGCGTCGAGCAGGCCTTCCATCGGCGCCAGCAGCAGGGTCGGAGTCATCACGGCAAAGGGGGTTGGGGCCGACAGAAACGTGACGCATGTCACTGGAAGTCCGGTCGGGTCGCGGATTGTAGGTGCATGCCTTGTGCCACGCGAAATGCAGCGACTAGGATGCCGAGTTAAACCATTTGGAGTAAAGATGCCCGCCCTGTCCGCCCGCCGCCTGTTCCGCACCTCGCCCGCCGTTGTGCTTGCGCTGGCGGCTTCCGTGGCAGCGGCACAGTCCCCAGACATCGCGCCCGACACCCGTGCCGGCACCTTCAAGCAGGTGCAGGGCGAGGTGCGGCTGGGTGGCGGCGATGGCCGCGCCGTTCAGCCGGGTGAGGCCGTTCGCGCAGGCGAACGCATCCGCACCGGCCAGGACGGCGCTGCCAGCATGGTGCTCAAGGACGGCACGGTGATGGTGCTTGGACCTGACAGCACCGCCGACCTGAGCCAGTACCGGTTCGACTCCACCACCCAGGAGGGCAACCTGCTGGTGGAACTGCTCCAGGGATCGATGCGTGTGGTCACCGGCCTGCTGGCCCGGGTCAACCCCGAACGCTTCAAGGTCAAGACCCCGACTGCGGTGGTCGGCGTGCGCGGCACCGACTTCATCGTCGAGGCCAACCCCAGGCCCGAGCCGCTCTATTACTACCTGCGTCACCACTGGAGTGACGATAGTAGACTGCGCCGATGACGCTTCCCCTCATCAGGTGCATCACCGCCGCCTCCGCAGTCGCCCTGTGCGCCGCCTGCGCACCGGCCGGCCGGGTGATCCTCCTGCCCCAGCCCGACCGCCCCACCGCGGTGGTGGTGTCCACCGCCCAGGGCTCGGCCGACCTGGCCTCCCCCTACGCCGCCGCCGAACTGGGCCACAAGGGTGAGCTGCAGCCGGCTCAGTCCAGCGAGGCCGAGGTGCGCGAGCGCTACCCCGCGCTGCTGAAGCTGGTGCCTCCGACACCGCAGCGCTTCACGCTCAACTTCCAGCCGGGCACGTCCGACCTCACCCCCGAATCGGCGGCCGAACTCGACCAGGTGGTGGTCGCCGCCCGCGCGCGCAGCGGTGGCGAAATCGTGATCGTCGGCCACACCGACCGCCAGGGCGCGGCCGACGCCAACGACGTTCTCTCGCTGGAACGCGCCAACGCCATCCGCGACCTGCTGGTCGGCAAGGGCGTCCGGCCCGAGCTGGTTGAGCCGGTGGGGCGCGGCGAGCGTGAACCGGTGGTGCCCACGGACGACGACGTGGCGGAGCCGCGCAACCGCCGGGCCGAGATCGTTGTCCGCTGAGGGGGCACCCTTGGGAGAACACAGCCTGACCCGGGCCCTGCGCGAGTTGCTGCTGGCGCGCCGCACCGCCGCGCTGGGCACGCTCGACGAACACGGTGGCGTGTTCGTTTCCATGGTGCCCTTCGCCATCGACAGTACCGCCAGCGAACTGGTGCTGCACGTCAGCGGTCTGGCGGCCCACAGCGGCAACATGCAGCGCACGCCCCGCGTCTCGCTGCTTGTGTGTGCGGCCGAGCCCGAGGGCGAGCCGGTGCACGCCCTGCCGCGCGTGACGCTGGATGCGCTGGCGCGGTTTGCCGAACCCGGCAGCCCCGAAGCCGAGGTGTCGCGCTCGGTCTATCTGCAACGCTTCCCGGAGGCCGGGATGATGACCACGCTGGGCGACTTCCGCTTCGTCCGGCTGCAGCTGCTGGGCGCGCGCCAGGTCGCCGGCTTCGGTGCTGCGCGCAGCCTGCCGGCCGACGAAGCGCGCCGCGCGCTCGAGGCACCATGAGCCCCCACGCTCCACCGCTGCGCGGGTCGCTGCCCCCCGACCTGCCGCTGATCCACGCCGACGAGCACCTGCTGGTGTTCGACAAGCCGGCCGGGCTGCTGGCCGTGCCCGGCCGCGGGCCGGAGAACCAGGACTGCCTGAGCGCCCGCGCCCAGACGCGGTACCCCGACGCCCTGATCGTGCACCGGCTGGACATGGCGACCTCGGGCCTGATCGTGATGGCGCGCGGCATCGACGCCCAGCGCCGCCTGAGCATGGCCTTCGAGAAGCGCCGGGTGCACAAGCGCTACATCGCCGCCGTCGCGGGCGAGCTGCACAACCCGCTGCCGGACAACGGCTGGAACAGCATCGACCTGCCGCTGATCGTCGACTGGCTGGCGCGACCGCGCAGCAAGGTCGACCACGACATCGGCAAACCCAGCCTGACGCGCTGGCGCCTCGCGCCCGATCCGGCGCCGGTCCCGGGCTCGACCCGGCTGGAGCTGGAACCGGTCACCGGCCGATCACACCAGCTGCGCGTGCACCTGATGGCCATCGGCTTTCCCATCGTGGGCGACCCGCTGTACGCCAGCGAGGCGCAGCAGGCCATGGCCCCACGCCTGCTGCTGCACGCCCAGGCGATCGAGATTCCGCACCCCGCGACCGACCAGCCGATGCGCTTCGAGGCACCCTGCCCGTTCTGAGGTTGCCCCGGGCCTGTCACACTGGTGGCATGCAAGACCTTGTCATCCTCACAGGTGCCTCTCGCGGACTGGGGCTGGCGATGGCGCGACAGCTGGTCGCGCCGGACCGCCTCCTGCTCTGCCTCTCGCGCCACACCAACCCCGAACTCGATACCCTGGCCCAGGCACAGGGCGCCACGGTCCTCCAATGGCCCGTGGACCTGGCCGACCCGGCGCCCGTCGCGGCGCGCCTGCAGCAGTGGCTGTCGCAGCTGGACGCGCCCAGCCTGGCCAGCGCCACCCTGATCAACAACGCCGGCGTGATCCCGGAGATCACGCCGCTGGAGCATTGCCCGCCGGACGGCATCGCCCGGGCCCTGAGGGTCGGTCTGGAAGCACCCATGCTGCTGACCGCCGCGTTCCTGAACGCCAGCGGCGCCTGGGTCGACGCCGGCTGGCGCGGCCCGCGCAAGGTGCTCAACATCTCATCCGGACTGGGGCGCCGGGCGATGGCGGCCCAGGCGCCCTACTGCGCGGCCAAGGCCGGCATGGACCACTTCTCGCGCTGTGTGGCGCTGGACGA